>CADAFP010000005.1 GCA_902787185.1 uncultured Bacteroidales bacterium | reverse complement strand
ACCGTCAAGCTCATCGAGATTGACAAGAAGACCGGCAAGTTCCGCCTGTCGATGCGTGCCCTGCAGGACAAGCCCGAGGGTTATGACGAGCGTCGCCAGGGTGGTGGCCCCCGTGGTCCCCGTCCCGGTGGCAATGGCGGCAACGGTGGCCCCCGTGGTCCCCGCCCCAACGGCCCCCGTCCCAACGGCCCCCGCGGTCCCCGTCCCAACGGCCCGCGTCGTCCCCGCCGTGACGACCGTCGCGACGACGAGTAATCCCACTGACAACACATCTTTTAATATAACAAGCGCCGAGGCCCAACCACCCCGGCGCTTGTTTTACTGTTTCGTCCGTCATTATAGGGAAACAACTAACACAACAAATACGATTGCTGATTATAGTGCGGTTTATTGAAGAACACCCGAATAAGCCCTTTTACTCTGACGGTGATATTTTGCTATAACTATTTTCTATTTATTCAGGTTTCTTAAGTGGTGTTGCCACTTAAGAAACCTGAATCCATTCATTTTAGATTTCTACTAACAGGATATGTTTAATCAAAAAGAATGCAGATATAAGTAAAAACACTGCGTTCACAAGGATTTGGACGGTTCCAACTGTGGAATATTTTCTTGAATATAGGGTTGGATCCACTTTGTTACCTTTCTTATCTGTCTTTAATTGATATCCTTTGCCCTGAACCGTAACATAGCATTTTCTTAAAACCCTTTTGTTAGCTAAAGTAATAAAGATATGATAAAAGTAATCAATTAGAAGATACAAAATCGCAAAAAAGAAAGTCACCTTTAGCTCTCCTGTAGGATTGAACTGAAGATATTGATATGAAACCGTCCATGCGAGTCCTAATATAGAAAATGCAGTATATCTCCCCATTTTCCTGGCATGGTTAGAATGATTTCTCACAATGCCATTTATAGTATCCGCAATGTCTTGTTCGTTTTTGTTATTGCCTTCCATATTATCAGCCACTATTTCTGGCTCTTTCAAAAAGCCTTGTATATAGTTTATGAATCTATTTAAGTATTTTTTCATTTTTCGGATTATAATAAATGATACAACGTTTAGATGGGTTTGAATCACCTGCCGCAGATTGCGTTTTAAGTTTTGATTCAACAATATGTTTTATAGTTGTACGACCAGTTCTAAGATCATGTAATAAACGAGGAGTAATCACAATTCTTAATGGTTCCCCAGGGTCATCATAGCCACCAGAACAATCGTATACGTTAATAAATCTATTACGTAAATTCACAACCACTTTAAAATGAGGATCAGAAGGTATGTCTTTGCCAATACCTACTTTTTCTCTAAATCTTCGTTCTACACCAGGTAACAATCTATGCCTTCTGTAAATAATTCTTTTCTTTGCCATTATATTAATTCTTTTTAATGTTTGTTATTTTACGCGGTGGCGGCGTTGACGGCGGGGCTGTTGTAGAGTTCATGCTGGAGGTCGAGGAAGAAATTCCTGATTTGCATGGCGTCCATGCCCAGCAATTGGCGGGCATCGCTCACGGAGTGGTACTTCATGTCGATGAGTGTGGGCAGTTTTTCTATGTCCAGTTCCTTGAACCCATTGTCCACATACAACTTGAGGATGAAGTTGGCGAAGTCCTGTTGCGATTTAGTTGCCGAAGCCTCCATCTCGGCACGGATGATGTCGGCACGGCGCTGGCGGTCGAGCGGCGTGGTGTTGTAGGCCAGGTAGCTCAACACGTCGAGCATGTCGCATTGCTCCATCTGCAGGAAGCGGCGCACCAGGTTCAGTTTCTCTTCCTGGAACCCCGATTGCTCCAGCAGGTTGAGCAGTTGGTGGCGCGTCTGTGGCCTGGCCCAGCGCTCGCGCAGGTCGTCCACACCGTCAAGGAACTTGGGCAACTCACCGAAAAGTCGCTTGATATACTCCTCGATGGTAATGAGTTCGTTGCCAAACTGCACGCGCTCCTCCCAATGGGTTTGGAGCAAGGTGAGGCTGCGCAGCGGGGAAAGCTTCACGATAACGGTGTTCTTGGGCTTACCCCCACCCGGACAGGTGCAGGGTTGGTGCCCGCAGATGGGGCATGGCCCGGGAGATGGTGGCGGCGGGCACTCACACGGTATCTTGCCGCACTTGGGGCAAGGCTTGGGCGGCTGCTTGTTGCAGGAGCACGGGTAGTTTCCGCACACGGGGCAGAAGGGGTCGCCGTCCCACTCGGGGTCCTCAAAATTCTTTGATGCACCCACAAAGTCGTAGAGCGTGAAGAAATACTTCCCGTCAAACAGGCGGGTGCCGCGTCCCATAATCTGCTTGAACTCGACGATGTTATCCACGGGGCGCATCAGCACGATGTTGCGCACGTTGCGGGCATCGACGCCCGTCGAGAGCTTCTGCGACGTGGTGAGGATAGTGGGGCGCAGCAGGTCGTTGTTCTGGAACAATTTGAGCATCTTCTCACCCTGGTCGCCATCGTCGGCAGTGACGCGCTCACAGTAGTTGCTGTCGGGCACCTTCTTGTGCTGGTTGATCATCGCCGCGATTTCCAGCGCATGCACCTGAGTGGCGCAAAAGACGATGGTCTTCTCATCGGGGTCGATTTTGCTTAACAACTCCTTGACGCGGTGCTCGTCGCGCTCCCGCATGTAGATATTGCCGTGGTAGAAGTCCTTCTCGGTATAGGTCTTGTCCATCTCAATCTCACCCACCACGCTGTCGTATGGGTTGTAGGTGTAGGTATCTACATAGCTGCTGGCAAACCGCACGCGGTAGGGCGTCAAGAAGCCGTCCTCGATGCCCTGCTTGAGGGAGTAGCTATAGACCGGCTCGCCGAAATAGTTGTAGGTGTTGGCGTTGACCTTGCGGCGCGGAGTGGCGGTCATACCGAGCTGCACGGCGGGTTCAAACCAATCCATCAGTTTGCGCCACTCGCTCTCGTCGTTGGCGCCGCCACGGTGGCACTCGTCGATGATGATGAAATCAAAGAAATCCCTGGGCCACTGCATGTAGTAGGGCGTTTCGCTACCGTCGGGACAGCCCATGATGGTCTGGAAGATGGTGAAGTACAGGTGGCGGGCGGTGGGCAGCTTGCCGCGCAGGGCGCCCGAGCCGCTGGTGGCACGCAGGCGGTCGGCGGTGATGCGCTCCATGGCGTCCTCGTCAAACTGCTCAAAGTCGTTCTTAGCCTGGTTGGCCAGGATGTTGCGGTCGGTGATAAACAGGATGCGGGGCTTCTGCGACGTGCCGCGGGTGTTCCAGTTGGTTTGGTAGAGTTTCCAGCAGATTTGGAAGGCGGTATAGGTCTTTCCCGTGCCCGTGGCCATGGTGAGCAGGATGCGCTTCTGGTTGTTGGCGACGGCGTTCAGCACCGAGTCGATGGCGATTTCCTGATAGTAGCGGGGCTCACGGCCACCACCACGGTTCAGAGCGCACAGGTTGAAGGTGTCGCGCCACTCGTTCTGCTCGGGATAGGTCATCTGCCACAGTTCCTGCGGCGAGGGGAACTTTTCCACAGGGCCCTCGGTTGAGGGGATGATATAGTTGCCCAGGGCGTCCTTCACGCCCATGTCGATTTGCCAAATCTCGTTGCCGTTGGTGGCGTAGGTGAAGCGGATGTGCAGCAACTCGGCATACAGTTTCGCCTGGGGGATGCCTTCGGCATAACTTTTCTCGTCGCTCTTGGCCTCGATGACCGCCAGTTTTTTCTTCTTGTACTCGAGGATGTAGTCAGCCTTTTTCGGGTGGCGGTTCTGCGGAAGCGCCGACACCATACCCGGGGCGATATACGCACTCTGCTCCACGAGGATTTCGCTTTGCGGCACCTCGTCCCAACCGACGTTTCTTAGCGCCGGGTCTATCTTTTTCAGTCTGGTTGTCGCCTCGTCCATATCTTATTCAAATATTTGCCTTAATAACGCCTGCTTTAACGCATCACACTCAGCAGCAGTCTTGCGGCTGATTTCCTCTAACTCTTTAACGTGATTTGAAAGAGAATCAAGATAAGCAACTAAAGCCTTTTGTTCATTAGATGAAGGATAATGGACAATTCTCGTTTTTAGATTCGTCTTATTATACTTCGGCTGTGCCATACTGGATGTAATATGCTTAATCTCCTTTTGAAAATCTATCCCTTGTAAGTAATATGCTAAAAATCTGTTGTTTACTTTTCTGCTACGTACTAAAATAGCATTTGGACCGAGAACATTATTTGCATGTTTAAGCAATGATGGATGCAAATAATAAACTTCTCCGCAATTAACACCCACATTTGGCAAGATAATACACTCTTCGTTTAAGTTAACACGCCATAGGTATTTAAAAGCGTGTTCATTAACATAAACAAAAGATTTATTATTAAACCTATTTTTGAGATCAGTGGTACGTATTAGTTGAGCATAATCTGGCTCAGAGTTATAAACCACATTCTTTCTTAAATCTGCGAATGACCCTGCTGCAACAAAATCAGTTATTTCATCAAAAACATCTATAAACTTTTTTTCTTGCCAGCCTGGTTTGGGTTGCATGGCTTGGGTGAGGGCGGATTGGAAGAGGGCACGCGCCTCGGCGAGTTGCCTTTCGGCATTACTTTTCAGTTCGTCGATTTGCGCAAAAGCAGCATCCAGCCGCTCAACAATCCGCTCCTGCTCAGCTAAAGGAGGAACTGAGAGTTCAACAGATTTAACCACTTGTTGAGTAAGGCTTGGCAATGTAGTCCCTGTATTTTTCTTTGACCAATCAATACTTTTAATAAAGTAATAGATGAATTTACTATCATTGCCATTTTTAGCGAAAATACCAAAGGCTGTATCAACGTTCCAGAATCTTTCGGTAATAAACTGAGGGTTGTTTATGCTGCCTTTTCTGCCAAGTATTGTAGTATTTGCTTCACAAAGATAGTCAGTTGCATATCCCATTACATTACCTCCACTTCCATAGATGGGATATTGCCCATCTTCTGATATGACATCTTTTTGATTTTTGCCATGGATTATTTCAGCAATATCACCAAGTTTTTTATATGTCCACCCTTGTTTCATGCGCCTGGTCGTTGAGTTGGGCCAGGTGCTGGTGGATTTCCTGCGGGGTGCGTTCATCGACTTCCTCGACCTTGTTGGGGTTCTTGACCGAGAGGTCGCAGTCGCTACCGAGCGAGGCCACGTCGATGGTCCAGGAGTTCTCGCTGTCGGGCTTGGTCTTCTGGAACTCGAGGAACTCGACCAGGTCGTTATCGTTCAGGGCATTGGTTTTGCCTAAGTTGCGCCCGGGGTTGAGTTGGTAGTACCAAATCTTTTTGGTTGGGGTGCCCTTGTCAAAGAACAGGACGACGGTTTTCACGCCTGCACCCTGGAACACGCCACCGGGAAGGTCGAGGATAGTGTGCAGGTTGCATTGGTCAAGCAGCAACTTGCGCAAGGCTGACGCGTCACCATTGCTCAAGAAGGTGTTTTTAATCACGATGCCCGCACGGCCACCGGCCTTCATCATCTTGATGAAGTGCTGCATGAACATATAGGCGGTCTCGGATGTGTTGATGTCGAAGTTCTGCTTCACCTCGGCGCGCTCACTGCCGCCAAAGGGCGGATTGGCGAGGATGACGTGCTTGCGGTCCTTTTCCTGAATCTGCGAGAGATTCTCGGCCAGGGTGTTGCCACGGATGATGTTCGGGGCCTGCAAGCCGTGGAAAATCATGTTCATCGTGGCGATGATATAGGGCAGCGGCTTCTTCTCCTTACCGAAGAAGGTGTCCTCCTGCAAGGTCTTGGCATCGCTGGTGCTCTTGACGCGCTGGCTCATGTAGGTAAAGGCCTCGCACAGGAAGCCTGCCGAGCCGCAGGCAGGGTCATAGACAGTCTCGCCAATCTTGGGGTCAACGACCTTGACGATGGTGCGGATGAGGGGACGCGGCGTGTAGTACTCGCCGCCGTTGCGCCCCGCATTGCCCATCTTGGCGATTTTGGACTCATAGAGGACAGTCATCTCGTGCTTGTCCTCGGCACTTTGGAAATGCAGTTGGTCGATGAGGTTGATGACCTCGCGCAGGTTATAGCCCGAGGTAATCTTGTTCTTTAACTCGGCAAAAATCTCACCTATCTTGTATTCCAGCGTCTTGGCACTGGTGGCCGTGTTCTGGAACTCGCGCAGCGTGGGAAACAGCTTGCCATCGACAAAGGCGGTCAGGTCGGGGCCCGTCATGGCATTGACGGTGTCGAGGGTGCCGTCGGCCTTCTTGGGAGCTGCCCACTGACTCCAACGCATGTAGCCCGTCAGGATGGGTTTGTAGTCCTTGCCGGCGAGCAGGGCTTTGTCCTCGCGCTCACGGTCGAGGTCGTCAAGGTACTTGAGGAAAAGGAGCCAGGATGTCTGCTCGATGTAGTCGAGCTCGGTGGAGCATCCCGCCTCGTTGCGCAGGATATTGTCTATGGCATTAAAAGTCGATTCGTATTGCATGACAGTTTGTTATCTTGGTTAATTAAAGTCGTACAACACGCAAAGATAATCATTTTTCTTGAAAAAGCCATTCTGCCATGCAAATTTGACATTATTTACAGGGGTGTGTCATAATTCATTCCTAAAACTTGGATCGGGCTGCGCCCGAGAACCTTTAGGTCGGCGAAGCCAAATCAAACAAACTTATTAATATAATCGGAATAATTAGTTATTGTATTGATTTATATTGCAGATTTTCTTGGATTTCTCGCCCGAAGGGCGATTATAGGTAGCGGCAATCATCATGATGACTCACCCTCTTGTGTGGCCGGTGACGTCAGAATAATCAGAGTGATCTGCTGTTATTTTTTCAAGGGTTGTTTCTGTTGTTCCTTGTTGGTTCAAGTTGTTTGATGATTAATGAACAGTTCTTGAAAACCGCTTTCATTCTTGATAATGTAATGACAATTGGCGTCATTTGGTATCCTGAAATCGTTTTTTTATGGGAGATGATAAGATATAAATAGAAAAAAGTGTAAATTTGCAGCGAGTAAAATTATAAAAATATGAAGAAATTTATTGGATTAGGCATATTTGTCTTAGTTTTTCTGTTGAGCGGTTGCAGGGACCGTGCTGTTACACCTGACCAATTGCCAAAAAATATCATCTCATTTATCCAGCAGAGCTTTCCTGGGCAGAACATAACTTATGCCGAGAGTGAACGCAAGCTCCTCGGCACAACCTATGAAGTTCTCCTTGTTGATGGCACACGTATTGATTTTGATACTTCTGGCGAATGGGACTCTCTTGAGGGAACGGTCACTAACCCGTTGCCCACATCATTAATTCCAGGCCCCATCGTAAACTACATCCAGGGTCAGTTCCCTGATGCGATGATTCTCAAGATTGACAAGGAGGATTATGGCTGTGAGGTTCAGTTGGCTAACGGCCTTGAGTTGAAGTTCAACAAACAGGGGGCGCTCATTGGGATGGACGATTGAGGCTCCCACAATAACTAATGGTAAATTAACAGTTAATTAAATTGAGTAATATTATGAAGAAGTTCAAATTCTTTTTGTTGATGGCTATGGTTATGACCATGAGCCTGACCATGAGTGCCGATGATGATGACCGTGTTATCACTTATCAGCAGCTGCCCCAAGCCGCTCAGACGTTCTTGAAGCAGAACTTTGCCAAAAAGGTGCCCCTGGTGGTGACCGCCGATTGGGACGACTATACCATCGTCTATGAGAGTGGCGAAAGGGTAGAGTTTGACAAGAAGGGCAATTGGAAGGACATCGAGTGCCGCACCAGCAAGGTGCCCGCCAATCTCGTTCCAGAGCAGATTAACACCTACCTCAAGAAGAATTATCCTGGCAAGTCGGTTGTCAAGATTGAGCGCCACCGCAGCGTCTATGAGGTGAAGATCAGCAACGGCATGGAAATTGAGTTCAACCGCAATTTCCAGGTCATCGACGTCGATTACGACGATTAATGTCTTACGGGCTTTAGGTTTTAGGTGTTAGGTAAAAGTAAAAGGTAAAAGGTAAAAGGTGTTAGGAAGCGGATGCTACCTAATGCCTAACACCTAAAGCCTAAATAAAAACAATGAATTTTAAAGCAGCATACCGGAGATTCAGGCAATGGCAACACGACCCGTTTGCCTACAGACTCAAAGACTCGAAGTCGCACCGTTGCACGAACTGCGGTAGCGACTTTGTGGGCAACTTTTGCCCCATCTGTTCGCAGCGTGAGGGCATGGGACCCATCACGTGGAAGAGCGTGCTCCAGAGCATCGTCGAGGTGTGGGGCCTGAACAACCGTTCGCTGCTTTACTCGCTGGTGCAACTTTTCCTGCGCCCGGGCTACTTCATCAGCGACTACATCAGCGGCAAGCGGCAGGTGAGTTTCCCGCCCGTCAAGATGCTGGCCCTCATTGCCCTGTTGGGACTCTTTGTCGATTATCTTATAGGGAGCCCAATCGGCGGTGTATTCAATAATGATTTCGATTTTGCGGGCGACAAAATGCTGTTTATCGACAACGCCTTTGAGTGGATGAATCTCCACCCCGAGGTGATGTCGCTAATCTTGCTGTCCTACCTGATTCTCCCCAACTATTTCATATATCGCTATGCGCCGCGCAACCCGCACCACACGTTGCCCCAGGGCTTTTTCATTCAGGTGTTTACTGCCATCGCTTTTCTGATTTTCAACATATTTGATGATCTCACATCCTGGCATTGGTTCACGTACGTGATAGGAAATATTTGGACCTATGTCGCTTATAAGCAAATCTTTGGCTATGGCGTGTGGGGAACTCTGTGGCGAGTGGTTTTGGCTTTGGTTTGCGCCCACCTGCTGGCTCTGTTGATGTTGGGAATCGACTTCAGCATCCACATGATACAGACAGGAGATAGCAATTTTGTCGATGGGTTTAAACTCTTTGTGAAATTGCTCAACAGGATGGTAACTAACACCGATATATAGTAAAGCCCTGAGTGAGTCGTTCCCCCACAGGAATCATCAGTGATAATTGATTAAAATAGACCTTGACAAACAGTGGATATCAAGAAGACATACCAGCGATTCAGGCAGTGGCAGCACACACCGCATGACAATGAGTTCACTTCCCATGACACGCAGCATTGCAATAACTGCGGACACGACTTCGTGGGTAACTATTGTCCTTACTGTTCCCAGAAGTCGGGCTTGGGACCCATCACCTGGCGCAGTGTGGGCATGAGTGTTGCCGAGGTGTGGGGAATGCACAACCGCTCGCTGCTGTATTCCCTGATGCAGCTTTTTCTGCGTCCGGGCTACTTTATCAGCGATTACATCACAGGCAAGCGGCAGGTGAGTTTTCCGCCCGTTAAGATGCTGGCTATCATCGCTGTTATCGGTGTGATTGTCGATTTCATGACGGGTGCCATCCATGGAATGGTCCAGCTCTCTCATGGCGAGAGGATGGGCTATATCAATACGGTGTTCGATTGGCTCAATGTCCACTTCAATGGCGCTTTTCCTCCTCCCAGCGACTACCTGGACGACGTGTTTAAGTGGCTCAACACTCACCCTGACGTGTTGTCGCTCGTCTTACTGTCATTCCTGATCGTTCCCGTCTATTTTATTTTCCGCTTTGCGCCTCGCAACACGCGCCACACCCTGCCGCAGGGATTTTTCATCCAGGTCTTCAGTTCGGCAGTGTTTATGATTCTCAACATGATTTATGACATCACCTCGCTGGGATGGCTTGTTTTCATACTGGGGGCGGTGTTGGTTTTCGTCACCTACAAGCAGTTGTTTGGCTACGGAGTGTGGGGCACCTTGTGGCGCGTGCTCACAGCATTTGTGTGCGGTTACACCATGCTTTCGGTCGTGCTGAACTTCAACTACAGCATTCACCTGCTGCGGGAGCATAACAATGACCTGGCTGGGCAATATTTCATGAATGTCCCCATCGCCCTGCTGATTCTCGTCATTATCCTGACCATCAGCTACTTCATCAGCAAACCCCGCTCTCATCAGTCGAAGCCTGCTCGCTAAGCCATTAGTGTTGAAAATAGGAGTGCTTTAGGCGGCGGTACAGGGTGATGCCCAGCAGGGGAACGGTGGTGCCGACAATGGTGTAGAGCACCCAAAAGAGGTCGGTCGTGCTGTTCTCGTGGATGACCATGTGGCACCCGATCTGACCCCAGTCCATGCCATACCACCATATCTTGAGCGCCGACACCAACTTGAAGCTGATGATGTGAAAAACATAGATGTAGAGCGTGTTTTCCCCGCAATAGACCAAAAACCGTTTAACCACGCCGTCGTGCCTGTCAATCCATGAGGCGATGGCATGTACCATCAGGAAACCGATGGCGCCCGTGAAGGGTAGGGTAGCGACAGTGCGCGGCTCCACCTTCAAGGCCATGCCCTGCCAGCCTAATGAGGCCCCAACTACCAGCACAATAAAATAGAGCAGCGTCAATGCCCAATGCTCGGCGATGCGGTGTTGGTGCCGGCGGTAAATCACGCCCATCGCGAAGAACAGCACACCCCAGCACTCGCGTATGCCGCCCTGAATGATGGTGACGATAGTCAGGTGGTTTGCAACCTTGAACCAGGCAAAACCGATGGCCAGCAAACCGATGACGACGGGTACCGTGTCGTGGTTGAGCCACTTGCGACGGTTGTAAAGCAGCAGATATATCACCAGGAACACAATGCTCGACACCAGCAGCGCCCTGAAGAACCAGAATGCCCCGGCAAGGAACTCGTCATAGCCGCCCATCGAGAACACGATATGCACCAGGCGTTGCCAAATCTGGTGCCAGCTGTAGGGGTGCGTCACGCCGCCTGTCCAGTTGCCATATTGTTCGTTCATCAGCCCTATCTTGAAAAACAGGTTGTGGAAAACGAGGAAAAACAGACTCCACTTGACAAAAGGCACATACAAGCCCTTGAAACGCTTCTTGCAGAAGGTCCACGGGTCGGCCAGATATTTCTTGTCGAAGAAGTAACCTGCTGCAATAAAGAACACGGGCATGTGGAACAGGTAGATGAAGGTCACCAGCAGCGTGGGACCCTCGGCATGACCTGCGCACATCAGGATGATGGCGATGGCCTTGCAGATCGACAGGTTGGTATTGCGGTTGCTGATGGTTTTCATGCTGGAATGAGTGATGCGCTATCTTGTTAACGCGCCGCAAAAGTACTAAAACCTGTCGAAAAATCATTCAGATTAGTGGATGTTTGCAAGAAAAGGACTAAATTTGCGCCAAATTTCGCATTTTTTTTCCTGTGAAAAAGGTGATACAAATGAAGAAAACGTTACTCTCATTGATAGTATGTGTCCTCTCGTGTGCAGGCATTGGTGTGCAGGCACAGCACCCCTTGTTCCTTCAAGACAACTATTACCAGAAGCGCATGGTAAAAGTCTTTAAGTCGTTGAACGATCATAAGCTGGACAAGGCGGCAAAATATTGGGAAGACATCAAGAACAAGTCGCTCAAGGACAAGGATATTGACCCTAACGTCGAGATCAGCAAGCAGTTGTTCCCCCTGTGGCAACTCTCGGAGTGCATGATGATGAACATCAAGGATGGGCGCGGCAAGTCAACACAGTGCCTGCCCTATGACCCCTGGGGAGCCTACAACCTGCTGCGCACTTGCTATCGTGACACCTATGACATCGCGAGCGCCGACCTCTTCTTTGCCGATGACCACAGTTTGAAGATGACGGTGGCCGACATCAAGTCGGGCATCGAGCGCAACCTCGTGGACACCGTGCGCAAGATTGGGACCGAGGACGCCTACGACCAGCTGATAGAGGTCCTGTTTGACTGCAAGGATCTGCCCACCCTCAAGGATGAGCGTGAACTGGTGGCCTACAATGGCGTCAAGTATTCCCTCGAGTTGGACAAATGCCAGGGTTACCTTGATAAATACAGCGATCACAACAAGTCCCATTTCATGGTCATTGAGTGGAAGCGCGACAGCCTCGCCTACGAGCAGGTGGACTCCACCTCGGCTTCCTGCCTGCGCTATATGGAACTCTACCCGAGGTCAAGCTACTACACGGCTGTCGAGCAGCAGTTGCACCACTGCGCCTTCAATGAGATGGACACCACCGTCGAGGCCTGCAAACAATACCTCGACAAGTATCCCGAATCGCGTTTTGTGTACCGCGTGCAACAGATGGAACTGGACTATGCCTACCGTGATGCCCGCTCGAAAAACACGGTAGGATCCTATCTCGATTTCGTCACCAAATACCCGGATTCTGACTATGCCGAGGAGGCTAAGAAGCTGATGCAGCAGAACTTCTCCCAGCATTATTTCAACAACAGGGTGTCACGGACTGAACTCTATTGCTACTGTAACGCTGTCAATCCCATTGACGGCATCAGGGATAATCATGTCAGGGCTCTATTCGAGAACTTGTTGTGGATGCCCACTTCCACGATCATGAACAACTGCGATGGCTTGACGGGCGAGGTGAGCGTGACCACCAGCACGCTGACTTCCGAGAATGTCGAGGAACTGATTTTCAACCAGCAGGGACTGCTCATCAGGCATACCAACCGCGCCACGGGCCAGAGTGATGACTACTCTTATGACTTTGACTCCAACTTTGGATTCAAACTCACCAATAAGACCGACTCCCACGGCAAGCTCGTGAGCTATATCACCAAGTGGAACGATGACGGCTCTCTCGCCGAAATCAGGGGCAGCGACAATTCCCGCATCGTCTATCTCGACAGCGAGGAATTCTATAAGAAAATCACCCACTACAAGGGTTCAAGCGTCATCAAGACCGATTGCTATGATGACAAATACCGTCTCGTGAAGACAATCCTACCTAACAATGTCACCATCGAGTATGGCTACAACCCGCAGGGCGATGTGATTTCCATGATGAAGATTCAAGGAACTAATGTCACCGACCAGAGTTCCTTTGATTACGACTACGAGGAGAACGTCGAGACCGGCCGTCATTGGGTGACCAAGACACAGTTTGACGACACCAGGATCCTGCAGACCAAGGTGCGCCACTTCTACCAGACAACCGCCCGCCTGCAGTCCGACAACCGCATCAAGTACGAGATTGACTGGGACTTCGACAAGGAACCCACGATCGTCACCGACAAGAATCTGCTCCGCAATTAACCCAATTGAGGCACATGATAAAAGCATCCAGGCTTACGGGCATTCCCGCGAAGCCTGGATGCTTTTTAATGGATAAATGAGGGATTAATGGTTGTGGCTCAGGATGATGTCGATAATGGCGGTGCCATCGGCGATGCTGATGATGCCGTCATTGTCAACGTCGGCATTAGCAGTGCTGATGCCGGCTGCATTACCTGTCAAGATATAATCTATCAGTGCCGTCACATCGGCAACTGATACATTACCGTCCAAATCCACATCTCCTGGCAGGACATCGGTCCACTTCTCGACAATCAGTTTGCCGCCGTTGAGGTACAACGTCAGGTTGTACTTGCCAGTGGCAACCCTGAAGGAATTGGTGCTGGCTACGACAGTCAACTCGGTGCCCAGGCGGGCCTCATTGATGAGGAAACCGTCGCTTGTGGCGCCCATGCGGTTGTTTGCGATGGCGTCCCAATCGTTGGCTGTCGATGCCAGGGCGGTGGTGAAACTGAAGTAACTGTAGCCGCCATAAGGATCAACAAAGTCGATAGTGGCGGTGTATTTCTCACCGTTGGTCGTCGTCATCTCAATGCCGTTGTTGGTTGCCCAACCGGTCGAGTTGATATTACCCAGCACATATACCTTCTCATAGCTGGCACTGCCTGCTCCGGCATACTTCTCCGTCACGTCAAGATAGGTGTCGGCGGCGCCGTAGCCATAGGTGCTCAGGTCGCTGTAGGGATACATGAAGAAGGCGTCACGCGTCACGTTGATGGTAGCGGTCTGTTTCTCAAAACCTCCCTCACCATTGTTAAAGATGAGCGATACCTCGTCGGCATCCACGTGCAGGCAATACCACTCGATGTCATTGACGGTCACCTTGTTCAGTGAGGTGATGGCCTTGCCGGGCCAGTTGGTGCCAGTCACGCTGCCCGTGTTGGTCCAGGCCCAGATATGGGCGTTGTTCAACGTCGTCTTCACATACACGTTGATGCCAGTGGTTTCGGCAGCCGTGATGGTATAGATGTAGTCCTCGATGTTCTCGACCTGGTCACCGTTCAGGACACCGACCTTCAAGGTCGTGCTCTCGGTAAAGGTCATCGGGGTAGAGGCGGTGATGGTAGCGCTTGCGGTGGTAGGCTCGCTGCCGTCGGTAGTATAGACGAGCGTCGTGCCGCCCTTGCTGGGAGCTACGGTCAGGCTCACGTTGCCAACATAGTTGCCAGCGGCCTTGCTCACCACGGGATAGCCCACGATGCTTCCATCCTTAGCCACGTGGCGCCAGTCGATGCCGTAAGTGATGTACAGGGCATAGCCGTCACCGGCCTGTACCAGTTCATAGCCGTAGGGGCAGCCGTTGTTGGTGGCGCCGCCCACCTGCAAGTACAGGTTTCCGCGAGTTCCCTGGGTCTCCAGGATGTAACCGCCGCTGCTCTCCTGCTGGGTGAGGATAGCACTCTGGTTGTGGACACCAGCGGCACGGCGGGCCTTGATGCAGTTGTTGATTTCGTCGGCATACACGAGGTAGTGCTTGTAGAAGATACACGGTGTGCCAGGCATCGCCAGAATGAAGGCGTTGGCGGGCATGATGTTGGTCTTCAGACAGTCATAGTTGCCGTTTTGGCCCGTATCGTGGTTATCGACAAAGGTTACCGAGTAACGCTGATAATTGGGGTCAGCGGCAAGGCCCTTGTCGTTCAGGGCGCTCCAGTTGCCGGTGGCAAAAGCGCTCTGCATCGGGTACTTCAACGCGAAGTCAAACACGGCACTCTGAATCCTGTCGTCCTGCTTGGTCTCGTTGAGCCACCAGCGCAGGGTCTCGGCGTTACCGTCCCAATACTCGGCAACCGAGAAGGCGGGCTCGCTGGCCTTGTTGTACAGACCGACATAGTAGCCGGCATAACCCTTACACATGTCATAGCGGAAGCCGTCGTAGCCCAGCTCCTTCATCAGGTATTGCTGATAGGTCTTGACATTCCTCTGCACGTTGGCGCTGGTGTGGTCCAGGTCACGGCTGCCGTCAAAGTCCTCGCCCTCGTCATAGGCTCCAGTGGCGGCGTAGCCTGCGCCGACGCACTCATCGCTGCGGCAAATGTCGGCAAGCGACCAGGTCATGCTATATTCCTCGCCAGTGACGGGACCGATAACGGTCTCGTTGGCAAAGTCAACCCAGCTGCTCTTACCGCTCTTGTGGTTGATGACCATATCCATCAGCACGCTGGTGTTGTGCTCGTGGAAGGTGCTGATCATGTTGCGCAACTGCTGCTCGGTACCGAAGCAGGTGTTGTGCTTCAGCCAATAAACGGGCATGTAACCCATGCTCTGAGCCACGCCATTGGGATCGACACTACCCGAGTTGGGAACCCACACCACGTCAAAGTATTGACCCAAGTTTTGGGCTTGATCGGTCAGCGTGGTCCAGCGCGTAGCCTTGTAGCTGTCCCAATAGAAGCCTTGCAACATCACACCGCCATACATCGACGGCCAGCCCTTGCCCGAAACGGGCGTGCTGCCTCCCTCGCGGGTGATGACGCAGATGCGGTTAGCCAGATTGACGGTAACCGTGTAGGTGCCGGCAGGAATGCGGAACGATACGTCCACATTCTCGCCCATGTTGTTCAGTGCAAGCTCGTGGCCGAGCATCTGCGGGGTCACCCAGAAGTTGGTGCCCTCGTCAGCGATAGGCGACAGACGGTAAGGTTCGATTCCAGCCCAGTCGTCATCGGTGTCAGCCAGCTTGGTCGTGAACGAGAAGTAGCTCACATTGGCATCCTCCTCGCTGTGCTCGCCGTTGAAGGTCACCGTGGCAGTGTAGAGACCAGTGGATTCATTCTGAGCCATTGCCACACCCACGTTGGTTGCCCACGTGTTGCCATTGGCCTCACCTAAGATGTACAGCTGGCCTGTGGGTTGCGGGCCGGGGCCATCGCCCACCTGCTCAACCAGCAGGTAGCCATTGGTCAGACTTACCGTGAATTTCCATGTGCCTGCGGGAATCATGAAGGCGTTCTCACCACGCTGCAGCGGCATCTGGGTGTCAACAACCGTCGGATAGTCGTTGGTCTCGGCGCCATAGCGGTAGCTGGCGATGCCTGCCCAGTCATCGGCGACATCACTCAGGTGGGTAGTGAACGAGAAGTAGCTGTAGCCCTCGTTCGCGCCAGTAGTGGTTACCGTGGTGCTGTACAGGCCATTGGACTCGTCATAGTCCATCTTCACACCCGTGTTGGGTGCCCAGCCGTTACCGTTCACCTCACCCAGCACGTACAGGTCACCTGCTGTGACAGGGCCTGTCGCCTCGTTGATGGTGAACTGGTTGTTGCTGCTGTTGAAGGTAAACACATAAGAACCGCTTCCCGTGAACTTGAAGGAGTTGCTGCCTTGCCCACTGTAGGCGGTATAGGTGCTGCCGGTGTTCACGACATAGTCATTGGTCTTGGGGCCAAGACGATAGTTGTTGAAGGTGGTCCAATCATCAGCCGATGAACACAGCTGAGTGGCAAACACAAAATAGGCGTCTCCATTGATTTCGACGGTGGCGGTATAGCTGTTGCCACTCGCCGTCATCTGAACGCCCGCATTGGTCTTCCAACCGCCGAATGGGGCAGAACCCACAATGTACATGGCGGCGCCCGCTTGCAGCGTCAATAACGATACCACAAGCGCAACAATGAATGTAAGAATCTTTTTCATAATGCGTCGTTTTTAGAGTTATGAGTAAAAATTTTGGTTATTCCGATGGTGGAGGGCCTCATAGGACCACAGATTTTTGTAGTCCCAAAATTAATGATTCTTATCCACCCAAAGTGCCCTCCACGCACTACAATTATATAAAGAATCAACGCAAACGATTGCACCACACGCTACTAATTCAATAATGATGCATTGTGCCGTCAACCATATCTATAATTCACGGGAAAATTACTACCTTTGCAGCGTAATTGTGATTGAGATATGAAGAAGCTCGTGATTTTTGACCTGGACGGCACCCTGCTCAACACCATCGAGGACTTGGGGCAGGCGGCCAACTATGCCCTCCAACGCAACGGCTATGCCACGCATAGCATGGCAAGTTACCCTTACTTTGTGGGCAACGGCGTGCGGCGTCTGATGACGCGTGTGCTCCCTGAGGATGCACGTGACGACGAGACGGTGGACCGCGTCCTGGGCGACTTCCTCGAGTACTATGACGTGCATTGCACCGACTACACCAAGCCCTATAATGGTATGCCGGAACTCCTGCAGGACCTGCGCGACATGGGCGTGGCGATGGCGGTCGCCAGCAACAAGTACCAAAAGGCTGTCGATAAGATCATCCCGCATTTCTATCCTGAAATCGACTTTGTCGCCGTCGAGGGACACCGCGATGGCGTCAATGTCAAGCCTGACCCCAGTGTGGTGTTTGCCATCCTTGCCAAGGCGCGGGTTGCCAAGGCCGACACACTCTACATCGGCGACAGTGGTGTGGATATGGAGACGGCACGGCGCGCGTGCATCGATTCGGTGGGCGTGACTTGGGGTTTCCGCAACAAGAAGGAGCTCGTCGAATACCATGCCGACGCCATAGTCAACAATCCCGTCGATATCCTCGACATCGTCGAGAACGGCATCAAAATCTCCTGATGATAAGGAACTTATCTATTATCTCAGATCTAATAACTATTATCTAAATTCTAAAAAATGTCCTGGTTCACTGAATTATTCATCGGTAATAGTGTAGCACACACCCTGCTCATTTATGCCATCGTCATTGCGATTGGTGTGCTGTTGGGCAAAGTGAAAATATTTGGTATCTCACTCGGAGCCACTTTTGTCCTTTTCTGCGGCATCCTTGTGGGGCACCTCGGTGTCACCGTCGATGGTCCGACGCTCAAGTTCATTCAGGAGTTCGGTTTGATTCTCTTCATCTTCTCCATCGGCCTCCAGGTGGGACCCAGCTTTTTCTCGTCGTTCAAGCATGAGGGCATCCAGCTCAACGGTATCGCCATGCTCATTGTGGCGCTTAACGTTGTGGTGGCATTCGCCATCTACTTCATCGCTGGCAACATCACTGTCACCGACCTGGTGGGCGTGATGAGCGGCGCGGTGACCAACACGCCCGGACTGGGTGCCGCCCAGCAAGCGATCATCGAGACCATGGGCGAGCATGCCCGTGGCCTTAACGAGTCGATGGCACTCGGATATGCGGCCGCCTATCCCTTGGGCGTGATAGGCATCATCTTGTCGATGGTGCTCCTGAAAGTCTTCTTCAGCATCAATGTCGATAAGGAAATCGAGGATATCGAGCGTGAGAAGGAAGACAGTCAACTCAAGCCACACGTCATCACCTATCAGGTGACCAACAAGCTCATCTTTGACAAGGCCGTCACGCGCCTGCACTCCATCATCGACCGCAACTTCACCATTTCGCGACTCAAGCGCACTGACGGCACGGTTGAGATTCCTCGAGGCGAGACCATCATCCATCAGGACGACGTGCTGCGCATCGTCATGAGCGCCCACGACCAGGAAATCTTCGATGCCATCATCGGCCCGCAAGTCGATTTTGACTGGCAACTCGAGACCTCGCCCAAGGGCATCGTGAGCAAGCGCATTGTCATCACCAACAGCGAACTCAATGGGCGCAAGATAGGCTCCATCCGCCTGCACGAGGGTTACAAGGTCAACGTCACCCGCATTTATCGCGCTGGCGTCGAACTGCTGGCAAGCCCCAACCTGTCGCTGCAGGTGGGCGACCGCCTCACCGTCGTGGGTCGTGAAGAGGACGTGGACCGTCTGGGCAAGCGCATGGGCGACTCCTACAAGCGTCTGGAGCATCCCAACCTGTTCACCATGTTCATCGGCATCTTCCTCGGTATTCTGGTGGGTTCCATTCCCATTATGCTGCCTGGAATGTCGGTGCCCATGAAGCTGGGTTTGGCAGGAGGACCGCTGGTGGTGGCCATCCTCATTGGCCGTTATGGCTACAAGGCAAAACTCGTTACCTATACCAGCACGGCTGCCAGCCTCATGCTGCGTGAATTGGGATTGTGTCTCTTCCTGGCCTCGGTGGGCATTGCTGCCGGTGGACGCTTCGTGTCCACCATCCTGAGCGCTAATGGTGCGATGTGGGTGCTCTACGGCTTCCTCATCACCATCATCCCGCTCATCATCGCCGTCATCGTCGCCCGAGGTAAGCTCCACCTCAATTACTGCACCATCATGGGCCTCGTTGCCGGTGCTACAACCGACCCGCCCGCACTGGGCTATGCCAACACCACCGCTGGCAACGACGCACCCGCTGTCGCCTATGCCACAGTCTATCCTTTGACGATGTTCATGCGCGTCCTCATCGCCGAACTCATCATCATCTTCGCCGTCGCTTAGGACTCCTAACACCTAAAGCCCATCACCTAAAGCCTAAAGCCTAATTTGGACAAGCGGTATCAAAATATCATCATCGGCATCGACCCGGGCACCAACGTGATGGGTTATGCCTTGTTGGGCGTCAATGGCAAGAAGCCCGAGCTCATCGTCATGGGCGTGCTGCAACTGGGACGCATGGAGGACCATTACATGAAGCTCAGACACATCTATGAGCGCGTGAGCGGCGTCATTGACGAGTACCTGCCTGACGAGATGGCCATCGAGGCGCCCTTCTATGGCAAGAACGTACAGTCGATGCTCAAGTTGGGTAGGGCACAGGGCGTGGCCATGGTCGCTGCCCTCAACCGCGAGATTCCCATCACCGAGTATGAGCCGCGCAAAATCAAGATGGCCATCACCGGCAACGGTGCCGCCAGCAAGGAGCAGGTGGCGCTGATGCTCCAGCGCACGCTGGGCATCGACGAAGCGCAGATGCCCGCCCTGCTCGACGCTACCGACGCCCTCGCCGCCGCCTTGTGTCACTTCTACGAGCGCAACAAGCCCTTCCAGACCAAAGGTGCCAAATCCTGGAAATCCTTCGTCGCCCAGCACCCCGACCGCGTCAAGAAATAGGGATTACACTATCGTTCTCCGTTAAATCCGTTCTCTCCGTTAAATCCGTTCCTTCCGTCCCCTCCGTCCTCTCCTTGTTAAAAAAGGAGAGTGTTAATAAATTATTTTCTTTCTTCCTTGTCATGTGAGGAAAAATGTCTACCTTTGCACCCGTATTAGTGACTATATCAATAATGATACATCATTTTTTTGGCATACCCTTTAGGTTATTTTGTTGCCAATTGGCTGCAAGCCAATTCTATAACCCGCTGCAAGAGGGTACTGCAAGCGACACACGCGCCGCAATTAATGGAATACTGCCATTATTGCGGCGCGACTCTTTTTAAAAACAGTTAGCAAAACAAACATTTAATTAATAGTTAATCATTTTTTTACTTATTAAAACAAGTTTTTTCTATGTTGAGAACAGTTAAGCTTTTGGCATTAGTGGCAATGTTTTTTGTGGCATTGGCATCAAGTGCCCAGGTGACAACTTCGGCGCTGTCCGGTGTTGTGACCGATGAAAACCATCAAGCGTTGATTGGCGCTACCATCACCGCGTTGCACACGCCTTCGGGCACCAAGTACAACGCTGTGACCAACATGGATGGCCGTTACACCATCCAGGGTATGCGTCCCGGTGGCCCTTACACCGTGAGCGTGAGCTACGTCGGTTACCAAACTCAGAGTGTGAACGGCGTCATGCTGCAACTGGCCGAGACGTCCAACCTGGATGTTGACATGAGTGTCAGCGCCAATACGCTGGGCGAGGTCGTTGTCACCGCGGCTGCTACCAAGTTCCGCGCCGAGAAGACCGGTGCTGCCACCAACATCACCAGCGCTCAAATAAGCAGCCTGCCCACCGTTACCCGTAGCCTGACCGACGTTACCCGTCTGTCGCCCTACGGCGGTAAAGGCATGAGCTTTGCTGGTACCGATGGCCGTACTGCCAACTTCACCGTTGACGGTGCCAACTTCAACAATAACTTCGGTCTGAGCGACAACCTGCCCGGTGGCGGTAATCCCATCAGCATCGAGGCCATTGAGGAGTTGCAGGTAGTGATTTCCCCCTATGATGTGCGTCAAACCAACTTCATTGGTGGTGGTGTGAACGCTATCACCAAGAGCGGTACCAACAAGTTCCGTGGCAGTGCCTACATCTTCCACCGCAACGAGAACATGCGCGGCGACGCCGTTGAGCGCACTGTGGTAGGTACTCGTGAGAAGGAGCAGGTGACCACCTATGGCGCTACCATTGGCGGACCCATCATCAAGGACAAGCTCTTCTTCTTTGTAAACGGTGAGATGACCAAGCAACCGACTATCGTGAACCGCTGGCGTGCGTCGTCCGATGGTGTTGCTGTCCCTGACCAGTACATTTCCCGCACCACGCTTGCCGACCTGGGTCGCGTGAGTGACTTCGTAAGGCAGAAATATGGTTATGAGACGGGTTCTTACACCAAATTCCCCGCCGACGAGAACAACTACAAACTGCTCGCCCGTCTGGACTGGAACATCAACCACAATAATCACTTGGCACTGCGCTACAACTACACCAAGAACCGCTTCTGGAATTCGCCTAACGGCACTTCAATGGATGGTGGCGACCGAATGCCCAGCTACCGAATGTCACAGAAGTCTATGTCGTTTGCCAACTCGATGTATGGCATGGACAACCTTGTGCACTCTTTCTCTGTTGACTTGAACAGCCGTCTGGCCGACAACCTGTCTAACCAGTTCCTGGCAACCCTCTCCAAACTGGATGACATCCGCTTGAGCAACTCCAGCGAGTTCCCCTTCATCGACATCACCATGACCGATGACGAGGGCAACCGCGACAACTACATGGCGCTGGGATATGAGCTCTTCACCTGGAACAACGCCGTGCACAACACCATCTGGAACCTGCGTGACGACGTGACCTGGTACTATGGCAACCACAAGATCATGGGCGGTCTCTCGTTTGAGCACCAGATGGCCGACAACCAGTACATGCGTAACGGTACGGGCTACTACCGCTACAATAGCGTTGATGACTTCATCAACGGTGCCGCCCCCGAAGTCGTCTGCTTGACCTACGGCTACGGCGGTGAGACCAAGCCTGCTGCACGCGTGCAGTTCAACAAGGCCGGTATCTATGCTCAGGACGAGTGGAACATCACCAAGCGCTTCAAGCTGACCTACGGCCTGCGTCTCGACGGTCTGTTCTTCAACAATGGCGACCTGATGACTAACAATGCCATTCTCGCCCTTGACTACTATGACAAGAAAGGCAACGTTCGGCACATCGACACCGGCAAGTGGCCCAGCAGCAACCTGATTGTGCAACCCCGCGTCGGCTTCAACTGGGACGTTTTCGGCAACAAGGTGCTCAAGTTGCGTGGTGGTTCGGGTCTGTTCTCGGGCCGTCTGCCCTTAGTTTTCTTTACCAATATGCCCACCAATGGAGGTATGGTACAGTATCAGGCACAGCTCAGTGCCAAGACCAAGGTTTGGGACAGCAAGACTGGTGCACCCACCCGTGGCTTTGAGAACTACACTGGCTCCTATACTACCGATGAGAATGGCAACCGCTTCATCGACATGAGCCAGTTTGCTGGCGGTTTGGTGACCGATGCCAATGGCAATGCCACAATCGACGCCTTGCGTGAAAGACTGTTTGCACTGGGCTATCCTGCCAATGTGACTCCCGACATGGGTACTGTTCCTTCTTCAATCAGTGCTGTTGACCCCGACTTCAAGATGCCGATGGTTTGGAAAACTTCGCTGGCTGTTGACTATGTAGTTCCTGTTTCATTCCCCTTCACTGTCACTGTCGAGGGTATCTTTAACCGCAACATCAACGCTGCCAGCATCAGCGACTGGTCTATCCCCAGCGTGGGTGGCTTTGCACGCTTCAATGGCGCTGACAACCGTCCTATTTATCCCTCGGGATTCCGCACCGGTACCAAGGCTTTCGTCCTCGAGAACACCAGCCGTGGCTATGGTTGGATTGGCAACATTACCTTGAATGCTGATCCTACCGACTGGTTGAGCCTCATGGCTGCCTATACCCACACCGTGCAGAAGGAAGTGACTGGTATGCCCGGTTCGGCTGCCGAGAGTGCCTTTACCTATGTCCCCACCATCGAGGGCCCCAACAACATCAAGCTGCACAACTCGCAGTATGTGACCCCTGACCGTTTTGTCCTCTCGGCAACCGCTCACGACCGCAGCGGCAACCACTATGGCCTGATTTATGAGACCTGGCGCGGCGGTTACAACTACTCTTTTATGATGGCCAACGATATGAACGGTGACGGCTACAACTACGACGCCCTCTACATCCCCTCCGACGAGCAGGTCGCTAACCGCGAGTTCCGCTTTGTCAGCGACGGTGACAAGAACCGCTTTATGGATTATGTGCACGCTAACAGCTACCTGAAGAATCATCAGGGCGAGTATGCCGAGCCTTACAGTCTCTACAGCCCTTGGGTTCACCGCATCGACTTCAGCTATAAGCATGACTTCTCGCTCAACGTTTGTGGTGCCAAGCACACCCTGCAGCTGCTCTTCGACATGAAGAACGTGCTTAACTTCTTCAACTCCAGCTGGGGTGTGAGCAAGTACCTCAATCCCTCTATTGGAAGCGACCCCCGTATCCTCAAGTATGAGGGCGTGGACGCTCAGGGTTATGCCACCTTCTCGACTCCGAAGTCAATCAATGGCAACACCGAGACCTTCGTTCCCAACAAGGCCGTCGGTCAGTGCTGGAATGCTTCTATCGGTATCAAGTACATCTTCAACTAATTCTTAAAGACTAAGACAAGATTATGAAACTCAAATATTTTATTTCGTTTTTTGCACTGGTCGCCCTGCTGTCGGCTTGCTCCGATGACGATGCGGTGACGATGCTCGATGAGATTCAGGTTTCTTCGTCCTATGTGGCTGTTGACGTCGATGGTGGTTCCAACGCCATCACCCTCAATGCCGTTTCCTCTTGGGCGTTTGATGCCGAAGAAATTCCCGAATGGCTCACTGTTAGCCCCATGACAGGTGAGGCAGGCGAGTGCAAGGTGACATTCAGCGCTCCTGCAACCGAGGACGGACGCTCGGCCGTGCTCCACGTCACTTGCGCTAGCAAGAGCCAGACCATCAACGTGATTCAAGGCCTTCCCGTGGTCACCGAGGCTACTTGCGCCGAGGTGATTGCCGGTCCCGAGAGCAAGACCTATCGTGTGACGGGTACTGTGACGAAAATCGAGAATACCATCTATGGTAACTGGTGGCTGATGGATGAGACTGGTTCAATCTATATCTATGGCACACTGGACAAGAACGGGTCGGCCGGAAAAAACAATTCTATCGATGTTTGGGGCATCGAGGAAGGTGACATCATCACTGTCGAGGGTCCCAAGACCGTCTATAACGGCAAGATTGAGCTGGTTGACGTGACCGTTATCAAACTCCAAAAATGGATGATTCAGCTCGATGGGTTCGACCCCGATAAATCCATTATACCCATGAATGGTGGCGATGTCACTGTTAATATGCTCAATAAGAGCAATAACGGTATCACTGTGGAGATTCCTGATGAGGCCAAGAGTTGGCTCTCGATTCTTTCAGTAACTGGAGGAAAAGAGCCTACGGTGACATTCCGTGCAACTGCCAATAATGGTGATGAGGAACGCAGTGCTGACGTTTCTATCAAGACTACCGATGACAATGGTCAAGAATACACTGCTTTGGCTACCATTAAACAGGCTGGCCCTGAGTGTTCACTGGCTGAGTTCCTTGAGGCTCCTGTTGGTGACAAGAGATATCGTATTAGTGGTGTCATTACCAAGGTGGTCAATTCCGAGTCGGGCAATATCTACATCCGTGACTGGTCCGACAAGGAGGTTTATGCTTATCAGGTCGGTGCTAAAGGCGAATTCAAGGAAGCTGGCCTCAAAGTGGGTGACATTGTGACTCTTGTCGGCAAGCGTGGCGAGTATAATGGCAACCCACAAATGAGTGGTGGCGTCGTTCTAGATAGTTATAAGCATGTGACCCAGGTGACCATCGAGCAGTTCCTCGCTCAGGAGGACAACCCCGACGTTTACTACATGGTGACTGGTACCGTCGACGCGATTGACAATCCTGTTTGGGGTAACCTTTACCTTGTGGATGGCTCTGGCAGGCTCTATGTCTATGGAACCTATCCTGGATGGGGCGCTACTGGTGACAACCGCAAGAATTGGCTGGCTACCGCCGGCATCGAGGTCGGTGACGAGCTCACCGTCATTGGCATCAGGAGCACTTATCAGGGAAATCCTCAGTTGAAGAACGGCATTTACTTCTCGCACGAGAAGAATGATTGATCAATCCCTTGATTCAATAGCATGAAATGGGGGAGGAAGGCGACTGTGATTGCTTCTCCTCCCTCATTTTTTCAACAATAATAAAAAAATGAAGATGCGTAGATTCTCTTTTCTGTTGGTGTTGATGTTGGTTGCGGTTCAGTCGTGGGCCGCGGGACGTGACACTTACACGGTAATCATCTCGCTCGACGGTCTGCGGTGGGACTACCTCGACACCTATGACGTGCCCTTTATGGACATCATGGCCCGCCAAGGCGTAAAAGCGGTCATGCAGCCGTCGTTCCCCAGCAAGACCTTCCCTAACCACTACACCCTGGCCACGGGACTCACCCCCGACCATCATGGCATTATCGCCAACATCTTTTGGGACAGGGAGAAAGGTGTGGAATATTCATTGAAAGACAAGGTGACGCGTGCCGATGGCAGCTATTATGGCGGTGACCCCATCTGGCTCACGGCGAAGCACCAGGGCGTGAAGACGGCGACGGTGTTCTGGGTGGGCAGCGATGTGACCATCAACGATGAGCATCCCACCTACTGGCTCGACTACCAGACCGAGAGCGAGAAGATGGGCTTTGAAGGCCGTATCGATGAAATCATTCGTCTGCTTAGCCTGCCTGAGGAAGAGCGCCCCCATCTGGTGATGGGCTACTTTGAGGAACCTGACCGCAGTGGTCACAACTATGGCCCGCTCAATAGCATGACGCGCCGAGCCGTGGAAAACTTGGACCGACTGCTCAGCAAGCTCTGGTCTCGCATCCAGTTATTGCCCTTTGCCGACAAGGTGAACCTGATTGTCACTGGCGACCACGGCATGGCCAGCGTTGACCCCAAGCGCTTTGTGGACATCGACGATGTGCTGCCCAAGCGATGGTATGACCGTTGCTGTAATGATTATCCCACGCTCATCTATGCCAGCGCGCCTCAGTACATCGACAGCATCTATAACGCCCTGCAGGGTGTGGACCACATCCGCGCCTGGAAGAAGGGGGAGGTACCCGATTATCTGGGCTACGGCACCAACAAGAACATGGGTGACGTCATCGTGCTGCCCGATGTGGGATGGCTCTTTGCCGACAAACCCTCCAAAAAGCAACGCGGCAGCCACGGCTTTGACCACACCGCGGCCGATATGCAGGTGGGGTTCCGTGCTGTGGGCCCCGACTTCAAGGTGGGATACGAGAAGCAGGACCGTTTCCGCAACGTGTGCATCTACCCGCTGCTGTGCCACCTGTTAGGTGTATCACCCTCGCCCAACGACGGCTCTCTCGACGAAGTGGCCGACCTGCTACGGTAAAAAACACCCCGATTTGGCAAGAATTATCTTGGTTCTTTCCCGTGTTTCATGGGAAATGACTACTTTTGCGTGATTTGTAATCATTAGTGACCTGTTGAGATATGAATCCGAGCATTGCTATCAACTATTTCAAGAGAATATGGGGAGAAGTCTCCAAACTGTCAAAACAGACGGGCTATAGCCGCTTCTACCACTTGATGGACTACCTCTCGGCCTTTGTGCGCCATGGTGCCCACATCGACCAGTATATCGCGGGCAGGTTCTGGAGTTATAGCAATCCGCAGCGCAGCAAGTGCCTGACGCATTATCGCCGCCTGGCCCTGCAAAACAAATACAACAATCCTGAAGATGTCCATTACTTCGTCAACAAGCCTGAGTTTAATGAGTTTTTCAGCGATTTTGTGCATCGTGGCTGGCTCTGGGTCAAGAAATCGTCATTTGAAGACTTCAAGGCTTTTCTGTCGCGTTATCCCGCCATTATCATCAAGCCGATGGATGGCAAGCAGGGTGACGGAATACGCATGATGGAGAACGTGCCCCAGAATGATGAAGGGCAGCATCGGCTCTTCGACGCGTTGGCTCAGGAGGATGTCATTCTTGAGGAACTCATCATCCAGCACCCCGACATGGTGTTCGGCAACAGGTCAGTGAACACGATCCGTGTGCTCACCGCATGCCGCCCCGACGGCCATGCGCGCATCATGAAGGCGTTTCTCAGGGCCGGAGTGGGTGACACGCTCATGGACAACACGGCAACGGGTGGATACTATTATGAAGTGGACCTCGACACGGGAATTGTCGTGTCCGAGGGCATCTCCAAGGATGGCGACCTGGTTTTCATCCATCCTCAAACCGACATCGTCATGCTGGGTTTCAAGGTGCCCTTGTGGGACCAGGTGGTCAAGATGTGTGTCGATGCCGCCCAACGACTGCCACGAGTCGCCCTGGTAGGGTGGGACGTTGCCATCAGTCAGGATCATGTTCAGTTGATTGAGGGGAACAACAGCGCCGACTACATCGGCTACGAGTTTGTTGGCAGCAACGGTTACTACGAGAAAATCCGCTCCTTCATGCAAGGCAAATAACTCCTCCGTTAATTCCGTTACATCCGTTAATAAAAAAAGGGCAAGTGAGCTACAGCGCGCCGCTACAACCTCGTTACCCTTGCTCCGGTCAAGGCCTGGGGGATTGGGAGGGAGCTGGCCGTGTAGGACTTACCCGGCTGCAAAGGTACTGCTTTTTCCCGAACTGGCAAGGACTTTTCAATAAATAATTTTGCCACAGCCGTTAATTAGCTGTGGCTCAATTATTTAGTAAAATAAAATATTTTTTGATTTCTCGCGCGCAGCGCGATTCCATGTAAATGAGATTGCTCGCCGATGCTCGCAAGAAATCCAAGAAAATCAATTTAAATAAAAAATTATTTTTGATTTCTCGCGCGCAGCGCGATCCATATATCGGTGGGTTAATCCTGTGACGGCGCATGGTCGTCAAGGCGGCCTCCATACAGGTAATGCTTGGTCTCGCGGGCAATGACGCCGCTCAGCAGCAGCAAGGCTACGAGGTTGGGTATCGCCATCAGGGCATTCATGCAGTCGGCAGCATTCCATACGACATCAAGGCTCACGATGCTGCCCACAAACACCATCGCCACAAACAGGATGCGGTATGCCAGCATCCAGCGTTTTCCCTTGAGGTATTCGACGGCACGTTCGCCATAGTAGCACCAGCCGAGGATGGTGGTGAAGGCAAACGTCAGCAAGCCGAACGTCAACAGCGGTTTGCCCACGTAGGGAATCTTGGAGAAGGCGGCCTTAGTCAACGCTGCGCCGTCGCTGGCACTGATGTCAGGGTGGGCGATGATGGAGCTGACAATCACCAGACCGGTAAAGGCACAGATGACCACCGTGTCCCAGAAGGTGCCCGTCGAGGACACCAATGCCTGACGGACAGGATTTCGTGTCTTGGCAGCGGCGGCAACAATGGGTGCCGAGCCCAAGCCCGACTCGTTGCTGAATAGTCCGCGGGCAATACCCATGCGGGCAGCAATGATGACTGTCGTGCCGACAAAACCGCTGCCTGCTGCCTGGGGTGTGAATGCCGATTCACAGATGAGCTTGATGGCGGGCCACACATACTGGCCGTTGGCAAACAGGATATAGATGCAGCCGATGACATAGAAGAATGCCATGAACGGTACCAGGGCGCCGCACACGCGGGCGATGCTCTTGATGCCGCCCAGCAGCACCAGTGCGGTCAACAGGCACACGGCACCGCCCGTAATCCACTCGGGTATGCCGTAAGACTCGTTGGCAATGGTCGATATGGCGTTGGCCTGAACGGTATTGCCGATGCCAAACGAAGCCAGAGCGGTGAACAGGGCAAAGAGCACGGCAAGCCATTTCCACCCGAGGCCACGCTCCAGGGCGTACATGGGGCCGCCCAGCATACGGCCGTCAGGGGCCTTGACGCGATACTTGATGGCAAGGAGACCTTCGCTGTACTTGGTAGCGATACCGAACACCCCCGACAGCCAGCACCACAGCACGGCACCGGGACCACCCAGCGCGACGGCGGTGGCCACACCCACAATGTTACCCGTGCCAATCGTTGCCGCTAACGCCGTGGCGAGGGCTCCGAACTGTGACACGTCGCCTGTCGATCCCTTGTCGCGGCTCACCGACAAGCGGATGGCGGTCAGCAGTTTGCGCTGCGGCACACCTAAGCGGATGGTCAGGAAAATGTGAGTGCCCAGCAACAGGATAATCATCGGCCAGCCCCACAAGTAGTCGCTCAAGGTAGCGAAGAAGTCATTTAAATATTCCATCAGGTTATTATATTTAAGTGGTTTCTAAATAGTAATCGGTTAATATGTTTTGAGTTAATGATTAAACATTAAAGTAATAGTTTATATTTTTTACAAGCCGGCTCAGCGAATGGTGCGCAGCGACGACTGGAACGCATTGGGGATGTAATGTATCTTAAAGTCAGGCGATTGCCCGACGAGAATCATCACGTCATACTGCACGTACATCGGCAGTTGATAGTACTGGATGTAACCGTTTGCCGCATTGACCAGATTGTTGATTTTCTTGCGGTTAATGGCTTCCATCGGGTCAAAGTGCTCGATACTCTTGCGCGTCTTGACCTCGACAATGTGCAGCAGGTTGGCTTTGGGCTCTTGGGCAACAATGTCAATCTCGAGGTGACCCAGGCGCCAGTTGGTATCGCGCACGGTATATCCCTTGCCGATGAGATACTCACAAGCAGCCTGTTCTCCTTCTTTTCCGATGACATTTGTCCTTGCCATAGATTCTTATATTGCTACTGTTAAAGTGATAATTCAACTTTTTTCAGGCCCATGACCGGCGTTTTTGCCCCACCGCGACTGCTGGCGGGCCGTCATTTGGTTCTCGGCGGGATTGTCCTGCGGATGCCACAACTGCGGGTGGTTCAGTTCCTCGGGCATGTACTGCTCGACGACAAAGTGGCCCGGATAGTCATGGGCATATCGGTAGTCCTTGCCGTAGCCCAATTGTTTCATCAGGCCTGTCGGGGCGTTGCGCAGGTGCAGTGGCACGGGGGCATTGCCCGTCTCGTTCACCAGGGCAAGCGCGCCGTCAATGGCGAGGTAGGCGCTGTTGCTCTTGGCGCTCGTGGCGAGGTAGATGGCGCACTCGCTCAAGGGGATGCGTCCCTCGGGCCAGCCAATCTTGTTGATGATGTCAAACGTGGCGTTGGCAAGCAACAGTGCGTTGGGGTTGGCCAGGCCGATGTCCTCGGCGGCAAGAATGCACAGGCGGCGTGCGATGAACTTGGGATCCTCACCACCGGCGATGAGCCGTGCCAGCCAATAGACTGCCGCGTCGGGGTCGCTGCCACGTATGCTCTTGATGAACGCCGAGATGATGTCATAATGCATCTCGCCGCCCTTGTCAAACGCCAACGGGTTCTGTTGCAGGCGGCTCGTGACGATGTCGTCGGTGATGACAAACGGCTCGCCATCATGCAGCGACTGCATGATCAGGTCGAGAATGTTGAGCAGCTTGCGGGCGTCGCCCCCCGAGAAGCGTAACAGTGCCTCGGTCTCCTCGATGCGCACCTCGCGGCCCTGGAACATCTTGTCGGTCTTGATGGCATGGTCCAGCAGCTGCAGCAAGTCGTCGCTGTCAAGCGGGTTGAGCACATAGACCTGGGCGCGGGAGAGTAGGGGACGGATGACCTCGAACGACGGATTCTCGGTCGTGGCGCCGATGAGCGTTACCGTGCCGCGTTCTACGGCACCCAGCAGCGAGTCCTGCTGGGACTTGTTGAAGCGGTGAATCTCGTCGATGAACAGGATGGGACGTCCCTTAGAGAAGACGCTCCGTGCGTCGGCTTGACAGCGATCCAGCACCTCGCGCACGTCCTTGACGCCCGATGTCACCGCGCTCAGCGTGTAGAAGGGCACCTGTGTCTGCTCGGCGATGATGCGGGCCAGCGTGGTTTTGCCCACTCCTGGAGGCCCCCACAAGATAAATGACGAGATGTTGCCGCTCTCGATCATGCGGCGTATCACCGCGCCCTCGCCCACCAGGTGACGCTGCCCGATGTAGTCATCGAGCGACCGGGGTCTCAACCGTTCGGCAAGTGGCTCATAGCTCATAGTTATCTACTGTTTGTCTGTTTTTAATAAACTTAGCTCCTTAGCGCCTTAGCGTGTGGAAAGGTTCACACAGCGCTCAATCACGTGCACGATTTCCTCCAGCCAGCGGGCGTCGTCCTCGTCAAAGGTGGCCAGTTCCTTGCTGTCGATGTCGAGCACGCCGATGACCTCGCCCTTGACGTCATGCAGGGGCACCACAATCTCGCTGCGCGAAGCGCTGCTGCAGGCGATGTGACCTGGAAACTGTTCCACGTCGGGAACGACGATGGTGCGGTTTTCCTGCCATGCGGTGCCGCACACGCCACGCCCCCTCTTGATGTTGTAACAAGCCACGGGCCCTTGAAAAACGCCCAGTTGCAGCGTGTCGCCCTTGACCATATAGAAACCGGTCCACCACCAGCCCATCGTCTCGTGCATCACTGCGATGGCGTTGGCCAGCTGGCCAATGGGGTTGTCCTCGCCTTCAATCAGGCTTTCCACCTGCTTGACGAGCATCTGATAAGTGTCATTCTTGTCCATATTGCAAAAGTACACCATTTGCTACAAATAAACAAAAAGTAGAGACGCAAAATCTTGCGCCTCTACTCAATAATACTTGGCTAAGGCCTAAAGTCTAAGGTCTGGGTCGAAAACCTAAAACCTAAAACCTAAAGCCTAAAACCTTACTTCACAACCTTGGTGGCGTGAGTGCTGCCGTCGGTGTAGGTGGTCACCTTGATGGTGATGCCCTCGGGCTGAGCCATCTCTTGACCGGCAACATTGTAGTAGCGAACGTTGGCAACGGTCTTGCCGGCGCTAACCTCATCTACCGAAGTGTCAAGGTCTAAGTAAACAATATCAGACTGACCGGCGAGCTGGCCGTTAACGCGGTAGTAAACCTGGATACCAATGCGATTCTCAAACATCGGGTTCTCACCCGTGTTGGTGCGGTAGAAGTAAACGCAGTCACTCATGAAGTCATAAGCGTTACTGTACAGCCAGTAAGGAATCTCAGTCCTGTCGGTGGTCAGATCGTTAACATACTCGTTGGCATAGAAGGTGAAGATCTCATCGTTGTCAACAAAGATGCTGTAGCTCAGGTTCTCCATGTCGATCGGGTTGCCGTCAACATCACGGTCAACAATCTGGAACTCAAAGTAGCTGTCACCGCTCTCGTCACCGCAGTCATACCACTTGATTGCCACGGGGTTGGCAGGAGTAACGGGATCAACGGGCTCGGGCTCGGGCAGGTACCAGTAAACGATGTTCGACGAGTTCTGAACGCCGTTAACGATGTAATGTACCTGGATACCGATGCGCTCGTTGAAGAAGGTCTCATAACCTTCAGCATTGGTGCGGTAGAAGTAAACGTGGCCATTCTCGGGATGCAGGTCATAGTACTGCATGATGTAAGGAACCATAGTCATGTCCTCGGTAACGCCGCTATAACTATAAGTCTCGGGATCAAAGGTGAAGATCTGGTCATCATCGGTGTAGATGCTGTAATATACATAGCCGGGATCGAGCGGGTTGCCATCAACATCTTCCATGTTAATCGTGAACTGGAACTCGTTGAAACCGCTCTCATCACCCTCGTCAACCCAGTTGTCAGCGGTGGGATCAGCGGGAACGGCGGGAACAGCGACGGGACGGTACCAGTAAACGATGTCTGATACGTTCTCTACGTCATCAACGATGTAAACCGTCTGAACACCAATGCGCTCGTTGAAGAACGGGTTCTCATTGTAGTTAGTGCGATAGAAGTAAACAACGCCTTGCTTGCCGCTGATCTCCCAACCAGTGAAGTTGTAGGGCATGTCGGTCATGTTCTCGGTGATACCGCTCTCGGCATAGGTCTCGGGATCAAAGGTGAAGATCTGGCCATCGTCGGTGTAGATGCGGTAATACAGGTGATCGTCATCGAGATAGTTGCCGTCAACATCAACAACATTGATCTTGAATGACAGATAGCTGTCACCAAGCTCATTGAAACCGTCATTCCACTCAACATCCTCGGGGTTGGCGGGAACAGCGGGAACGGCATCGACATGAACAAAGTAGCTGTCCCAGTCGATGCTGCCCACGTTGGAGTTATCATCACTCCAGAAGCCGGTCAAGCCATGAATGGTATAGGTGTCATTGCCTTCTTCGCCTGGTACAATGTCGGCCCTGGTGTTAAGCAGATAGATAAAGTTGTCGTCGATAGCAAGAACAATCTCTTCATCGGTTTTTTCGACGACATCGAAGCCCTCGTTGTTAACGGTAGCGACAACATCACCCATGGTCAGCATCACACCTCCCATGTACTCGTCGCTCCAATAGATGCACTGGCCGGTGGGAACGTGAATCAGACCATTCTCGTCAAGTTCACCCTTCACCCATGTGTTGAAGTATTCCTCATAGCCGTTCATGATGTTCTGGATGTAAACGGTCTTGCCGTCGGGAGCATACACGATATTAATCTTGCCGTCCTGCTCACCTGTGGTGACAAATGTCCAGAACCAAATCTGCTGAAGTGACATGGTGTAGCCGAAGCGCTTGTAGGTCACCAGTTCGCCTTCGGGCTGCTCGGTAATCATCTCGGGCATCTCAAATACACCATTATCGGTGAAACTGGTCTTCCAGTCCATGTAACCCATCCAGCCGTACTCGTCGCTGGATTCCACTTTGGATACCAGGGTAAGACCGGTAGCGATATAGGACTCATCAGCACTGGGGTTAACGGGATAAACACCGTCGCTGCCTTCCATCGTCAGCACGTTGCCATCGATAGTGAATGTGACCTCGGTGGTGCGCTCATCAAGTTCAAAGTTGATGAGTTGCTCCTCGGTGTCAATGCTGGTCGAACCCCAAGCCAAGTAGGCCTCAAAAGGCTCACCATCATTAGTGGTGCCGGTATAGATTGACTGATACAGGGGCAGGGTCAACAACTGGCCGTCATCACTGAGCTCGGCCTGAACCCAGGCACCGGTTTTGGCACCTGCCATGATGTCCTTAATCCAAACGGTCTTGCCATCATCGGCAAAGATGGCGAGTACACTACCTGACTGGTCGTTGACACCGATACCACCTTGATAGTACATGTAGCCACCAGCACGGGTAAAGATGTGCATCGTGCCTTCGGGCTGAGCAGTCACCGGGGCACCCAATGACGCCTTCTGACCAATCACACGATGACTGGGTTGGATAATGGCATTGACGTTACCGCGAACAGGCATGGTAGCCGATGCGGCGAACGCAATAGTCATTACCATTAACAGTAAAGATAACTTTTTCATAAATGATAAGAATTTAGAAAAATTGATTAAATGATTGAAAATAAATAAATTGTGATATCGACCTCAGTTAGAGACCAGTATAACGCAGCAAATTTAAGAATAAATTCCCCGAATTCAGTAATATATGTCAAGAAAAATTTCATTTTCCTTATAAAATGAAACCAACCCTCTCGCGGCCCCCGCCCTTCGCTCGTCCCTGCTCTCACTCGTCCCCGCCTTCACCCGTCCTGTCCCGTAGTCCGAGCCTCTGGCTCGGAACACCCCTCAAAAAAAAGAAACAATCCCCCAAAAACCACCTCCAAACCCCAAAAAATCACTACCTTTGCCCCTGATATGAAAAAAGACACTTTACAACTCATCATCATTCTCGTGCTGCTGCTCGCTGCAGCGGTAGCCGTCGTGATTTATATGCCTCACGACATCCTCACCATTTACAACTGGTATAAAGAGCACCTCACCTACGGCACCATCCTGTTGCTCATGGCCATCGAGAGCTCCTTCATCCCATTCCCCAGCGAGGTCGTCATCCCGCCTGCTGCCTATTTCGCGGCACGCAACGGCGACATGAACGTGGTGATGATTGTCCTCATTGCCACCCTTGGCGCACTTATCGGAGCCATCATCAACTACGTCCTGTCGTTGCTCATTGGCCGCCCTGTCGTCTATGCCTTTGCCAACAGCAGGGTGGGGCACATGTGCCTCATCGATGCCGAGAAGGTGCAGAAAGCCGAAGCCTATTTTGACCGCCACGGCGCCATCTCCACCTTCCTGGGCCGCCTCATTCCTGCTATCCGGCAGCTCATCTCCATTCCCGCCGGACTGTCGCGCATGAATTTCGGCACCTTTGCCCTGTTCACTGCCCTTGGCGCAGGCATCTGGAACATCGTGCTTGCCGCACTCGGCTATTGGCTCAGCCAGCACTTCCCCGAGCAGGAACTCCTCGTCCAACTCGAGCATTACAACCGTTACCTATCGTGGGCAGGCTATGCACTCGCCATCTTCATCGTCCTCTTCCTGGCCTACCAAGCCATCAAGAAGCGCCCAACCAACTCTTAACTTCTCACTCCTAACTCCTAACTAAAATGAAAGTTTCTCCCTCACTGCTGTCAGCCGACTTCGGCAACCTGGAGCGCGACATCGACATGATCAACCGTAGCAGCGCCGACCTGCTCCATCTCGACGTTATGGACGGCGTCTTCGTCCCCAATATCTCTTTTGGCTTTCCCGTCATCAAGCACGTTCAGCGCCTGTGCGACAAGCCACTCGACGCCCACCTGATGATCGTTGAACCCCAAAAGTTCATCCCGCAGGTGCGTGACTGCGGCGCACGCATCATGACCATCCATCAAGAGGCCTGCATCCACTTGAATAGGGTAGTGCAGCAGATTCACGACGCTGGCATGATGGCTGGTGTCGCCCTCAACCCCGCAACGCCCGTGATGATGCTGCGCGACATCATCTGTGACGTGGACCTTGTCCTCCTCATGTCAGTCAACCCCGGCTTCGGAGGCCAGCAGTTCATCGTCCAGACGCTCAACAAAGTGCGCGAACTGCGCCAGCTCATCGTCCTCAACGGCTCCAATGCCCAGATCGAGATAGACGGAGGCGTCAATGATGTCACCGGCGCACAACTCGCCCAGGCCGGAGCCGACATCCTCGTCGCAGGCAGTTATGTCTTCGGGGCCGACGATCCCATCAAAACCATCGACGGGCTCAAAGGACTGTAATCATCATACCACGCAACCTCACCCGCAACCTGGCTGGTGACCTGAAAAAATGCTATTGCAGGAAAAATCCGCCAAAATATTTTGCCAGGTGGAAAATTTACCATAACTTTGCAATCGGGGCGGTCTCGAAAACCGTTGTACGCTTTGCGTACCGTGGGTTCGAATCCCTCCCTTTCCGCAAAATGAAAAAGAAGTCCCTTGTGGGCTTCTTTTTTCATTTTACGTGATAGGCGCTGCAGATTCGAACACACCGGGTTCGCCATCGACCTTCAGGTCGCTTTCGCAGCGCAGCGGAGAAAGAATCCCTCTCTTTCCGCAAAAATTCAATGAACGATTAAGATGCAAGTCTTAATCGTTTCATTTTTTTTGTGCGGGATTTGAATCGGAAAGCTATAAGGTGTCTTGTTTCTCATTAGCTACGAGCTCACGCAGACACTCGATAGAATCATCCTTCCAACCAATCCCCTTGGCTTTTCCTTTCATGGGAATACACATCATCCAAAGGGAAAGAAAGCACAACAAAATAAAACACAACACATAGAATGTTATTATCAGCCAGAACAGGACGACTCCGAACCTCTCGATGTTGATATCTGTTATCATGTGGTATATCAGATATCCGATTAGGAAAAGGGCAGGAACGGCAATGAATGGAACGACAATATATGGAACGGCAATGAATGAAATCCATTTGCCAATTTTGTTGGGGTAGGAGGCATCATACCTACTCAATAATTCCTCTGCGTTTTCGGCCTTCATTATATTTTTATTATTTACAGAGAATAGAAACTTTATAAAAGATATCACCAGAAGGATGCCACTCAAGAATAAAAGTTCAGAGGAATCACACTCAGTGAGGAAGCAATACACAATGAACGTTGCTAAACACAATAGACCGTAGACAATACCCATTACAAAACCTAATTTTGCTTTTCGGGCATATTCCGCCTTGATCTTTTCAAAGAGTTCTTCTTTGCTGAAACTCTCAAATTCTACTTGTTTCATAATAAACAAGAGAAACAAGTCATTATCCATAAAAAGGGACCTTGCCTCGACTTTTTTCCAAAAAGTGTCCAAAATTTTTACACTTTCGTTGCCAACATCTGTTTTTAACACTGAATTTCACTGCAATTTTAGTGTTTTTGGCAAGATTTTTGTAATGTGATTTGGATGGTAACTATTTTTTAGTTACATTTGCATTTCTATGAATACAATGAGTTATAAGGGCTATTTAGGCTCAGTCGCTTTTAGCGAGCAGGACGGTGTTTTCTACGGCAAGGTGGAGGGCATCAATGGTTTGGTGAATTTTGAGGGCGAGAGCGTCAAGGAACTGACCGAGGCATTTCATGAGGCCGTGGATGATTACCTCGCTTATTGCGCCGACGAGGGAATCGAACCGGATAAGAGTTATTCAGGCGCTCTGAATGTGAGGTTGACACCTGCCATCCACCGCAGGATCGCCATGCTTGCCAAACAAGCTGGGCTCACCATCAATGCCTTTATCCGAAAGACGCTTGAAGAGAAAGCAGAATCAGAAATGGTCGTATAACAATCGAACGCGAAATAAAGATTAATTAACTGTCTATAAGTTGCTTATAAGCTATTTTTCAGGGACAGTATAGGGACACTAATCATGGATTTTCCCTCTTTTACGAAAATGTAAGTTTTTGTGTATCAGATGGGTAATATTTCAGATTTTCAAGTATTTAATCCCTCCCTTTCCAGTATGCTGTAGGGACGAATAATCACTAAATCATAATAACAAGCGGTTGATTCTCCTTAAAGGTAAACCAACCGCCTAAGCCCTGAAAAAACGCTACTAAACTAATTCTGCGGGACACACACAGCACGGACGGGAAATCCGAAGCTGCGGTTGTGGCAACTCAAGCGCACGTTCTCTGAATCGAAGTACAAAAAGTAGGCAATTTGGTTGATTTCTATGTTAAGCGTGCGCGACCAATAGAAGCCGCCCGATTCAGCGTTGTAGGGCAATTCTTCACATGAATTGCCAGCGACGGGCAAGAAGATGCTGTTACCATTGGGACCGATCACCAAATAGCCATTCACACCATTCTGAGTCGTCCAAGTCCAAGTGCAATACTCTCGCAACTCGTCTTGCTGAGCTTTGGTCGGCATGCGCCACGATGGCCCCCATTGTACATAGGCGACATCGTCTTCAGGTTCCAGCTCGCTTTTACAATCAATAAAGCAAATGTTACCGGAAGCATAACTGTACTTGGTTATGCCATCCATACTACCGTTGCACCACTTGTAGGTAGTCCAATCATAATAATCCTTGGAAAAGGTCTCGCCCCATGCGAAGTAGTCACCATACTCCTCGGGGTTGTTGGCACCAACATTGCAAGTTGCCCACAACGTTCCGCTGGGCAGCCCCAGATCCACCCATTCTTTGGTGTTGACAGTTGGTTGCCCTTTCAAGATGATGTCGATGATGACATTGATGTCGGCGATATTGAGCTCGCCATCGCTGTTCACATCAGCTCGGGAGTAAACATAATCACTAACGCCATTGCCAAGAATAATGTCGATGACGGAATTGATATCAGCAATATTGACCTCACGATCGCCGTTGATATCACCCCGAATGGGGAAAGACTTCACTTTAATCACATAGGTGTTGCCGTAGGCCTTGCAGGAACCATCTTCATTGGTGACCATATAGCGCATATAATAAGTTCCCGCTTCCATGAAGGTATAATCTACCTCATCTTGGTTGAACCGCTTGATGACGTTCTCAAATTCAGCATCGGTGGCCATTTCCCAAACACGATAAACGACTGCATCGGTGGGATAACCTGAGAAAACAATTCGACATGGTGCCCATCCTCCTAGGCCATCACTATCAAAATTGTCCAGCTCGGCAGTTGAGCCGCAGTCCACAGCTTGTGTTTGGTAATACTCACTCTCGATTGAATTCTCAAGTCCCCAAGCCTGAAGGAAACAGTCTCCCGTTAGAGTGAAGCTAGTGTTACACAGCGGCGGTTCTACGGCAAAAACATCATCAATACTCTCGAAACTCTCTTTCACCTCTTTTTCCTGCCACTGTGCATATTCGTCATCCCACACGAGCGTGTTGTAAGTTAACTTGATTTCACGATCAAGCACTCGAGTGTGTCCATCGATTGTTGTGTAAGTTATCGTGGGTCCGTAGCCATCCACTCTGAAACTCATCAATGAGCACGGCTCATCATTGCTGATAAACAAGTCATTGAGTTCCAGATAATAGTCAGCATAGTTGACCACCCAACAGCAATAGCGCTCACTGCCATCCACGATGATATAGCCCGAGTTGGGCAAAACCTGACTGAGTGAGGTGGCTGAACTGTCACAGCTAATGTCGGTAATCTCCTCGGCATAGTCGGCACCTCGTGAATCATAACTGTACCATACAGCCTGCTCACCCGATGCCGAGTGATAGGTCATCCCGACCCCATTGGTGTTATAAATTACATATATCATGTCTAACCCCGTACCCGTCGCTGGTGTTACCTCAATAACATGGTATTGCCCCACACCGGTAAACGTCACTTGACCATTTGCCGTCAACAACGACAAAAAGGCCACTATAATTGATATGATTCTTTTTTTCATAATTATATGTTTTATTCAGTTAATACCCTTAGTTACTTTTGGGTGAGGGTCGCCAGCATTTCTACCAGTATGTCGATGGCTTCGTTGGCGCGACTTAATGGGCTCTGGATTGATCCGGAGAAACCTTGCGGCTCCTGCGTGATCATCACGAACCACACGACAACTTGTTGCGTTCCGTCGTCCTCATCGGTCTCTATCGACCGCACGAGCGCATAGTCGTCCCTCACCAGTTTCTGGGCCACCTTGTGGCCTTGGCTCGTTTTCATGTACTCCCAATTGTCTGCGGCCTCTTGCAGTTGATCCTTCATTGGGCCACGTTCATTGTAAGTGACATCAAAACGGATTTCATCGTCCTCAGTAGCCACGTTCATGCAATCATCGCTTTCATAAGTCACTTCCCAGTCGGCAGGATAGCTGATGGTAAATATCTCGTTCTCATAGGTTTTAAAGTCGATAGCCGTCGAAACGAGGTTCACCGTCAATGCCATCAGTAAAATCATCAATGCTTTCTTCATAATAAACAGTATTTGTTAGGTTACAAAAATAGATATTTTTACGCCAAATACAAACTTTCTATTGGATTTGATTATAATTGGCTACGTTTCAGAATTGTTCAAATCATTGTTTAAATGCGTCAGTACCCGTCCTGAGATATAGGTGAATCATTCTCTTTATTGCTAAAAAGACGGCGTTACGCTAATTCTGCGTCACGTGCACAGCACGCACGGTGAACCCGAAGTAGCGGGGGTACTTATATTCCCAGTTCACCGCGCCCGATTTATAATTCAGGTTGCAGGCGAGGCTCGAGCTGCCCGATCCCAATGTGCGCAACCAGCAGAAACCGTACGACCCGTCGAGGTTGAGCGAATAGTCCGTACGGTAACCAGTGGCTGGCAAAAAGATGGTGTTCCCGTTAGGACCTGTAACAAGTTGACCTTTCACCCCGTTCCTCTCTGTCCATTCCCATGAGCATTGTTTTTTCAGCTCTTGTATCTGAGTCAAAGACGGCATTTGGGCCGACGAACCCCAGTTGGCGGTGGCGGCATCGTCCTCGGGGTCTAACTCGGCCTTGCCATCGGTAAAGCCGTTGTAGCCAGAATTGCTGAAGGTGCAGTACTTCGTCATCGTGTCATTGTCGCCATTGCACCACTTGTAATTGCTCCAGTCATATGCCTCCTTGGGTGTCGTCTCGCCCCAGGCAAAGTAGTCGCCATAATCCTCAGGGCTGCTGGCTCCGACGTTACACGTTGCCCACAGTGTGCCGCTTGGCAGGCCCAGGTCAACATACTCATGATTCGGAGAGGGAGCCGTGCCCCCCAGGATGATGTTGATGATCATGTTTACGTCGGCGATATTAACGTCATGGTCTCCGTTCACATCAGCGGCGGTGTTATTTCCGACACCACCCAAGATGATGTTGATAACGGCATTCACATCAGCTATATTTACATCGTGGTCATTATTCACATCTCCAACCGTTTGGACTGCATTAGCACTCAACGGCATTAGCCATGCCATCAGTAGCATAACATTTGAGATGATTGTAATCTTCTTCATAATTATAGCATTTTTTAGGTTCTATATGACGAAGCCAATTGATTCAATGATAGACAAGACCATACTGGCAGAATTCTATGATTGGCAAAGATAGTGATTTTTACGCTAAATACAATCTTTCTTCCGAATTTCGGCGCGTTATTCTCCAGTAGGCGCATGGTGAGCAGTGGTTTGACTTTATGCAGCGGGTTAGCCAACCGCCGCATTATGGCCGATAACACGGTTCTTCCTCTTGCGTGTAATACACGTCATCTACCTCATACTCTACCGGACCATCATAATAATGGTAATCTGCCGTATGACCGCATCGGCAACTATAGTTCTTGCTCCGGGGTGCTTTTTCATATTGTTCACATGAGCAGTAGGGGAACGTGCAATACGTCAAGCCCAAAACCCAATCCCAATCAGACTCTATTATCACGCTTTCAGAAATATAATCTTCACGAGAATCGAGTGGACTTGAATACAGGAGGGTGCATGACGGGAGAAATGAGCTAACCACTACCATTAAGATGGATATTTTAATCAGCGTTTTCATAACTTTAGGGTTTTGTGCCAAGACCGAAGTCCAGACTGATGATACAATTAGGTCTTCTTTGTCTATTAGACACTGCGTCCCGTGCCGAGCGACCACGATTTACGGTAGGGGTAGATTAACCCGACAATGTTCAAGACGAAACCAATCAAAAACTCGAAATAAACAGGTGCATTAGATTAAACCCATAATAAAAAAACACGGTTCAACCGCGTATGACGTGAAAAGACGTTATCTCATATATCAAGGGATTTCAATTTGCGCTTGGCAAATGCCAGGCTGCCGTTGAAAACAACATTGCGATTCTTGTCGAGAATGAGCACACGGGGATATGCGGTTATGCCGCATTCAGCAAGGATAACACTTGATTTGTCAACTGCATAAACTGGCAGGTCGCAGCCACGTTTCTTAACAATATTGAGGGCTGTCTCGATGGTCTCGTCCTTATAGCAGACGAACAAGGAGGCGACCTGTACCTTTGGGTTATCCTTATATTGGCCATGCAAAGCCTGCACCTCGGGTAATGCAAAGACAAGATATTCTTCATTCATGTCGCTTAGGGCGACTGACTGCCCACCTGTAAAGACTTCTGCAGTGGCAAGGCTTGCGGGTCTCGCTTTGTTCATACCATAATTGGCCCACTCATACCATTGGTTTTGCCCCTCGGTCACACTATAAAGAAATGCTGCAGCTAACAAGAGAATCAGCCAAATCTTGCGGTTATAATAGATGATGACAGCCGCCAAGATTGCTTGCAAAGGCAATGCTGTTAGTGGCAAAGACCGAAGCGTTGTTTCAGGCGTATAAATGCGAAGCCCAAAATCAGCTAACCATGGCAAAACAATCATGAATACAATAGCCCATGGATTCAATTTTGAGTTATATTTCCACAAGGCCCAGAACGTTAAGGCGAAAAATGCTGCACTATGCAATCCTGCAGTTAATTTAAGATCATAGCTTCTGACTGGCATTAATGCGACATAAGATAGAAGTGCCAGTATAAACAGCAACAGGTATGATTTCTTCGTCTTCTTCATCTTATTCTTCTTATTGACCTGAACTAGATTGCAAAGGTAGCGAAAAGTTCGCTAAACACTTCATTTTCTTTTAGATTTCGGTGATTTATTGTTCATGAGGCGCTGGTACTCGTCCTGACTTTTATGATTTTGGAAAAGTTGTTCAACCGCCCGATGTATTAAAAAGACGGCCTGTGTAAGGCCGTCCCTTTATGTTCTTGAGAAACTAATTCTGTGAAGTTCTCACAGCGCGGACGCTGTGACCATAGTAGCGGAAGTGGTATTTGCCGTTGAAGAAGTAGCTGCCTTTGTCCCAGTCGAAGCCCATGGTACATGAGCTGTAGTCGTGATTGCTGATGCCGTTGCTGGTGTAGCATGAGCGCGACCATAGGCTACAGAACGAACCCTGCTCAAGAACAGAATTGTCCTCACAGTAACCTGCTGCAGGCAAGAACAACGTTTTCCCGTTCGGACCGGTTATCTGATATCCCTTCACGCCATTCAGACTCGTTCTCGTCCATGTGCATTCGTTATACAACTCATTCTGTTGCTCGGTGGTCGGCATGCGCCACATTGGCCCCCAGTTCACATAGGCGGCATCGTCCTCGGGATCCAACTCCCGCTTGCCATCAACAACGCCATGACTTTCGTCAATGCAGTACTTTGTCAACTTATCATATCTGCCCTCACACCACTTGTAAGTATCCCAGCTATAGGCTTCCTTGGGAGTGGTCTCGCCCCAGGCAAATAAGTCGCCATATTCTTCAGGTTTGTCGGCACCAACGTTGCATGTCGCCCACAGTGTGCCACTGGTTAGGCCCAGGTCAACATACTCGTGAATAGTGGTCGTCTCAGGTACGGGTTCATCTTTTTCTTTGTCGTCGCTACATGAAGTGAATGCTAAAGGCAATGCAATCGCTAAGAATAAAATGATCTTTTTCATAAAAATTTTACGTTTAAAAATATGATACAAAAAAATTAGGTCTCTTATGGTATCCAGTTATACCATGGTTACATGATAATAACGCAACATCGGAACAAATAGTATATTTATGTCCATTAAATATTCCAGATAATGACTTTTATCTCTCTCTTCACTGCACAATACCATAAGCAATAGATGAATCACGCTCAATCTTTGGGGACATTTCGAGCGTTTTCTCCAAAAGAAAAAGTGCCAAAAATCAAGCATCAATTTCTTGATTTTCAACACTTTCATACTTTGAGCGGTAAACGGGACTCGAACCCGCGGCCCTCAGCTTGGGAAGCTGATGCTCTACCAACTGAGCTACTACCGCAACATTATGTCTTGCCTCCTCGTGGTGGAGTGGGGCGTCAGGCATTCTCGTTGATGACGTTGGTGACGCTGTCACCGCTCTCGGTGACGTAGTATTGGACCGTCAACGTGTCGTTGATGTCCCAGGAGTCCCTGTGGTCGGCATCGAGGTCGGGGTAGGTGAACTCGATGGTGTCTTCACCCACCTTGAGATAGACGCTGTTCATCGCGCCGTCGATGGCGACACCGGTCACCTGCATCGTGCTGTCGATGGCTTGCTCGACGGTGTCAACGGGGGCTTCGGTCTGCTCCCCGTTCTCGGTTCCGCCAATGCACGACATCATGGCGATGGCGGCAAGGGCACTCAATGCTAAAACTGATTTCTTCATGTCCTGAATGATTGTTTTAACGCTGCAAAGGTAATCTTTCTTCTCGAAATCTCAAAATTAATTCCGTTTAATGTGCCGCTTGGTGTCTCGGGCCAGTGGTCTTGATGGAATCAATAGTCGTCGCCGACAATGCTGTCAAGCTCCTCGAAGTCAGAAATCTCGTCCTCGTCATATTCCTCGTCACCATAGAACTCGCTCTTGTCGATGGGCTCGATGTTGGTGGCATCGGGAATCTTGGGGATAGTGATGAAGTCGCTGATGTCAACGTTCTCGGCTGGCGGGTTGCCCACCTTGCGCTCACACAGGGGGTCGTGCAGGTTCTTGCCGGGGATGACCTCTTTGAGCTTCACCTTGAAGAAACGCTCGGTCATGTAGTCAAACACGAACTTCATTCGTTGGCCTTCCTCCTCAATGAGCTCATCGAGTTGGGTGTCGTCCATGATCCAGATATCCTCGTCGCTATCTGTGTCCATGTCGATGCAGGTCACTTCCTTTTCCTTGCTCCAGTCCTCGTCACAGATGTAGAATGAATCCATCTGTTCCTTGCTGTAGCCAATCGAGTCAAGAATGATGTTGCGCAGTTGCATGAACGTGGCTGTCGAGTCGATGGCAATCTGCAGTTTAAAGTTATCGGCGTCGTCCGAGACTATGACAAATTTGTAAATCATAACAATATAGATGTTGTTCTAATGTTTACGTTTTGATGTTGCGAAATTACTAATACATTTTTATCAAGCAAATGTTTTTGGACTTTTTTTTCGCTAATGGCATGAAAATTCGCTTTTTGTGCCCCTATGGCTGGTTTTGACAGGGCTGTAGAAGCATCGAAGCCACCGCGTCAGGGTAAGATGCGATGGCTTCAATATGTAAATTAAATAATGTGTAGTCGTGTTCAGGGAACCAGGCCGTAGGCGCGGAATACCTTCTGGATCTTTTCCAGGGCGAATGCCACCTGCTCGTGGGTGTGCGTCGCCATCAGGCTGAAGCGGATGAGCGTGTCGTTGGGTGCAACGGCGGGCGACACGACGGGGTTGACAAAGATGCCTTCCTCGAGCAGGTCGCGGGTGATGGCAAACGTCTTGTTGTTGTCGCGGATGAACAGCGGGATGATGGGCGTCTCGGTGTGACCGATCTCGCAACCCATGTCGCGGAAACCTTGCAGTGCCTCGTGGGTGATTTTCCACAAGTGCTCCTGGCGCTCGGGTTCGCTGATGAGGATGTCGATGGCCTTCATGGCCGCAGCGGTCGAGGCTGGCGTGATGCTCGCCGTGAAGATGTAGCTGCGGGAATGGTGGCGCAGGTAGTTGGTGATGACTTTGCTGGTGGCGATGAAACCGCCCAGCGAAGCAATCGACTTAGAGAAGGTGCCCATGATCAGGTCCACCTCGTCGCGCAGGCCGAAGTGGTCGCACACGCCGCGGCCGCCCTCGCCAAACACGCCGATGCCGTGGGCCTCGTCAACCATGATGCTGGCGTTGTACTTGTGTGCCAGGTCCACGATGTCGGGGAGCTTGCACACGTCGCCTTCCATCGAGAAGACGCCATCGGTGACGATGAGCTTCACGCGATCGGGTTCGCACTTCTTGAGTTGGGCCTCCAGCGACGCCATGTCGTTGTGGCGGTACTTGAGCGAGTTGGAGAACGACAGGCGGCGGCCCTCGATGATCGAGGCGTGGTCCTGCTCGTCCCACAGGATATAGTCGTCGCGGCCTGTGAGCGTCGAGATGACACCCAGGTTCACGCCGAAGCCTGTGCTGTAAATCATCGCATCCTCTTTGCCCTCATAGTCGGCAAGTTTGCGCTCGAGCTGTTTGTGCAGGTCCAACGTGCCGTTCAGGAAGGGCGAACCGGCGCAACCGGTGCCATACTTTTCAGTGGCCTCGATGGCGGCTTGCTTGATACGTTCGTCATTGACAAGGCCGGAGTAGCAATTGGAACCAAACATCAGGATACGCTTGCCATTCATGATGACCTCGGTGTCCTGTTCGCTCGAAATGGCGCGGAAGTAGGGATAGATGCCCGCGGCTTTTGCCTTCTGCGGCTCATCATATCGTGCTAACTTATTTTCTAATAAGTTCATATATAGTTTGTTATTGTCTTGATTCATCGCCAACGGCAGTCGCCGCTATTGATGTTTTTATAATAATTGGCTGCAAATATATAAAAAGAATCTTTAACGGAATGTTAAATTGGGTTCAAAATGTGACAAATTGACCATTTTGCACTATCCTAATCGGTTATAACACATGATTTATAGCCCTATTAATGATTTTTAATTGAAAAAACCACAATGGGAAACGCACTCATGGCCGACAGGAGACGCGGATTAGTCACGGTTGATGTCATCCATTTCAATCTCGGCATTCAACATGAGGTCGTAATCTGAGAAATCGGCACCGTCAAACTCACCATCCTCATACATCACCATATCTTGCCGAAAGCAGCTGCTCAACGGCAAGGTGACGGCCGCCAGGGCGGCTATGATCAACACACACTTCACGATTTTTTTCATATGCTCATTGGTTATGCTCTGAATTACACCCGCAAATTTAACAAAAAATGAAATCTATGCGACGTTTTTGAGAAAAAAACACTACTTTAGCGCATCAATTCATGCTAATTTTTGTTTTTCATGGACCTTTTTGAACAACGGATTAAGGAATTGCGGGAAATCATCAACCGCCACAATCATAATTATTATGTACTCAATGCTCCCACAGTGAGCGATCAGGAGTTTGACGCCTTGCTGCGTGAGCTTCAGGACCTGGAGCGGGACTATCCGCAGTATCAGGACCCCTTGTCGCCCACACAGCGCGTTGGCAGCGACATCAGCAAGGGCTTCACCCAGGTGCGTCACGAGCGGCCCATGATGTCTCTCTCCAACAGCTACAGCATCGAGGAGGTGCAGGACTTCCTGCGCCGTGCCCAGGATGGCTTGGGAGGCGAGGCGATCGAGATTGTCGGCGAGATGAAGTATGACGGAACGTCGATTTCGGTGACCTATGAGCACGGGCGCCTGGTGCGTGCCGTGACTCGTGGCGACGGTGTGCAAGGCGATGATGTCACCGCCAACGTCATCACCATCAAGTCGGTACCTCTCGAGATTACAGGCTTTATCGACCTACCTGACAAGTTTGAGGTGCGGGGCGAGATCGTGCTGCCTTGGCAGAGTTTTGAAAAACTCAATCAGGAACGCCAGTTCAACGAGGAACCGTTGTTTGCCAACCCGCGCAACGCCGCCGCCGGAACCCTCAAGCTGCAAAACAGTGCCGAGGTGGCCCGTCGCGGCCTGGATGCCGTGTTCTATTTCCTGTTGGGCGACAACCTGCCCTTTGAGACGCACTACGACAGCATCATGGCACTCAAGCGCTGGGGATTCAAGACGGGAGAGATGTCGATTCTTCCCAGCATCGAGGCGGTCAAGGATTTCATCGGACATTGGGATGTGGAGCGCAAGAAACTGCCCGTTGCCACCGATGGACTTGTCTTCAAGATCAACTCCCTGCGTCAACAACTCAACCTGGGGGCTACGGCCAAGTCACCGAGGTGGGCGATAGCCTACAAGTTCGCTCCTGAACGTGAATGCACACGCCTGCAGTTTGTCTCCTTTGAGGTCGGGCGAACGGGTGTCATCACTCCGGTTGCCAACCTCGACCCGGTGCTGCTGAGCGGTACTGTCGTCAAGCGTGCCTCGTTGCACAACGCCGACATTATCGCGCAACTCGACATCCACGACGGGGACATGCTCTATGTGGAGAAGGGTGGGGAAATCATCCCCAAGATTGTCGGGGTGGACGAGAAACGGCGTCAGCCGGGCAGCGCCCCTATCGCCTTTGTCACCCATTGTCCCGCTTGCGGCACGCCGTTGCAGCGCGTCGAGGGCGAGGCGGCATGGGTATGCCCCAACAAGTGGGGCTGCGGTCCTCAGATTTGTGGCCGCATCGAGCACTTTGTCGGGCGGCACGCGATGGATATCGACGGCATCGGCGAGGAAGTGGCAATTATCCTCAACAAGAGTGGTCTGGTTGATGATGTCGCCGACCTGTATGACCTCACTCAGGAAAAACTCACCGCCCTCGACCGTTTCCAGGAAAAGAGCGCGCAGCGCATCCTGCGTGGCTTGGAGGCGAGCCGCAGCGTGCCATATGCCAGGGTGATTTTTGCCCTGTCAATACCCTTTGTCGGCGAGACGACGGGCAAGGTGCTGGCACGTCACACCCGCGACATCGACACCCTCATGTCGATGCCTGCCGACCAATTGGCCGCCATCCCCGAGATAGGGCCCAAAATCGCCCAATCCATCGTCGATTTCTTTGCCGAGGAGCGCAACCGTGTCCTTGTTGGGCGCCTGCGTGCGGCTGGCTTGCAACTTGCCCTCACCGAGGAGGAAACGGCGGGACAGACCGACAAACTCTTGGGCAAGAAAGTCGTTATCAGCGGCGTGTTTGCCAAGCATTCTCGCGAGGAATACAAGGCAATGATTGAGCAGAACGGCGGCAAGAACGTGAGCAGTATCTCCAGCGCGACCAGTTTTATCCTCGCGGGCGAGAACATGGGACCCGCCAAACTGGAGAAAGCCCGCAAACTGGGCATCGACATCATCAACGAGGACCAGTTCCTCGACATGCTTCAATAATCATTTTGTGTATGATAAAAAGAATCTTGGGCATTATCATGATGGGTATCTGCAGCATGACCTTACAGGGGCAAACCATCGAGGGCTTTGTCACGGGGCTGTTGCAACAGTACCCCGAGGCGCGGCTGTTGGATATCTACAAGTCTTGTTTCCAGGACTATATGGGTGCCGAGCATCTGGTGAGCGACACGGCTACAGTCAAGTCCTATCTTGATCAGGAACTTGCCACCACCACTGCCGACGACCTGCTGCCATGGTATTGGGAACCCTGTGGCATCTATGGCAATTACGTGCGTGTGAGCCTGCGTGCCGTCCATGAGGGGCTGATTAGTGCCGACGCCCTGCTTGACGCCTTCATCGCCAGTGCTGACGGTGCCAACAGGCCCGCTGTGGCCGACTGGGCCGCACAGTGGAAAATCATCATCAAGGTCCTTGATCAAATGAACCTCAACCTGCCTGATTATGGTGAAGACAAGCGCTTCATCGACAGTGTCTTGTCCCAAGGCAAGTATGCCATCAGCCACTCCTCCAATTACCGCGATGCTTACGCTCCGCACTACCGCATCGTCCGCCGTGACCTCTTCACCCGGGAGATAGCGCCATTCCTTCCCGAGTAAGTCATTATTCTAAGGGAAAAAGTGCGCCCCGCCGAGCATGGGGTGAACTCGGGCGGGGCGCGCGGCCTGTTGCTCCCTCATGGGGAGTCATCTATTACCATGCCTTATTCTATAGTTTATTGAGTCATTAGCTGATAAAAGTTAGTCGCCGCAGTAAGTGCCCATAAAGAAGATGGATTGGGTGCTCTCTTCCATGATGTAATATACAAACGGGCGTGTGGCGTGGAACTTCCATACAGTAGGATTGGACGATGACCAGGTGCGCGTCTCGACAACTGTGACCGCAGCGGCCTTGGTGCCTTCTTCGTTAACCTCGATTTTAGCCTTCTGCAGCATCTTCGACACATACAGGTTGCGACCTTGGGCCATATTGGGGAACTCTGCAAAGGGGGTAAATGCCTGCGGCATGCCTAACGCTGAGAGTGGGGCTTCGAGTTTAGTCATGTCGCTTGTGGTGAAACGAGGCATCAGGATATCGACCGCACAGGTTGTCATTTGTTTGGTCTGTTGCTGCTTCAACGTTTCTGCCGAAATGCTCTCGATGATGTCGTCCACGGTCTTACCCTCGTTGGGGAGCAGCACATACATGCTGTAGCCATTGCTGCCGTAAGGCAAGCGCAACATCTTGCACAAGTCGTTCTGGCCGTAAACGGCATTAGTCTTGAGGTGCATTATCGGACGTTTGACGGTCGTGCCGTCCTGCTTCGTAAAGTCCATGTCACGAGTCTCCTTAGAATCAAATTTCTCAGTCCATGTGGCCTTGAAATAGACAGCGTTCAATAGGTACGCCACTGCATCTTGATGAAGTTCGTCTAAGATTGTGGGGATCATGCCGTTGGTATGGGTGTTGCACCAGTTGTTGATGTGGTCCAGGCTGCTTCTCAGCGAGAAATCCAGGCTGCCAATTTCAGCATCGTAATACTTCTGCATATTAGCCTGATACTCTGGGATGAGCGTGATGTCCATTGCCGAGTTGGCCTCGATGCAGTTGGCGATTTTAACCGTCACTTTCGGGTCAACAACGGGGGCTTCATCAATCATCTTCTTGAAGTACTCGTTGATTTCCTGTAACGAAGTGCCCAGCCCAAGAACGTCGGTAATCTGAGCGCGTGTGTTGCCGTCGGCGCCGCAGTTGAGCATGCCCAGCACGTAGCTCACGCTGATGGGCGACAGCACCATGCTGCTATCTTTATCATTCATCTCGTAGATGGTGCGGAACAAGTTGCAGGCAAAGTCATTGTTGTTGTCGCGCATCTGCTGCTGGGCCTCGGTCAAACTGATGTTCTTTTTCACAGGTTGCTCGTCTACGTTGTCAAAGGTGAAAAAGGCGTCGTTAGCGCAGGCCGTGAAGAAGGTCGTGAGCGCCACTGCGGCCAGTGTGTTGATGATCGTGGATGGTTTCATTTTCAAGTTTGATTAAGAGTTTATAATTGCTAAACGGCCAGATGCCGGATATATTGCCTCATCCCCGCTGATTGCTAACAGCTTACCGCTTACCGATGTTTCTCGTCGCGATAGGGGAGAATGTCACCATACATGGTGATGGGAACCCCTCCGCTGATGGTGGCCACGGCGCGTTTGCTGTTGTTGAACAGGGTGATATTGATCGTGGCATTCACGCTGCCGCTAAACAATTGATACTGCATGTGCACGTCGCCGTTGTCTGAATAACTCAGGCGTTTGTTGCGCACCCGCCCCTTACCGGTCCAGCCACCCAAGCCGTTGGTTCCAGGGAGCCCGTTGTTCAGAGCATACTGGATAATGCCGTCTTCGTCCTGGACAAGGATGAAGTTGAAGTTGTCCCTGATGTCAAAATGGCGGTAGCTGGTTGGGCCAATCTGGATATTGTCGGCGGTCAGGACAAAGTATCCGCGGCGCATCGAGTTGGATGCTTTGGCATAGGCAACCTTGTCGTTGTGCTGGCGAAGCCGTTTCTCGCGTTCCTTGATTTCCTGCTCGGTTTCCTGTACGGGTTCGGCTGGAGTGATGAACTGGAGCTTGATGCTATCGTCATTCTCGATGTTGTTCTCATCGGGATTGGACTGTGCGCTGGCACATAACCCCAAGGTGAGTATCATGCCAAAAAGTAGAATTATTTTTTTCATAATCTGTGAGGATTTAAATGTTTATGTTTTGTTTATTAGACCACATTTATGAAATTTTGTTTAATTTTGCAGCATAAAAAAATGAAAATGATGGAAAGTCGTTCACCGATGAAATTGAGCACGCGTCTGCTCGTGTTATTGTGTATGATGGGCCTGGGGCTGATGGCGGCTTCGGTAGTACTCTATTTAGCCCCCGGTAAGAATTTGCTGATGATGCTCACAATACAAGACGTCGTGGCTTTCATCCTGCCAGCGGTGGTGGCCATGGCCATTTTTTATCGCCGTCCCTGGCGCGCCATGGCACTCGACAAGGCTCCCAGCGCCAAAGCGCTGCTCGTCGTAGTGGCTTTCTATCTCGTCTCGATACCTGCCATGAACTGGCTTGTGACGGCCAATGAGGCCATGTCGCTGCCTGCCTCGCTCAGTGGCATCGAGCACTGGATGCGGGCCATGGAGGACAGCGCCGCCCAAACCACCGAGCAGATACTTGACATCCACACCGTGGGCGGCCTCATCGCCTGTGTCTTTGTCGTGGGAGTGATGGCGGGTTTGAGCGAGGAAATCCTCTTTCGCGGCGCCATGTTGCGCATGATGCAGGACAGCCGTTTGGGCAAGCATGCCGTCGTGTGGATCGTCGCCATCGTCTTCAGCGCCTTCCACATGCAGTTCTACGGTTTCTTCCCTCGCATGGTGCTCGGGCTCTGGCTTGGCTACCTGCTTGTGTGGACCGGCAGTCTGTGGGTGCCCATTATTGCCCACACGTTGAATAACAGCACTGTTGTCGTTTTCAGTTACCTTTCCAACTTGGGCATCGTCCCGGCTGATTATGGCGACAACATCGGCATCCCAGCCGACGGCGCCTTTCCCTGGCTTGCCCTCGTCAGCCTTGTCGTCAGCCTCGCGCTCGCACTCTACGCCAGCCGTTGCCTCATCCACAGGACCCCTCCTGAGTGAAATTCTGTATTCTCGTAGATTTACCTAATTATTCATTTAAAACTAAACGATTATGAAAAAGTCATTATTAACTGTATTGTTGCTGCTGGTTTCAATGGCGGCAAATGCCTACGACTTTATGGTCGATGGCATTTACTACAATATCAATGACGGCGACTCGACCGTCAGCGTCACCTATGGCGATTCATGGAACGATATGGAAGGTTGGATTCACATTGTCGGACTATACTACGGCAATGTGGAAGTACCCCAGGTGGTTGAATATCAAGGAAAAACCTATGTTGTCACCGACATTGGCAGTTGTGCTTTTGAAGAATGCGGCAACCTCCGCTCTGTGATAATCCCCAGCACAGTCACCCGCATCGCGTCAGATGCCTTCCGCAACAGTGGAGTGCGGAGCGTCAGCATCCCCAATTCAGTGACTGAAATAGGTAATGGCGCGTTCACTCAATGCGCTGAATTGCGTTCCGTTACTTTGCCGGAGCGACTCACTGTGATTTCCAGCAGCCTGTTTGAATCCAGCGGGCTTACCAGCATCGTCATCCCTGATTCAGTGACTGAAATCCGAATTGGCGCCTTTGCGTTCACAAATCTCACCAGCATCTTCATCCCTGCTAAGGTTGCCAGCATCGGCAATATGGCATTCCTCGCTTGCAAAAGTTTGGAGAGCATCCAGGTCAGTGAAGACAACCAGTTCTATGACTCTCGTGGCGGTTGCAATGCCATCATCCGCACGGCCAGCAACTACCTGCTAACAGCATGTGATAATGCCTTCATTCCTGACGGCGTCGTTGGCATTGGCATGTATGGCTTTGACAACTGCGAGAAGATAACAAGCGTAGTGATTCCTGCCTCAGTGACCAAGATTGAATCTTGGGCATTTGCTCAATGCGACATGCTTACCGAGATCATCTGCAAGGCCACCACCCCTCCTGAAGTATCGAAGTTCAGTTTCTCTTATGAGAAATCCACGCTCTATGTCCCCCAAGAGGCGGTAGAGACCTATCGCAACACCGACTACTGGAAAGAGTTCGGCACGATTCTACCCATCGGTTATCAGGAGTCGGCCGATGTGAATGGCGATTACGTGGTGAATATCGCTGACGTGAGCATCGTCATCGACGCCATCTTGTCAGGGGCCTTTTCCTCGAGCTGTGATGTCAACCTCGACGGCATCGTCAACATCGCCGACATCATCGCCATTATCGACGCCATTTTGAATCAATAGGGGGACTTCCCGGTCGCCATTCAGCGCCGTTGTTCGTGTTGATGTTGTGTTAATGGGCCGCACATTGCTAATTTTTTAGCTGCAATTGTGATAATTGTCGGGAAAATGCGTTACCTTTGCCGTTTAACTAAGGTGTGCGGCGTCAAGACATAAAAAAAGAAGGATTTCTTTTTGTTCTGTCCTTGACTTGTGTTACCTTTGTAGATTGGATTTTGATGTCGGTGGCCGTTTGACGCTGATATCGCATTAATCTTTTGAAATTAAATCGATTATAAATACAAACGAATAAATACTGTACAGTTATGATGAAGAAATTTATCCTTGTCGTGTGCGGCTCAATAGTTGGCACGATTCTGGCTCTCCTTTTTTTCATGTTCTTAGCCATCATGAGCATTGGCATCATGGGTGCGTGCATGGGAGGTAGCAAGAAGACGGTGAATGTTTCCAAGCATTCGATTCTCAAACTCGATCTGGGCACCGAAATCACCGAACGCAGCGGCTCGGAACCCATCGACATGATGTCGGTGCTGCGTAACGAAGGTTTACCCAGCAGCATGGGACTGAACACCCTCGTGTCGGCCATCGAGAATGCTGCCGAGAATGACAAGGTGGATGGTATTTACATCGAGTGTAATGGCGTGAGCGCCGCACCTGCAACATTGCAGGTTGTGAGGCGCGCCCTCAAGGAGTTCAAGAAGAGCGGCAAGTGGATTGCTGCCTATGGCTACGAGGGCATCAATCAGGCCGACTATTACCTTGCCAGCGTTGCCGACAGCATATTCCTGAATCCTGTGGGTGCCGTTGACCTGCATGGCTTGGCATCGATAACGCCCTACATGAAGAAACTGTTTGACAAGGTGGGTGTTGAGATGCAGGTGGTGCGTGTGGGCACCTTCAAGAGTGCCGTCGAGCCTTATATGCTTGATGATATGAGCGAAGCCAACCGCTTACAGCAGGAACACTATCTGGGCGTGATCTGGAAGGAAATGCTCGATAGCATCGCCGTTGACCGCAAGCTCCAATACGCTGCTCTCAATTCATTATGTGACAGTGTGGTGGTTACCTTCAAGGCCACTGAACTCATGAAGCAGAAACTCGTGGACAAGCTGGTTTACAGCACCGAGATGGACAACATCCTGCGTGCCCGCACCGAGGTGGATAAGGATGACGATTTGAATTATGTATATCCCGAAGACCTGGTTTCAGATCTCGAGGAAATGTCTATCGGTGACCACATCGCAGTGGTTTATGCCGTGGGCGAAATCGATGGCGGTAGCAGCATCGGCCCCGCCGAGGAAGGCATCGACAGCGAGAAACTGAGTGAGACCATCCATGACCTCATCAAGGATGATAACGTCAAGGGTATGGTGCTCAGGGTCAACTCGCCTGGTGGCAGCGCATTCGGCAGTGAGCAGATTTGGAAGGCTGTGATGGATTTCAAGGCTGCTGGTAAGCCCATCGCCGTGTCGATGGGTGATTATGCCGCATCGGGTGGTTACTACATCTCGTGTGCCGCCGACCGCATCTTTGCCGAGCGCACCACCATCACCGGTTCGATCGGTATCTTTGGCGTCATTCCTTCCTATGAGAACCTCATCGAGAACAAGCTGGGTGTTCACATGGCTACGGTCAAGACCAATGAGAATGGCGACGCGGGTGCCATGGGTAAGAAGCTGACTCCCGCACAGCGCGCTGCTCTGCAGAACATGATCAACGAGGGCTACGAGCTCTTCACCAAGCGTTGCGCCGATGGCCGCCACGTCACTCAGGATTCTATCAAGAAGATCGCCGAGGGACGTGTTTGGGACGGACTCACCGCCAAGCAGATTGGTCTGGTGGACGAGTTCGGTGGCATTCGCGAGGCAGTGGCTTGGGTTGCCAAGAAAGCAAATCTGGGTGATGATTACGAGACTCAGAACTATCCTGCTCTTGAAGACCCCTTCATGTCGCTGCTTGACAAGTACATGGTACAAAGTTACGAGTCGCGTTTGCAGGGAGAGATGGGCATGCTCTATGACTGGCACAAGCAACTGCAGGCCATCTTGGGACGTGACCGCATCCTCTGCCTCATGCCTGAGGAAAGAATCCGCATGTAACCTCATTTCACCAAACGTATAACGTCTAAGGTCTATTATCTCTAAATCTAAATGAACATTGACCTGTCCAAGATATTGAACAAGGACCAGCGCAAGTCTATCATGAATGCACTGCTGACGCCATTCTCATGGGGATATGGCGTCGGTGTGTGGCTACGCAACACGGCTTTTAACATCGGATTGCTGCCACAGGAGGAATTTGATGTCCCTGTCGTCTCGGTGGGTAATATCACCGTGGGAGGCACGGGCAAGACGCCTCATGTCGAGTATATCATCGAGTCGTTCTACCGCCGCTATAACGTGGCGGTGCTCAGCCGTGGCTACAAGCGCAAGACCAAGGGATTCATCCTTGCCAGCGACAACATGTCGCCTCGTGACATCGGTGATGAGCCTTATCAGATTTACCGCAAGTATGGCAACTTGATTACCTTTGCCGTGTGCGAGAACCGCCGCAAGGGCATCCGTGAGCTCCTGCGCATCAATCCTGATATCAACCTGATTCTGCTCGACGACGGCTTCCAGCACCGCTATGTCAAGCCCAAAGTGAACATCGTGCTGGTGGACTTCAACCGCCCACCGTACGAGGACAAACTCATGCCGCTTGGCACATTGCGCGAGCCCTCCGAGAGGCTCCTGCGCTGTGACATGGTGGTGGTGACCAAGTGTCCCACCGACCTGACGGCGATGGATATCAGGATGATGAAAAAGAACCTGGACCTCTTCCCTTCACAGCAGCTATACTTCAGCAACATCCGTTATGCCGACCCGGTGCCGGTGTTCCCCGTCCAGTCGCCACAGCTGTCCTCGTTGCAGTGGCTGCGCGAGGATGACTCCATCCTGTGCCTCACAGGTATTGCGACACCCAAGCCGCTTGTGCGCTACCTGCGCCAGTATTGCAGGTCATTGAAGGTGATGCACTTCGACGACCATCACTTCTTCACGCGCCGCGATTTCAGCGACATCTTCAAGGTGTTCAACAGCCTTGAGGGCAAGCGCAAGTTCATCATTACTACCGAGAAGGATGCCGTGCGCATCATGAACAATCCATATTATCCGCCAACGATGCGTTCCTGCATCTATTACATCCCCATGAGGGTGGGATTCCTCGAAATGGAAGGCTCCAGCTTCATCGAGGACTTGGAACGTAATATCGAAGGGCTGGAAAACTGACTCTCATCAATCCACTAAAAACCATAATTGAAAAAAAAGACTGCTTATGGCACATCAAATCAACTTGCTGGAGAAGATTCAGCAAACCAGCGAATTCATCAAGCAGCGAGTTTCGGGCAAACTGCCTGAGACTGCCATCATCCTGGGCAGCGGTCTGGGCGCTCTGGTCAATCACATCGACATCGAGGTGGAAATCCCCTATGCCGAAGTTCCCAATTTCCCTGTTTCGACCGTTGAGGGACACAAGGGCTGCCTTATCTTCGGTAACCTGGCTGGCAAGTATATCATGGCGATGCAAGGACGCTTCCACTATTACGAGGGATACTCGATGCAGGAGGTGACCTTCCCCATCAGGGTGATGAAGGCCATCGGCATCAAGACGGTCTTTGTATCCAATGCAGCCGGTGGCATGAACCCCAACTTCAGGGTGGGGGACCTCATGATCATCACCGACCACATCAACGTCTTTCCCGAGCACCCCTTGCATGGCAAGAATATCAACGAGCTGGGACCCCGCTTCCCGGCCATGGTCGATGCCTATAGCCCCCGCCTGGTCAAATTGGCGAAGGATATTGCCAAGGAAAAAGGCGTGCGCTTGATGGAGGGCGTCTATGTGGGCACCCAGGGACCGACCTTCGAGACGCCTGCCGAGTACCGCTACTTCTGGCGCATCGGTGGTGACGCTGTGGGCATGAGCACTGTCCCCGAGGTCATTGTGGCCCGTCACAGCGATATCGAGGTCTTTGGCATCTCCATCATCACCGACCTGGGCGTTGAGGGTGCCGTCGAGAAGGCCTCCCATGAGGAAGTGCAGAAGGCCGCCGCGGCAGCCCAGCCCATCATGGCGATGCTCGTCCAGGAAATGATAACCCGCATGTAAAAATGAAAGAAACCGAGATTTCTACTTTGGGCGAGTTTGGGCTCATTGAGCACCTCACCCGCTCATTTCCCGTGCGCAATGAGTCCACACGTCGTGGTGTGGGCGATGACTGCGCAGTAATCAACTATGGCAAGGACCGCGAGACGCTGGTCACGACCGACCTGCTCCTCGAGGGTATCCACTTCGACCTGACCTATGTCCCGTTGATGCATCTGGGTTACAAAGCCATTGTGGTGAATTTGAGTGACGTCTATGCCATGAACGGCACTCCGCGCCAGGTCACAGTGTCGTTAGGCATCAGCAAGCGTTTCACCCTGGAGCACATTGAGCAGCTCTACGAGGGCATGCGCATCGCCTGTGAGCATTATGGTGTGGACCTCGTTGGGGGCGACACCAGCGCATCGGTAACGGGTCTTATCATCAGCGTCACCTGCTTGGGCGAGGCTCCTGAGGGCGATATCGTCTATCGCTCGGGCGCTAAGGACACCGACCTCATCTGCGTGAGCGGCAACCTGGGTGCGGCCTATATGGGACTGCAGTTGCTCGAACGTGAGCGCCGTGTGAGTGCTCAGGTCAAGGACGAGGATTTCCAGCCTGATTTCTCGGGTAAGGAATACATCATCGAGCGGCAACTTAAGCCCGAAGCCCGCCGCGACGTCATCGACGAGCTGCACGAGTTGGGCATCCGTCCCACGGCGATGATGGATGTCAGCGACGGCCTCTCGAGCGAGTTGCTGCACATCTGCAAGCAGTCGGGCGTCGGTTGTCGAGTCTATGAGGAGCGCATCCCCATCGACTACCAGACCGCCATCATGGCCGAGGAACTGAACATGAATCTGGTCACCGCTGCCATGAACGGTGGCGAGGACTACGAGCTGCTGTTCACCGTCCCCCTGGCCGACCACGACAAGGTAGCCCGCATGAAGACCGCCCGCCTCATCGGCCACATCACCAAGCCCGACCTGGGCGCCTACATGGTCACCCGCGACAACCAGGAAATGGAAATCCGCGCCCAAGGCTGGAACGCTTTCAAAGAGTAACCATTCCCGCCCGGTCCCCTGTGCCGTGGCAATGTGAAGCATTTCCCGCCCGGTCCCCTGTGCCGTGGCATTGCCACGGCCCCATTGTCCAGCATCTCACTGCTCCTCGATGACTGCCCCCTGTGTTGCCAGGGCATGGCAGTGAATGCCTAGCGTGTCGCATTCACGTTGCATCGACTGAATGGCGTCGGGCTGTTGGGCGCCGCTGATAATCAACCGTTTGAATTGGTATAGTTCCCGCAGCTTGCTGGCGGTGCTGTGGTAGCGCTTGGTCACGATGATGTCGTCGACGGCTTCTCTGTGGTCGGTGGTGGCGCTTTTCCAATGGCCACGGCCCACGGCGAGCACTCGGTGTCCCATCAGTTGGGCGTAAGGCGGCTTGAACAAGGCGCCCTCCACCGCCAAGGTGCTGTCCTCGGGCACTATCGTCAATTCTCCGATGTTGTAGCGCGCCAGGAATCCTGCATGATGGCGCTCAAATTCCGCTAAATCGGTATCCTCGTTGTCGGGAATCCACACATAGCCTTTGCCGTCATCATAGTAGAGCACAGGGGTTGACGTGTAGGAGTTGAACAAGACGCATCCGCGACGGGGCGTGTGCCACTGCAGCCATCCCCAGTGTGCCACTGCGACAAGCAATGCGATGCCTGCCAGCGCCAGGTAGCGCCTCTTGCGACGGTAAAGCCACACGATGACAAACCCCATGATGACAAAATAGAGGACAACTCCGATGGCACTCACGTACACTCCGCTCACATGTGACAAGGGCATGGCGTTGACCATGCGCGCGACCCCGTGGAAATACTGGTAGATGGCATCGAGGGTGCGGTTCAGCATGGGCCATTCAAGCCCCGCGGCAGTTACCAGCAGCATGACCGCCGCCAGCACCATAAACACGGGCATGAGCATCAGCACAAGCACATTGGCGATGACTGACATGAGTGACACGTTATGGAAATAGTAGGCAGTCAGCGCGACGGTGGACAGCATGGCGACGGCCGATGTGATGACTGTCGTGGTGAGATGATTGACCCACTGCTTGTCGCTGCGCAACCGTTCGGGCACCCGTGCAAACAGCAAGATTGACCCCACTGTGATGAAACTGAGCTGGAAACCCACATTGAACAGGTCGGACGGCGAGAACACCAGAATGACGAGCGCGGCCATGGCGAGGGCGTTGAGTGGCACCGAACGCCGATGGAATACCAGTGAGGCAAAAACAAACCCGGTCATCACCGTGGCACGTACCACACTGGGCGACAACCCGGTGAACACGGCAAACAGGGCAATGGCACCTAACGTTATTACTAAACGCAACTTCTTCAGCCCGATGTAGTCAAGCGGGAATAGCAGGCAATAGATGAGCAGGGCAATCAGCCCCACGTGCAGTCCGCTCAATGCCAGCACATGGGCGATACCGGCCGACGAGAACTCGGATCGGGTAGCCTTGTCAATGTAATGGCTGTCACCAAGCAGCAAGGCCACCACAAAGTGTTGGGCATCGGGCGACAGCATCGAGTTGAACACCTTGTTTGCCATCGAGCGGCGAACGTTAGCCAAGCGCGTGAAAAGGGTAGGGGAATACCCTGTCTTCTTCACTTGACTGGCAGGCAAGTGCTGCTGGTAGCGGATGCCCTTGCCGTGGAGCATCAGCATGGCATAGTCCATCTCGTAGGGATTACCGGTGCCTTGCACGTCATCGAGTGCTGCTGGCCACGTCATGAGGTCACCAGCCTTGGCGTTGTAGTCACAGCCGCGAGTGGATACCAACACGCGACATTTAGGCAGGTCGGTGTCAATCACGTCGAGCGTCATGCGCATCGAGAAGTCGGTGTATTCCAGACCGATAACCCTTCCCGTCAAGAATCTTCCGTTCCGTTGCTCGGCACTCAAGTGCGGCGGGCAATGGATGATGGCGGCCAGCCACCCTAATGACAATGCGATAACGGCCAGTGGAACAATGTAATAGCGGCGAAGGCGCAACTGCCTTGCAGGTGCCTTCCCCAGTCGTGCCATCCACAGGTAGGCAATAACAGCCACGACGATAAGCGACAATGGCGCCCACGTGCAATGCCACACCTCATGCATGACGATACCCACCATCAGTGGCAAGAGAATCCTCAACACGGGAACTCTGGACAACACCGATTGTGGCATCATAGCAAAAAGAATAACTCCTAACTTCTAACTCCTAACTCCTAACTCCTATTTAGCTTGTCCAAATCTCATAGGACGAAAAGGCCTGCAACAGCAGCATCTCGAGGCCATTTTTGGTGGCGGCACCATATTTTGCCGCATTCTTCATGAACACGGTCTCCTCGGGGTTGTAGATCAAGTCATAGCACAGGTGCTCTTTGGTCAGGAAACGGTAGGGGAAGTCGGGGCATTTGTTGTCGTACGGGTATTTGCCCACGGGGGTGGCGTTGATGATCAGGTGATAGTTGGCCACCATGGCGCGAGTGATTTCCTCATAGATCAGTGTGTGTTCCGACTTGCGTCGTGACACCAGCTGCACCTCGATGCCGCGTTTGCGCAGGGCCGTCCTGACGGCTTTAGCGGCACCGCCAGTGCCTAACACCATGGCACGTGTGCCCTCGGGAAACTTGATGGAATCCAGCGTTTGGCCAAACCCCACCACGTCGCTATTGTAGCCACGCAGTTCAATAATGTCGCCTGAGTTGGCGTTGCGGATGCACTTAATGACGTTGACCGCGCCTATCTCCCGGGCATCATCATCGAGCGAGTCGAGATAGGGTATCACGGCTTCCTTATAGGGCGCGGTGACGTTCAATCCGTGCAGGTTAGGGTAGGCCGCGATGATTTCGGGAAACAGTTCCAGGTTCTCAATCTCAAAATTGACATACTGGGCGTCGATGCCCTCGGTCTCAAATTTACCGTTAAAGAAGATGCGCGAGAACGAATGGACCAGCGGATAGCCGATCAAGCCATACAGATATCGATATTCGTGTGGAGATTTCATCAGTGTAGTTATTTTGATTATGTTGCAAAATTAGTGAAATTATCTAAAAGGGCGAAATAAAGCGCAAAAAAGACGGAAAAAACGCCGTTTTCAAGAACAAATAGTTAACTTTGCAGGTTGAAATGACCGAAAAACCAAATTTAACACAATAATACATCATTAACAACAGAAATTATGAAATTATTCAAGTTAACAGCAATCTCAGTGGCTGCTTTGGCTCTGTTGAGCTCCTCGACCTGCTCTAAGCAGGAGGCTGCGCCGGGCAAGGCTACGACCACCGAGAAAACCTCTGCAACGATGGAGAAGAAAGAGTTTACGCCCGAATTCCTCAATCAACTGGGACGCGTGGGCGCTCCCCAAGTGTCGCTTGATGGCAAAAAGGTCCTGTATGGTGTGACCTATTACGACATCAAGACCAACAAGGGTAACTGTGACCTCTGGGTGATGGATGTTGACGGCAAGAACGGCAAGCAGATCACCAACACGCCCAACAGCGAGAGCAACTATGTGTGGATTGACGGCGGCAAGAAGATTGCCTTCATCTACAGGGAAGAGGGCGAGGACAAGACACCGCAACTGTGGACGATGAATGCTGATGGTGGTGGCCGCAACTGCGTGAGCGACATCAAGGACGGCATCGAGGGCTTCGTCTTCTCTCCCGACGAGAAGCGCGTGGTGATGATCTCCCAAGTCAAGTATGGTCAGACGGCTCAGGACATCTATCCCGATTTGGAGAACACCACGGGCAAGATCTATGACGACATGATGTACAAGCACTGGGACGAGTGGGTGACCACGATTCCTCACCCCTTTGTGGCCGACTATGACGGCAGCAAGGCTGGCAACGTCAAGGACGTGCTCGAGGGTGAGCCCTACGAGTCGCCGATGAAGCCCTGGGGTGGCATCGAGTCTCTGGCTTGGACCCCCGACGGCAAGAGCCTGGTGTATGTATGCCGCAAGAAGACGGGTAAGGATTATGCTTTCTCGACCAACAGCGACCTGTACAAGTATAACCTCGAAACTGGCAAGACCGAGAACCTGACGCAGGGCATGATGGGTTATGACACTTATCCCATCATCAACAGCAAGGGCGAGATGGCTTGGCTCTCGATGGAGCATGACGGCTATGAGGCCGACAAGAACCGCATCTTCTTCATGGATGCCGCAGGCAACAAGAAGGACCTCACCGAGAATTGGGACTACAGCGTTGACGCTATCGCTTGGTCGCCCGACGAGAAGGCCATCTATTTCATCTGCCCGTTCCAGGGTGTGCAGCCCATCTTCCGCATGGATGTCGCCACCCAGAAGGTGGACACTATCGCCATGGGCGTGTGTGACTACGACGGCCTGGCATTTGCTGGCGATAAGGTGTTTACCTGCCAGCACAGCTACCAGACTCCCAACGAGGTCTTCTGTGTAGAGATGGGTAAGGAACCCGTTCAGCTCACCCATGTCAACGACGAGGCTCTTGCTCAGGTAGATCCCATCGGCATCGAGAAGCGCATGGTGCCCACCACCGACGGCAAGCTGATGACCACGTGGGTTTGCTATCCCCCCAACTTCGACCCCACCAAGAAGTATCCCGCCATCCTCTTCTGTGAGGGTGGACCGCAGTCTCCCGTTAGCCAGTTCTGGAGCTATCGCTGGAACATGCGCATCATGGCCAGCAACGGCTACATCGTTATCCTGCCCAACCGCCGCGGTCTTCCCGGCTTCGGTACCGAGTGGAATGCACAGATCAGCGGTGACTACGGTGGCCAGAACATGCGCGACTATATCAGCGCCGTGGACTATATGAAGAAGGAGCCTTACATCGATGGTGACCACATTGGTGCCGTCGGTGCCAGCTACGGTGGCTATTCGGTTTACTTCCTCGCTGGTAACCACAACAAGCGCTTTGCTTGCTTCCTGGCTCATGCCGGTATCTTCAACCTTGAGGCCCAATACCTCGAGACCGAGGAGATGTGGTTCGTGCAGTGGGATCTCGGTGGCCCGTACTGGGATAAGAACAACGCTGTCGCACAGCGCTCCTACTCTCAGGCCAACCCCAAGAACTACGTTCAGAATTGGGATACCCCCATCATGTGTACCGCCGGCGAACTTGACTACCGCATCGTCTTCACCCAGGCTTGCCAGGCATTCAATGCCGCCAAGATTAAGGGCCTGCCCGCTCGCTTGCTGCTCTTCCCCGACGAGAACCACTGGATTCTCAAGCCCCAGAACAGCATCCTGTGGCAGCGCGAGTTCTTCAAGTGGCTCGACACTTGGTTGAAGCCCGATAGTGAGGCCGCCAAGCAGTACAAGGCTCAGCAGGACTCCATCAACGCCGCCAAGGCAGCCACCACGCTGATTGCCCCCGCTGAGGAGAAAAAGAACTGATTCCATACCTTATTAATAATAATGAGGGATTAATAATAATGAGGGAGACCAAATTGGTCCCCCTCATTATTATTAATAGTTATTTCCCTGACGGTTCTCCGTGTTGTGGCATTGCCACAACCCCTGTTTCAAGTTTTTATTGTACTTTTGCGCTATGAACTATACAGTGACCAACAAGCAAGTGACTATCGCGGCCGACGAGTTGATTGCACGTTACCGTGACGTGGAGCGCATCAGGCAGTATTGTCTGCAATGTCCGGGCTATGGCAAGACGTGGAATTGTCCGCCCTTTGATTTTGACCCGCGCACTGTCAGCGACGGTTTCAAGACCGTGATACTGATGGCGACGACCATAGAATTTGACAAGGCGACGCGGGCTGCCTGCAAGTCGCCTGAGGAGTCGGCGGCGGTCGGGCGTCAGGCTATGGAACAGGAATGGGAAACGCTGTTGCCCCGCTTGCATGAGATGGAACGCGAGACTCCTGGCAGCCGCTGTTTCACGTTCCGCTGTTCGTTGTGCCCCGAGGGCTGCACCCGCCCCGAGGGCTTGCCGTGCCGCTATCCCGAACTGTTGCGCCATTCGCTGGAGTCAGTGGGCTTTGACATCGAGGCCATGACGCGTGACCTGTTGGGAATCACCCTCGAGTGGAGCACCGACGGCTCCCTGTCACGTCACATCACCCTAATCACCGCCCTCTTCACAAAAAACTAAATAACCCCTAACTCCTAACTTCTAACTTCTAACTTCTAACTAACAATCACCACTTGTGGAACACAAAGAACACCGCCATCACCAAGCACAGGAATGCAGCCAGGTGGTTCCACCTCAAGCTTTCGCCATTAAAGAAGACGGTCATAAACACGGTGAACACGCTCAATGAAATCACCTCTTGAATCACTTTCAGTTGCATGAGGTTAAACGGGCCACCGTTACCGTCAAAGCCGATGCGGTTGGCGGGAACTTGGCAGGAGTATTCAGGCAGGGCAAGAAACCATGACAGCAGGATGATGACATAGAGCGGCGTGTTGTCGCTGAAGATCTTCATCTGTTGCAGTTTCAAGTGACCGTACCAGGCAAATGTCATAAAAATGTTGGACACGAGAAGCAGTCCAATGGTGTAGAATTGTTGCAGATGATGCATGTCTCGTAATGGTTTTCTTATTTGTTGGGTGTTATGGTGATTACGGCATATTCTGAATTAGTACCGATGCGGAATTTACCGCCCCAGATGCCTATACCGGAGCTTACATAGTAATTCGTCTTGCCACGATGCCACTCACCGTAGCTGCATTCGTACATTCTGTCCGTGAGCCAGTTCAACGGCCACACTTGGCCGCGGTGGGTGTGACCGCTCAACTGCAGGTCCACACCGTTCTTTTCGGCTTCCTCAAGATGGTAGGGCTGATGGTCGAGCATGATAATGTAGTGGTCACGGGGGATGCCATGAACCAGTTGGGCCACGTCTTTGCGTTTGAAGTTGCTGCGGTCGTCACGCCCAACGATGGTGATGTTTCCGATGTTGAGGGTGTCGTCGCGCAGCAGATTGATGCCGGTTTCCTTAATCAGTTTCAGGGATTTGTCGATGCCGGTAATGTACTCGTGGTTGCCCAAGCACGCTATTGCAGGGGCGTTGAAGCGCCGCAGCTCCTCGGCCGTTCCTTGAGCCAGCAAGGGGCGCACGTTGCCGTCAATCATATCGCCAGCGATGAGGATGAGGTCAGGCTGCTCGTCATTGATCATGTTCACCCAGCGTCCCACCTCGGCACGGCGGTTGTGGAAGCCGGCATGCAGGTCGCTCACCATGACAACCTTCAGCGGTCGCTCCAGCGGCTTGTCGGTCGTGAAGTGGATTTCTTGACGTTGTTTGTTGTGGTAATGGATGTTACCTGCAATAAATGTGGTGAGCATCACGCCAGTCAGCACTGTTGTGGTGATGGCGTTGTCCTTGAGCCATGTGGCGGGCACCAGATGAACGAGCCGCCCGATGTCGAGCAGCAGGAATGCCATCAGCAGGTAGAACATGATGACCAACCACGAGTTCCCTATCTCATACATCGCCGTCGCAACAGGTAATGGCAGGCTGTCGCTCTTGAACTGCAACACCATGCAGCACAGTGCCGCCAGCAAGAGTAGCATCACGACCACCTTGACAGGTGTCGAGAACGGCAACAGGCGCCATACGTGCCATGATACATACACTTGCATGACCAGCATCACGGTGAGCGCGATGATCATAAATTTTGCCATATAGTAGAATCTCAATTATTGAATTTGGACTGCAAAAGTACTATTTCTCTCCAATTCAGCCCAAATTCAATCCAAAAATACGCTCAAAACCACAAAATAAGGGGTTAAAAGTTAACGAAAGTTAAATATAAAGATGTGATTAAACTTTTCAATGTTTCTATAGTCAATATTACGACTTCGATGAAGAACGAAACGCTTCAAACGAAATAAAACTGACTTTTTCTTAATAATAAAACACTTCAACCTTGTGTCAAACTGCTGACGAAGCATCACGAGACACAGAACATATAGGTCCCGATCGACATCACTTGTCACGGGACTTTTGTTTTTTTATCAAGCTCGCAATGATATGTCCCAACCCGGTCCCCTGTGCCAGCTGTTCCATCCCAGTCCACCGTGCCGTAGCTCCGCTACGGCCCCATCTTGTTTCCATCACTCCCAGTTATCACATCTTCAGGTAAAAAGCACCGGTCAAGGCGATATACTCGCTCGTGAAGGACCCGTCCCTCGAGGCGATGGTAATCTCCTCTTCCCGATAAGGGATTGCGCGACGCGTCAGTTGCCACAGCGTGCGCTTAGGCTCGGCACCCTCTGTCGGGATGACGCGGGTGAGGCGTCTCACGGGAAGTGAGGCAAAGGCTGCCGCCTCGATAATGAGCCCCTCGGCATCGGTGGGCGAGATGAGTGCCAACGAGCCGTCATCAGTCAATAACCTAGCTGCCCCCTCGATAAGCTGGCTATAGCTCAGAGACCCCGTGTGGCGTGCCATCGTGCGGGCATCACCTGTGGGGAGAACGCCGTTGGTGAAGTAGGGTGGGTTAGAGATGATCAGGTCATAGCGTTCGCTGCCCTCCAAGCAGTTAAAATCCTCATGGCGAGCCGTCAGCCGCTCACCCCATGGCGAGTTGGCGAAGTTGTACTCCGCTTCTCCTATTGCATCACTGTCGATGTCGATGGAGTCGATGACAGCCGTGGCATTGCGCTGAGCAACCATCAGAGCAATCACACCGCAGCCAGTACCCACATCAAGCACCCGCCGAGCACCATCCACCGGACACCAGGCACCCAGCAGCACACCATCGGTTCCCACCTTCATCGCCGTGAGGTCATTCTTCACAGCAAACTGTTTAAATCTAAAAACCATTTCTCGTCCCATAATCGCCACAAAGGTAACCAAAAATCCCCCAACCACCATCCCTCTCAAGTTTTTTAGTGCTATATCAAGTTCCCGTCAGTCCCGTTAGCCCTCGCTTTAGTCGTGCCGTTCCCCGCTATCGCCGCGACCTGTCCCGTGGGCGGCTATGCCGCCGTGTCAGTCTTTTTTCTTGGCACGATTCTTGCTATGAAACGTTGCGGCTTTGGTATGACAGTAGCTATTTCCATTCAATGCCATTCACTTGGCCGCAGGAAACGCCGCTATTTGTCCCAAAACAGCGCCTGAAACAGGGCCTCAAGAGTTAAAACAACCGCATTTTTGCATTTTTTTACTAAAAAAGATTCTCACGTAATTATTTACTTTATAACTTGCAACGTTTTTTAAAATCGTCTTAAACTTTTCTAAATCAAATTCGTCTAAATGACGAACGAATTAATTTTGAATATGTTAAACATTTAAAATAAAATAATTATGAAGTACCGTTTTTTAGCTCTGATTGGCTTGCTGGCGCTTAGCGCCGGAGCTGTGATGCAGGCCCAGGACTACGATGACATCTATTACGATGCCTCTAAGTCAGCTTCAGCCACCAAGGCTACGAAGCAGTCCAAGACCGTATCCGCTTACGGTGAGGTCCCTGAAAGATACAAAGCCGTGGCACAGGACAACTATCGCGTCGAGCGTGACGTGGATGAGTACAACCGCCGTGGCAACTTTGAGCCTAACTACCAGCTCAATTATGAGGTGGACATCAATGGTGACACCATCTATTTCGATGGCGACACGATTTATGAGGAGGCTTTTGCCAACACCCGTCGCATTGAGCGCTTTTACAACCCCGACGTCGTGATACTGAGTGATGATGACGATCTGGTGGAACTCTATTATGATGAGTCCCCCTCGATCAATCTTGTCATCGGTACCGATATGGGTCTTGCCGCTTCCTATGGCTGGGCCAATACTTACTATCCCTGGTACACAGGATGGTATCCCTACTATCAGCCCTATTACTACAGCCCCTGGTTTAGCTGGTACGATTCCTGGAGCCCTTATTGGTATGGTTCATGGTATCGTCCTTGGCACAGTGACTTCTTGTGGGGATGGAGCTATATGGGTTATCGTCCCTGGTGGTATGGCTCACCCTGGGCTTGGGATTATGGCTATGGCTACCATAGCCCTCACACCTACCATTGGACAGGCTACAACCCTGGCCAAGGCAATGGAACACAAAGGCACTTTGGCACGCATGATAGAAATGCTAATAGTCGTGTAGGCTTGGCTTCTAGCCGCAATCCAAACGGACGTACTGACCATAGAGCTGGCTCCTCTGGTCGCGGAAAGAGAGTCTCAACACCGACAGGTACAAGCCGTAGTGGCTCTTCCAGTGTTCGTGGCGGATTGGCAACGGGTCGTGCTGGCAATATGGGATCCGGTCGTGTGGGTTCGGCAACCACTCGTCCCTCAAGCACTGGCTCCGGCCGTATAGGTGGTGCAACCACGCGTCCCTCAGGCAGCGTTTCAAGGCCCGCTTCGTCAGGCTCACGTCCCTCATCAGGCGTTAGCAGCCGTCCTTCCAGCAGTGGCTCTATGGGCAGCCGTCCTTCCAGCAGTGGTTCCATGGGTAGCCGTCCTTCCGGTGGTAGCTCCATGGGCAGCGGTGGCGGTGGTTCACACGGCAGCAGCGGCGGTTCGTCGGGCGGTGGTACTGGTCGTCGTCATTAACCTGGCATGATTTTTACACACGCATTCTATTAACCTAATTTCTAATAATTCTGCGATATGAAGAAGATAGTTTTTGCCATACTTGTGTGCGGACTGCCTCTTATGATAAACGCTCAGGAAGCCTTTGATGTCCTGCATATGTCTCAAACCGAACTCCGGGGCACCTCGCGCTTCCAGTCGATGGCAGGGGCCTTCGGAGCCCTCGGAGGCGATCTCTCGACGCTCACCCAGAATCCTGCTGGTATCGGTGTCTATCGCAACTCCGACTTGGGTATCACCTTCAGCTTGGACTTCAACAGCACCAAGTCTGGTGTGACCACCACCAACGAGACGAAGTTCAACGTGAACAACGTGGGCTATGTGGGAGCCATCCGTCTTGACTCCGAGTCTGTACCCAACCTGAATTTTGGATTCACCTACAATCGTCTGCAATCCTTTAATCGCCACTATACCGGCGGCGTGGGCGATATTGAGAATTCAATGAGCAATTACATTGCCGACGAGTTCTGCAATGTCTATGGTATTAAATCTGATGAATTGATGGGCGCTGATGCCTATTACGACTATCCTTGGGCTGCTATTACGACTTTCGACATGGAGACCAACAAGGGTGGCAGCGTGGGTGTCATCAATGACATCGGTAATGGCATGTTGCAGGGATTGTATGGACCTGGCACATCGGGTGTAGCCTACTATGAGGTGGATGAGCGCGGCCATGCCGACGAGTACAACATCGCATTTGGTGGTAACATCGCCAACAAGGTTTATTTGGGTCTCGACTTCGGCATCCTTGACCTGGAGTACAAGAGCTACATGTACTATGACGAGGAGTTGGACAACGCCTATATTCTTGACGATGATGAGTTGTTTACCGCAGCCATCGTCAACAATGGCACCGCCGCCGATTGGGGCTTGTATAACTACCGCCACACCGAGGGTACTGGTGTGAACTTCAAGCTGGGTCTCATCTGGCGTCCCACTCAGGCGTTGCGCATTGGTGCAGCGTTCCACACGCCCACCTACTATGATATGCGTACTACCATCTACCAGTCAGCCTATCTCAACGGCTACCAGAACGGCGTTGAGCTCTATCGCGCCGAGAAGGGCAGCAATGACGGCTATGACTACTCGAGCACTTACACGATGAAGACTCCCTGGCACTTCATGGGAAGTGTGGCCGGCGTGATCGGCACTAAGGGAATCATCAGCATGGACTATGAGTTTGTCGCTAACGAGACGATGCGCCTGGGCGATGATCGCAACAATGACTACTCCGACGTGACCTATAGGGTGAAAGAGTACTTCAAGCCTTCTCACATCATCCGTGTCGGTGGCGAGTACCGTGTGAATCCCAACTGGAGCTTGCGTGCTGGTTACAGCATCAAGACCACCCAGGTCGAGGAGGGCGTGGATAAGTATGTTTACAACATCTACACCAACGACACCAACCCTGGTTTCCAGTATGACAACACGGTGCACAACATCACCTGTGGCGTGGGTTACAAGTACAAGTCATTCTATACCGACCTGGCTTATGTCCACAAGATCCGCAATAGCGTGTACAACGCCTTCCCGATCATCAACGACGAAGTTTCTTACGAGACCAATGTCGCTGCCGACGTGGTCGACCACAACAACCGTCTGTCACTCACCCTGGGCATGAGGTTCTAAGCAACAAGTATTCCTAATAATAAACTGTCAGGCAACAAGATTAGTTTCTTGTTGCCTGGCAATTTTTATAGCGGTCACCACAGTTACCCGAGCGGTCCCCCGAGTCGTGTCCCGAGCCGTTCCCCCGTGCCGTTTCCTGAGTCGTTCCCCGAGCCGTGACTCTGTCACGGCCCCAGTGTCGGGATGTGTTGTCACTTGGCGGCGGGAATGTCTGGGAACACGTCGTCAAGGCTTTGCTGGAACGACAGCAGCTGCTGCTTGATGTCCTTGAGCTGCTCAATGGCGTCAAAGCGCTTGTCCACGCCATCGCGGTTGTGGCGTATCTGGGCCTGTGCGGCATCCAGCTTCAACCCCTTCTCCTTGACCAGGTAATAGACCTTGCTGATGATCTCGATGTCGTTGGGTGTATAGTAGCGGATGTTCTTCTTGTTGCGTTTCGGGCGGATGATGGTGAATTGGGTTTCCCAATAGCGCAAAGTGGATTCGGGGATACCCAATATCTCCGATACATCACCTATTTTGTAGAATTTTTTGTCTAGTTCTCGCATGGTCTTGCACAGATTAACAGAATTGATTACCTTTGCAGGTTAATTATCACTGCGCAAAGGTAAACAAATAGTTTAGACTTTGCAATAAAACAAGAACATTTATAATAAATTAAGACAATAAATTATGCTGACTGCAAAAGAAATCCGAGAGACCTTCAAACGCTATTTCGAGGAGCATGGCCATCATATCGTGCCTTCGGCTCCTATGGTAATCAAGGACGACCCGACCCTCATGTTCACTAATGCTGGCATGAACCAGTTCAAAGACATTATCCTGGGCAACAAAGAAGCCCAGTGGAAACGTGCTGCCGATTCCCAAAAGTGCCTGCGCGTGAGCGGCAAGCACAACGACCTCGAGGAGGTGGGACATGACACTTACCACCACACCATGTTTGAGATGTTGGGTAACTGGTCGTTTGGCGACTATTTCAAGCACGAGGCGATTGATTGGGCATGGGATTTGCTGGTCAATGTCTATAAGCTGGATCCCAAGGATCTGTATGCTACCGTATTTGAGGGCGATGACAGCATCGGCGTGAGCCGCGATGATGAAGCTGCCAAATTCTGGGAGGCACATCTGCCCAAGGATCATATCCTCAACGGTAATGCCCACGACAACTTCTGGGAAATGGGTGACACGGGACCCTGCGGCCCGTGCAGCGAGATTCATATCGACCTGCGCAGTGACGAGGAAAAGGCCGCCGTGCCTGGCGCGTCGCTCGTCAACAAGGACAACCCGCTGGTAGTGGAAATCTGGAACCTCGTGTTCATGCAGTATAACCGCAAGGTGGATGGCTCGCTGGAGCCGCTGCCCAACAAGGTCATCGACACCGGTATGGGTCTGGAACGTCTGTGCATGGCGCTCCAGGGTAAGAAATCCAACTACGATACCGACGTCTTCCAGCCCCTCATCGGCAAGTTGGGAGAGATGTGCGGCAAGAAATATGGTGACGACAAGGATGTGGATGTCGCCATGCGTGTTGTGGCCGACCACGTGCGCACCATCGCCTTCTCGGTGGCTGACGGACAGTTGCCCAGCAACGCCAAGGCTGGCTATGTCATCCGTCGCATCCTGCGCCGTGCCGTGCGCTATGGTTACACCTTCCTAGGATTCCGTGAGGCCTTCATGTATCGCCTCATCGACACGCTGATTGAAAACATGGGCGAAGCCTATCCAGAAATCAAGGCCCAAGCCGACCTCATTAAGCACGTCACCAAGGAGGAGGAAGATGCTTTCCTGCGCACCCTGGAGACGGGTATGAAGCTCATCGAGAAAGTCATCGCCGACACCAAAGCTGCCGGCAAGACCGTTGTCGATGGCAAGGAAGCGTTCACCCTGTATGATACCTTCGGCTTCCCATTGGACCTGACCGAGCTCATCCTTCGTGAGAATGGCATGACCGTCAATGAAGAGGAGTTCAATGTCGAGATGCAGAAGCAGAAACAGCGCGCCCGCAATGCCGCTGCCGTCGAGGCCACCGATTGGGTAGAACTGAAGGACGGCGTGACCGAGTTTGTGGGCTACGACCTCACCGAGTGTGACGTGAACATCCTTCGCTACCGCAAGGTGACCCAGAAGAACAAGTCCTTCTATCAGATTGTGCTTGACCGTTCGCCCTTCTATGCCGAGATGGGTGGTCAGGTGGGTGACCGAGGAACGCTCACTATGGGCGACGAGGTCATCGAAGTGACCGACACCAAGCGTGAGAACAACCTGCCCGTTCACCTTACCGCCAAGTTGCCCAGCGATGTCAATGCCACGTTACACGCAGCTATCGACGTCGAGGCCCGCCGCGCTACCGAGTGCAACCATACGGCAACCCACCTACTGCATGCAGCCCTGCGTCAAGTGTTGGGTACCCATGTTGAGCAGAAGGGCTCCTACGTTGACCCGCACTCGCTGCGTTTCGACTTCTCCCACTTCCGCAAGGTCACGCCTGAGGAAATCCGTCAAGTGGAGCACCTCGCCAATAAGATGATACGTGAGGCTCTGCCGCGTGAGGAACACCGTGAGGTGCCTATCGACGAGGCCAAGCAGATGGGTGCTATGGCGCTCTTCGGCGAGAAATACGGTGACCGCGTGCGCGTCATCAAGTATGGCGACTCGGTGGAACTGTGTGGTGGTACCCATGTGCCCAACTCGGGCAACATCGGCATGGTGCGCATCGTCAGCGAGAGCAGCATTGCTGCTGGCATCCGTCGCATCGAGGCCGTCAGCGGTTATGTGGTTGAGGATATGCTTGACCACTTCCAGGACTCGATGGCTCAAGTCAAGGAACTGCTCAACAATGCCCCCGATGCCATCGCAGCACTCAAGAAGTCGCTTAACGAGAACGCCGACCTCAAGAAGCAGGTCGATGATTTCATGAAGCAGCGCATCGCCATCCTTGCCAAGCAACTCGAATCCGAGGGCAAGGAGGAAAACGGCATCACGATCATCACCCTCAGGGGTGAGCGTATGCCCGACGTTGTCAAGGGCGTGGCTCTTACCATCAAGGCAGATTGCCCCACCGCCACAGCATTCCTTGCCGCTACCGAGTTTGAGGGTAAGCCCATGCTCACCGTCATGCTCAGCGAGGACATCGTCAAGAGTGGCAAGAAGGCTGGTGATATCGTTCGCGGCGCAGCCAAGGCCATCCAGGGTGGCGGCGGCGGACAGCCTCATTTCGCTCAGGCTGGCGGACGCAACCCGCAGGGCCTTAACGACGCCATGCAGGCCATGCTCGACGCACTGAAGTAAACCTTATTTACACTACCGTATCCCCCACATCGTTTTGGGATGCGGTAGTGTGTTAATTTCGACATCTTGTATGGATTATATATTGCTCATCGTCGGCTTGGGAGTGTTGCTGCTTGCAGCCAACTATCTCGTTGACTCCTCGGTGGCTATCGCCCAACGTGCCAAGATTTCTAACTTCATCATCGGTCTCACGATTGTGGGTATCGGCACCAGTGCGCCCGAGTTGTTCGTCTCGGTTTCCTCGGCACTGAGCAAAGTGCCCAACAATGGCGATATCGCTATGGGAAATGTGTTAGGTTCCAATATAGCTAACATTTTCCTCATTTTGGGTGTGACCGCGATGATTTTGCCGTTCCCCATCGAACGGCTGCAGCGGGTGCGCGACATCCCGTTCCTCATCTTCATGTCGGTGCTCGTGATGGCTATCGCCAACGATGCCATGGTCCCTGGACTCGATAGTTCTTTGAATCGGCTGGATGGTATCGTTTTGCTCCTCGTCTTCATTGGATATATGGGATGGGTAATCGTCCAAAAGGGAAAAGACCCCCAAAAAGCCATTCAAGAAGCCGACGAGGAGGCCAAGTCGTCACTCGCGGGCAAGAATCCGTGGCTGCTTTGGCTCATCGCGCTGGCGTCGCTCGCCCTGCTCATCTTCGGTGGCAACCTGTTCCTTGACAGTGCCAGGAAGTTGGCTGTCGCTTGGGGCCTGAGTGATGCGGTTATTGCCATTACTATTGTTGCTGTCGGTACCTCATTACCTGAACTGGTGACCGCCATCATCGCCGCGAGCAAGAAGAATCCTCAGCTTGCTCTGGGCAACGTCATCGGCAGCAATCTGTTCAACCTGATGTTTATCCTGGGTGTCGCTTCTACCGTACGACCGCTCTCGTTCCAGTCCATCAACATCATGGATTATGTGGTGATGCTGGTGGCTACCCTCATGCTTTATATGGTTATTCACACGTTCAAGAAGAACAAGTTTGACCGCATCGAGGGTGTCATCTTCTTTGTTGCCTACGTGGCCTACACGGTTTACTTGCTGCTGCGTTAACACTGGGTTAAACCTCAAGGGGCTTTTCTTGTCAAACATACAATCACTAATAACAGCAACGATGAACAAGTGGAATAGAATAGTATCCATCGCGTGCTGCATGCTCTTGGCGGTAGCGGCGATGGCACAGGGCAAGGTGGATACCCGCTCTCATGTCTTTGACAGCAATGTGCACTCTCTCAAGGTGTGCCTCGAGAACAATATGTACATCCCGCCGGTGCTCGTGATGAACAGTGGCAATCGCCTGGTTGTCAACTTTGACTACATCGACTACGATGTACATTACCTGCGCTACAGTGTCACTCACTGCAACGCCGACTGGCAGCCCTCTCAGTTGATTGAGAGTGAGTACGTCAGTGGCTTCAATTATGCCGACATTGATGACTACGAGCAGAGCAGGGCCACCTACGTCCACTATTACAATTACCAGTTCATGTTGCCCAACCCTGACATGGAATTGCTCGTGAGCGGCAATTACCTGCTCACCGTATATGAGCAGGACGACCCCGACAACTTGCTGTTCCAGACGCGTTTCTCGGTCAGCGAAGGCACTGTGGGCGTGTATCCTCAAGTGACGTCGCGCACCGATGTCGAATACAACAACCGCATGCAGCAGGTTTCCTTTGATGTGCGCTTCAAGCCAGGGCAGATTAGGGATCCATATAGCGAGCTCACCTGCATCGTTTCTCAGAATTCCCGTGAAGACAATGCCGTGACGGTCAATCGCCCCTTGATGGCGGCCAACGACCATGTCACCTATGACCACAACCGAGACCTGATTTTCTTTGCCGGCAATGAGTTTCGCCGTTTCGAGACGGTGGCAGCCCACACTATCAACATGGGAGTCAGTTCCATCCGTTACTATGAGCCCATGTATCACGCGTCGCTCATGATCGATGAGCCGCGCAGCGAGGTGCAGTATCTCTATGATAAAACGCAGTTTGGACGCTTCACCATCCGCAATGCAGAGGCTTACAATGAAAATCACCTCGAGGCCGATTACATGATTACACATTTCACCCTTGACACCGGCGGCAAACTCTACGGTGGCAACGTTTGGCTCTATGGTGAGTTCTCCAGCAGCTATCCTGCTCCTCAGGCGATGATGAAGTACGACGCTTCATCGGGATGCTATACTGCCGACCTGCTCCTCAAGCAAGGTGCCTACAATTACATGTATCTCTGGGTTCCCGATGGCACTTCTCAAGGCCAGTCATCACGCATCGAGGGCGACCACTACGAGACCATCAACGAATACCTCGTCAAGGTCTATGACCGTCCCATGGGCGAACGCTACGACCACCTCATCGGCTACGGCGTCGCCTACTCCGGCAAATAATCCTCAACAATTAATTCACACGAATAACCATGAATGCCCACGAATGATCATGAATAATATGATTATTCGTCGGTTTCTTGGTTCTCATCGTCAAGATATAACTCGTTCATATCTTTATCAAGCAAGACACATTCGTTGGTGATGGGGTTTAGCCCATAGCGTTCTCCTTGAAGTTTTGGTTGTCCAAAATTGATAAGAAGTCCAATTGGCTTCTTTGTCAGTCTCATGTAGTTAAACAACTGTGCTCGATGGGCTGCAATCAACTTGTTGGCGGATTTTAACTCGACAATTATACTATCTTGTACAAGCAAGTCCACTTGGTAATGCTTCTCCATCTTTTGTCCCTTATAATAACAAGGTATATTCTTTTGGATTTCGTGGTCAATTCCCTTATCCATTAATTCCAAGTGCATTGCCTCGTTGTAGATCGGTTCAAGAAGTCCCCAGTTCAACTCCTTTTGTACCTCCATCGCAATCCCGATAACTTGATACACTATAGCTTTATATCGTTTGAAATCCATATTAATCATTTATGATCATTCGTGGTGATTTACGGTCATTCATGTTAAATAAATAGTGTAGCATTCAAGGGGATTAATCAACATCTCCATCGCAGTCTCATTAGATTTTTATATCGTTTGAAGTCCATATTAATCATTTATGATCATTCGTGGTGATTTACGGTCATTCATGTTAAAAATAGTGTAGTATTCAAGGGAATTAATCAACTCATTCGGGTCTTGTAGTCGATGTAATCGAATTCACGCAGCACTTCGATGGTGCCGTCCATACGTTTCAATAGGATGGATGGGTGCTGGATACCGTTGAACATATTGGTCTTCACGGTAGTGTAATGGTTCATGTCTTCAAAGGTGATGCGGTCGCCGCGCTTGAGAGGCTTCTCAAAACTCCAATCGCCCACATAGTCGCCGCTCAGGCACGAATTGCCGCCCATGCGGTAAGTCGGCTTTGAGGTGTCCACCTCGTCGAGGGCCTGACTGATGACAGGCTTGTAAGGCATCTCGAGGCAATCGGGCATGTGGCAGGCGAAGGATACATCCACAATCGCCGTGGTGATGCCGCTATTGCTCACCACATCCACCACGGTTGCTTCCAGGTCACCTGTCTGCCAGCACCAGGCGCTACCTGGTTCCAGGATGAGTTGCAGGTTGGGGTAGGCTCCCTGGAAGGCGCCAAGCACCTGTTCCAAGTGCTTGATATTGTATCCCTTGCGCGTCATCAAGTGGCCTCCGCCCATATTGAGCCACTTCAGCCGTGGCAAGTACTCCCCAAACTGTTGCTTCAATGCCAACAGCACCTTTTCCAGGTCAAAACTCGTGCTCTCGCACAGGGCGTGGAAGTGGAAACCCTGAATCCCCTCGGGCAATTCCTTCAAGTCGCTTGCCAACACGCCAAAACGAGATCCGGGGCAGCAAGGATTGTAGATGTCGGTCTCGATGACCGAGCACATGGGGTTCACGCGCAGACCGCAACTCACCTGTTCCCCAGGCCAGTCATTGTTGTGCTGGCTCACGCGGTCGGCAAAACGCAGGTACTGCTCAATCGAGTTGAACGTGATATGTGAACTGCCGGCGATATAGGCATCGATAGTATCCTCGGTATAGGCGGGGCAATAAGTGTGGGTGCGGCATTTCAACTCGTCATTGGCCAGCAACATCTCGTTTACCGAACTGGCCGTGGACTCGATGCCGTATTCCCTAAAGATGTCAAATGTGCGCCACAACGCATTGGCCTTGAATGCCATGATGATATCCACACCTGTACGTTCAGCAACACCGGTAATCAACTCGATGTTCTTGCGCAACTTCTCCTCATACACGATATAATAAGGCGTTTTATATTCTTCCATTGTCTTTTGACCGTTAAAGGATTTGGAACTTAGCGAATTTTAGTAGCAACCGGCGGTTTTGCCCGTCATTGAACATGACGTCAATTTTCGCATCGCCGCTGGTGTCAATATTGGTTACCGTCCCGCGACCGAACCGCTGGTGAAGCACCTTGGCCCCCACGCTCAGTTCTTCTGCGTGATGAATGGTGAAGTCACCGTTGGCAGCTGCCACAGGCGGAGTGGGGGAGACAGGCCGTGAAGGTGTGGCCGGGCGAGAGGGGGTTGATCGCGATGGCGTTGTCAGCTCTTGTCTTGTGGGCCGGGGCTTTGCCCCGGTAAACCGCCTGGGTTTTTCCTGCACTGGTTCGTCGTCCCAATCATCGTCCCAGCGCGTGCGCTTGCGCGACGGAACGGGTGCCGAGTTGGTGCTGCCCATCAGGAGGTATTCGGGCGCGATGTCGCGCAGGAAGCGGCTGATGATACACGACTTGGTCTGGCCGTTGTGGTAGCGCGACGTGGCATAGGTGATCACGCAGTTCACCTCGGCACGCGTGATGGCAACATAGAGCAGTCGCCGTTCCTCCTCAATCTGGTACATCGAGCCGGCGCTCATCGCGCTTGGGAACAGGTCTTCCTCAACACCCACAATGATGACGTTCCTGAACTCCAATCCTTTAGCGGCATGAACAGTCATCAAGGTAACTTTTTCCCCGTCGGGGTCGTTCATGTCTTGGTCGGTGAGTAGCGAGGTCTCAGCCAGGAAGTCGCCAATCTGGCAACGCTCATCCCCACTTTCCTCCTTGCCTTGCTGGAAGTCATTCACGGCGTTCATCAACTCGTCCAGGTTCTCGATGCGGCTGATGTTCTCGGGTGTGTTGTCACCCATAAGCACGCTCTTGATACGTGTGCGTCTGACGGCTTCCTGAGCAACCGTCAACGCGTCGTTGCCCTCCTGGTTCAGTTCGATGAGCCCTTTCATCAGTGTGGTAAAGCTCTCCAGTTTGCTGAGTGTGCCGCGGTTCACATTCAGCCCGTATTGCTCGGCATGGTTCATCACCTGCCACAGACTCACGCCATTCTCGGTGGCACAGTGGGTGATTTTGCTCACCGTGGTGTCACCGATGCCTCGTGTGGGATAGTTGATGACACGACGCACGGCCTCATCATCATCGGGGTTGATGATGAGCCTAAAGTAGCAGATGGCATCTTTCACCTCCTTACGTTGGTAGAACGACAGGCCGCCATAGATGCGGTAGGGGATGGCACTGCGCATATTACCGTGCTTGTCGCGGCGCCCGCCGTTGCTCAACGCCTCCTCCAGCACACGTGACTGCGCATTGGTGCGGTACAGCACGGCATAGTCCTCATAACTGTCGCCCTGGCGCGCTTTCAAGGCGGCTATCTGGTTGGCAACGACATAGGCCTCCTCATAATCGCTATAGCACTGGATGACGGGGATGCGGTCACCCACGGCATTCTTGCTGAACAGGTGCTTGGCAATCTGCCCCTTGTTCTTCTCGATGAGGCTGTTGGCGGCATCGGTGATGGTTTGTGTGGAGCGGTAGTTGCGTTCCAGCTTAAAGGTCTTGATATCGGGATAGAATCGCTGAAGCCTGAGGATGTTGTCGATATTGGCACCGCGAAAGCTGTAGATGCTCTGGGCGTCATCACCCACGACACACAGCCTGTTGTATTTCTTGCTCAACTGGTGTACAATCAGGTGCTGTGAGAAGTTGGTGTCTTGGTACTCGTCAACAAGGATATAGCGGAAAAACTCCTGGTACTGCTCCAACACGTCCTCATGGTCACGCAGCAGGATGTTGGTGTACAGCAGCAGGTCGTCAAAGTCCATCGCACCGGCGATGCGGCAGCGGTTCCAATATGCCTTATAGATGGCGGCTGTCTCGGGACGCATGGCATCGCGGTCAGCATCCATCAGCGCCTGGTTGCGCGCATAGTCCTCGGGAGTAATCAACGCATTCTTGGCATTGCTGATTTGAGTCTGAAGCGTGGCGGGCTTATAGACTTTATCATCAAGGCCCATGTCCTTGACAATGAGCTTAATCAGTGACCTGGAGTCGCTCTGGTCATAGATGGTGAAATCGCTCTTGAACCCGATGCGCTCGGCATTGCGGCGCAGCAGGCGTGAGAAAATCGAGTGAAAGGTGCCCATCCACAGTTGGGCGCTGGCCTCAGGGCCTGCCAACGGCTCGATGCGCTCTCGCATCTCGCGGGCAGCCTTATTGGTGAACGTCAGTGCCATGATGCGCCATGGTTCGTAGCCCTGTTGCAGCAGGTGCACGATTTTATAGGTGAGCACGCGCGTTTTGCCCGACCCTGCACCCGCAATCACCAACTGCGGCCCGTCGCAATACTCGACGGCCGCCCGTTGCTGCTCATTCAGTTTCTCCAGGTAATCCTCATTCATGGTTGCAAATATACTAATTTTTTCGGTGTGTCTTTAGGTCGCTTGGAGCAGAATCATGCAAACCGGTTTTTATAGAGCAATATCTTCAATAGTGGCTTCCCTGTATTTGATTAACTCGATGTTCAATTGCTCAAGGAGCGAAAGTTGGATATCGTCGTTGCTGTCGGCAGGCTTGTACCACGCTTCTTTGCCGAAATATTCTTTCAGGTCCTTGGACTGGAACACATAGCCGCGACGGGCAAGGATGAAATTGCGCATCAGCCGCAATGTCGGCTTGTCAAAGTAATTCAGTTCACTGCCGTGGAGCAATGTGTTGCAGACGTAGTCATAGCAGCCGATGTTGGGATTGGACTCGGTGAGGGTAAAACTGTCAACAAGCAGCCTGTGAGGAAATTCATACTCATCAAATCCCACCGGATACAAGCACAGACCACCCTTGATAAACTGCACTTCCATTGGGCCGTTCAACGGAGTGCCGTCTCCGTCGATACTGAGGATGCCTGTCGTATGGCCGTTAAAGGTCATGGCTTCGATGGGCACATAGGTTCCGCCAACGAGGGCCTTGTTCCAGTCGATGGTCACGCGGGTGCCGTCGGCCATGGTGTAGTCGCCCCTGATGAGTGTCATCCAGGTCTCCACATTCAGCTTTTGGGTATCCTCTTCAATGGTCCTATCCATCAGTTTGTATAGGGTGCCCTTTGAGTCGTAGAAACATAGGATATCCAAGTCTTCCTGCATGACGTGGTGCACGGTATGCCCTTCCTCTTCCACCATCATCGCGTCGTTGGGACCCGGTGCGATGGTGTAGGTGTCGGGGCTGCCTTTCACGGGCACCAGCATGAATTCGATGTCTTCGCCTTCGGCAGTGGCCCTGAGCAGCACCTTACCACCTTCAAGCAGGGAGGCATCATAGATGAGTGCGCCGTTGTACCACGAGCTGCCTTGCTCGATGTGCTGCGCCCATGCGGTGAGGACGCTAAGCAGTAATAGGATGATTGCTATTTTTCTCATAGATATTGATTTTGTTGCGTTGATTCTCTGTTAATCTGCAATACGGTATTCCTTGCCGGTGTATCGGCCGTCGATGGTATAGACGCGTTCCACCGAGTATCGGCCTCCATCAGGATGGTAGAGGTAATGGCTCATGTGGATTTCCTGTTTCCCAGGGTCGATGGCAATCAGCCCTTCGTTGGTGGGCAACTGAATGGCCTCTTTGGTATTCATGTCGATGATGTACGACCACACGTTGCGCTCGTCGGGACAACCTTCCACAAAGATTTTGTCGGCATCCCAGGGAATGAACAGGGTGTTGTAGCAGTTGCCGGCGGCAATCAGGTCAATCGGGACCTTGATGCCGTTGCCGTCTTGCATCTGGTCCCACCGTGGCTCGGCGGTGTTCTCGGTGGCAAACAGGTAGGTCACAATGCCCGTGTTCTTGTCACGCAGCCACACCGACCATTGGCCGTTCTCCGAGCCCACGCCGTCAACGTTCACATACAGTTCCCTGTCGCCATCCTCATCTTTTAACTCAGCATCATCGGGCAGCCTCACTTCGATCTCCATCTCGTCCATGTCTTCATAAGCATCTGCGCTGGAGTGGTCATAAGCATGGGCCATGCCGGTAAATACATATTTGTGGTACCAGTTCTCTCCCTCAGGGGAGGTTTCTTCCACGATGATGGTCTGGTCATATTCAAATCCCAAATAATAGTGCAATGTGGAATTTGTCCACTTGCGCGGGAGGTTATGGAAGGGGGTGTCTTCAGGCTTCATCACATGGCTCGCAGGGTCGTAATCGTAGAAGCAGCAGAAAGGATTTACCTTATTATCGGCTTCAGCAAAACTGATGACAAACAGCGTGTGCCCGTTATCGCATGGATAGGCTCGTGCTTCAACATCTTGAGTAGCGCCATCCATGTGATGGAAATAGGCCCAGTTAAAGTCCTCACAGTCCATGAACACAATGCCGTGGCACCCTGGAGGCATCGTCGATTCATCATGCTGGTAGTAGGTGTTGTCACTCGCTGCGTCAATAATCGACTGCACGCTCGTGGTGGGCCAGGTGGCGTGAAATGCCCTTAACAGCGTCATCACGTCGGGCTCCGTGGCGGTGGTGCTCACAGGGATGCTCTTGCTCATCCAGCTGCCGTCGATGGCAGTGAGCGGCATGATGTCGGTTCCCATGCCGCTGGCACCAAAAGCCAGCACCCAGCAGAATAGTAATGTGATAGCCTTTCTCATAACCTGGTGATTACTAATTGTCGATTTCTGTCCAGAAAATATAGGGCTCTACGGCTTCGGGCACGGCCTGCATGTAGGCTTTGCCTTGCTCAACGCTGATTTCTTTCCCATTGAGTTCACAGCCGTCAAGTTCGCCGTAAACCTCCAATCCATTAAACCTTTCAACCACCTTGCCGTTCCTAAACTTAAAGATTTCGGTATAATAAGACGGTCCCCCGGCAGGTCCCGAAATTACCAGGTAACAGTTGCCGTCTCTGCTTTTAGGGAACGATGGCCTGAAACTGCCTCTCACGGTGCCAATGAGCTCAAATTTGTCATCCTCGCGGCTGAAGAATGCGCCGTTTTCTTCGGCCTCGTCGCTAATCCATATCTGCTCACCCATATAGTCGATGAAGACATGGGCCCACTTGGTCAGATTCACGTTCTCGTTTTCACCTGGATCTTCGGCGATGTAGAGCCTCTTCATCTCCTCGATGTCCTTTTTCCACACGGGAATCTGCTCGTCAATCAGGCTGTGGTAAACGGCATATTCCTGAAGGTCGAGTTTGCCGTTATTCAGGGTCAGAATGCCAGTGGTGGCACTTTCGGGAGCCCAATGGAGGTAGCAAAACTCTACACCTTGAGGGCCTTCAAATGCCGCCGCAATGTTGCTGGGGTAGTACTCGCCACCGTCATCGGCATTCCATGTGGGGCCATACTCTGGGTCATACCACCCCTCGACGGGATAGGAATAGATTTTATCGCCGTCGGTGATGATTTCTAATGCCAATGCCGATTTCTCGTTTGGGTCACGTTTCTTTCTTGCGCTATTCTTGTATTCGCCCTCAAACTGCAGCACGCCATAGGTGTAACGGTTGCCTATGGTATAGGCTATCTTTGACAGTTCGGCCTTCATGCCGTATTTTTCCTCCATCTTCTTGATGACGGCAGATGGTAGCGGCGGCACCTCCCCGTCCGATGTAATAGGTTGAACCGTTAGCGTTTTGTGGGAGGCGAGATAGCTGTCGGTAACGACTATGTTGCCACCCACTTCGTCCATATTCATTTCGGACTCGCCCTGGAGGGTGAACCGGGCACCGGGTGAGGGAATTTTGGGCATGCCATGCAATTCGCCCGGGAATAACTTTTCGCCATCGGGGTTGAGTAGAATCTCATCCACATATCTCACATCCAGTGTCTTGTCACCATCAACAATCAGTTTGGTGTACTTGGATGCGTTGCGGCGGAATTGCTCCTGTAATTCCCATGCCTGATGCGCTTCTTCATAATACTCGGCATAATCCTCATCCATCTGGGGCTCTTCAAGGCTGCACCAGTAAACCATCTGCATCATGCCGTTGTTGGTGCCAAGCAGGAACATGGGCGGGGTGGTTACGGCGTTCTTGTCGGGACCGCTGCCTGCCGTCATGGGAAGAAAGCAGCAGGCAAAAATCAAGGTAAGTAATCGAATCTTATTCATCGCCAAAAGTATCTGTAGTTTCATCAATGATTTCGAGGTGACCGCCTTCCCATGCCAGTGTCCATGTGGTAATTTCCACTATATCGGTGCGGGCGGTACTGGTGATAGTCTTAGTGTCGGGATGCACAACGGGATTGCTGATCTCGTCATAGCCGGGAACCATGGCAAAGCACTTGTCCTTGTCGTCCCACAGGTAGCCGGCAAAGAACTCCGAAACGCGTCCCACGGCGTTGAGGCCGATGTAAATCTGCAGGTCGGGGATACCGTCAAAGTTAATGTCCGTCACATCGTCAACATAGTTGGCGGCTTCGTCAGGACTGGGCATTTCGGCAAGCCTCTCTACCAACTCGTGCTCACATTCAAATATGGGACTGACGCTTTGGGACGTATAGCCCTTGACGATAATGCGCCCGATGTAGCCTTCGCTGTCAGTGCCGAACGACACGTTGAAGCGATAGTCCTCGCGTGCGGCAGCCTTAACAGTCTCAAAGATGTAATGCTGTTTGCCATGAGGGGTGTAAAACTCGAGTGTGCCCTTATCGGCGCTGTACTTGACAGGCCATCCAAACTCGGCTCCGGCAATGGGTGGGTCATCGGCTTGTCGACTGGGTTCCAGGGTATATTCGCCCTCTTGTCCATTTACCTTGACCAGAGTCATCAGGTTGTCCTCGCTGTCATCGGTCATATAGACGTATTTATCCATGCGCACTTCGCGCACGGTAAACGTCACGCCGGTCTCGTTGTCCAGAAATCTGTCCCCCTCCTTAATGTCCTGGGCATACAGTTGCAGGCAGCAGCACAGCGTCAGTATAGTCAAGAGACTTCTCATGTCACTTGAACTGGACCGATTGGATAATCGGCATCACGATACCTTCATAGTACTTGGCATCCCCGACATGGTAGGAGATGGTGCCGCCGGCGACCTTGCCGTTCTCGTTGATAACGACGAAGCGCCAGTTGATCAGATAACCCTCGTCCAGTTCGATGGTCGAGCGCAGGATGACGGTGTTGCCCTCGACGATGGGCTCGTCACAGACCTCGTCCATGGCAGTGGCCGACCCCTTCATGTTCTGGGCAAATTCGTTCAACTCGTCAATTTCACCCTCAGTTTCATACACGTTGATTGTGGCACTGGAAAGGTACTCATCGCCATCGTCACGCACGTTGACAGCATTGGAGTTAAAGCTCATTTGACTCTCACTGCTCCAACCCTCTGACTTCTCAAATTCATTGGGAATACTCACAGTGAATCCAGGAAAATCAAGGGTCTTGTAACCTTCGGGAACTGCGGCAAATGCCTTGTTGCTAACACATAAAACCATTGCAACACTTGCTGCAAGGGACATCAAAATAAATTTCTTCATAAGCCAAATCGTTTAATTATTCGCAAAAATAGTAAAAAATCTTCGGAATAATCAACAATATTGTCAACAATATTATTCAAAATCGCTAAATCGCTATCGACTGGAAACTAGTGGCCATTGACAAGCGACTCATAGCACGGAATTTCTTCCAGAAACCTGTAAGTGTTTTTCTCGTAATCGATTTGGCAGCAATAGTGGTTCAAGCCATTGCTCACAATCAGGTAGCGGGCATGCAGAACCATGTTGTAACGCACAATTTGGTCAAATGTCTTCTGCGTGATGTTGATGCTAGGAGCCTTGTATTCGACGATAACCAGCGGCTGCCCCGTGCGGTCGGCGACCACCGTGTCGCAGCGGCGTGCGATGCCGTTTTGCCTCAGCGACACCTCGTTGCCCATCAGTGCAGCGGGGAAACCCTTGTCGGTGATCAGCCATTCTACAAAGTGCTGGCGCACCCATTCCTCGGGGGTGAGCGCCACCCAGCGGTCGCGCAGCCTGTCCCAGATGACCCACGACGAGCCATCCTCCCGCTTTTTCACCTTGAACTCATATTCCGGTAAATTTAACTCTACCATCGCCATTTGTTTTTCACTACAAAGTTACAACTCTCTCTCCATTTGTGCAAGATTATATATAATGTGCCGTCCAAGTATTACGTGCTACCAGCACGTAAGAAAAAAATGATTACCTTTGCAACAGTTAAATCATAAATACAATGAACAGAATTCTCATTTCGCTATTTTTCACGCTTGCTGCCATTACTGTGGTGGCGCAACAGTTTGACGATTATTTTGATGGTCGCACGTTAAGGCTTGACTATGTGTTTGCCGGCAACCATGATGCCCAGCAGATTTATCTCGAGCAGATGTATGTCACGCCGCAATGGGCAGGACGCAAAAGCCGACTCAACGATGTCCCCCTTGCAGGTAACGGCCAAATCCGCATGAAGGATAACGCAACGGGTGAGGTGCTGTTTGTACACACCTTCTCCACGCTTTTCCAGGAGTGGCTGGCTACCGAGGAGGCGACTAAGGTGAGCAAAGCCTTCGCCACCAGTTACAATGTGCCCATGCCCAAGCAACCCGTCGATATTACCGTCTCGCTCACCGATTTCCATGGCAAGGTGGTGACCAGCTTGACGCATACGGTTGATCCTGCCGACATCCTCATCCGTCAGATAGGTGACAACGGCATCCCGTTCCACTACATTTGGAAAGGCAAGACCCTGCCTGTTGAGAAAAAGGAGAATGACCAGCCTGGCAAGCGTGACTATGTGCCTACCGAGGGACCTCTTGATGGAGTGCCCGACATTACCGAGTGCATCGACCTGGCGATTGTTGCCGAGGGCTACACCCGTGCCCAGATGGGTAAGTTCTACAACGACTGCCAGCGCGTTGTTGATGCCTTGTTCGCCCACGAGCCTTTTACCTCGCTTAAGGACCGTTTCAATGTCGTGGCCGTGGCCGCCGAGTCGTTGACCAGCGGACCCAGCGTGCCTCATTTGGGGCTCTGGAGTGCCACACCCGTGGGAACCCATTACGACACCTTCTACAGCGACCGCTACCTGATGACTCAGGACATTCACCGCTTGTATGACGTGCTGTCGGGTGTGCCCTTTGAGCACATCATCGTGCTGGTCAACAGCGACACCTATGGCGGTGGCGGCATCTACAACCAGTTAACGGTCACAACCAGCGACCATCCCACCTTCCATCAGGTGCTGGTGCATGAGTTCGGTCATGCCTATGCAGGCCTGGGCGACGAGTATTTCTATGATGACGCTTACGAGTCGATGTATCCGGCCGACACCGAGCCGTGGGAGCCTAACCTCACCACTCTCGTCGATTTCCAGAGCAAGTGGGCTGATATGCTTCCCAAGGGTACGGCTATTCCCACGCCTCCTGATCCCAAGGTTCCCAATTACCGCGAAATTAAGAACGAGAAGGAGCAGCGCATGCTTGATGCCGCAACACAACGTGTAGGTGTGTTTGAGGGTGGGGGATACCAATCCAAGGGCGTCTATCGTCCCGCACAGGAATGCCGCATGAAAATCAATGAAGTGGCCAATTTCTGCCCCGTATGCTCCCGCGCAATCCAGCGCATCACCGATTTCTACACGGCTCATTAGGCTTTAGCTTTTAGGCATTAGGCTTTAGGCATTAGGCTTTAGGTCTTAGGCTTTAGGCATTAGGCTTTAGGCATTAGGTGGCGTTCTAACTCCTAATTTCTAACTCCTAACTCCTAATTCTTTGTGATGACGCGCGCTGCTGTGTGGAAGTGGGTGGCGTAGTAGTTTTGCCGCAGGTCATCGACGGCAACGCCGCGCGATGATGAGGCATGAACAAATTTATAGTCTTTCAGGTAAATGCCCACATGGGACACGTGCCCGTCACTGCTGGTGATGAAGAACACCAGGTCTCCCTCGCGCAGGTCATCAACGTCGATGGGCTTGCAGTTCTGCTCCAACATCTTTGCCGAGTTGCGGTGAACCTTGATCCCATAGACCTTGAGGAAAACCTCCATGACCATTCCTGAGCAATCCGTGCCCTCGCCGCAGGTGTGCGCGGCATAGACGTATGGCGTTCCCAGCCAGCGTTTTAACTCCTTGTATAAGGCTTTGTTGTCTTTTCTTCCCAGTTTGATGTCAAGGCGTGCCCACTCGTCGCTCACTAAGCCGTGGCCGCTTGGCGTGATGACGTTTTTGTTTTCCTTGGACCGTGGTGAGTCTATGTCATTGTCGGTGGACGACCCGCCGCGGTTGCGGCGCTCATGATAGGGGCGGTAGGTGTGTGTGTTGCTGCTGGTGCTGCGGCACGATACCACTGGCAGCGACAAGAATATCGCCGCTGCCAGGTATAGTATCTGTTTGCCGCTTTTTAGCATTTGTTTTCAAGTTGACAGCTAAATAGCTTAAGGCTGAAAGTTTATTCTTCGTCTTTCTTCTCTTCGGTAGCCTCTTCGGCTTTTTCTTCCTCCTCTTCCTTAGCGGTAAAGTCGGTGATACCGGCTCCCACAAGAATGTTGTACCAGGAGATGATTTTCTTGATATCGCTATTGTGGACGCGCTCGTTGTCCCAGTTTTCCAGCACGCCGCCGATGAACTCGTGCAGCTGGTCAGGGGTAGCGATGGCCTTGGCGTCAATGGGTTTGTTGTCATACTTCTTGCCCACATTCTCCAGCACCTTCGACAGAGGAATATCCTCGCTGGTGGTATAGATTGAAATGTCGCCCAGCGACATCACGCGCTCACGTGAATGAATGGGGAAACGGCGGCCTGCAGGAATGGTTTCGACCAGCAGCATGTTTTTGCCGTATGACACGAGTTGATAAAGTCCGGGACGTCCCGAGATGGATAAAATTTTCTTCAGCATAGTTTGAATGTTGATATTGATAAATTGTTATTGGTTTCCATTTAGGTGGGCCTCTCCTTGACGTGGCCCTCGGTTTTCAGATATATCCTAACGTCAGCAAGTAGAGAGCAGTTCCATGACCTGGGGCAGCAGGGCACTGGCGTTGTCGTTGACAATGACCTGCTCTCCGTCGGCAATCGTTTCTTCATCGCGCTGGGCTTCGATGCGTTCCTTGACTTGGGCGGCAGAGAGCCCGCTGCGGGCAATCACGCGGTCGATGCGCACCTGCTCGGGCGCTGTCACATGCCACACCTCGTCCACTACACGGTCAAGTCCAGAGGTGCGGAGCAGCGCGGTCTCGACAAAGGCGATAGTGGCACCGCCGGCGGCCTGTTCATCGGCCCAACGTATCAGGTCGGTTGCCGTGGCGGGGTGAACGATGGCGTTTAACCTCATGAGGGCGGTTGGATCGGTAAATGCCGCCGCGCTCAGGTGGGCGCGGTTGAGTGAGCCGTCATCAAGGTAGGTCTCCTTGCCAAAGGCCTGCATCAGCTCTTGGCGCACTAACGGGTCTTCAATCATCAGCGATTTGGCCCGTGAGTCACAGTCATAGACCTCATGGCCCATCACGTGAACCATGCGCGACACGACACTCTTGCCGCTACCGATACCACCAGTAATAGCAATCAGTTTCATCCTTAATGCTTCTCAATGATGTACTCGACACTGTCGTGGGAGAACTTCACATCCTGGTATGCGGCTGGCACCTCGCCAACTTGCACTTTTACCTTATTACTTGTCGAGTTGAAGTCAACCGAGTTGTAATCGACCACAGCGGTGATGCCTCCTTCGTCATTGGCTCGGCTCGCTGGCGAGCGGTAACTCACTTCCACATCGCTTGGGAAGAGCAGCATCTTCAAGCCTGGAGGAGCGTTGCGCACGACAATCTTCACCGAACGCGTTTGCGATTTCAGCTTTTCGATGGGCACCATAATATCGATGGCTCGCGGCTCAATCGCTGCTCCGTTGATGGGGGCGATCAACACCTTGCGTCGCAGGGTATCGGTCAGCTCGAGTTCCTCGACATGATAGGTAAACACCTCGTTAATCTCGTTCAACGTCTTGGCGTCACTGAAGACGAGCACTGAGTCTTGGCTCTGGATAAGAGCGCCATACAGGGTGTAGTCCTCGCGTGGCTCGACCACGATGTCGGTCTTGACGGGCACTTTCTTGCCAGGCAGGTCGGTGAACTTGATATTGATGTTCTCAGGCAGGACGCTCACGATGTTGGCCTGCTTGTTCAACACCCCTGCCAACGCTTTTCTCAGGTGACTCTGGTCAACCTTGAAGTAGCCATTGCCATCGTTGTAGTCGCTGAAGCGCAGGGTCAGCGTTGGTGTCTGCTGAAACAGGAAGGAGAAGAACCGGTAGCCACGGTCATTCACAGTGACGGTGAGCGTATCGGGCACCCTCGACAGCAGGTGGACGTTGCTGGGCATACTGATTTTGACGGGTACCTTGACGTCGAGCTTGACATCGCGGTTAAAGGTCAAGAAACACCAGAACACCGCCGAGATGACAACAAACAACAGATAGAGCAGAATCGACCTTGTGCGCGGCGACTCCTGTATCTTGTTGCGTATGTTGTCAATCAGTTTCACGTCTCTTGCTTGCCTTGTTGACTGTCAGGTATCTTAAATTACTTGGTGGCAACGTCTTCCATCGACTGATAGATGGAGTTCTTATCAATCTTAATGGTTACGTTGCTGTCAATTTCCAGCAGGACATAGTTGTCCTTGACCTCGCGAATGCGGCCATAGATGCCACCGGCGGTCATCACCTTGTCACCATTCTTGAGGCTATCGCGGAAAGCGTTGATCTTCTTCTGTTTCTTCTGTTGCGGTGCTATCATCATGAAATAAATGATAGCGAAGACAGCAACCATCATCAGGATGAAGGATAACGAACTGCCGCCACCTCCAGGAGGAGTGGGTGCTGCTTGCAATAAAATAGTGTTAAGCATAATTGTAGTTATTAAATGATTGATTATTAATTGTTTTTAGTCCTTAGTCCTTAGTTTTTAGCCCTTAGTTTTTAGTTTGGGGGACGGGTTACTGTTTGAGCAGTTTGCCCTCGATGCGCAACTTTCTGACGGCATTGTTGAGGATGCCGTTGACAAACTTGCCGCTTGCAGCGGTGCTGAAGTTCTTGGCAAGCTCGATATACTCGTTGAGTGTCACCGCAACGGGGATTTTGTCAAAAGTGCGCATCTCGGCAAGGGCGGCACACATGATGATGCGGTCCATCAGCACGATGCGGTCCTTGTCCCACCGGCTTTCCTGAACCAGGTCATCAATGATGATGTTGTTCTCGGGCATCTGGGTAACGGTGGCGCTAAACAGATTCTTGCCGAACTCGCTGTCCTCCTCGTCTTTGAACATGGGCAGGACAACGTCTTCCTCGCCATCGGCAATGCGACGGAAGGTTTTGCACACGAACTGGCACATCAGTTCCATGTCATCCTCGGTCCAGTACAGGGAGCGTTGCTCGATGGCGTCGGCCATATTCTCATCGGGAAGGATGACCTGCTTGATGAGTTGCTGCCACAGTGCGCTGTCGGCGGCAATGTCGTCATCCTTGGCTGCCATATAATCCTGATACAGGTCACTCTTGATGACCTTGTCGAGAATCAGACGTTCAAGGATGGGGTCGTCGTTCCACGTCACGGTGTGCTCCTGGGCATACTGCTCCAGCTGCTCATTGGACGCGAGGGCCTTCACGAGACGGTTGTTCACAAACTTCATGTTGGGGTTCAATTCCTCCTCGCTGGGCAGGTACTTGTTGCGGGCCTCGTCGAGGCGCATCTCCTGGATGTGCGTCAATTCCACAGGCAGGCGCAACAGATAGTGATACAGCTCATAGGTCTTGGACAGGCTCACGTCGAGTTCCTTAAGCGCGCTGGATAACGTGCGCTCGGGACGCGTGAGGATATAGGAGTACAGGTTCTGTACGACTTTGGCTCTGATTAAAACTCGATTGATCATAGTATCAAAATTTTGAACTTGCAAAATTAACAAAAAAAGGTGGTGTTGGCAACCAAAACGGCGCTTAATTCACCGATTGACCATCATGGAGGCGTTGTCTGACGACTTCATAGATGATGATGCCACCCGCAACCGACACATTCAGGGAGTTGATATGCCCAAACTCTGGAATGAGCACCTGGGTGTCGCACAACTTCATGATTTCGGGTGAGATGCCTTTGTCCTCAGCCCCCAGCACGATAGCCACCGGGCCGGTATAGTCGGCCTGGGTGTAGGTGGTGTGGCTCTTGTCGCTGGTGCCTACAATCTTAAAGCCACTATCACGCAGCAACTTAACAGCGTTGACAAGGTTGTGTTCGCGGCACACGGGCAGGTAATTCAGTGCGCCAGCCGACGTCTTGACAGCATCGGCATTGACACTCACACTCTCGCGGTCGGGGATAACGATGGCACTCACGCCCGCGCACTCACACGTGCGGGCAACGGCGCCAAAGTTGCGCACGTCGGTCACGCCGTCAAGCACGACGACAAAGGGGTTCTCGCCCTCGTCAAAGAGTTGAGGCACCAGGTCCTCGACCCGGTAATAGGTCACGGCGGCAAGCATGGCGAGGATGCCTTGATGGTTGCGCCGTGTGATACGGTCAATCTTTTGCACGGGAACACGTTGCACGGGTACCCGCAACTGGCGGGCGCGCTCGCTGATTTCCTGAGCGGTTTCGGCATTGAGTGTCTTGCTCAACAGGATTTTGTCGATGTCTTTGCCGGCATCGATGGCTTCAAGCACGGCATGGATGCCGTAGATGTATTGGGTCTTGTCTATCATGTTATCTCGTGTTATTCTTGATGAGTGATTTGGCGTTATCGATGGCGGCTTGGTTCAGGTCCTTGCCGCTCAGCATACGGGCTATCTCCATGATGTGCTCGTCGGCGTCGAGCGACTCGACATGAGTGAGTGTCTCGTTGGCGTTGTCGGCCTTAAAGACGCGCAGGTGATGGGCTCCATGGGCGGCAACTTGCGGCAGGTGGGTGATGGCAATGACCTGGATGGTCTCGGCGATGCCTGCCATCATCTCGCCAATCATGTTGGCGACATCTCCGCTCACACCCGTGTCCACCTCGTCAAAGATGATGCTCGGCAACCTCATGTGACGGGCAATGATGGCCTTGATGCACAGCATCACGCGGGAAATCTCACCGCCCGACGCGGTATCGCGAACGGGCATCAGCTGCTGGTTCTTGTTAAACGCCATCATGAACTCGACGTTGTCGGTGCCGCTTGTCGTGAGTTCGGTGGTTTTGATATCGATGTCAAAGGCGATGTTTTTCAACCCTAAGGGTGTTGCCGCGGCAAGCAGTTCTTTCTTGAACCGCTGGGCGGCGTCCTTGCGTTTGGAAGACAGTTGAGCGGCGATTTGATTCGCGGCTTGTCGTGCCGCTGCCACACGCTGACACAGGGTTTCCAGTATCTCGTCGTTATGCTCGATTTCACCCAGTTGGCGCTCGTAATCATGCTGGATTTCCAGCAGTTGGTTCACGTCTTGGGCATTGTGCTTGCGTTGCAGGGTGTAGATGTTGTCTAAACGCTCATTGACGCGGGCGAGTTCCTCGGGGTCGTCATTCAGGGTGTCCACGATGTTGCCCACACTTTGGGCAATATCCTTGAGGTCGATGATGGCGGTGCGCACCCTGGGAGCGAAACCATCTACCTCGGTCAGGTTGCTCTCGGCATCTTCCAGGCGCTGTGCCACGGTGGCAAGACGGTCGAGGATGCTGTTCTCGTTGCTGTTGAGTTCGCTTTCCACGTTCCAGAGCACTTCCTTCAGCTCGGTGACGTTGCTCAGTTTGTTCTGCAACGCCTCAAGTTCTTGGTCCTCATCGGGTTGCAACTGCATGGCCGACAGTTGGTCAAATTGGAAGCGGATGTAATCCTCATCAGTGCGCAACTTCTCAATGGCGCTGCGGGTGTTCTCAAGCTCACGCGACGCTTCACGGAAATCCTGGTAAGCCTTGCGGTAAGCGGCGAGCAAATCCCGATTGCCTGCTATACTATCCAGGATGGACAGTTGAAAAGCAGGCTGCGAGAGCAGCATGTTGCTGTGTTGTGAGTGAATGTCGAGCAGGCGGGTGCTCAGTTCACGCAACGTGCCCAACTGGACGGGGCTGTCATTAATAAATGCGCGGGAGCGTCCGTTGGGGGCCAACTCGCGCCTGACAAGGCACTCATGCTCGTCCCAATCAATGTCATTGTCGGTGAAGAAGGATTCCAACTGGTAACCGCTGATGTCAAACGTCGCTTCAACAACGGTCTTGGCGTTCTTGTCGCGGATGGCTTTGGTGTCGGCCCGTTCACCCATAATGAGCGACAAGGCCCCAAGAATGATGGATTTTCCAGCACCTGTCTCGCCAGTGATGATGGTCAGGCCATCGGCAAACTCGATATCAAGTTTGTTGATGAGGGCATAGTTTGAAATGTGAAGGAGCTTTATCATTACAATGTGGGGCGGCTCTCCTTTTTAATCTCCTCGAGGCGCGTGTTCTCGCTCGGATAAACCTGGTACAGCATCTCATAGACCGACTCTTTTTCGGTCATATTGGCTTTACTGTAGATATTGATGAGTTCGTCGAGCTTCGCGTCCTTGAACATGGCAAGACATACCGACAACGGGGCTACCTCATAGATCTTGCCCAGGTTCTCAAGTGTGTGGGTGATGGTGGCGCGACCTTTGTCAACACTCACCACCATCTGGTCCAAACCCATACGGTGATAATCGTAGAGCACTTGGCGTATGGGGGCCGTTTTAGCGTCGGTTAAGGCGCTGAGTACAGCGTTGCGGTTAGTATTGTCCTCAAATGGTTTCCAACCGGGCTCACCTGTTGTCTGTGCCAGTCTGACGATTCGGGCTGCCTGTTCATAATAGGGCTCGCCTCCCTTCAGTTCAAAGGTGTCAAAGTCCATGCCAAGGATGATATAGACCCAAAAGTCGAGGATTGCCGTCAGGTTGCTGTTGATATCCTGGTCAGAATGCTCCAACGGACGGCCTCTTTCATAGACAAAATTGACCTTGGTGTCTTTGAAGTTGATGACAGCGGTCGTGTAACTGCTATTGAAAACAGGCCGTTGTGACTGAATCTGCAAATCTCCTTTCATCACACCTGTCGCGTCCTCCCACGAACTGATGGTGAGCATGAGTTTGCAGTAAATCTTCTCGTTTGCACTGAAGATGGCGTTGGTCCACTTCCACTGGTTGATGTACTCGGTAATATCTTTTTTCAAGTCTTCAAAAATCTCCTTGCTGGCGTTTGAGACTTTATCACTGTTGACTTCGACTTCGCACGTCAACTCGGGCTCGTCCTCGTCGGCATGGGCAACAAAGGCGCAAGTGAGCGCCAGCATCAGCATCAATAGTGTCTTCTTCATTATTTTGATAAGTATTCGTTTAACACATCAACGATGTCATGGGCCACATCGCGTTTAGACTTGCAATCGCCCTCAATCACCTCGCCACGGTCAGTAAAGATGGTCACCTTGTTGGTATCCACCTGGAATCCGGCATCCTTGTCACGCAATGAGTTCATAACGATGAAATTCAGGTTTTTACGTTCAAGTTTGCTTTGTGCGTTGACGGTTTCATTGTCGGTTTCCAGTGCAAATCCCACCGTCACTTGGTCGGGCCGTTTGGCTTGTCCCACGGCACGGGCGATGTCGGGATTGGGCGTGAGGCGCAGCACGGGAGCGGCGTCTTTTTCACGCTTGATCTTCTTGTCGGTGACATTTTCCACGCGGTAGTCGGCGACGGCGGCACACAGGATGACGGCATCGCTCTGCGGTAGCGTTTCCATCACGGCATCATGCATCTCGAGGGCGGTGGTCACGTTCACACGCTTGATATTGGCATGCTCGGTCTTGAGAGACACAGGACCAGCTACAAGCGTCACAACGGCGCCGCGGTTGGCACACTCCTCGGCCAGCGCAAATCCCATCTTGCCCGACGAGAAATTACTGATGAAGCGCACGGGGTCAATCTTCTCTACCGTGGGGCCGGCGGTGATGAGCACGTGTTTTCCTTGAAGGTCCTCGACAGCGGCAAAGTGGGCTTCGAGTGCCTTGACGATGTTTTCGGGCTCTTCCATTCGGCCCTTGCCGATGAGGTGACTGGCGAGTTCGCCCTCGGCAGGTTCAATGATGTGGTTGCCATAGCTGCGCAGCAGCTCAAGGTTGCGCACCGTGCTCGGGTGGCGCATCATGTCCAGGTCCATTGCCGGAGCAACGAACACGGGGGCTTTGGCCGACAGATAGGTTGTCACCAGCATGTTGTCGGCGACTCCGTTGGCCATCTTCCCGATGGTAGAGGCAGTAGCAGGGGCGATGATGAGCGCATCGGCCCACAGTCCCAGGTCAACATGACTGTTCCACTGACCGGTGTTGGCTGTGAAGAACTCGCTGATGACGGGTTTGCCGCTCAACGTCGAGAGCGTCAGCGGCTGAATGAACTGCTTGGCATTGGGAGTCATAATAACCTGCACCTCAGCACCCGCCTTGACGAGCAGGCGTGTGAGTGTGGCGCATTTATAGGCTGCGATGCCGCCCGTGATACCCAGGATGATGTGCTTGCCTTTTAACATGATGCTTATGGTTTTCGGTTTTCAGCCAGTCAAGCAAGTGTTTTCGCCTTGCGGTGCAAATCTTGCTGATGGCTAAAAACTTATAAACTTTAAAAACTATCTTTTCTTGAACTGGATGTAAAGTTTGGTGATGACTTGCTTGGTGTTCTCGGCAAAGTCGCTCTTCATCATCCAGTCATAATAACCCAAATCAAGTTTCGTGAAAACTTCTTCCACCGTTTTACCCTTGTGCTTGCCGAAGTTGAACACCGGTTGCTTCTGCTCGTTATAGATGATGCGCCCTGCCAAATCCACATTGCGGTTGTGAGTGGAGTACTGTGACAGGTATTCAACATCGTTGAGCAACGGCTCGGCGTCGTTGGCATAGTGGTCGAGCTGGGCCTTGAGCACTTCGAGCGTAGTCAGGGCGTCGTCCTCGGCACTGTGGTGATGCTTCATCGGGTGCCCGCAGTAGAAGATGCATGCCGCCTCCAGGTCGCGTTTCTCGCGCTTGTGGAAGATGGTCTGCACATCGATGAACTTGTGCTGTGACGGGTCAAAGTTCACTCCGGCCTTGCTCATCTCTTGGGCGAGCAGGGGGATGTCAAAATGGTTGCTGTTGAAGCCGGCAATGTCGCTACCCTCAAACACGCGGGCGATGTCATGGGCACGCTCCTTGAAGGTGGGTTCATGCTCCAGCTCCTCATTGGTGATGCCATGAACGTCGATAGCCTGTTGCGGTATCGTCTTGCCCGGGTTGAAGCGGTAGGTCTTGACCTCCTGCTGACCGTTGGGGAACACCTTGACGTAGGACAGCTCGATGATGCGGTCCTCGGTGATGTTGAGACCCGTTGATTCGAGGTCAAAGACCACAAGCGGGCGTTTCAGGTTCAATTCCATTGTACTTGATAGTTTATAGCCTATAGAACGTAAAATCTGGCGTTTCCTTGATGCTGGTAGCCAACTTTTAACTATTCTGAATCAACTATTAACTGTTTTTAAATCATCATGGGCATCTGCAGCACAATCAGATCCTCACCGGCCTTCTGCTCCGACGGCAGGAACACACCAGCGCGGGCAGGGTCAAGCAGCTTGAGGAAAATGCCATCGCTGTCGATGTTGTTCACCACGTCGATGACGTCGGCACTCTTGAAACCGATGTTCATGGGCTCGCCATTATACTCGCAGTTGATAGTCTCCTCGGCCGATGTCGAGTGGTCAACATCCTGAGCGGTAAGCACCACGTGGTCAGGGTGAAGGTCGAGACGTACCAGGCCGCCCACATTGGCAAACACGGCTACGCGGCGAACGGCATTGAGAAGCGTCTGGCGTTCAACAGCCATTGTGTAGGGGTTGTCCTCGGGAATCACTGAATTGTACCTCGGATAACGTCCGTTGATGAAGCGGCACGACAATTGGAAGTCGGAGTTCTCAAACGTGGCGCTGCTCTCGTCAACGGTGATGTTCACCATCTCCTCGCTATTGCGGTCGATGATGCTGGCAAGGATGGCTGCAGGCTTAGAGGGCAGGATGAATTGGCGTTCAAAGTTGGGATGCACGTCAGTCTGACGGTAGCGCACCAGCTTGTGGGAGTCGCTGGCGACATACACAATCATATCAGGCATGATGTCCCAGAAGATACCCGAGAACTGGGGGTGCATCTCGTCATTGCCGACTGCAAACAGCGTGTGACCGATACCCGATGCGATGCTCTTGGAGGGCAGCGAGAATTGCTTCACGTCGTTGGCATTGGCAGCTTTCTCGGGGTACTCGTCGCCGCTCAGCGCCATCGCATCATAGTAACCGTTCTGATAGGTGACCTTCACGGCCAGCGTCTCGTCGTTGATTTCAAAGGTCAACGCGGTGTCGGGCAATTCCTTCAGCGAATTGATGGTACGCTTCACATCAAGGGCGAACTTGCCAAGACCTTCCACGTTCTGCACTTCGATGATGGTCGTCAGACGAGTTTCCATGTCGCTGCCAGTCACGATCAAGCGGTCGCTCTGCAACTCAAACAGGAAATTGTCAAGAATGGCATACGCGTTCTTGCTGCTCACCACTTTGCTCACAGCATTCAAGCGGTTGAGCAATAATTTACTTTGGACGTTGAATTTCATATAGTTATGTCTCTTTAGAGTGTTATAAATTTTTTATTTTGTATTTTAACCTACAAAGATAGTGCAAGCCGAGCACAAAACAAAAGAATTTATTCTTTTTTTTTGTCGAGGCGCCGCCTATCTTCGCCGAAGGCAACGTAGTGCAAGCCGAGCACAAAACAAAAGAATTTTTTCTTTTTTTTCTTAAAAACCATACATAAAACCAAGCCGTAAAAAGGTTTTCATGATGATATAAACAATGGGGGGCACGCAGCTTGAATTGGTTTGCGTGCCCCCCGATTATCTTAGGAATCAAATGGTTCTATTTAGTTGCCAAGGATGATATCGATGATGGCAGTTACGTCGGCGATGGTGGTTATACCGTCACCATTCACGTCAGCGTTGGTAAGATTGATGGGCGTCTCGTTATCCATGATGTAGTCAATGGTCAAGACAACATCAGCAATGGTGACGTTGCCGTCATCGTCGGAGTCGCCAGGTATTGAGACAACGAAATCGTCGATAAATGACCTGTTGGCATTGATGGCTTTCCTCGTTTTTGTGTTGTAAACAATGGCGACAACACGCAAGTTATCCTTATTTTGGATTAGCGAGGGAACAGGCAGGTTGGCGAGGGTGAAAGTATAGTCACAGTCATACAGCTCATAGGCTACAATAGCTTTGGGTAAGCTGCCTGTAATAGAACGGCTTGTCCCAACAATCACATCGTTGAAGTGGTAACCCGTGACAGTGTAGGGCTTCTTCACCCAGGGAGCCAGATAAGGGTCACTGGCATACGCGGTATAATCATTATAGTAATTGGTTTGGTTCCAACCAGACCCTGTACCATAAAGGTCATCGGCGACAAGCATCACCTCGATGACATAAGAAGCGTTACTTTCATCTTCCGTAAAATAGGAGGTAACATGGACATTAATGTCCGTTTTGTCTTCACTGGTCCACTCGGCTGAGACTTCAATTCCAGCGTTGACTGTAAGCGTAGCTACCTGTTTCATATAATTTACGATGCCACCTGAGGTGTTTCCTGAGCCGTAGTAAGGGTCAACCTGATATGTGCGCTCAATGAAGGCTGACGGGAATCCTGAAACCCTGCTGGGAAAATTGTTGGAGGCCATTATCTCCATGGCGTCGCCATTGTGGTATGCAACTCCAATGAATTCATCACCAAATTCTTGTCTAAGCAATTCCATGCCTACTAAGCCCCTGACACACCAACCGCACCACGTGCCGGTATATTCCTCGATAAGGGGGCGATGAACCGGTACAGGATTGTCTTTAATTGTCGTTGCGTTGACTGTAAACGCCATCATTCCTAACAGGAATGAAACCAAAAGTTTGGAAAATTTTTTCATAATGTGGAATGTTAAAAGTAGAAATAAAGATGCGATTTATACTTGATTGGATGTTTTAGTTAATAATCATTGTTATAATGGCGCAAAAATAAATCAATCTTTTGAATTTTCAAAGTGAAATTATCATTTTTTATACGATGACGCTACAATGCGTTTCGGTAACTATCGAGATTAGGTAGTATAAAAAAAAAGCGTTAACGGCCGGTATGAGCCATTAACGCCATGTTCTATGTGATTTCTCAGATTAGTCCAGCTTGTGGATGATGAGACCGGAACGCAGTTTCGGCTCAAACCAAGTGGCCTTGGGAGGCATGATCTTGCCGCTGTCGGCGATGTCGATGATCTGCTTCATGGTCACGGGATAGAGGGCCAGCGCCATCTTCATCTCGCCGCTGTCAACACGCTGCTTCAACTCGCCCAGGCCGCGGATGCCGCCAACGAAGTCGATGCGCTTGTCAGTACGCAGGTCGGTGATGCCCAGGATGTCGCGCAGGATGTAGTCGCTCGAAATGGTCACATCGAGAACGCCGATGGGATCGTTGTCGTCATAAGTGCCTTCCTTGGCAGTCAGTGAGTACCACTTGCCACCCAGGTACAGCGAGAAGTTATGCAACTTGGCGGGCTTGTAAATCTCGGTGCCCTTCTCCTCGACGATGAATTTCTCACCCAGCTTCTCCAGGAATTGCTCCTCGGTGTTGCCGTTCAGGTCAACAACCACGCGGTTGTAGTCCATCACCTTGAGGTGTGACTGCGGGAAGCAAACGGCCAGCAGGTAGTTATACTCTTCGGTGCCATTGTGGTTGGGGTCAGCCTTGGCCTTCTCCTCGCCCACGTGAGCGGCAGCGGCGGTGCGGTGGTGACCGTCGGCAATGTAGAGGTAAGGAATCTCACCAAACTCACGGGTGATGGTGTCGATGGTCTCTTTGTCCTTGATAACCCACAGGGTGTGGCCGATGCCGTCCTCGCTCACGAAGTCATACTCGGGAGTGGTCTGGGCGGTGCGGTCGATGATGTCCTCCAGGGTGCTGTTATCGGGGAAGGCCAGGAATACCGGCTCGATGTTGGCATTGTTGATCTCGATGTGGTGCATGCGGTCAGCCTCTTTCTCACGACGGGTGAGCTCGTGCTTCTTGATGCGGCCGGTGAGGTAATCCTCAACGCTGGCGCCTACCACAAAGCCATACTGGGTGCGGCCATCCATGGTCTGGGCATAGATGTAGTAGCAGTCCTGATCATCCTGAACCAGCCAACCCTTGTCCTGGAACTTCTTGAAGTTCTCAACGGCCTTGTCATAGACCTTGGGCTCATGCTCGCCTGTGCCGGGCTCGAAGTCGATCTCGGGCTTAATGATATGATACAGACACATCTCGTTGTCACCGGCCTCGGCACGTGCCTCCTCACTCGAGAGGACGTCGTAGGGCTTGGATGCAACTTTCTCTACATACTCTTTCGGCGGTCTTACGCCACGGAACGGTTTTACTTTAGCCATGATAAATTAACGGTTTTAAAAGTGTTAAATAGGTTTCTTTATGTTATTGTAAATGCATTGTTATCTGCGTTTCTCCTTCTTGTCATCGGCCACCTTGGTGCGCTTGGACTTGCGGGCACAGGTGCTGCAAGTGCCATACACATACAGGCTGTAGTGGTCGGTGTTGAAGGCGTTGAACCGGCGGGCGTTCATGAACGCCGCGAAGTTGGGGTCACGCACCTCCTTCACCTTGCCACATGTCGTGCAAATCAAGTGGGTGTGGGCCATCGTGATGCGCTCATACTGAGCCTGCATGCCCTCAAAGACATGACGGCGCAGCATCTTGGCGTCGATCAGCAGTTCCACGGTGTTATAGACCGTGGAGCGGCTCACGCGGAACCCCTCGCTATCAATCATCTGCTGCAGCTCCTCGATGGTGAAATGCCCGTTGATGTTCATGACGCGGTTCAAGATGGCATAGCGCTCGGTGGTGCGGCGCATACCATGCGAGTCAAGATACTCGTTGAACTTGCGCACAACGGGGTTATTGCTGCCGGCAAAATCTTCGATATTTGGATCGGTTCTCATCGGTGTGACAAAGGTACAACCAATTTTGCAATCGAGCAAAAATATCTATCAAGAAAATGCTATACCTGTTTTGCGTGCCGGGGGATTGCCTTGCCATTGACCACGTCATCCCTTGCGGCGGCAGGCCAGCATCTGCTCCACGCTCAGTTGGCTCATGGCATCGATGGTCATGTCGCTCAGCTCGTTGACCGCCTCGACACTCAATGTGGTGGCTACGCCAATCACTCTGGCACCTGACGCTCTTCCCGCCACGAGCCCGTTTCGGGAGTCTTCAAACACGATGCAGTCCTTGATGTCCATGCCCATGAGTTTGGCTCCCAACAGGAAACAGTCGGGGTCGGGTTTGGCCTTGGTGACCATGTCGCCCGTGATGATGAGGTCAAATAGGGTGGGGAACTCAGGGTGCTGGCGATAGAGGGCCTGCATCTTCTTGTGGTCGCTCGACGTGACAATCGCCAGGGGAATCCCGGCATCACGCAACTTCTTGACAAACTCCAATGCACCGGGGAAGAACTCGTATCGCATCCCTCGCTCATATTCCAGCAGTTGGTCCACCACCTGTTGTCTCACCTCGTCGTTCTCAAAGTAACTCAGAATCCTCGCCAGATGGAATCCCTTGATGTAACTGGCAAAGTGCTCGATGCCAGTGGGGTAAGTTTTCTCCATCCTTTCCCAAAAGATGCTATACAGTCCCTCGCTGTCGAGCAGCACGCCGTCAAGGTCAAAGAGCACACCGCACTGATTTACTGTCTTGTCACTCATATTAGTCGTCTTGTGAATGAATTAATCTGCAAAATTACTGATAATACCCCAATTTTCACTATTTTTGTGCCACAAAACAATAACTTTCAGAAAAACTGACAACCGAAAGACATGATCCACGAACTGCAACTCCGCGTCAGTCCACGCACGGCATCAAGCAAGAGCGAAATCGTGCGCCATCTTGACAAGTATAACGACATACCTGCCCAGAGAATTCAGGGTGTGAGAATCTTGAAGCGCTCCATCGACGCACGCCAGCGCCAGGTGGTGGTCAATCTCAAGGTGCGTGTCTATATAGACGAGCCGATGACGCAGGACTATTTAGTGCCGCCCATCGACTACAAGCTCGTTGATGGTAAGCGGCAGGCGATTGTCGTGGGCATGGGACCTGGCGGTTTGTTCGCGGCATTGCGCCTTATCGAGTTGGGTGTCAAGCCCATCGTGCTCGAGCGTGGCAAGGATGTGATGAACCGCCGCATCGACGCCTCTCGCATCCAGCGTGAGGGCGTGGTGGACCCTGAGAGCAACTATTGCTTTGGCGAGGGTGGGGCAGGTGCCTACAGCGACGGCAAACTTTATACCCGCAGCAAGAAGCGCGGCTCGGTAGAGCGCATCTTGGGCATCTTTGTCCAGCATGGTGCCCGCGAGGACATCCTTATCGACGCCCATCCCCACATAGGCAGCGACAAGTTGCCCGCTGTCATCAAGGCGATGCGTGAGACCATCCTGCGTTGCGGTGGCGAGGTGCATTTCGAGACGCGCGTCACTCGACTTGTTGTCGAGGACAGTAAGGTCAAGGGTGTGGAGACGGCAACAGGCGAGTCCTTTGCTGGCCCCGTCATCCTGGCAACAGGCCACTCGGCGCGTGACGTCTATCAGATGCTGCATGACAGCGGTATAACCGTTGAGGCCAAGGGTATTGCGGTCGGCGTTCGCTTGGAACATCCCCAGCGCATCATCGACCAAATCCAGTATCACACCGTGCTGGGGCGTGGCGACTATCTGCCAGCCGCCGAATACAATTTTGTCACTCAGGTGGACCATCGTGGTGTCTATTCCTTCTGTATGTGCCCGGGTGGCTTTGTCGTCCCTGCGGTGAGTGAGCAGGACGGCCTTGTGGTCAATGGCATGTCGCCCAGCAATCGTGGTTCGCATTGGGCCAACTCGGGCATGGTGGTGGAGATTCATCCCGAGGACTTGCCTGAACAGTATAAGCTATATGGCGACTTGGCGATGATGATGTTCCAGCGCGATATGGAGCTCCGCGCTTTTGCCGAGGCAGGCAACACCCTCATTGCCGGTGCTCAGCGCATGAAGGACTTTGTCGATGGTAAAGCCTCACGCAATATCCCGCCCTCATCCTATCTGCCTGGGGTGCAACCCTCAAGGCTCGACTTGTGGATGCCGCCGTTTGTCGCTAACCGTCTGCGTAAGGGATTCAAGACTTTCGGCAAGAATGCCCGCGGGTTCCTCACCAACGACGCCATCGTCATTGGTGTCGAGACGCGCACCTCTTCCCCTCTGCGCATCCCCCGCGATAATGAATTACTGCACCACATCACCCTTAACGGCCTCTATCCCTGCGGCGAAGGGGCAGGCTACGCCGGAGGCATCGTCTCTAGCGCCATCGACGGCGAACGCTGCGCCGAAGCCCTCGCCACCTCAATAAGTTGAATTCATTATCAAATTATGATATGAACTAATAGTGAAGAATGAGGAAAGCGCCCCATTCTTCACTACTGTTGCTAAACAATTGTTTCACTATTTTGCAAATGCATTTCTTCAAAAAATGATAAGATACTCATTAATACGATATTTTATATGTGATACCATCAAATTCAACGGCTTCATATCTTATTGAAGTAGGTGTTTCCAGTAATAAATCAATGAGTGAGGTGACATCACTTATACCTATTCTATTGTTATTATCAACATCAGCATTACTTTCTTTAATTTCACTGACATCATTAGTCAAAACAAAATCAATGAGCATCGTTACATCTGCAATGTTGATGAAACCGTCACAGTTTACATCTCCTCTCTCGGTATATACTGTAACTACGCATGAATCGGGTAGGGCATAACCATCGGCTGAATTAACAGTAATGGTTGTTTTCCCCTCTTTGATGCCTACAACCTGAACCTTATTGTTAGCCATTCGGGCTACAGCCACAGTAGGGTCGCTGGATGCAACAACAACATTTGCATTTGCTGGAGTAATGATGGGATTCAAAACAATCAAATGGTTGGGTAAGACCGTTGCTTCATGTTGATCCAATGAGATGATGACTTTTTCACCGACTACTCTAACATGACAGGTTGCCCAAACTGTTTGACTAGAAACGATGATGTCACATTCGCCAATTGATACAGCCGAAATCGTTCCTTCTTGAACGGTAGCCACGTTCTCATTTGAAGAGACCCAAGTAAGGTTTTGGTATGTTGCGTTTTCGGGCGATACTTGAGCCATCAATTTTAATTGCTCACCCACCTCAAGCAATAGGCTTGAATGGCTTAATTCGATTGATTCTGTTGCAATGTACTCCGCATCGCCAATTATGTTGATGAAATTACTCCAATATGGTGCCGTAAAATAGGCTACAAGAGAAGTGGGTGGAACATGAAGTTCGCCATCGTAATTCAAAAAAGTATTTTCATCGCAAGTTGGTGGTGCAGTAGCATAACTATAGATGACAGATGCACTCACCTTCATCCCAATAATTGAAGTAACGCCGCTATCTATATATAATTCATCTACATTGAGATTCAACCCTCCTGCCATCCAATCTCCATTTCCTACAATAAATAACGATTGAATTGAGCACCCGTTAAATGCTCCTTCCCCTATAGAGGATATAGTTACAGGAATAGTTAAACTATTGAGATTCTTGCAATTGATAAATGCGTTGTCTCCAATTCCTGTAACACTGTAAGATATTCCGTTGTAAGTAACGGTATCTGGAATAATAACAGAACCGTAATAAGTGTTATAATAACTATCCTTATGAGATACCACAACGGTTCCATTACCCATGTCCTTATAGCAGATACCATCTACCTCAAAGTCATAGATGCTGGTGATGTTTTTGAATTTTCTCCACATGGGATCATTTCTATAAGCTTCAATAGCACTATGAGGGACGTGTAGTGTAGCGTTCCATGCACTATTAAATGCACTTTCAGCACCAATTTCTGGTGGAGTGGTCGCCAAACAAGTAATTGTATTTAAGTCACAATTCCAAAATGCCATTGGATAGATTTCGTTGACACCACTACCGATAATCACATTTCTCAAGTTGTCACAGGAGCTGAATGCACTGCCTTCGATTTCTGTAACTGAGTTGGGAATAACAATTTCAGTTAAGTTATCACAATCACGAAACATGGTACCTGCTAGGTTCTCGACTGATTCACCGATTATCACAGATTGCAGTCGCCAACAGTCATAAAAGACACCTTGTTCTGTACGTTTAATACTGTTTGGAATAACGACACTGGTCAAACCAATACTATGAGCAAAAGCCCATTCGCCCAAAGTTGTTACTGGATATGTCACGCCATTATAAGTTACTGTTTCAGGTATAACAATGTCACCACTATAACAATTATCGCCATTACTTTTCACAGTTGCTTCATTTCCGTTGTAATTGTAGTAGATACCATCTACCTCAAAGTCGTATGCGCCTGCTTCCAACACACACATTAAGCACATCAGTGCAAAAAACTTAAAACAAAAATTTTTCATCTTCTTATTCGTTTTGTAGATTATTGAATGTTAATAAATCAGATATTTCTTTCTTGATGCAAAAAAAGACACAGTGTCGGTCATTTTGAGGCAGAGGTCATGTTTTTTCGTATGGTAATGGGAGCAACATAGGTATAGACGCAAAAAAGGCGGGACTGCTAATGCCTCGCTTTGTCAGTTGATGGTCATAGGAAAACCAAAGCACTAAAAAGGGTACAATTAATGCAGTCCACGCCGATAGCGTGGAAGCAGCCTTGCCACCTTCTCTTGTGCTTGAATTGAAAATTTCCTATGTTCTCAACTGACGAGAATGGAGCATGTCGCTTCTATATACCACAATGTCTTGATTAGAGACATCAATTGTATCTAATCATCTGCAAAAATACTTGTTTTCATTGATATGTGCAAGTAAATGCTAGTTATTCAATCAGAAAGTATTGAATATTTTTTGTGTTCAGTGAATTTTTTTTGTTGGTTTTACACAATATGGCGCGGTTTTTGTAGTTAATGATGCGATTAAGGTTTATATTTAAACATTTGACACCATTATGAAAGAGAAAATGATTATTTCGTCAGCCCTCATTGCACTGAGTGTATTTTGCCTGGGCTGGTTCATCAAGGCTGGTATTGATGACTTCGCAAGCAAGGACCGTAAGGTCAGTGTCAAAGGTCTCGCCGAGCAGGAGGTGCAGGCCGACAAGGTGACGTGGCCCATCGTCTCCAAAGAGGTGGGTAACGATTTGCCGGGGCTGTATGACCGCATCGGTGCTACCCAAGCCAAAATCAAGGCTTTCTTAGTTAAGGGCGGCGTCAAGGAGGACGAAATCAGCCTCAATGCTCCTCAGGTCGTTGACTTGACGGCTCGGGAATATGACTCGGGCAACAGGGCCTATCGCTACATCGTGACTTCGGTGCTTACTGTAACGAGCAAGAATGTGGATATGGTGCGCAAACTGATTGCCAAGCAGGGCGATCTGCTGAAAGAGGGTGTGGCCATCACAAGCGACAGCTACGAGAACCAGATTCATTATGAGTTTGTCGCTTTCAAGGAGATGAAGCCCAAAATGATGCAGGAAGCCATCGAGAATGCACAGTTGACAGCCGAGCAGTTTGCCAAGAATTCCCACAGCAAGCTCAATAAGATTGTCAACGCCGATCAGGGCCAGTTCTCCATCGAGAACCGCGATGAGTACACCCCGTGGATCAAGAAGGTGCGCGTTGTCACCACCGTGACCTATTCACTCAAGAACTAACCTCATCATCATCTATTTAAAAGACGAATTAGCAACCGATTATTCTGAGGGGTTTCTGCGCTTCACGTGAAGTCAGAAACCCCTCAATATTTTTTAGTTGTATGTGATGATCAATTTGTGCTTTTTGATAGGAAAAACGCCTTGATTTTCTCGATGATGACGACGGGATTGTTCTCGTCGCGGCTCAGCTTCTCCATTGGGCACCAGTCAGTGCCGGTCCGGTTGATGATGTGATCTACCAGCTTGCTGTAGCTTGCCGTCACATTGTGCTTTTCCAACAGCTCCAATGCAGGCTCGCTCATCACGTCGGCATGCACCTGTTTCACACCGCCCACGGCCATGCAGGCGGCCGCCGCCTTGCCCACGGCCTTGTCGGCGATAATTGCATCATGCAACATCTCGGGCCGCTCGGTGACCAGGGCCAACAGGTCTTTCACACCCCGCTGTGTGAAACGGTGCAGTTCACCGTCGGCACTTCTCACCACCAGGGTCAGTTCCTCGTTATGTAGGATGTCAATCAACTGTTTCATGCGGCAAAAATAACAATAATCAAGAAAAATGTACTAATTTTGTGGCTTAAATTTAAAACAGTTATTAGATATGAAGATAGGAATCATTGTGGCAATGCACAAGGAACTTGAGCTGCTTCTGCCCTTGCTCAGGGATAGTGAACAGAGCCGTATGGGAGGTTGCGAGTTCTATCGTGGCAAGGTGGGCAAACATGACGTGATTGCCATGCAGTGTGGCATCGGCAAGGTCAATGCCGCAATTGGCACCCTGACGCTCATCAATTATTTCTTGCCCGATTTTGTCATCAACAGCGGCGTTGCAGGTGGTGCCGACCAGTGTGTAAAGGTGATGGACATTGTGGCCGGTAACCGTGTGGCTTATCATGACGTGTGGTGCGGCCCTGAGAGTCATTTGGGACAGGTGCAGGGCCTTCCTCTGTATTTTGAGGGCTCCAAACGCCTCCTCGACCTCTTGCCTCACCGTGACGATTTGCACTGCGGACTCATCTGCTCGGGCGACCAGTTCATCGACACGATGGAAGACGTGCAGCGCATCAAGGGCAACTTCCCCGAGGCGTTGGCCGTGGACATGGAGTCGGGTGCCATCGCCCAGGTGTGTCACCTGAACAAGGTGCCGTTCCTGGCCTTGCGTGTCATCAGCGACTCTCCCGGTGCCAGCCACGACAACACGAAGCAGTACCTCGACTTCTGGAGTGCGGCCCCACGCGAGACATTTAATATTGTAAAGGACATCATCAACAATCTAAAGTGATAACTGAAATGGAGAAAATCGACAGTTTCAAGATTGACCACACCCGCCTGTTGCGGGGCATCTACGTCTCCCGCAAGGATTACTTGAGCAGTGGCGACGTCATCACCACTTTTGACATCCGCATGAAGTTGCCCAACCGCGAGCCGGCGGTGAGCCAGAGCGCCCTGCACACCATCGAGCATCTCGCGGCGACCTATCTGCGCAATCACCCCGTCTGGGGCGACAAGGTCATTTATTGGGGACCGATGGGTTGCTGCACCGGTAATTACCTCTTGCTCAAGGGTGACCTCACCAGCCGTGACATCGTGCCCCTGATGCAGGAACTCTTCCAGTGGATTACCGAATTTGATGGCGAGATACCGGGCGCCAATGCCCACGATTGCGGCAATTATATGCTCAACAACCTTCCCATGGCAAAATGGGAGGCACGCAAATACTACGTTGAAGTCCTGCAGGACATCAAAGAAGAAAACCTCGTCTATCCCGCCTAATCCAAAAAGAATGTGACAATAAAAATAGAGGCGCATCATCGCGCCTCTATTTTTATAAATACCCGACGGCCACAGTTATAAATCCGTTATATCCGTCAAGTCCGTTCAATCCGTCTTAGATTGCATCAAGGCTCGCGGCCCTCGATGATAGCCTCGGTGTCGTGGGCAATCATGTACTCCTCGTCGGTGAGCACTACTACCACCTTAACCTTGCTGTCGGGGGTGCTGATTTCGCCTTCCTTGCCGCGCCACAGTTTGTCGTTAACTTCCTTGTCAATCTTCACGCCCAGATAGGACAGATTGTTGCACACGCGCTCACGGGTCTGGTACTGGTTCTCGCCAACACCGCCGGTAAAGGCGATGATGTCAACACCGTTCAGCTCGGCAGCGTAGGCACCGATGGTCTTCAGGATGCGCAGCTCATACATGTCCAGAGCCAACTGAGCACGCTCGTTGTTGTCTTTCTCGGCAGCGTCAACCACGTCACGCATATCACTGCTCACGCCCGTGATGCCCAGCACACCACTCTTCTTGTTGATGATGTTGAGCATATCCTTGGGGCTCAGGTTGTACTTCTCCATGAGGAACAGCAGCGCGCCTGGATCGACGTCACCCGAGCGGGTGCCCATCATCAGACCCTCGGTGGGAGTGAGGCCCATCGTGGTGTCGATGCTCTTGCCGTCCTTGATGGCACTAATGCTGGCACCGTTACCAATGTGGCAGCAGATGATGCGCTTGCCCTCGGGGGTAGTGCCCAGCATGTCACACACGCGCTTTGCGATGAAGCGGTGGCTCGTGCCGTGGAAGCCATAGCGGCGCACATGGTCGTTGGTGTAATACTCCATGGGCAGGGGATACATGAACGCCTTCTTGGGCATCGTCTGGTGGAAAGCGGTGTCAAACACTGCTACCTGAGGCACACCGGGCAACACTGCCTCGATAGCCTCGATACCTGCCATGTTCACGGGATTGTGAAGCGGGGCGATACCGTAGCACTCGCGAATCATGTCCTTCACCTCGTCGGTGATGAGGACGCTGCGGCTGAATTTCTCGCCGCCATGCACCACGCGGTGGCCCACGGCGTCAATTTCCTTCAGGTCCTTAATGCAGCCATACTCGGGGTTAACAAGGGCATCCAGGATAGCCTTGATGGCACCTTTGTGGTCGGTGAGGCCCAGATCGATGTTCTTCTTGCTGCCGTCATCAAATTTGAGCTTGATGAAGCCGTCGGGCAGACCGATTTTCTCCACACCACCCTCAGCGAGCGTCTTGTTCTCCTTAATCTCAATGAGTTTATACTTGGCAGAGCTACTGCCGCAATTCAAAACTAAAATATTCATATATCTATTATCTAATATCACTAATCACTAATCTCTAATCTCTAATCACTAATCACTAATCAATTACCTATTAATCGCCTGGTTGCAAGTCAGGATCACGGTACGGTAGATGTCATCCTCGTTGCAGCCGCGCGACAGGTCGTTGACGGGAGCAGCCAGACCTTGCAGCACGGGACCAACAGCCTTGGCGCCAGCGATGCGCTGCACGAGCTTATAAGCGATGTTGCCCACACCCAGGTCGGGGAATACCAGCACATTGGCCTGGCCGGCGATGTCGCTGCCGGGAGCCTTGCTGGCGCCCACACTGGGCACGATGGCGGCGTCGGCCTGCAGTTCGCCATCAATCTTCAAGGCAGGGTTCATCTCCTTGGCCAGGCGGGTGGCCTCAATCACTTTGTCAACGCGCTCATGCTTGGCACTGCCCTTGGTCGAGAAGCTCAGCATGGCAATCTTGGGATCATCAATCTCGGCAAGTGCACGGGCGGTACGGTCGGCACTCACGGCAATCTGAGCCAGTTGTTGGGCATCGGGGTCGGGCACCACGGCGCAGTCGGCAAACACCATCACGCCATTGTGGCCATAGGGGGAACCCTCGGGCAACAGCATCAGGAAGGCACCGCTCACTGTGCTGATGCCGGGAGCGGTCTTGAGCACCTGGAACGCGGCACGCAGCACATTACCCGTGGTGTTCATCGCACCGGCAACCTGACCGTCGGCGTCACCGTTCTTGATGAGCAGGCAACCCAGGTAGAGCGGGTCTTGAATCTTCTTGCGGGCATCCTCGATGGTCACACCCTTAGACTTGCGCAACTCATAGAACAGCTGGGCATATTTCTCGACAGCCTCGGCATCGTTGGGATTGATGACGGTGGCCTTGTCGAGGTTTTTCAGACCCATTTCAGCGGCTTTGGCAAGAATCTCGGCCTTGTCGCCAATGAAATACACGTCAGCGATGCCGTCGGCAATGATGCGGTCGGCAGCTGTCATGGTGCGGGGTTCAGTACTCTCGGGAAGAACGATGCGCTGCCTCTTGGCAATCGCGTTGCTTTTCAGCTTCTCAAATAAAGGTTCCATGTTTGATTTTTAAAAGTATTTTAGGATAACTGATTTGTATTTGCTTTCATTGCCCCAAAGGTACTGCTTTTTTCCAAAACACAATCATTCTAAACCTAAAAAATAGTTATTGCCTTTGCCCTTTGCAAATCGAGAATAGTTTTGTATCTTTGCCGAAACATTAATCTACTTATAAATTTAAAAAATTGCAACTATGAAAAAAATTAGCGCACTGTTTATGGTTTTATTATTAATGCTGGCTTCCTTCACTGCTGGCATGGAGTATCAGCGAGGTGACGTGGACCAAGACGGCATTGTGGGCATCGGCGATGTCACCTGCTTGGTCGATTACTTGTTGTATGGAACATGGGGCGATGAACCTGTGAATCCCGAAGAACCCGTGACCGAGACCTTTACGGTGAACGGCGTGACGTTCACGATGGTGGCAGTCGAGGGCGGCACGTTCACCATGGGCGCGACCGCCGAGCAAGGCAGCGATGTTGAAATCGATGAAAAACCCACCCATGAGGTGACGCTGTCGAGTTACTGCATCGGTCAGACCGAGGTGACTCAGGCGCTGTGGCAAGCCGTGATGGGCAACAACCCGAGTAAGTGCAATGGCGGCTATTACGGAACCAACCTGCAACGCCCTGTGGAGATGGTTTCCTGGAACGACTGCCAGACGTTCATTGCCGAGTTGAACCAGATGACGGGAAAGACGTTTCGCTTGCCTACCGAGGCTGAATGGGAATTTGCCGCCCGTGGTGGCAATGAGAGCCAGGGCTACATGTATGCTGGCAGCAACACCATTGGTTATGTAGGGTGGAATTGGGCAAACATTCCCTCACAAACAACCAGTAATGCAGGCTATGGCACGCAAACTGTAGCCACCAAAGCCCCCAACGAATTGGGCCTCTATGACATGAGTGGCAACGTGTGGGAGTGGTGCCAGGACTGGAGTGACAGTTACAGTAGCGGTGCACAGACCAATCCGACAGGTCCTTCATCGGGCTCTAGTCGCATTAACCGTGGTGGCAGTTGGTTCGACCTCTCCTGGTACTGTCGCGTGTCGAAGCGTCGCAGCAGCTCGCCGACGGACGCATTTACTCACCTTGGGCTGCGCCTCGCCCTATAGTTTCTACCCAAATTATATAATGTGAGTAGTTGTGATGCGCTCAAAAAGCGCGTTAACGCAAAATTACTGAATCAATGCGGTGGTGCAATAGAGCATGAAAATAGTCCCGAACGCACCACCGTATTGTTTATTGGTGTCTCTTGGGAAATAATACAATTAGGGCCGCTCCTATCGAACGGCCCTAATCGCATTATATAGGGTTAAATGTCTTTCTTCTCTTGACGATTGCCCGAATTACTTCTTGAGCTCGTCAGCTACCTTCTGAGCAGCGTCGGCAGCCTTGTCCTTGGCAGCGTCTCCGACAGCACCTGTATCAGTTTGCTGTGGTTCACGCTGTCAAAGTAACTCGCAAGGTCGAGGTCAACGCAATAGCGGTAGCCCGCGTCAGCATATTCCTGCACACGACGCAATGCGTCATGGGCGCTGCGGCCGGGACGGAAGCCAAAGCTGTCGTCACTGAACTGCGGCTCATACACAACCGTCAACACCTGTGCTATCGCCTGCTGGACAAAGCGGTCAACTACCGTCGGGATGCCCAAAGGACGCACTTTGCCGTTCTCTTTCGGTATCTCCACTCGACGCACTGGATGGGGACGGTAACGTCCCCGCTCCAACTTGGATACCAGTTCATCCTTGTGGTCATGTAGCCACGGGAGCAGTTCTTCCACTTCCATGCTATCGATTCCACCACTCCCCCTATTGCCAACTACCTGTTTATACGCTCGGTTGAGGTTGTCGGGAGTCAGGATGTACTCCAGCATCCGCGTTGCCGATAATTGCACTTCCACGAACTCGTTCGCTACCATCCCAATCGATGTGCCCGCTCCTGCATACCCTTCGGTTTCCGACCTGTCTCTTTGCAGGAAGCTTTCTTCTGTTTTCTGCTTTCTTTCCATTGATTCGGTGATTTTACGTTTCCGCTCGTTTAACTTATGTTCGGCCCTTCCCGAGAAGAACGAGCTTTAACCCCTCGGTACTATGGCCTCTGCTGACTTCTCATGGTTCGTTGTTACTGCTTGGCTATTTTTTTCGCCTCGCCCATGAGATCTCCACGGATAAGACCATGCTCTTTCACCCTTATGCTCGCTTGATTTACTTGCTGACAGTCCGAATGGCTATAGGGCTTTGTCTTGTGCTGCAGACTCACCTCCTGTCAGCCAGCCTTGTATCAAGTTCCTGTTCGTCGAGCCAGGGATTTGCCGCCGACTTCCTTCAGACCCTGCGTCACCGCAACGCCCTTGTCTTTGGCTATGCGCTTCCCGCCATTAGGGTGCGCTCGGGACTTACACCCGTTAGAACATGACCATGCCGTGCGTACAGCTATAAATAATTATGGCAGGTCAGTTGACCTGCCATAATTATTTATTTGAAATTTTTATATTCCGTATCATTGGATGTGTGTATTTGAGAAACATGATCGAAAATAAGATATTCAGATTCTTGGATATCTCTGTTATCATAATCTTTTCTATTTCGATAAACTCTTTTCTCGTTGATATCAAAGACTGGTTTGTAGAAAAGATCCAAACCATTACTACTAAGGCTGCCTACATTACGAGAATCACCTTTATAATAGTGACAATAATCTCCAATAGACGAATTCGAAGGCGCATCAACGATAATGAATGCATTTTGTGATATCATTTGGACCTTTCCAATATATACAGGACTTCCATGGGGACTAATCTTAACGACGCGGCCATCTTCCATGACTACAACATAGTCTATCCATTTCTCATATCCATCAGGTTTGTTATAACCTTTGCTTCGATAGCCGAATCCACCATTTGGCAGTTGATATGTTTCATATGATTCTTTATAAATTTGTTTTGATGCTTCAAACATATATGTTCCTTGCGCCTTTTGGCTGGTTAATTGAGTGTTATTTACAGATCCCTTTTGCTCACTGTTCTCTATCGTAATTTCGTCAGTGACAAGATCACCGCCATTGGCAGATACGTACTCGGTGAAACCAGCTTTCAGAGCATCAGGTACACTTGTATAATAACTCATTTTCTCGGCCAAGGGTGGTATCTTGGCGATAATGGCATTCTTGTTTTTGCCCCATACTATCCTCAGTGTGTTGATGATTTTGAAGTAGCCATCCATATCTCCAGCATTCAGCAACTCAACAGCCTTTGCCTGGATGCCATCGAGGAAGTTAAGAGCAGAAGCCTCATCAGTACAGTTCAACAATTCAGCAGCTACGCCATCAACAGTGTAATCAGCTACAGGAGCAGCTTCAACAAGAATAGTCTCATCTATAGTTTCTGATGATCCAGTCTCATGATTAAAGAAATCGATTTGATATAAATAGAAAACACCTCCGATTGCGACTAATGCTAGAATTGAAGCAAGAATTATCCAAAGAGTTTTATTGTTGGACTCTTTATCTTCGTCAAAACTGTAATTATACTCATGTTCAATATCCTTTTGAGGTGTAGTCGTCTCAATACCTCCATTTGAGGATGCTAAAGGATAGCCACAATGAGGGCAAGCCTTTGCTCTATCAGATACCATCTGACCACATTCAATACATTTAATTAGTGCCATATTGATAAGTTTATATTTTCGATTCTGCAAAATTAGTAATTCATTTTTGGAAAAACAAATCTGAATTCTTTATCTTTAAACTGAGTGAAGAATATAATAACAGTAAGAGCCAGCCCTGATTTGTATTAAGGATTAATCTTGTTTTCTCAGATTACTTCTTGAGCTCGTCAGCTACAGCCTGAGCAGCCTCAGCGCCTTTATCCTTAGCGGCGTCAACGGCGTTACCAGCGGCATCCTGAACAGCCTCCTTAGCGGCATCAACCTTCTCGCCAGCAGCGTCAACAGCCTCACCAACCTTCTCAGCAGCCTGCTTTGCTACGAAATCAGCAAAACCAGCCTTCAGGTTCTCGGGAACATCAATGAATTCAGTCATCTTATCTGCCAGGGTCGGGATCTTAGCGAGGAGGGCCTCCTTGTTGTTCTCCCAAACGGTCTTCAGGATGTTGATGATGTTGAAGTAACCAGCCTGGTCACCACCATCCAAGAAAGCCTGAGCCTTTTCCTTCAAACCATTAAGCAGGTTAAGTGCACTTGTCTCGTCAGCGCAGTTCAGCAGGTCGGCAGCAACGCTCTCAACGGTGGGAGCTACCTCTTCGGTCTGCTCGGGAGCAACTTCCTCAGCAGCAGGCTTGGTCTCGGTCTTGCAACTAACAAATGCGATAGCAGCAACAGCTGCAAACATCAATAAAAACTTCTTCATAATAAAACAACTTTTTGATTTAAATGATTAATAATAAAACTAAAATTCAACGCCGCAAATGTAACGGCTATTTTTGAATTACCAAACTTTTTTGGTCTCATTTTTCATTTTTTAGCACTTTTATTGCCCTTTTGGGCTATTTTGCGGACAAAAAACTATAACTTTGCGGTGCAGAATGTTGTCCGGCATGAGGAAATACAACTTTCGTGCCAAAGCGGCCTTCTGCGCCAAAAAATTGAAAACTAACGTCTAACAACTAAAAATTGACAAAATGTTTGCCTATATTTTAATGGGAGCCATCGCCATTCTGAGCATGATTGTTCAGAGCTCCCTCAAGTCAAAATTCTCCAAGTATAGCAAGGTGCCCTTGGGGGTTCCCATGGCTGGACGTGACATTGCCAACGCCATGTTGCAGCAGAACGGATGTGGTGACGTGCAGGTGACCAGTGTGAGCGGCCAGTTGACCGACCATTTCAACCCCGCCAACAGGACGGTAAACCTGAGTGAGCCCGTCTATGGCACCAACAGCATTGCTGCCGCAGCCGTTGCCGCCCATGAGTGCGGTCACGCTATTCAGCACAAGGTGGGCTACAGCATGTTGCAACTGCGCTCCAAGATGGTGCCCATCGTGTCTTTTGCCTCCAACACCATTAATTGGCTGCTGGTAGCTGGCATCGTGTTATATGAGATGACGCCGCTGCCCTTGTATATCGCTCTCGCTCTGTTCGCATTGACCGTGGCGTTCAGCTTTGTGACCTTGCCCGTCGAGGTGGATGCCAGCCGCCGTGCCACCAAGTGGCTCGAGTCGTCAGGCCTCGTCAGCGGTCAGCAGCTCACTTATGCCAAGGACGCTCTGCGTGCAGCAGCCTACACCTATGTCGTTGCCGCCATCGGCTCTCTTGCCACATTAATTTATTATGCGGCAATGTTCTTGGGCGGAAACAGGAGATAATAACCAAGTATAACACATATTATATAAGTATTCGATACATAAAAAGGTAATGGCACAAAAACCATCCATTCCCAAGGGGACACGCGACTTCTCGCCCATCGAGATGGCGCGCCGCAACTATATCTTCAACACAATCAAGGACGTATTTCTGCTTTACGGATTCCAACAGATTGAGACGCCTGCCATCGAAAACCTCTCTACATTGATGGGCAAGTATGGCGAGGAAGGCGATAAACTGTTATTCAAGATTCTCAACAGTGGTGACTACCTGAAGGACGCCCCCGACGACCTGCTGTCGGCCCACGACTCGCTCCACTTGACCACCAAGATCAGCGAGAAGGGCCTGCGCTATGACCTCACCGTGCCCTTTGCACGCTATGTGGTCCAGCACCGCAACGACCTGCAGATGCCCTTCAAGCGCTATCAGGTGCAGCCCGTTTGGCGTGCCGACCGCCCCCAAAAGGGCCGTTACCGCGAGTTCTACCAGTGTGACGCGGACATCGTCGGCAGCGACTCGCTGCTCAACGAGGTGGAACTGGTGACGATGATTGACGAGGTGTTCAACCGCTTCAACATCAATGTCGCTATCAAACTCAACAACCGCAAGATCCTGAGTGGCATTGCCGAGATCATCGGTGCAGCCGACAAGATTATTGACATCACCGTAGCCATCGACAAACTCGACAAGATTGGCATCGACAACGTGAATGCCGAGTTGAAGGAGAAAGGGCTGAGCGACGAGGCCATAGCCACCCTGCAGCCCCTGTTGGCCCTTGACGGCACCAACGAGGAGCGCCTCACATCGCTGTCGGCCATGCTGGCAAGCAGTGAGGTGGGCATGAAGGGCATCGAGGAAATGCGTTATGTGCTTGACCATGTGAAGGCCCTTGGCACACGCGCTCAAGTGGAACTGGATGTGTCGCTGGCTCGTGGATTGAACTATTATACGGGCACCATCCTCGAGGTCAAGGCCCTTGATGTGGCTATTGGCAGCATCACCGGTGGTGGACGCTATGATAACCTGACAGGCGTGTTCGGTATGCCGGGTTTGTCGGGCGTGGGCATCAGCTTTGGCGCCGACCGCATCTATGATGTGTTAAATGCGCTCGACCTCTATCCTGCCGACACGATGGCAACAGCCCGCGTGATGTTTGTCAACTTCGGCGAGCAGGAGGCTGCGGCGTCATTAGGCCACATCATGGCATTGCGCCGTGCAGGCATCAGTGCCGAGCTGTATCCTGACTGCGCGAAGATGAAGAAGCAGATGAACTATGCCAATGACAGGCAGATTCCCTATGTCGCCATCGTTGGTGCTGAGGAGGTGCAGAACGGCATCATCGCCCTCAAGAACATGGCCACTGGCGAGCAGCAGACGCTGACCGTCGCACAGGTTATCGAACAACTGGCAAAGTAATCATCACTGTGACATGAACAACAAGTATCAACAGTTGATGCAGCTGCCGCTGTTCCAAGGCATCAGTGCGGACAAGATTACCGCGTTGGTCGAGAAATTGCCCTTCCATTTTCTCAAATTTAATGGCGGCGAACAGATTTTTACAGCTGGAGAGCCTTGTACTCATGTCAAGTTTGTCGTCTCGGGACAAGTTCAGCTCGAGACACCATTCCCAAATCTGAAGGTCTCCCTTCATCAGACCGTGTCTTCTCCTCACGTGCTGGCGGCAGACTGCCTGTTTGGCCGCGAGAACAATTACCCGTACACGGCTGTGGCCAATGGCTCATGCGGCATCCTGCAGTTGCGCAAGAGTGACTACATCAAGATGGTGTGCAGCGACAAGGTGTTCCTGTTCAATATCTTGAATTACCTGTCAACCGGCAGCCAGCGGGGAACATCTCTCGTGCTGGCGGTCAAGGAAGGGACGGTGACCGAACGCTTGGCCATGCTGTTAGATTTGCTGGTTGTCAATGGCGCTACCGATGTGCTCCTGCGTTATAAACAGAAGGACCTTTCCACACTGCTGGGAACACAGCGCACAACGCTCATCAACACGCTCAACAAGCTTAGCGACGAGGGCATTGTGGAGTACGACAGCAACGAACTGAGGATATTGGATTACAACGGATTATTAAAGGAACTGACGCTGTAAAGGCGACGAATATCTCATGCGATACACTTATTATACACAAGGAACCTGCTCTTCTCAGATAGATTTTGAAATCGACGAGAACGGTGTGATTGGTGATGTCATTTTCACGGGTGGATGTCATGGCAACCTTCAGGCCATATCGGTGCTGCTGCGTGGCATGAAGGCTACCGAGGCTGTCAAAAAGCTGCGCGGCATCAGGTGTGGCTATAAGAACACGTCATGCCCTGACCAGATGGCGCAGGCGCTGACTCAAGCCCTGGATAACAAATAAATTGATTATAAATGATTTAAAGAAAAATATGAAAAAGATTTTATTGATTATGACGGCTGCTGTAGCCGTTTCATTAGTGGGATGTAACAACACAACAAGTGGCAAATCTCAAGCCGAGAATATGGCTAAGGAACTGGACCGCCTGTGTGAAATGAAGGACTCGGCTGCGGTCATCGCTTTGGATGACAGTATCCATTCCATGGAGAACCGCCTCATCGCCGCCGGCGATTCGGCTGCTATTGCCGACTTCCGCAAGGCGTTGAAGGAGTCACGCAAGCGCAACGCTCCCTACATCGCTACACTCAGGATGAATGCTGGTGCCAAGAAGGAAGAGGTCCTCAACGATATTGCTAAAGATGTGATGAAACGTGGCGTGGACATCGCTACCGTCACCGACGCTATCGATGAGATAAACGAAAACGAAAAATAAATGGCATGGCATCGGGCGCATCTTCTATATACACGCCGGCGTCATCTTGACGTGCTCGGCTGTATCGCTGCGGCATCTCTGTTGGTGTCTTGCGGTACCGGCATCGAGGTGACCGAGCGGGTGACCGACAAGGATGTCCGCAAGGCGATCAGCAAGGTGGACAACCAGGAGAAGGTGATAACGCTTGATGCTTTCTATGACTCGGTGCCCGCATGGAAAGCGGGCAAGCGCTTTTGGGTGGCCGACGACCAGTTGCGACTCTTGTTCGCCCATTCGAGCGATTACGACATCGACACGGTGACCCTTGCTGGCCGTGAACTCTCCTATGTGGGATATGACACGGGCGGCATCTATGACAACCGCAACACGGTCAATCTGCGCTTCTCCGATGGCAATAATCTGTACGTCTATCGCACGGGCAAGACCATAGGCGACTTTGGGCGGTCTTTCTCGATACCCATGCTCATCGACATGGACATGGTCGATCATGTCGCCCGTCAAGTGACTGGGAAGGATTACTATATCCGCACTGGCATCTGGTATGACCGCCAGACCGAGCAGATGATGGACGGCAGGCATTTCATCAAGGTGCACATCGACAATGTGCTGCCTGGCAATGCGGTGTTGCCGCTGCGCGTCCACTTCACCACGGCCGACGACAACAAGCAGGCGATGGTGTGGATGAGCGACAACGCTTCGACGATGCTGGGACGTAGTTTTGACGCCCTGTTTGTGGCGGCCGATCCGCGGCTGGCCTATCCTGAAATCAGCGACGAGAACTGGGAACGCATTAAGCGTGCCCAGGTGGCTGTCGGGATGACCAAGGAGGAATGCCGTCTGGCGATGGGTAATCCCAAGCGCATTAGCGAGAACCCCGAACAAGGGGGTATGAGGGAATATTGGTATTATGACGGTGGGGCCTATCTGTTCTTTATGAACGGTTTGCTCAGCCAATTCAGGAGATAATGTCACTGACAACGCTTGAAATAGAGTTTCTCGGGACGGGCACTTCGACGGGGGTTCCCTCGCTGCGGTGCAAATGTCCGGTGTGTATGAGTGCCGATCCACGCGACAAACGCCTGCGCACGTCGGCGATTGTCCGCTATCAGGGCGCACGCTTGCTCATCGACTGTGGGCCGGATTTCCGCACTCAGATGCTTCGCGCCAGCGATGACAATCTGGATGCCGTCCTCTTGACGCACATCCACTTTGACCATGTGGCAGGGATGGATGACCTGAGGGCCTATTGTTTTGAGAAACCTTTCCCGGTTTACGCGCGTGCTGATGTCTTGGAAGGTCTGCACAAAAGCATACCGTACTGCTTTGCCGAGAACCCATATCCTGGTGTGCCCCGTTTTGAGGAGCATGTAATCGGCAATGAGCCGTTCTTGGTCGAGGGGGTGAAAGTGGTGCCTCTGCCTGTGATGCACTACAAACTGCCGATTATCGGTTTCCGCATTGGGCCCTTGGCCTATATTACCGATGCCAAAACCATTAGTGACGAGGTGGTGGAGAGCTTGATGAATGTGCCCCTGCTGGTGATAAACTCGCTGCGTACGGGAGTGCATCTCACCCACATGTGTTTGGACGAGACTTTAGAGATAATCCGTCGTGTAAAGCCGGGCCGCTCTTACCTCATTCACATGAGCGACCGCATGGGGTTACATGCCGATTCCCACAAGTTTCTGCCGCCAGGTGTCGAATTGGCCTATGACGGTCTGATTGTAAAAGTGTAAAGCACAATGGACAAAATCACCATATCGGAGGTTAAGTCTGAGGAGAAGACCTCGGGACTGCAGTTCTTTGAGGGTCGTATCCAGGCGGGCTTCCCCAGTCCGGCCCAGGGCGAATATGCCGATACAATCGACTTGAACCGCGCCCTCATCACCAACCCGGCATCGACATTCTGCGCCAGGGTGATAGGTAATTCGATGGTGGATGCGGGCATCAACGAGGGCGACCTGCTCATCATCGACCGCTCCATAACGCCTCACGATGGTTGCATTGCCGTCTGCTTCATTGACGGCGATTTCACGGTCAAGCGTCTCGCTGTGCGCGACGACGGCGTCTATCTGCAGCCTGCCAACGCAACTTTTCCCGAGTTGAAGGTGGGCGAGTGCAGCGACTTTCAGGTGTGGGGCGTAGTTTCGCACATCGTCAAGAAAGTATAACACGTCAAGAAAGTATAACGCTTGAATCAGGTTTTTGATGGAAGTGGAGTCTGCATCAGGATACGGCAAAAGGCGCGATATGCAATTTTTCGTGCTCTGTGTTGCCGTTGCTGCCTGGCAGTGCTTTTATGTTGCGCTTGACACGCATCTGGGCGGACTCGGAAACGTTTTCCATGAGTGGCATGCGTTGGCAGTGGCTATCGCTAATGCCCTCGTGCTGCTTTCACCCTATTGGCTGCTGAGCCCACGGTGGCGGGGACTGATTTGGATTCCCATGTTTTTATTGCCTGTGTGGTGCCTGATACAGGTGACTTATTGCAGGGCCTACGAGGACTTGATGCCCATGCGCAGCCTGGCGATGGTCGGAAACGTCAACAATGTGCTGAAAGACAGTTTTCTGGCACTGTTGCGGTGGCAGGATTTACTCATTGTGGTGCCTTTCTTGTTGTTGCCCCTAAGACTACCGCTAAAGTCGGCGATTTCCAGTCTGACGGGCCATATCAAGGCCTTTGTGATAACGCTGCTTGCCGCTTTGGCCTTTGGCGTGGTGGGTTACTATACTCCTGACGGAAACTATGAGAAGCGCTTCCTGTACAATTTCAGCAACAGTGACTATTTCGCGCTCAATGGCCTGTTACCTTACTGCTGCAACTCGATTTATCAAGCCGTTTCTCACAGTCACACCGTGACCGATGGCGAGCGCGCCGCAATCGACCGTTTCCTGCAGAATCAATGTCCTCATTATGAAGATAACACCTATTGTACTGCTCCCTTGAAGCGCAACTTGGTGCTTATCGTCGTCGAGTCGTTGCACACCTGGCCCATCGGCATGCAGGTCGAGGGTAGGGAAGTGACCCCGACGCTCAACCGCCTTGTCGCCGCCGAGGGCACCATCTATGCCCCGCACGTCTTGTTTCAGACGGGGCACGGCCACTCCAGCGATGCCCATTTCATGTACAACACGGGCTTGCTGCCCCTGCGTGACGATGTGGTGGCGGTCTATTATGGCGACGGGCCTTATCCCTCGTTGGCGGCGGCCTTAAAGGGCTATGATTGCCGTATGCTGGTGTGTGATGAAAAGGGCTACTGGAATCAGGCGGTCACGTCTCAGAGTTATGGCTTTGACACGCTTTACACGCGTGACCAACTGGAGGCCAGCGGTGCCTTACAGCGTCATGGCAATGTGGACGATGCCGCCTTGACCGACTATGCTGCAACAATGTTGCCACGGCTGCGTCAGCCTTTCTTCCTCGAGATGGTGACGATGACGATGCACACGCCCTATCCGCAGGACAAGGTGCGCCACTCGTGGATCCTCGATAGTGACACCCTTAATGCCGAGGCACGTGGCTACCTCAACTGTGTCAACCTTACCGACAGCTGCATTGGGGCCTTCATCAACGCTCTGCGTATTAACGGCTTGGACAACAACACGGTGGTGGCCATCGTGAGCGACCACACGCAACTCTATCGCAACCGTGTCATGGGTGTATCTGACTATGATGCCGTCCCCGACGATTGGGGCATTCCCTTGTTAATCGCGGGTTGTGATACTACTTTAAGGTACGAACCTGTCATCGGGCAGGTGGATGTCTTCCCGACTTTGCTCGACGTTATGGGCGCTAATTCCTATCTGTGGAAAGGCTTGGGACACAGCCTGCTACGTTATGATATCACGAGCGCGATTCAGCCGCGCAACATGTCGGTACTTGGTGACAGCACCGCCCTTACCCCGCAGCAACGCGAGGCATGGGAAATCGGCCGCCTGCTCATCATGGACCGCATTCACTATTTCAAAACTGCCAACTAAAAACAGCTAACCAATATGAAATCAACCAAATCACGCCTATTCTCCAGTGACGCCCGCTTGAGCGATCTGATTACTGCCCACCCGTCACTGCTCGCTCTGCTTACCAGGCTGGACATCTCGTTGGGCTTTGGAGACCGTTCAATCGCCGACGTCTGCGAGGCGAGTGGGGTAGATACCGACTTCTTCCTGCTGATTTGCAACGTCTATACGTTCAACAACTATGTGCCTTCGACGGCCGCCATCCTCGGCACCGACATGACGGGATTGGTGTCTTACTTGGAGAAGTCTCACCGTTATTATGTCGATAAACGCTTGCCGCACATCGAGTCCCATCTCGACGCTATCGCGCAAAACCTTGGCGGGCGCATCGGACAGGTGTTCATCAGCTTCTTCAAGGAGTATAAGCATGAGGTCGAGACCCACTTCAAGCACGAGGAGCACGACGTGTTCCCGCACATCCGCGCCCTCATGGCCGGAGAGCGTGACGTCACCTATAGCATCGGCGAGTTTATCGACACCCACAGCGACATCGAGGGCAAACTCGATGACCTGCTCAACATCGTCTTCAAGTACCTGCCCCCGCAGGTCGATGACGACAACGTCCTCGACGTGGTCTATGACATCCTGCGCCTGCGGGAAGACCTCAAGAAGCACACCTTCATCGAGGAGAAGATTATGGTGCCACTGGTTCAACATCTTGAACATGCCATTTTGCTATGAAACTGCGTCTGTTGATAGTTGAGCCTTCAGAACTCATCATCGAAGGCATAAAATCCTTCCTCGAAGGACAGATTCGATTTAAGGTCCTCGAACCCGAGATGAACACCGACCACCTTGCCGAGAGGCTTGTGGCGGCGCGTCCCGACATCGTCCTCATCAACCCCACGCTCATCGATAGCGTCTCCCACCTGCGTGGTGAGCAACCCATGGCTATGGTGGCGCTGGTCTATCAATACGTCGAGCGTGAGGCCCTCAAGAACTACGATGCCGTCGTTGACATCCGCGACAGCCGAGCCACCATCATCGAGACGCTGGCACAGGCATCACCAGGCGAGACCGACTCCGCCAAGCACAACTACGAGCTCACCAAGCGCGAGACCGCCGTCCTCGTCCAGCTCGCACAAGGCAAGACCAACAAGGAAATCGCCGATGCACTCAACGTCAGTGTCCACACCGTCATCTCCCACCGCAAGAACATCACCCACAAGACCGGCATCAAGAGCGTCGCAGGTCTTACCGTCTATGCCATGCTCAACAACCTCCTCGACGAGTCCACCCTCATATAGACCAAAAAACCTGTAATTAAATAATTATCTGTTACATTATGAAAAAATCATTACTAACCCTTATGCTGGCGCTGGCGGTATTGTTGCCAGTGGCCATGAACGCTGCATCAAGTGCTCCCGTTAAACGTTCAGAGGCAGCTCAGGAGAGCAAGAAAATCCTCAAGCAGCAAAGTCTCCCTAAACTTTTCATGCCCGGAGCCAAGATGGAATCCGCTCAAATGCGAATACCCGGCAAGCCTGTAGTGAAGGCGCCCTTGAAGGCCGGGGAGAAAGATATTTGGTATCGCCGTCCCGCTGGCGCTTTCCCTGGAATCTTTGCACTAGAAGATCGGACTTATGTTGGCGCGTATTATCATCCGTTTCTTTGCGTCACGCCCTATGTGGACTACACTTTTATCGGCAATACCGTTGGCGTGAGTGACAATGCGACTTATGAATGGAATGTACAATATACTGAAAACTTAGGGTATTCAGATGCTCAACAAGTATGGACAACCCTGACCGATGCGGACAAAAACCTTACTTGGCAATGGGGAAATGAACTGGATTCTGTGCCGGTATTCAAAGTGAGGGATGGTGCTGATAACCTCAGTTGGTTTATGAGGGGATACAATACTAATGGAGCAGAACCCATTGAATACTCAGCCCTGATTTTGTCTGCACCCAAAGTAAAAGACGAATTGGATTACGATATCCTCAAGAGCAGTAAGACTTTTTGTCTTGGTGGCCGTTATGGGAACCAACCCTATTTATGGACGTATTACAATGGTGCTAAACCTTATGGTAATAATGATTACGGATATTGGTTTGGAAAGAATGGGGGCAAGACAAACGAAACAACAGGCACTACTGACCGCATTGACGGTATTGCGCAGGCCTTTGAAAAACCCACTGCTCCTTATCAGCTGATGTATGTGGCCATGTACTGTGGTATACTTGATGTGATAACTCCAGTGAATATGACTTGTAAGGTCTATAAACTCGACGAGATTCCCGCTTATAATGACACTGGAACAGTCACTTTACCCGAGGTGCCAGGTGAACTCATCGCTACTGGACGCGCAACGGTAACTCCATCTACTTACGATGATACAAATGGAATGGTTTTCTTCACCCTATTGGGTTCGGAGATTTTTGGAGATGATGTCCTCGAATACGAAGTAAACCCGACGATTGATTGCCCCATACTTGTGGTGGTGGATGGTTACAATGAACCGCAGATGAATGGTTTGACCAATTTCACTGCAATGGTTTCTGCCGATGATCAGGTTGACGAGGGTTTCGGTGAGCTGGCTTATCTCAAGTATGGCTATGTTGATGAGAACAATAATTTGGACCATTATGAATGGGTTGGCTTGAACAACTTCTTTGATACGGGCACGATGATGACGGGATTCACCATTTTCCTTGGCACAGAGAATCCATGGTTGCTTTTCAACTACAGTGCTGAAGATGGCGAGTACCTCTTCCCTGACGAGGGTGGTGATTTGGTAAAAGATATTCATCTGGATGGAGAAGAGACGATTGTCGCCGAAGGTATAGAGTTTTTCTCTAATTATCCAAGTTCTGACGGTGTGTGGTCGTTTTACAATCTCGAAACTGGTGACGAATACACTGATTGGTTAAGTATTGATTTGACCGATGGTGAAGAGAATGGTAAGTTCAATGGTGTGGTGACTGCAAATGTCTTTGCCGAACCGCTTCCCGAAGACGTGCGATATCGTGAGATGGTCGTTCGGTTTGAGGTCCCTGGCGCTTATCTGGACTATAAGTTCATGCAGGGTGATAGCACTCCTTTGACCTATGATTTTGAGGTGGACGGTATATACTATAAGACATTGGATTCTAACACAGTGGCTGTCACGTGCAAGGACGAAAACTACAACACTTATATGGGTGTTGTGGTGATTCCCGAGACCGTATCTTACCAGGGCGTGGACTATGAGGTTAAAGAGATTGGCAAACACGCGTTCAAGGACTGTTTCGATCTCATCAGTTTGTCTATTCCGTGTTCTGTCACGTCAATAGCAAGCAACGCTTTCTCGGGTGTTGATATGATCAATTTCCTAATCATTACCGGAAACGAGGATTGGCAGGCTGGATGCTTTCCCAAAGATGTTAATCATCTGATCATCAAGGATAACGTGCAGTCAATTCATGGACTGGAGACCTGTCCGAGTGCGATATTCTGCTATAATCCGACGCCACCCGAATGTGACGAGAACACATTCACGGCCTATGATGCCTCACTGCAGGTGCCTAAAAAGTCATTGGCTTCTTATTTCACGGCTCCTTATTGGTGCAACTTTGCCGACCTTACAAATAATGCCATTGAGCCGACGTCTGTGGCCATCGACAAGGATAGTGTGAACCTCATTTTAAATGAGGAGATACAGTTAACGGCAAATGTCTCGCCATCTAATGCGACACCCAATTACGTGATGTGGACTTCTACAGATTACTCTGTTGTCTATATTACTGATAATGGTGTGATACAATCTATTTCCGAAGGTGAATGTGATGTCTTGGCTTGTTGTGCCGACCAAATGGCCGTTTGCCATGTGACAGTGACAGACGTTCATCCTGACTCCATCATGCTGAGTGAAAATAGCATCACACTTGAGATTGATGAGCAACACGAATTGACGGCTACCGTATTACCTGAAAATGCTTATTATGAGACGATCACATGGTTATCAAGTGATAGTCGCGTTGCCGTAGTGGAAGATGGAATGGTGACGGCGGTAGGTGGAGGCGAATGTGATATTACCGTCTCGTGTAGGGATATTCAGGCCGTTTGTCACGTGAAGGTGGTTGAGCCCGTCATCCACATTACTCTGGACCAGCATGAGGCCAGAATGCAACCTAATCAAATGCTGACGCTGTATCCAACCATGACTCCCGAACCGACTGAACTGATGGTGACATCGAGCGACCAGTCGGTGGCTCTCGCAAGAATTGCAGCCGGAAGAGTTCAGGTCGTCAGCGTCAACGTGGGAACCGCAGTGATTACTGTAGGCTCTGTCGATGGCATGGCAACGCCTGACAGTTGTCTGGTGATTGTCAATGGTGGAGTGGGCGATGTCAACGGCGATGGTGTGATTGGAATTGTCGATGTGACTACGCTCATCGATTACTTGTTGTCAAAAGACGAAACGCTGGTGGATCTGGATAGTTCCGACGTCAATGGTGATGGCTTGATTGATATTGCCGACGCGACCTCGTTGATTGATTATGTATTAAACGGCACGTGGCCCTGGGAAACCCTCGCCAAGCCCAAAACCAAACATGTGGTTGATATCAGTCCCGCCACTGTTTGCGACTTTATCAACAAGAGCATTTCCCTGTAACCGCCAATAATAATCAATAAATACAACAAATAATGCCCTCCAATGGCTGGGCGCGTTATTTTTGTGCTTTTTCTTCGCATATTTTGCATAATTCTGAAAGATTCACTATTTTTGCAGTTAATAAAATACCAATTTAAAACTATAATCTTATGGCAACGAAGAAAGAAACACAACAAGCCACTATCTATGATGAAATACCTATCGAGATAGCCCAGAATCTTGCCTTGCTCAGGGAGGACCTGGACCAGAAAATCCCATCCAAGGAGCTTGACCGCAACCTGCTCATCGCTACATGGAATATCCGTGAATTTTCCGGACTGACCCGTAAGTGGATGAGTGAGACCAAGGACTCGCCCCGCCGTGACCTGCATTCCGTATTCTGCATCGCCGAGATTTTGAGCCGCTTTGATGTCATCGCCATCCAGGAGGTGGGCGGCAACCTCAGGGCATTACGCGACACCCTCAAGCTGCTGGGCGATAACTGGTCGATGATATTGACCGATGTCAACAAGAGCGCTTCGGGAGGCTATGAGCGCATGGCCTATCTGTTTGACACACGCAGGGTCCAGCTATCGGGCTTGGCTGGCGAAATCGTCATCCCCAACGAGTGGGTCAAGGACCCCGAGAAGGTCATCAACGAACAGTTCGTACGTTCCCCCTATGCCGTCAGCTTCCGCACTTGTGACAAGACGTTTATCCTGGTAACGGTTCACATTATCTATGGCAAATCTTCCAATGACCGCATCAAGGAGGTTAAAGGCATCGCCAAGTGGCTCAGCGATTGGGCCAGCGACATCAATGCCTATGACCAGAACTTGATTGTGCTGGGCGACTTCAACATCGATGAGCGCGGTGATTTGCTGGACAAGACGTTCTTGAGTGAGGGCCTGTATGTCCCCGAACAATTACAGCAACTGACGCGTTCCATATTTCACGCCACCAAGTACTATGACCAGATTGCATGGTTCAACACCAAGAAAGGCAAGCGACCAAAACTGTCGCTGGAATTCTTGGACGCTGGCAACTACGACTTCGTTCCGACTGCATTGAGCAACCGCGGCCTGTCCAAGACTTCCGTCTCGTTCATGATGTCAGACCACTATCCCCTCTGGGCCAACTTCCAGATCTAAAGGTAGCAGGAGACACCGACCTTGCTGTTTGTCTTACCCTGAAGAACGTTGAATAAAAAACAATGTTTTTCAGGGTAAGACAAGTTATTGTCCTCTCAGCTTTTGGCAACAGATACGTTCACTTGGATGAATAGACGGGTAGATGAGTAAAAAAGTAAAGTCATAGAACTTGAGTGTGAAGTCTTTTTACTAAATTTGCAGGTTGAAACAAAAAATGGCAATAGAATATGTTATTGACTAAAATGCTCGATAAGTTTGGGGACTACTGCATGTTCATGTGGAGAGTGATTGCTATCCCCGACAAGTGGAAAGTGTTTTTCAAACGCTATATCAATGAGATTTATAAGCTGGGCATTGACTCTATCCCGCTGATTATCATCGTGTCGCTGTTCATCGGCTCGTTGTGTACCATCCTCATCAAACTCAACATCTCCAACCCGTTGCTGCCGCGCTACACGGTGGGCTTGACCACCCGTGAGATTATCCTGCTGGAGTTCTCCTCGACTATCCTGTGCCTGATTCTTTCGGGCAAAATCGGTTCCAACATCGCCAGCGAGATAGGCACCATGCGCGCCACCGAGCAGATTGACGCACTCGACATCATGGGCATCAATAGCGCTAACTTCTTGGCGGCTCCCAAAATTCTGGCGCTGATCACCATCTTGCCTTTCCTGGTGGTTATCTGTATGGCGACAAGCCTGTTTGGCGGTTGGCTCATTTGCATTATCACCGGCATTGTCGATCCAGACACCTTTATCTTCGGCATCCAGTCACTATTTATTGAATGGTATGTGTGGTTTGCATTGATTAAGTCACTGGTGTTCGCCTTCCTGATGTCCACCATCGCCTGTTATTACGGCTACACCGTTCAGGGCGGCTCGGTCGAGGTGGGCCAGGCCAGTACCGACACCGTGGTGGTGAGCAACATCATGATTCTGGTGGCCGACGTTATCTTGACCCTCTTGTTGCTATAAGGCTTTAGGCTTTAGGCATTAGGTTTTAGGTGTTAGAAATCGCCAACTAGGGATTAGAAACTGAAAAAACTAAAAACAAAACAATATGATCGAAGTTAAGCACTTATCCAAATCCTTCAAGGAAGACAGCGGTGAGCGTCAGGTGCTCTTTGACGTGAGTTGCAAACTCTATGACGGCAAGACCAACCTCATTATCGGCCAGTCGGGCTCGGGTAAGACGGTGTTGATTAAGAATATTGTCGGCCTTTTTGACCCCGATGAGGGTGAGATTCTCTATGACGGCCGCGACATCACCAAGATGAACCGCAAGCAACGCAAGGAGTTGCGCAAGGAAATCGGTATGCTCTTCCAGGGATCGGCGCTTTTCGACAGCGAGACGGTGATGGGCAATGTGATGTTCCCCCTCGTGATGTTTGGCGGAATGAGCACCAGCGAGATGCGTGACCGTGCCCAATTCTGCATCGACCGCGTGAACCTCACGGGAAGCGAGAACAAGTTCCCCAGTGAGTTGTCGGGCGGTATGCAGAAGCGTTGTGCCATCGCACGCGCCATCGCTTTGAATCCCAGGTACCTCTTCTGTGACGAGCCCAACTCGGGACTGGATCCCAAGACCTCGATTGTCATCGACGAACTCTTGAGCGACATCACTCATGAGTTTGGCATCACCACCATCATCAACACCCACGACATGAACTCGGTGATGGGTATCGGCGAGAACATCGTCTTTATCAACAAGGGCCATGTGGGCTGGATTGGTAACAAGGACGAGGTGTATAATGTGGATAACGACGATCTGAACAATTTTGTCTATGCCACCGACCTGTTCCGTGACGTGCGCAAGTACCGCCGCGAACATGGCTACAAACCCACAAAATTAAAAACTGAAAAACAATGAAAACCAGCGATAAGAATTGTAAAGAGGAAATCCTCGAGTTGCTTCGTTCTACCCAACGCGACGGCATCGAGGATGTGATAGGTGACCTGGAAGAGTGGGGCTTTTTTACCGCACCCGCTTCGGCTGGACATCACTTGAACGTCGAGGGTGGCCTCGCGCGCCATTCCCTCAACACGTGTCAGGCGGCACTGGCTGTTTGGGAGTCGATGAAGGCTCTCGAACCCGGCCTGGAGCATGAGGTAAAGCGTGACAGCATCATTTTGGCAAGTTTGCTTCATGATGTGTGCAAGTGTGACATCTACAAGCGCTCTGTAAAAAAACGCAAGAACGCCTTGGGCATCTGGGAAGACGCTGAGGGCTACAAGATCACTTACAAGAATTTCCCCATGGGCCATGGAGAGAAATCACTCACCCTGCTGCTGTGCAGCGGCTTGATGCTCAATGACGACGAGATGCTGGCCATACGCTGGCACATGGGCGCTTGGGGCGTGAACCAGAATAGCTACGAGGACGTACGCAACTATGACGCTGCCCGCAAACTCTATCCCCTCGTATCTATCGTTCAGACTGCCGACGGCCTGGCCGCCAGCATCATGGAGCGCACTGGCGAGGAAATCGATGAGTTATGATACGCATCAATATCCTGCTTTGTGACACATTCCCGGGCCGCCTGTCTGATTTCATCCCCAATTATGAATCCCTGTTCATGGATTTGTTTGCCAGCATTGGCGAACAGCCTGATTATAGGATTTTCCAGACATGGCAGGGCGAAGTGCCGTCGGTCATCCATCGCGACGAGCTGTATCTGATTCCGGGTAGCCTCGACTCTGCCTATGACGACAAACCGTGGATTGTCAATCTGCTGCATTGGATTCAAGGCGCCTATCGTGACGGTGCCAAGATGTTGGGCGTGTGTTTCGGCCATCAGGCGATAGCAAGGGCATTGGGCGGTGAGGTGAAGCCCTATGACGGCGGCTTTGGCGCTGGAGTGCGTGCTTCAAGTGTGCTGGACCAGCAGATGAAGTCCTATTTTCCTGACGGGCAGATGCATCTGCTCTACAGCCACCACGACCAGGTGATGACGTTACCGCAGGAAGCCGTGTTGTGTGCCACCAGTGACTTCTGCAAGAACGAATCCTTCAGGATAGGCCGTCAAGTGATTACCTTCCAGGGACATCCCGAATTCACTGTCGCCTATAGCCGCCATCTGTTGCTGAATTGCAGCGATGACGTGCCCATGGAGGTTCGACAGGCGGCATTACACACCCTTGATGACATGACTCCGCAAGGTTCCGTGGCGGCCCGATTTGCCCTGGACCTCTTATTCGACTAAAAATAACATTTTTTGGGGAGATAATAACCTAAATCCGTAATTTTTTTACGGTTTTAGGTTGTTTTTTAGCATTTCCTATTCCGTTTACTTGCTTTTGTGTACTTTTGCGGCCAAATTGATGAATAGCAACCTTTAAATTATTTAAATTATGAAGAGATTTTTTACTCCATTATGTGTGCTTTTATTGATGTTGGCGTCTTTCACTGCTGGAATGGAATACCCCCGAGGCGATGTGGATCAGAATGGCGATGTGAACATTGGTGATGTAGTTACTCTTATTGATTATTTGTTGACAGGGAACTGGCCGGCCGAGTCCGAAGACCCTACTGTGACTTTTGATGTGAATGGCGTGTTGTTCAAGATGATCGCCGTTGATGGCGGCACATTCGACATGGGAGCGACGATGGAGCAGGGGTATGGTGCCTATGATTGGGAGAAACCAGTCCATCAGGTAACATTGTCCGATTACTTCATTGGTCAGACCGAGGTCACTCAAGAACTGTGGATAGCAGTTATGGGCAACGACCCAAGCTATTTTAACGATAACCCACTGCTTCCAGTAGATAATGTTTCGTGGAATGACTGCCAAATCTTTATTTCCAAATTGAACGAGATGACAGGCCAGTCATTCCGCCTGCCCACCGAAGCCGAGTGGGAATTTGCCGCGCGTGGCGGCAACCTTAGCGAGGGCTTCAGGTATTCCGGAGAAGACGACATTGATTTAATAGGGTGGTACTGGGGCAATATCCCCTCACACTATAGCGGTACGACGGGTTATGGCACGCAGCCTGTAGCCACCAAGTTGCCCAACGAGCTGGGCTTGTATGACATGACAGGCAATGTGTGGGAGTGGTGCCAAGACTGGTACGGCAGTTACAGTTGGGAGGACCAGATCGACCCGACGGGACCTTCGTGGGGCTCTTACCGCATCTTCCGCGGTGGCAGCTGGAGCCGCAGCGCCGAGAGCTGCCGTGTGTCATACCGTAACTTCAATTATCCCTCAAGTTCAGACGATAGCATGGGCTTCCGTTTAGCCCTTTAAGCGTCAGGAAGACCATACCTGATATGATATGATCACCCACAAATCAGGTATGGTCACAGGGCAACCGCAACAAGAACGGTTGTGCGCGACAAGTCATGCTGTGTGTCAGACGCCCAAAGGGCGGCCCATTGAATAACCCCCAGTAAATCAGGCGACCGAGCGAAAGCGAGGACACCTGATTCACTGGGGGTATAGAGGTCATATCCTCGGGTCGCTGAAGGCGACCCCAATATCGATGACAAGTAAGGGGTCGCCTCCAGCGACATGGATTGTTGCATTTTTATCCCCTGTTGACACAATCCACTTCGCTATCGCTCAGCGAATTGCGTTAACAGGGGTTACTCAGAGTCCACCCTCCGGGTGTTTTTTGCAACACTTTTTGGTGGGGTTGCCCTGGTATGGTCATCTTGAATGACTGGCATCTAATAAATTTTTTGTAATTTTGCAGTCCAAATTACAAAAAACGATTTGTTATGGCAAGAACTGAACTAGAACTGGAGGGCGTGACGCTGCTGGGCAACCAGGGCACGCAATATGAGTTTGACTACCGTCCCGACGTGTTAGAGACTTTCGAGAACAAGCACCCCGAGAATGAATATGTGGTGACGCTCGACTGCCCCGAGTTCACCTCGTTGTGTCCCAAGACGGGCCAGCCCGACTTTGGCCGCATCATCATCAACTACATCCCGCGCCAGCGCATGGTCGAGAGCAAGAGCCTGAAGCTGTACCTGTTCAGTTTCCGCAACCACGGCGACTTCCATGAGGACTGTGTCAACATCATTATGAAGGATCTGGTCAAGTTGATGGACCCCAAGTATATCGAGGTCATCGGCCTGTTCAACCCACGCGGCGGCATCAGCATCAAGCCGTTTGCCAACTATGGTGACAGCAACCATCAGGACATGGTGCGCGCACGTCTCATCAGCAACTTCCACAACGATTAAACACACTATGACAAAAAAAGACGCGGTTATTATCACCTCGGGCGGCATGGACTCGACAACCATGCTCTATGAGTACAAGGACGAGATTGCCATGGCCATCACCTTTGACTACGGCAGCACACAGAACGGCCGCGAGCGCCGCTGCGCCATCATGCACTGCAAGCGCTTGGGCATCAAGCACCTGATTATTCCCTTGGACTTCATGCACAAGTATTTCAAGAGCGCCCTGCTCGAGAGTGCCGACGCCATCCCCGATGGCAACTACAACGACGAGAACATGAAGGCGACGGTGGTGCCCTTCCGCAACGGCATCATGCTCGCTATCGCCTGCGGCATTGCCGAGAGCAACGGCCTCAAGCGCGTGATGATAGCCAACCATGCCGGTGACCATAGCATCTACCCTGACTGCCGTTCGCCGTTCATCGAGGCGATGAGTACCGCCATGATGACAGGCACCTACGAGGGTGTTAAGGTCTATGCCCCCTATACCGACCTGAGCAAGGCCGACATCGCCCGTCACGGCGCCGCACTGGGGCTGGACTACAGCGAAACCTATTCCTGCTACAAGGGCGGCGAGAAGCACTGCGGCACCTGCGGCACCTGCACCGAACGCCGCCAAGCCCTGCGCGACGCCGGCATCGACGATACTACCGAATACCTTGCATAATCAGTTAACAGTTAATAGTTAACAGTTAATAGTTAATAGTGAACAGTTAACAGTTGGCATCCGCCGACTAGAAACTAAGGACTATGGACTAAGGACTAGAAACTCAATTGTTCATCGTTTTATATGGTTTTTTTAAAACTATTAACTGTTAACTGTTCACTATTCACTAAAAATGACTACCTTTGCAGCCGTTTTGAAGAAAAATTTCCATAATTAACGATAAAAAGAAAGAGACAAAGTAAATGAAAGCATTCGTATTCCCTGGACAGGGCGCACAGTTTGTGGGTATGGGCAAAGACCTGTATGACAACAATGCTCAGGCCAAAGAATTGTTTGAAAAAGCCAATGAGGTGCTGGGTTTCCGAATTACAGACCTCATGTTTGAAGGCACTGAGGAAGACCTTAAGCAGACCAAGGTGACACAACCCGCAGTATTCCTGCACTCGGTGATTCTCGCTCTCACCATGGGCGACGAGTTCAAGCCCGACATGGTTGCCGGTCACTCGCTGGGCGAGTTCTCGGCACTGGTAGCCGCTGGTGCTCTGCCTTTTGAGCAGGGTCTGAAGCTGGTCGAGGCCCGCGCACTCGCTATGCAGAAGGCATGTGAGGCTGCTCCCTCGACAATGGCCGCCATCATCGGCATGGACGATGAGAAAGTGGAGGAAATCTGTGCCACCATCGATGGCATCTGTGTTCCTGCCAACTATAACTGCCCCGGACAGGTGGTTATCTCGGGTGAGATTGCCGCCATCGAGGCCGCTTGTGAGAAATTTAAAGAGGCTGGCGCACGCCGCGCGTTGCCCCTCAAGGTGGGTGGTGCGTTCCATTCGCCCCTGATGGAGCCTGCTCGTGCCGAGTTGGCCGAGGCTATCGAGGCTGCCGACTTCTCGGCTCCCGTTTGCCCCATCTATCAGGATGTGGACGCTAAGCCTCACACCGATCCTGCCGAAATCAAGGCCAACCTGCTGCAACAGCTCACCGCCCCCGTGCGTTGGAGCCACATCGTTGCCAACATGGTGGCCGACGGCATGACCGAGGCCGAGGAGCTTGGTCCCGGTAAGGTGCTGCAAGGTCTTATCGCAAAGACCAACCGAGAGGTCGTCCTCAGCGGTCGCCAGTAAAGTTGTCCTGCGGGACTAACGCGAATTACGCGAATTTGGCTAATTTCACGAATAGAATTATATTAGCGAAATTTGACTTGTCCTGAAATAGGTTTACAAAATTGTAAACAAAAAACAGGACTAATTATGAAGTATGACAATCGAAAGACGGATTATGAGAAGTTGCTCATA
>CADAFP010000004.1 GCA_902787185.1 uncultured Bacteroidales bacterium | reverse complement strand
TTCAAAGTCGGCCCCTTTGAGGTCAACCTCGGCCTTGGCACGCCACTCCTCAGGAGTGACAGGCGCGAATTGGTCGAACAATTTCTTTGTTTCTGCCATTTTTTAGAAAATTATATAGTAACCTTAAAAAATAAATCAATTTTGTTGACGCTAAACGCGTATGCTTTGATTTCAGCCCGCAAAGGTACTACTATTTCACCAATAATTCAAACAACCAACCCAAGATTATTATTATTTAATAATAACTTGAGCCATTTGGGTCATTAAAACAAGGTTGCAAACGACAAGAAACGCTACTAAAAAGAACACAAGAAGTGCACTTCCCAACTTTGAACTACGGATTTATCTGATTTTTCTGAGGGCATCAGCACCACATTTTCTCATGGGTGCGGATAGAATTATTTTTCGCGCCTTCGCGCCATAGCGTGGGGTTCAGCGGGCTTAGAAGTTGAAGTGGAGCGAGACGCGGATGCCGTGGCGGTCGCTGCCGGCATTCTCACGGTAATTGATGCGCCAAACGTAATCGACACGCAAGACGGTCAAGATGTTGTCGATACCCACCCCGGCCTCCATGTAGGGCTTCTTGCCCATGGGCTGGCACAAGACATCAGTGGGAAAATGGAATAGAACGGCCTTGTCGTCGCTGAGTGATGAGGGATTGGAGTTGAGCGAGGGATTGTTCTTGTCGCTGAGGCTACCCCACAGGCCACGCAGGGTGAAGACCTCACGCAGACGTAACTTTTTGATCAAGGGCAAACGGTTGAACAACACGCCATTGCCCCAATATATCACCTCCCACGACAAAGCCTTGTCGTTGATAAATTCCATGGGCTTCATCAGGGTGTAACCCTCTGGCTGAATGGTGTAGCTCAGGTTCACATCAGGAATAATCAGGTCGGGATATGCGACCTGGCTCCACACCTTTTCTCCACGCAGGGTGACATCGGCATAACCGAAGGCCGAGAACCAGAAGCGCTTCTGCACGCTCAAGGCCGTCTTGTTCACCTCATAGCGGCTGCCCATAAAGCCCTTAGGCATATAGGTCTGGTTCAGGGTAATGATGGGAGCATCCATATTGATGGGGATGCGCACCGAGCGAGCTTGGTAGAAGGTCTCGCCTGGGGCAAAACGCAACTGGGCGGTAAAGCCGGCTTGGGTGTAACGGCGGCAATAAGTCGCAAGACTTTGCGTCTCAACGGGTGAGGCAACGGGGATGAAGGGGACGTAGCGTGTCGCCTCGTGGATGTTGTGCTCGATGCCGAGTGAGATAGAAAAATGGTTGTACCACTCGCGGCGGTACTCGAGGCGTGTGGTGCGCAGGTATTGCAATCTCACGTCCTTGTGACGTCGCAGTGTGAGGAACACATTGTCCGGGTTAGCATTGAGGCTATGCTGCCCCAGCTGGTTCACGTCATAACGGTGAGTGAGGCGCAGGCTATGGATGGGGAACTCCTGGTCAAGCACTTTCTTGGCATCGAATGAATACTCCAGCGAGCCCATATATTTGAATTTCTTGTCACGGAAGCCGTAGGCCACATAACCTCGAGCAAACCAATGGCGGTTGAGGTTGACGGTGGTCACCCCGCCAAGCCGCAGCCTTAAGCCCTCAAGCGAGTTGCCGCTGAGGATGCTGTTTACCGGACCGATGTCAAACTTGCTCTCCTTGGCGGTGGGGATATAGCCATTGACCAAGACCAGGATTACCTGTTCGGCCCAATAGAAGAGCTTGGAGCCACGCAGCCGCTGCATCAGGCTACGCATCGACGCAGTGGTTGTGCGGATGTCGGCGGGACGGTATTCTCGCCAGAACTCGTCGGGCATGAACGATGCATTGTTATCGACGGTCTTTTCCTGCTTACCGGAGAAAATGCCACCCTCGGGCCTTTCAAAATTGTGGTTACGGTAGGTGGTCTCCCGACGGGCGAACAGCGGAGGCACACCAGGCATGATTTTCAAGCTGATTTCCACGTTGTCACGCATCTTGAGGCGGGAACCGTTAGAAGCGCGTTCAAAGTCCTGCTCGATGCTCATGCGCTCCACATAATTGAGGTTGATGTCGTAGGGCACACCCATCGTCACCCGCTTGATAAACCGCGTGCTATCCTCAAGCGACACGTAGAGGCGTCCCAGGAAACCGAAGGTCTGGGGTGTAAAAGGCACAAAACTGAGCACCGCGCACCGCTCACCATCAATCACGACCGTGTCGTTGAGGTAGAACTTGTAGAAATCCACCGCTATGCGTGACAGGGGACTGACAAAACGGTTGGAGAGCAACGTCACGTCGTTCTGGAAGATGTCCACCTCGCCCATGAAGTCGCTGAGAACCTTCTTGACGTTCTCCTGGTCGATGCCCTCGTCAATACCCGCATTCTTGACGCCGAGGACCACCTGGTGATGGGCGTCGGGGTTATGGCTGAAATAGTCACGGGCAACGGTCTCCTTGATGGAGACAGGCAGAATGCGCTTGCCCGTGAGCAGCGACGTGTCGGCATACTCGTCAATCCACCGCTGTTCCTCGGGCTTCTTGAGAAGGCCGTCAAGGTCACCAAAGCCCAGCATCATACGCTCATATTGGTAGTAGCCATAGTGAGGGCGCTGCCGCGGGTCGTTATCGTCGCGTCGCGCGCGCAACTCCTTTATTAAGTCGACGGCAAGGTTGTTCTTCTTGCTGTACTTCTCCTTGCCACGACGCACGACCACCTCGTCCAGTTCCACGCCCGAGGCCACCAGGTCAACGAGTACGACACTCCCCTGCCCCGTCTTGACGGGTATCTCCTTGGGGGTATAGCCCATGGCCGTGATGCGCAGTTTAGAGAAGCGGGCACGGGTGTTGATGGTAAAACCGCCCTTGTCGTTGGCCATCGTTCCCTCGTTGGTACCCACGAGCGTGACCGAGGCGTAGGGCACCCCTTCGCCGCTCACCGAGTCACGCACCAGGCCGGTAATCTGAGTGATTGCCTGCTGCTGCCCGACTGCCGTGAGTGCCGCCATCAGCGTCACTAAAAGACACAGAATATGTCGTATCGTCATACCCACAAGAGTGCAAAGGTAGTAAAAAAACAGTGTACCGACGTGAGCATTTTGTTTTTTTACTACCTTTGCAGCCGTAAAACGCTTTAGAACTCTCATGTTGAAGATAAAAAGGCTATATACGTTCATGCTGTCGAGGTTCTTGCCGAGGTTCCTGATGACCTTCTGCATCTGCCTCTTCATCGTGATTATGCAATTCCTGTGGCGATATATCGATGAACTTGTCGGCAAGGGATTGAGCATCGACGTGATAGCCGAGCTGTTCTTCTATGCCGCATTGTCGATGGTGCCTCTGGCATTGCCGCTGAGTATCCTGCTGGCAGCACTGATGACTTTTGGCGACCTGGGCGAGCACATCGAGCTGACGGCGCTCAAGTCGTCGGGCATCTCGTTGACGACCATCATGAAGCCATTGGCCATCCTGATGGCGGTAGTGGCCATCGGAGCCTTCTTCTTCCAGAACAACGTGCTGCCGCAGTCCCAGGTCAAGATGTGGACCCTGCTGTTCTCGATGCGTCAGACCTCCCCCACCCTGGACATTCCCGAAGGGGCCGTCTATAGCCAGATTCCCGGCTACAACATCTTTGTCAAGAAGAATGACAAAGAGCATGACAAACTCTATGGGCTGCTCATCTACGACGTGTCTAACGGGACCATGTCGCCGCGCATCGTCGCTGCCGACTCGGGGCGCCTGAGCATGACCGAGGACAAGCGACACTTGGTGCTCACCCTGTTCAAGGGGTCATGGTATGAGGAAATGAAGAACGGTGCCGGCGTGAACGGCATGGGCAATAACCTGTACCGCCGCGAGACCTTCCACGACAAGGAAATCCTCATCCCCTACGACGCCAACTTCACCCGCATGGACGATGAGACGATGCGTTCTCAATATGTGGGCAAGAACATCACCGAGTTGCGGCAAACCATCGATTCGGTTCGCCTCAGGGTGGATTCGGCCGCTACCTTGGTGCTGACACGGCTGCGGTCACAACCCGTGTGCGGCGTGCCCTCAGAGCGCTACGTGCATAAGGATGGCAAGTCAACCACTGTTCCTGTGCCCGAGGTCAAGACCGACAAGAAGCTTGACCTGGACAAACTCTTCAAGGAGTCGTCGGCTATCGAGCAACAACAAATCCTGAGCAACGCCATCTCCCAAACGACAACCGCCATGCAGGATCTGCAGTTCCAGGGATACAACATCAATGATGACAACTATATCATCCGCCGTCACCAGATTGAGATGATGAAGAAGTTCACCCTCTCGCTGGCGTGCCTCATCTTCTTCTTCATCGGCGCGCCGTTGGGAGCCATTATCCGCAAGGGTGGCTTCGGCATGCCCATCGTCATCTCGGTCCTCCTGTTTATTGTCTATTATATTATCGACAATATGGGCTACAAGCTCGCGCGTGACGGCCGTTGGGAGGTATGGCAAGGAATGTGGCTCAGTTCGGCCGTTCTCCTGCCATTGGGCGTGTTCCTCACCCGCAAGGCGGTTAATGATTCGGCGGTCTTCAACCCCGACGTGTGGATCAATTTCCTGCGTCGCTTCACGGGCCTGCACCAGACGCGCAAACTCGAGGCCAAGGAAGTCATTATCAACGAGGTGGTTCCCGATGTGGCCCTGGAGCGCATCGAGGCCCTCAAAGCATCGTGCCAGCAGTTCCTGGACCGCTATCCAGGCAGGCAGGCCTACCTTGCCTATTGGCAGGAGGGCTATGACAAGCCGACCATCAAGGCCCTTGCCGAAGAAGCCGACAGCGTGGTGGATTATCTCTCCAACTCCCGCGACCAGATGATACTCAACAAGGCGATGGACTATCCCATCATCCGCCAGCTGCTCACCTATCAGCCAGTTGGCAACAAGACACTGGGCTCAATCATGGCTGCCTTGTTCCCCATCGGCCTGCCGCTGTGGCTCATCGGGTTGAGGCATCAGAAGAACCTGAAACGTGACATCAGCCAGACCATCAAGACCAGTGACCAGCTTGTGGCTATCTTCAATGGCGAGTACAGCCGTGAGATGGAGTATAAGTAGGTTTTAGGTTTTAGGTTTTAGGCTTTAGGTATTAGGGTTGGGGTTAAGGTTTTTAAATGAAATTTGACAACTATAGAATAAAATGGACGAAATTAAACTGAATACCATTGACGAGGCCGTGGAGCAGTTGCGCCGCGGCGAATTTGTCATCGTCGTTGACGATGAGGACCGTGAGAACGAGGGCGACTTTATCATCGCCGCCGAGAAAATCACTGAGGAGAAAGTCAACTTCATGCTGCGTGAAGGCCGTGGCGTGCTGTGCGCACCCATCACCACCGAGCGCTGCCATGAACTGGACCTGAATATGCAGGTGGATGACAACACCTCGATGCTGGGCACTCCGTTCACCGTGACGGTGGACCTGCTTGACGGATGCACGACTGGCGTGTCGATGCATGACCGTGCGATGACCATCCGTGCGCTTGCCAATCCCCATAGCAAGCCACAAGACTTTGGACGTCCCGGCCACATCAATCCGCTGCGTGCCGTCGATAAGGGCGTGCTCAAACGTGCCGGCCACACCGAGGCCTCCATCGACCTGATGCGCATTGCAGGTCTCTACCCTGCCGCCGCGCTTATCGAGATCATCAACCCTGACGGCACGATGGCCCGACTGCCGCAGCTCGTGAAGGTGGCCGAGAAATTCAATATGCCCATCATCACCATCAAGGACCTGATTGCTTACCGCCTGCGCACCGAGAAGGTTGTCGAGGTGGGCGACGAGGTGGACCTGCCGACGCAGTACGGCCACTTCAAACTCATCCCCTTCAGGCAGATCAATAACGGCCTGGAGCATATCGCACTCATCAAGGGTGAATGGAAAGCCGACGAGCCCGTCCTGGTGCGCGTGCATTCATCGTGCGCCACGGGCGACATCTTCGGTTCGATGCGCTGTGAGTGCGGCGAGCAGCTGCACATGGCGATGCAGATGATTGAGAAGGAAGGCAAGGGCGTCGTGGTGTATATGAATCAGGAAGGTCGCGGCATTGGCCTGATGAACAAAATCAAGGCCTACAAGCTGCAGGAAGGTGGCATGGACACTGTTGACGCCAACGTCCACCTGGGTTTCAAACCCGATGAGCGCGATTATGGCGTGGGTGCCAATATCCTGCGCATCTTGGGCATCACCAAAATGCGCCTGATGACCAACAACCCCGTCAAGCGTGTGGGACTGGAGAGCTACGGCCTGGAAGTGGTTGAGAACGTGCCCATCGAGGTGATGCCTAACCGCTACAACGAGTTCTACATGCATACCAAGAAGACGCGTATGGGCCACGATTTGCATAAGGTGGATTAGGGTTTAGGTGTTAGGTTTTAGGCATTAGGCATTAGGCTTTAGGTGTTAGGTGTTAGGCTTTAGGTGTTAGGTTTTAGGGGTTAGGGGTTAGGGATTTTATAAGATGAGGGAGATTGAGGAGATACGGGCGTTTGTGGAGCGGGAGATTGTGTCGCGATACGACGGTTTTGACGCTGGGCATGGCAGGGACCATGTACAGACGGTCATCTCACAGGCTTTGTGCCTCGCCGAGCATTACCCCGAGGTCGATTGCTGCCTGCTACTGGTGGCAGCGGCTTACCATGACCTGGGGCTGGTGAATGGGCGTGAACATCACCACACCGACAGTGCCCACATCGTTCGCGAGGACAATCGGCTGCGCCAGTGGTTCAGTGAAAAAGAAATCAACACTATCGCCGACGCTACCGAGGACCACCGCGCCTCAAGCGACCACGAGCCCCGCACCATCTATGGACGCATCGTCGCCGAGGCCGACCGCATCATCGATGGTGAAACCATCGTGCGCCGCGCCCTGCAATACGGCATGAAGCATGAGCCAGGGCTGGACCGAGAAGGCCAGTACCGCCGCTTGAAAGAGCACATGCGCGAGAAATATGACTACGGAGGCTACCTCAAGCTATGGATTCCCCATGGCGACAATGCCCGCCGACTGGAGGAATTTCGCCAGACGCTGGCCAACGAAAAGGCTTTCAGGCACCTTTTTGACACGATTTATGACTTTCTTAACCATTTAACACGATAAACAAATGAAAAAGATTACGACAGTATTATTGAGTGCGCTTATTGGGATGACTGCTTGGGCCGACATCCCCGAAGGCTTTTATACCAATGCTGTGGGCAAGCATGACGAGGGACTGATGACGGCTCTCGAGGGTATCATCTACACCCACACCAAGTTGAGCTACAACTACCTGTGGCAGGCATTTAACACCACCGACATGGGTAGCGACGGTTACTACATCGACATGTACTCCACCTGCAAGTACAACTACGATTCCTACCATGTGGGGAGCGCATCCTACGTTGGCCAGGGCCTCAACCGCGAGCACTCTTTCCCCAAGAGCTGGTTTGGCGGCGAGGTAGATCCCATGTACACCGACCTGACCATGCTCATTCCCACCGACGGCTATGTGAACCAGCGCCGCAGCAATAACCCTTATGGCGTGTGCGCCGGTGGCATCACCTACGTGAACGAGGAAATGGGCGTGAGCATGAGGGGCAAGTTGGGTACAAGCACCTATAACGGCTACACCTCAACGGTTTTTGAACCCGACGACGAGTACAAGGGTGACTTTGCGCGCATCTATTTCTATATGGTGACCTGCTACAAGAGCGATGTGCATAACTGGCCCGGCTGCGATCAGCTGGATTACAGTTCCAACAATTACAAGGCATTCTCTGACTGGTCCATCAGGATGCTTCTGGAGTGGCACCGCGCCGACCCTGTGAGTGCTAAGGAAATCGCTCGTAACGAGGGGGTATATATAGAGCAGGGCAACCGCAACCCCTTCGTTGACCATCCCGAACTGGCCGAATACATTTGGGGCACCAAGCAGAACACCTCATGGACCGGGGAAGATATTCCTGAAGACACTATCGTCAAGATTGTGCCCGTGATGTATGCTGTTGACACTACGGCAGTGACGGGTCATTCATTCCGCGCCGACTGGAGCCGTGGCGGCGACGTGTCGAGCTACACCCTCAAGGTCAATCGCCTTACCCAAGGCGAGGCTGCCACCCTGATGATGAGCGAGAACTTCTCCAATGTCAACGCCACAGCCGATGGCAGCAATGACATCTCATCGCAGCTGGACAGATACACCGACAATCCCGGATGGACAGGCTACAAACTCTATACCGCTGCTAACCAGAGCCTGAAAGTGGGCACTTCTAATGCAGCGGGCTATCTCGTCAGTCCAGAACTGGAACTGGGGAATACCGTGACTGTCGTGTTCAATGCCAAGAACTGGATTTCCAGCAACGGCACCAGCGACGCCAGTTCGGTCATCGTGTCGTGCGGCAACGCCCGCGAGACGGTCACCATCACCGACTCTCCTGCCGACTACACCGTTGTACTCAGGGATTGCGACGCCAGCAACATCAAACTCGAGATGATTGCAGCCAAGAAGCGTTTCTATATCTATAGTGTGGACATCTATAACGGTGACCTCACCGCTATGGCACCGCGCCGCGTGATTGTTGAAGAGGGCGACTCCACCTGGCGCAACGTGAGCGGCATCACCGACACCTGCTACACCGTGCAGGAGCTTGCGGGTGGCGTCTTTGAATACATGGTCAAGGCCATTTACACCGACGGCAGCGAGAGCGTCTGGTCCAACATCCAGCACGTTACCCTCACCGGTATGGGTGGCGACTTTGATGTGCTCCTGGGCGACGTTGACCACGATGGCGTTGTGGGCATCAGCGACGTGATTATCATCATCGACTACATCCTGGGTGGCAAGCAGGGCGTGATTGACATGGAAGTTGCCGATGTTGACCATGACGGCCAAATCAGCATCAGCGACGTCACCGGCATCACCGACATCATTCTGGGCAAATAGCCAGCCATCAGACAATTCAGTAACACAAGCCCTATGTTTGCACCGTCAAAAGTCAAACATAGGGCTTTTTAGAATGAATACAACTCAGATTAAAAGAGTACAACTCACAGAACTTAAAACAACTATTGGCGATGATATAGCTGTTGGCCCAACCCCTGCGGGGCTAATGCTAATTACGCGAATTTTACTTATTGCGCGGCTGTAAATCAAAAGAGAGGAGCGTAATATGAATCACTCTCCCCTCTTGTCTAATACCTTTCTTACAGCCAGAATTAATGGCTCAGGATCTCATTGATGATGAGGTTCACGTCGCCGATGTTGACCACGCCGTCGCCATTCACGTCACCCTGGCTGCTCTGATTGCCCGACAGGATGTAGTTAATGATCACATTGATATCAGCGATATTCACCACGCCATCAGCATTCACATCAAGTCCCCCCGCAACAGTGACAAAATCCACGTTGGCGCCATAGGAAGTCTTGCCACCTGCCTTGACGTAAGCACGAAAGATGTAGGACGTTCCAGGCTGCAAGCCGGTGACAGTCGCACTCATGCGCTCTCCTGTAGCCGTCACCTTGGTTACATTACCATTCTTCCTCCAATACTCAAAGCCCTGCTCGGTAATCTCGTCCGAGCCACGCAATGCCACGCCCTGCAGAATTGCACTGTTCTGTGTCACCTCAGGTGAACTATAGGTGTAAACCACAGGATCAAACTCCACGCCCACGTCACCAGTATAGAACGTTACCCAATCGCCGTAATAGACATTGTTAGCTTTGGATTTGTAGAACGGACGATACTTATAGAAGGTGTCTTTAGCAAGGTTTTTGAGCGTGCCTGCCATCGTGCCGTCATAGACAGGGCAGTAAACCCTGGTACCCAGATAATCATCAGGGCCTTCAAGACGACGCCAATCAAAGCCGCATATTGTCTCCTCGTCCGCCATATTGGTCTCAGCCTTTAACAAGGCGGTCGTCTCGGTCAACATCTTTGCGCCCTCAGGCACCATATTCAGTTCAGACGTATAGAACTTGAAAGGAGTCACTGTAGTCCCATTGGCGGTCTTCAGCGTATAGGTTCCGCTATAGATGTTGGTCGGTTCGAGACCGGTAACCACAAGCGGGTTATAGGTAGTGCCCTCAAAGGTAAAGTAGGCGTTTGCCTGTTGTGAGCCAGTGATATCGACAGCCTCCATCCTGATACTTGTCGGATAGATCGAAGTGGCGAACGAGATGCCATCATCGCTATAGGATTCCGTCTTGATTTCCATAAAATTCTTCCATGGCTCCGTTTGGGTGTAATAGTTATATGTCAAGTCGGGCACATAGAGAATAGCATTCTGATACACGATATCTTCAAAAGGGTGAGATCCGTCATAGTATGGCTCATATTTAGGCGGCATATTCGCTTTACAGATAACTTGAGTCAGGTTTTTACACTCCATGAAAACATTGTCTTTCATCGAATTGACCGAGTTACCAATGATGACTCTCTTCAAGGCAGTACAGCCATAGAATGTGGACCTTTCTATGGAACTCACTGAATTGCCAATTGTAGCACTGGTCATATTCGTGCAACCGTAAAACGCACTCTCACCAATGGAAATAACAGAATTTGGAATAATGATATTCGATAGTTTAGAACAGCCAGAAAAAGCTTGATAACCAATTGATTTTACTGAACTGCCTATTGTAGCCCGAGTCATACTTGTGCAGTTCTGAAAAGCGTAATCGCCGATTAACGTAACGGAATTTGGTATTGTGACATTAGTCAAACCACTGCAGTTAAAAAAAGCGTAATTGCCAATGGACGTAACGGAATTGCCAATAGTAGCCCAAGCCATACTTGTACATTCTCGAAAAGCAGCGTCGTTAATAAATGTGACTGAATTAGGGATGGTAACATTAGACAGTTTGGAACAATAAGCAAAAGCATCGTACCCAATCGATGTAACGGAATTGCCAATAGAAACACTGGATAATTGTGATAAATAGTAGGCAAAATTGGCAGGAATAGTTTTCACGCTATTCCCAATACTAATGTTCGATATATTCAGGTCATAGAAAGGAGGCCTTTGACTATTATAGTTATTCGGTGCATTAAAATCAGCACAAGATTCAGCATTGTAATTGAGTGTTGTTAATGCAGAACATCCATCAAATGCGTAGTCTCCAATTGAAGAGACAGATTTACCTACAGTCACATCAATCAAACCACTGTACTGGAAAGCATTTTTGCCTATTGAAATAACAGAATTGGGAATTGTCACGCTGGTCAAACTACTACAATACTTAAAAGCATATTCACCTATTGATGTCACCGAATTGGGGATAGTAACACTTGTCAAGCCTGTGCTACTAAAAAATGCATTATTGCCAATTGAGGTGACCGCATAGGATGTGTTGTTATAACTTATTTTACTCGGAATGGTTACATTACCACTATAACTGCCACTACCAGAGTTAGTCCAGTAAGTAACACGAACTGACACACCGTCGCTATTTTTGGTATAATAGATGCCATCGACAACGAAGTCGTAGGCTGTGGCGGTGAGGGTGGTGCCGATGAGTGCGATAAGCAGGACGGCGGTTCGGAAAAGGGTCGAGATTTTCATGAGCGGTTGGTGATTCGTCTGGTGCCATGCCTGCTCCCAGTGGCTGCGGCGGGTTGTCTGTATCTAAAAAGGAAAAGCGTGAGAGCCTTATTTCGTGCCCGTCTAACAATTAAGACTGAGCGCTAATAAACGCTTCCTTGTTAATCAAATGTCATTCATGGCAATTCTATGTCACCAATATGACCCCATGCCATGAATCGCCACAAAGATAGTGAAAAGTTTTTAAAAAGAATACTACTCACAGAACTTAAAACAACTTTTTTAAAATAAAAGCCTGCGAATTAGCCGAATGAATCGAATGGGCATCAGCTCAAGTAATTCGAGTTAATTCGATTAATTTGGAGACAGTTTTGGGTGCCGACTAAAAGAAAATTGTTCAAGTTGTTGAAGTTGTATTCTATTTAGTGGTTTTGGCACGGTGGTTGCGGGAGTGAGATAATAGTAAATAGATATTAGATTATAGTTTTTAGAGAAAACGATATGACAGATAAGCAGTATAGGCTCCAGCAAAGTCGTTGGAGACAGGATATTACGCTGCCCGTGGCAGGTGCCGACTTCCCCGACGAGGAGGATGAGGAGGAGGACGAGTTGCCGGGTGGCGGTGGTGCGGGAGACAGTGACAACCCGTCCTATCGTGAGACGCGACAGCGACGAAATGTCAGTCGGGGTGACAATACTGCCACTCCCGTCATTGACAAATATGGCAAGGACATCACCCGCGAGGCTGCCGAGGGACGCCTGGACCCCGTTGTGGGACGTGAGACGGAAATCGAGCGCCTGGCACAGATTCTGAGCCGCCGCAAGAAGAATAACCCCGTGATGATTGGTGAGCCCGGCGTGGGCAAGAGCGCCATCATCGAGGGCCTGGCCAAGCGCATTGTGGAGCGCAAGGTGGCGCGCACGCTGCTCGACAAGCGCATCATCTCGCTCGACATGGCAGCTATCGTGGCAGGTACCAAGTACCGCGGCCAGTTTGAGGAACGACTTAAGGCGGTCATCGACGAGGTGAGCAACAACAAGAACGTCATCATGTTCATCGACGAGATTCACAACATCGTGGGCGCTGGTAACGCCAGCGGATCGATGGACGCCGCCAACCTGTTGAAACCCGCGCTGGCACGTGGCGAGTTCCAGTGCATCGGTGCCACCACCCTTGACGAGTACCGCAAGAGCATCGAGAAAGACGGTGCCCTGGAGCGCCGTTTCCAGAAAGTGCTGATTGAGCCCACCACTCCCGAGCAGACGCTTGAGATTCTGCATAACATCAAGGAGATGTATGAAAAGCACCATGGCGTGAACTATACCGACGAGGCGCTGCAAGCCTGTGTCAGCATGACCGACCGCTACATCAGCGACCGCTTCTTCCCCGACAAGGCCATCGACGCGATGGACGAGGCGGGTTCGCGCGTGCACATCACCCGCGTTGATACCCCCAAGGAGATTGAGGATCTGGAGCAGCGCATCGCTGAGGCTCAGGAGAACAAATTCAAGGCCGTCCAAGCCCAGAACTTTGAGAGTGCAGCGGGCTATCGCGACCAGCAGGAGAAACTCAAAGCCGAACTGCAAGAGGCCAAAGAACGCTGGGAAGCAGAACTGGACAGCCGCCGCGTGACCGTCAACGAGGGGCATATCGCCGAGGTTGTCGCCATGATGACCGGCGTTCCCACCCAACGCATCGCCCAGAGCGAGGGCATCCGCCTGCTTGGCATGACCGACGAACTCAAGAAGCAGGTCATCGGCCAGGATGAGGCCATCGACAAGATTGCCCGCAGCATACGCCGCAACCGCGCCGGCCTGCGCGACCCCAAGCGCCCCATCGGTTCATTCATGTTCCTGGGCCCGACCGGCGTGGGCAAGACCTTACTGGCCAAGAAGCTCGCCGAGTTCCTGTTCAACAGCGACGAGGCATTGATTCGCGTCGATATGAGCGAATATATGGAGAAATTCAACGTCTCCAGGCTCGTGGGTGCGCCTCCGGGCTATGTGGGCTATGAGGAGGGCGGCCAGTTGACCGAGAAGGTGCGCCGTCACCCCTACAGCGTGGTGCTGCTCGACGAGATTGAGAAAGCACACCCCGACGTGTTCAACATGATGCTGCAGGTGCTCGACGAGGGCAGCCTGACCGACGGACTGGGCCGTAAGGTGGATTTCAAGAACACCATCATCATTATGACCTCTAACATCGGTACAAGGGAGCTGAAGGACTTCGGCGCCGGCGTGGGTTTCAACACCAACGAATTGACCAAGGAGCGCAGCGACGCCGTCATCCGCAAGGCATTGAACCGCCAGTTCTCGCCCGAGTTCCTGAACCGTGTCGATGACATCGTCACCTTCGGGTCACTGAACCACGACTGCATCCTCAAGATTGTGGATATCGAGCTGGCCTCGTTCTACAAGCGTGTGGAGGAGAACGGCCTGAAGCTGGAAATCACCGATGCCGCCAAGAATCTGGTCGCTGACCACGGTTTTGACATCCAGTATGGCGCCCGCCCACTCAAGCGCGCCATCCAGAGCGAAATCGAAGACCCGTTGAGCGAGATGCTGCTGCGTGAGGAAGCCAAGCCCGGCGACACTATCGTCATCGACGCCGTGGACGGCAAAATCGAGACCAGAATAGTCGTAAAGAAATAAACTACTAATTACGCCAATTTAACTAATTGGCATCCGCGTTCAATTATTACGAATTTGACGAACAAAGACGAGTTTACGCCAATTTTACGAATTATCTTCCATGTGGAATTTTCGTAAAATTGGCGTAATTCGTAGTTTGATTCGTTGATTAGAAGGGATATCCGATGGCGAGATGGAAGCCTATGAGTTCCTTGGCTTCGAAAGGTATATTGAAGTATCCTCTAATGCCTGTGTCATAGGGGGCATGTAGCGCTATACCCAGGTCGGCACGCACGACGAGCATCGACATGTCAAAGCGCAGACCAATGCCCGTACCCAACGCCAACTCATTAAAGAAATTCTTCATCTTGAGCTGTCCGCCAGGGCGATTCGTGTCATTCTTGAGGAGCCAGACGTTGCCTGCATCCAGAAAGACGGCGCCCTTGAAATAGCCCAGGATGGGGAAACGGTACTCGGCATTGGCCTCGAACTTGAAAGTACCCGTCCTGTCATAGTATCCGCCGCCGTAGGTTGAATCTTTGGGATGGTGGTAGCTACCAGGACCTAACGTGCGCACATTAAAGGCGCGTATCGAGTTGGAGCCACCCACATAGAACTGCTCCCTGTAAGGCAAATCGGATTTGTTACCATAGGCATGTGCTGCCCCGATAAGCACACGGGTCGCCAACTGGCTTTCGGTGCCAAAGTTGCGGTTCCACACGACTTGTGCTTGTGCCTTGACAAACTGGGAAAAAGGCGTGCCAAAGAGTTCCTTGGTGCCCTTAGACTGGAATATCGACCAGATACCCGAGAGGATGTTGCCCGACTCGGCGACACTTGCCGTGAAGTTGATGTGGTTGCGGCGGTTGATGTCGCGGTCATAGGTATAGGTGTATTCTATCTTGGGGACGAACACATCTTTGAAACTCTCGGCCATGGCCTTGTTCTTTGCCGTGTCTTCTCTAAACTTCTCGCTGCTGCTGATGAGTTTGTTGTAGGTGAGGCGGATAGGCGTAAGCATGTGGCTGGAATAGCGGTTGGCGTGCCACTCCCATGTCGCGGCAGCGCTCAACTGTGCCATCTTGAACCAACCAGGGCGATTCAACATGTCGGCGCTGAGCGAGAAGCGGGTCCAGTTGGTATATCGGCGTGAAGGATACAGGAACTTGGGAGCCAACAGGCGGGGGAAATCCAATTTTCCTTCAATACCGAACTCGTAAGAGTCTAAATCGCTGCTCTTGTATTCTTCGCTACCCGTCTGCCACTCATAGCTGCCATAAATGTCCACAGCAAACTTCTCCCCTGCCCCAAAGGCATTCTTGTGGGTAGCACCCACTTCAATACCTGGACCGATGAAGGTGTTGCTGGAGACGCCCTGCATCTCAAATTTCACCTCCCAGGGCTTGTCGAGTTGGCAATAGATGTTCACGTCCAGCAGTCCATCGCCATCGGGAGTAATGCTATCGAGCGGCACGACCTGGATATCCACAGTGCTGAAGATGCCCAATCTTGACAGGGCGGCCTGGGTGCGGTCGATGCTGTTGATGCGGAATTGCCGCCCCTTGCGTGCCCGTATGCAGCTGGGGATGACGTTATCCTTGATATGTACCGGCTCATACTTGATGAGGGTGCAATTTCGGGTGATGATGGTGTCAGGCTCGCCCACGGCATCATCGTTGACCACCGAGGCGGTGATGTCATTGGTGATATAGCGGCGGTTGGCATTATTGGGGATGTCGGCCGACTCGATCAGTTTCAAGTGGATAATCCCTTTATCCTGAATGCTGTCGGCCAGATACTGCAGGTACTCGGGACGGAAGAAATAGTAACCGCGGTTGCGCACGGCATTGGTGATGTCGATGCGCACGGCATTGAGCGAATCCAGACAATAGCGGCTACCCGTCTTCAGGTAACGGTTCTCCCGCGCCAACGAGTCCACGAGTTGCAGGAGCGGGTCGTTGTCACCGATGTATTGCACATTGCCGATGGTGTAAGGCGGCTTGATGTTGACATCGTAGGAAATCTTGGCCTTCTTGGGATTTTTAGACGGATGCAACTGATAGCTTGCCGAAGAGGTGAAATAGCCGTTGTTGCGCAGGATGGTGTTTATCATATCTACACGCGCCTGGGGATTGACGCGCCTGATGAGCACCGGTTTGGAGGCAAAATGCTTATACAGCCACCCCTTGAAACCCTTGGCATCCTCGTCGATGTAGTTATAAAGCAACAACCCGAAGGGGAATGGCGTGCGGTAATAAGGCGAGTAGAGCGGATTGTTGGGCTTGACGTTGATGGCCGTGAAGATGTCGGTCTTCACACCCTCATCCACCTTGACGCTGTCCTCGTGATACTTGAGGCGCTTCACACCGGTATAGAGCACATCATTCTCCCCGAGCTTCTTGGTCGTTGAGCACGAGGAGGCCAGCAGTGCCATGAGCACACACAGCACAAGGCAAAACATGTTATGGTTCGCTCTCTTCATCTTTCTTGCGGTTTACGGTAGGCCTATCGATGGCGTCGTCATGCGTAGCGGTTTCCTCGACAGCCTGACTCATGGCATCGATGGCATTCTCTTGCAGCTTCAGTTCGGCCTTACGGGCTTTCTCGAGCGAGTCACGCAACAAGTACTCCTTGGAATGCTTGAACTTGAACAGGTTTCTCAAGTCGGTGAGTTTTCGCTTAAGCACATAAGCCACACCTGTCTTGGTCACTCGTCCCTCAAACACGTTCTCGTAGCCAGTATGACGGAAAAGCCTCAGATACTTGTTACCCGAGTTGCTCAGGTAGTATTCCAGCGAGATATCGTTGAACAGGTTGCTGGCAACATTATCTTCCTCACCCAGGTCGGTACTATACTCGCCGCCGATAACAATCTTGAAGCGGTCATTAAACAACGTCTTGGCCAAGCGGTAGCTGTAGCTGGTCTCGGTGCCGCCACTTTTCTTTCCTTCATACTGGTTGATGCCGAATGAGAGGTCAATGCCCGGCAAGGTCTGTGACGCCCACGCATTGAGCTGGGTCTGAAGGAAGGAGAACAAGGCCGACGACGCCGTGACACTGGTGATGCTACCCGCACTATTAATGCCCGAGTAGGTATTGTACAACAACAGGTTGATGGCAGCCTGTGAGCGCTGATTGTCACTCATCGACTGCAATTCATTCTTCACCTGCATGTCGGTCTCGCAATTCAAGTCAAAGTCCAGGTCAATGGCATTAAGTGTACCTCCCACTTTAGCATCGATGATAAACTCAACGAGGCGTGCGCTTCCTTTTCCATTTCCATTGCCTTTTTCTTTATCGTCTTTTATTTCATTATCATCATTGCGCACGCTCGATTTGACCTTTTCGGTACCACTGAGGTTCAGGGTGGGATTGAGCATATCGCCCGCCCAAGTGATGCTACTGCCGCTATTGATATTGAAGTTCTTCTGCGAAATGAGGGGCGGTGTGTAGCGCAGGTTGCCACTCTCGATGGTGTAGGTGCCTGTGAGGTTGTCGCGACCCGCGAAGTCAAGGTAATACTTGAGGCGTCCAACGCCATCGACGACGGCACGGTTCTGTCCGTCCTCCGATAGGAAAGCATTGATTTTTGCACCTCTCTCCACATCGATGTTGACCAGAATGCTGGTCGCGCTGCTCCCCTTGCCCGTCACCAGAATGGTTTGGCCGGTTTTCTGCTGGTTGAAATCGGTGAATGTCACCATATTCTCGTCCACCTTGGTTGAGAGCTGGGATATGTCATTCTTCATGACATAGGTGATGTTGGAGCCCGACAGCAGCGTGGCATCGGCACGCACGGTCATCATGTCGCCCAAGCTTTTCACCGTCGCGTCGATATCGGCAAGTCCCTTGCCAAAAATCTGCGTCTCATCGTCCTGCTTACTGTCCATGAACTGCACTTCACGGCCTGTTGCACTGAGGTCGATAATCATATTGTCCAAGTCACGCAGATCGACAATGCCGTTGATGGTCACAGGACTGCGGTTGGAGCCTATCAACTTGTAGTTGTTAAAGCTGATGACATTGTCCTCGACGGGGATGGGATTGCTGGACAGCTTCAATGAACTGCCGTAGCGAGGCAGGTTAACGGTGGCCGAGTCGGCAGTGAGGTAGCCATGGATGTGGGGGTCACTGGCCGAACCGTCGAGCGTCATCGTGCCCATGGCATAACCGTCGAGCCAGATGTAGCCGCCAGGGATGAATGCATTGGCACGAGACAGCGGGAAGCGGTCAAACTGCGCCTCCATATTGAGCGGTGTGGCAGCCGTGGCATCGTTGAGCGAGCCGCGCACTGTGATGGCATTCTTGCCGTCCAAAATCAGGTCGGCTGTTAGGCGGGTTGCTGCTGTTGCCGGGTCAAAGTCAAAGTCGGCATTCAGCGTCACGTCGCCCTCAGGCTTGCCGTTATAGACGAAGTCCTTGATGTCGATGATGCCGTCACCATCGGCGTTGGCGCCGTCCCACATGATATCCACGTTGGCGTTGACGGTGCCGCTGGTGTTGGCCAGCATCGGCACAATGCGCGTCCACTCCTCAAGGCGCAGGTTGTCGATATTGAGTTGCACGTTCTCGGTGCTGTCGCCAGGCAGCCTCGTCGTGATCAGTTCAACACTGCTGCTGTCGCTGTTGAGCATGAGGTTGGCATCGAGCATTCGGGATTTGAGATCGACATTCACATAATTGTCCTCGTTAAACGTCCAGTGGCGGTAGCCAATCACAGGATCCTTGCCAAAGAGGCGTGCCCTCACTTGCTCGTCGGCCAACCGGGCGTTGCAGCCCAGGCGGTAGCCTGTCTCGCCCTTGACGTTCTGCTGGTGTAGCATGAAGTCAATAGCCTGCCCCTTGAAGCCGCCCTCGATATCGACTTTGGCAAACTCGTCCCAGGTACCCGGCCTGTTTCCCATGTGCGCGTTGAAGGCGAGGTAGCGGTTATTCAGTTCATTGGCATGGATGGTGACGGTGTCGATATTGGTCTCACCGTAGCTGATGCCGTGAGCACGGCCGTTGAGGAAGAGGGTCGTGTCGCGACTCATCTCACAGCTGATGTCACGGAAATCGACCTCATACTGCTGCAGGTAACGTTGCACGATACCATCGGTACCCATGTGCATATCGAAGTCAAACCAGGGCATCGGCTCCTTCAGGCGCTCGATGTCAAGCCAGCGGTCATCCAACTGGCGCTTGATTTCAGTGGCAGTTTTTTGGAAGTCCTCCATCAATTCTGTGATATGACTCGGGGCGTTCAGGTGGGCGTAATTGGACTCGTTCTCGACGGTGATGCAGGTCACACGCGGCGTGCTGTGCAGCTGAGCCCGCGCATCGTCGGCCACAAGCAGACTGCTGTCCAGTTGCCAGTCAATGTCGTTGAGCGTGAGGTCGGCATCCCAACAGCGGGTGCGCAGATTGATGTCGCCCTCGGCATGGAGGAGAGTCGAGCCGTTGCACACGCCGTCATACATGCCCAAACGGTTCAGGTCCACGTCACGCAGGTCGCCGTCGGCAGTGAAGACGTAGTGGTCGTTGCAGATGGTGCCATGGGCATTGGCGTCAAAGTCACACCCCTTGCTGTAGCCCGCGGCATACACATCGGCATAGCCGCCACGCAGCTTGCCACGCGCCTTGATGCTGTTGTAGCGAGTGCCGTTATAGCGCACATGGCCCAAGTTGACGGTGGCGTCGGTCCAGGTAGAACCGCAGTCGGTGAAGTCGAAGCCGTGACCACGAGCCTTGACGCTCGCTGTGAGGTCCCTGACGTCATAATTGGGGAGGAACGACTTGACGGGGAAGTTGCTGAACGTGGCATCCACGTCATAGTTCTCGTTGCAGATGTCATAGTAGCCATCGCCCCGCATGGTGCCGCCACCTGTCGAGACACGCAGGTTGCGAGCCACCCATCGGCACCCCTCCTTGTTGATTTTGCCGCTCAACTTCATGGGCGGGAGCTTCACGTCGTCCAGTCCCAGCATCCTGTTGAGGGCACTCGGGTCACGCAGGTCCACCTCGGTGTCCATATCGGCCTTCATGCGGTCCATATCGGTGGGATTGTAGATGGTGCCCTTGCCCTTGATGCGTCCAATGCCAGGCACGTCGGCATCCAGCGACTGCACGTCCACGCGCTTGCTGTTGCCTCGCGCTTTGGCCTTGACACGCACGGGCTTGTTGTGAGGGATGTCCTTGAGGGCCTTGCGTGCGTCGGGCACCAGCTTCTCGACCTCGTTGAGGTCAATCTTGCTGTCGGTGTCGATGCTGGCCTTTCCGTTGGGCTTGCCATCGAGCATATCCTGATCGACATGGGCATCGAGCTTGATGTCGCTGCCCTTGGTCTTGACGCGTCCCTTATCGATATCGAGGCCGTTTTTGTTCTTGGTGACGGTGCCGCTGGCATCCTTGACCTGAAGGCCGCTGCGCTCCTTTCCTGACAAGTGCTTCACGGGCACTTTGATGTTGTCACCGTCCATCTCAAAGTCGTCGATGGCGGCATTCACATCATCCACCTCGATATTGTCCGGGTCGAGCGAGGTGCCGGGTTTATTGGGCTTTTTGCCAGTCTGGCCATACTTGCCCTTGCTGTCCTTGACGCGTACCTTGCCAGCCTTGACCTTCCAGGGCTTATCGTCTTGAGGCTGAGTTGACGAGGGATTGTTGGGCATGGGATGGTCCTTGCGGTACTGCTTGGCGTCCTTCTCGCTCGGGTGCTTGTAATCGACATCGGCATTATCGATATCCAATTCGCCCACTCCAACGGTCTGTTCTCCCGTATCGACCTTGACATCCTTAGCCTCGGCATGGCCCACCTTGGCATCCAACTTGTCGATGGTGGGCTTCATGTCCATCTTGAAGTCCACATCGTCGGCAGTGACCTTATCGGCATTGACTTTCCAGGGTTTGCTGGGTTCCTTGTCTTCCTGTTTCTTCTTCTCGGGCTTCATGCTCATCTTGGCCTTGCCACCCTTGAGGGCAGCATTGCCCACATCGACCTTGTTCTTATCCAGATTGACCGAGGCTTTATCGATGCTGGCATCGTCCACATCCACGTCCAGGTCCATCGAGCCATCATCGGTCTTGACTTGGCTCTTGGCACCCTTGAGCGAGACATTATCAGCCTCTACCTTCTTGTCCAGCAGTGGTTTAGGCTTAACGTTGGCTTTCACCTCATCGGCCTTGAACAGGGTATCGCCTTTCTCGTCAATGACCTGCACGTCGGTGGCGCTGACATCGAGAGGGAATTTCACCCTGACGTCACCCACGCTGATGTCCATGCCCGTCTTCTTGCTGGCATAGTCGGCAGCGGCGTCGGCAACGGCATTCTGAACCCACGGGATATACATGGCAAACGGCAGTGCCGCCACCATACCAAGCAGACCGCCGCCCACCCAGGCCGCCATCTTCTTGAAGATATTTCCCGCTTTGCCAAACATACTCCTTCTTGGTCAAGCAACTCTAACAACGTTGAACAACATCATTGTTGCGCCTCGCCTTGGCGTGGCCGCCAATTGTCATCCATTGTTTCAGTTGTTAGGCACAATTGCCTATAATCCGTAGTTATCAAATGGCAAAAATACAAAATTATCGGAAACAACAACCAAAATCCTCCATTTTTAATTTAAAAACGGCTATTTGAAAGCGATTATCAGTGAAATTTCATACCTTTGTGGCTGAAAGATTCAAACAAAAGAGAATGATGCGATTTCGATTGATTATCATTGCGGCCCTGCTGATGGCTCTGCACGCTACAGCTGACAACAGTGGGGCGCCGGAGCCTTGTTTGCCGGTGCCGTCGGCGCAGCAGGTGGCTTGGCAACAGTTGGAGACCTATGCGTTTATCCACTTTGGGCTCAACACCTTCAACGATATGGAATGGGGCTATGGCAACACGCCTGCCGAGACATTCAACCCTACCCGACTCGACTGCGAGCAATGGGTACAGACGCTCGTCAAGGCGGGCATGAAGGGGGTCATCCTCACCTGCAAGCACCATGACGGGTTCTGCCTGTGGCCATCGCGCTATACCGACTACAGCATCGCCAGTTCGCCTTACAAGGGTGACGTGGTGCGCGAGTTGTCGGATGCCTGCAAGAAGTATGGCATTCGCTTTGGCGTCTATCTCTCGCCGTGGGACCGCCATCAGGCCAGCTATGGCACCCCCGAATACGTCACCTACTACTACAACCAACTCAGGGAGCTGATGACGCAGTATGGCGACGTGTTTGAGGTGTGGTTCGATGGTGCCAACGGTGGCGACGGTTGGTATGGAGGTGCTAACGAGAAACGCCAGATAGACCGCAGCACCTACTATGACTATCCCAAGGCATGGGGCATCGTGAATGACTTGCAGCCCAATGCCATCATCTTCTCGGACGGCGGCCCTGGCTGCCGCTGGGTGGGCAACGAGAAAGGCTATGCCAACCCCACAAACTGGGCATTCTTGCGCATCAAGGAGGTCTATCCCGGGTATCCGCAATATGAGGAACTGCAGTCGGGACACGCCGACGGCGACGCATGGTGCGCCAGTGAGTGCGACACCAGCATCCGACCTGGATGGTTCTATCACGAGAACGAGGATGACAAGGTCAAGACGGTGGACGAATTGACCGACCTGTACTACCGCAGCGTGGGCCATAACGGCACGCTCCTGCTGAATTTCCCCGTCAACCGCGAGGGACTGATTCACCCCACCGACTCGGCAACGGCCTGCCAGTGGCGTGAGCGCCTTAACCGCGAATTGGGCGAAAACCTGCTTGCGGGCGCCAAATTCAGCGCCACCAATACCCGCAACAAGCAATTCAACGCCTCTCTGATAGGCGATGGTGATTGGGAGACCTATTGGGCTGCCAGCGATGGCGTAACCGCTGCCGACATCGTCATCAAGTGCAAAAAAGATGTCACCCTCAACCGTATCATGTTGCAGGAATACATTCCCCTGGGACAACGCGTCAAGGACTTTGTTATCGAGTACAAGACCTGCTGCGGCAAGTGGGCGCCCGTGCTTGTCAAGGATGACGAGGAGACGACAACCATCGGCTACAAACGCATCGTGCGCTTCCACGAGAAGACCGCCAAGGAGTGGCGCATCCGCATCCTCGACAGCCGCGCCTGCCCGTGCATCAACAACATCGAAGCCTACCACACTACGGATTAGAAGACAAGAAAGACAACAAAGACAATTTCATAAATTAAATAAATATTTGTCCTTTTTGTCTTTCTTGTCTTCCAAAACACAGAGAATAATATGATTGAAATGAGTGAATTAACAAAGCGTCTTGCCGAGGAGATTACCCGGCGCTCGACCATCAATCATTACCGCCTCGTCATGAACGAGGAGCGTCAACCCAATGCCACTGACAGCAAGATTGGCGGCATGCCCTATTGGCCAGCCAATAAGGAGTTTCCCACCGACAGCGGCAACCCCATGCTGATGCTCATGCAAATCAATTGTGGCCAGGCGGGACTTCAAGCCCCCCTACCCGAGCAAGGCATGTTACAGTGGTTCATCAGCCTGAATCCCGAACGGATGTACGGATGCCGTGGCAACTATAGCATGGATGGCGAGGGCTTCAAGGTCATCTATCATGAGACTATTGACGTGAGTGCCACGCCTGCAGGCATACCTACCCACGACACTGTTGACGAAGCACTAACGCCCGTCAGGAGCGAGGTTGCCATCGACGTGGTGCCCGAAGAGACCGTCATGGGCGTCAGCGATGGCCGCTTCAATGACCTCTTCTTTGGCATCATCAAGGATTTGACGGGCGAGGACCATAGCGACAAGATGTGGTATGAATACCTCAACAATGACGATTGCCTCTATTTTGAGCAAAACATGGGCATGAAGCGTCCTTGTCACCAGATACTGGGTTATCCCGTCTATTCACAAGAAGAAGCGCGCCGTGACATCCAGTTGCACGACACGCTCCTGTTCCAGTTAGATTCCCAGTTCTCCACAGTTGACCGCAGGGAACTCGTGATGTGGGGCGACATGGGCAGCGGTTTCATCTTCATCAACCGAGATGACCTCGCCAAACGTGACTTTTCCCACACCTACTACTGCTGGGATTGCGGATAATTAATCACCGGTGTTCATTGAATAATCATTAATTTCCAGCAAGAATCATATCGACGAGTGCTGTCACATCGGCAATGCTGATGTTGCCGTCAAGGTCAACGTCGGCTGTTGTTGACGGCGTTTTGTTCAGGATGATGTCGATGAGCGCAGTCACGTCGGCAATGGTGATACGGCCATCCTGGTCAACATCCCCGATGAGGGCCTCACGATTGGGATAAAGCCCGACATACATTGCTTGCCAGTCATCATAGGTGTAGTCAAGCACATTCAGCAAGGCGATGTCAAAATAGCCATTTTCAATTCCATACCATCCCCAGTTCACATGAACCAGGCCATTCTCGTCATAGCCGTCGATGATGAAATTGTGGCCAGCGATGATGAAATACTCCATGTTAATGTCCTTGGCCGAGTACAGAATCGGGTTGCCACTTGACAGGATGCTGTAGATATACTCCATCCATGTGGGTTCATCGTAGCGCGAACGCGGGATGTAATGGGCCGTGTCATTGTAGTTGAAGTGATTGATGAAGGCATTGAGAATCTTTTCATCGGTGGTTCCTCCACCCAAGTTGTTCCAAGTGGTTTGGGCCGCGACGCCGCAATCGTAGCACAACCGCGCAACAGCCTCGCCCTGACGAGCGGTGTATTCGCCCTGATAATCGTCAATCATCTGGTCCCACTCGTAGGTCGAGGATTCAAAATCGACAGTCAACGTGACATTACCTGAATCATACTTGACCGTTACCGATTCCTCCCCAACGCCATGATTGGGGAACTTGTAGAAATACATGTACTGCGCCATCGCCAGTGGCCCGCACCCCACCGAATAGTGTCCCAAATCTGGCGTATAGGTGCCATACAGGCTATGGTCTTGTACATACTTGTCGAACGGGCACATGAACTTGAAGGGTTCACGTTGTCCCCAAATGGTGGTTATGAGAGGTTGGACAGCCACGGGAAACCGGCTTGGGTCGGGCTTGGTGGTCTCGCGCTTGGGACCAGACTGCATCATCACCTTTTTGGTAGCATTTAGCCACCAGTTAAAACCCGGATTGAGATGGGACATGTCCAGAGAACCAGAGCGAGAATAGGCCAAAACCCGTGGCTTCTCGTCACTCGAAACAACGGCAAAACCACCTCCCGACTGACGATAAACCGCCATACCAGGATAGTAAGCCACACGCTCGAGAGGACGTGTGGACTTGAGCACGTGTCTTGCTGCATCACACATGAGACCGTCGGTACCAGCACCGGCACACAAGCATACCGAAAACAAAGAGAGCATCGTCGGTACTAATCTTTTAAATTTCATCATGTGTAAAAAAATAATTAGTGAATTAAACTTTTGATGGTATAAAAAACAGGGTGTACCCAGTTATCGCTTGATAAGGGGTACACCATTTCAACTTATTTTGCCTTACATTAATTGACTCGCGGAATCATCCGCAGCGGGAGGTGCCGCAGTTGGTGCAGATGAGGCAGCCCTCCTGATAAACCAGGGTCTCCTGGCCACAGTTGGGGCACTTCTCGGCAGCCGACTCACCATTGTGGATGTAGCGCTTGAGCGCACGCTCGACGCCCATCTTCCAGGTGTTGATCGACTTGCTATCCAACTCCAAGCTGCTGACGAGCTTGAGCACCTGCGGAATGGGCATACCATAGCGCAGCACGCCCGAAATCAGCTTAGCGTAGTTCCAGAACTCGGGGTTGAACTTCTCGCTCAGTCCCTCGATGGTGGTCTTGAAACCTCGCTTGTTGATGAACTGGAAGTCGTAGCGCTTCACGCCATCCTCACCCACGGCCTTGATGATCTTGCCCTTGGTGACCGACTTGGGGCAGAAGATGCCCTCATCGTCGTCGGCAATACCGGTAAAGATCTCGTAGGGTCGGCCATCAATCAGGCCAATGAAGGCAATCCACTTCTCCTTCTTGTTCTGGAAACGCACCACGTCGGCCTCGAGCTCCACGGGGCGCTTGAGGATGTGCTCCTCCTCGGCGATGTAGCGGCCGTCCTGTTCTTCATTCTTGCCTTTTTCCTTCTCTTTCTCCTTCTTCTTGTCATTGTCGCTCAGTGCCACAAGCACACCGGTGCGTGAGCCGTCACGATAGACGGTGCAGCCCTTGCACCCGCTGCGCCATGCCTCGACATAGAGTTTGCCCACCATCTCCTCGCTGATGTCGTTGGGCAGGTTGATGGTCACACTGATGCTGTGGTCCACCCACTTCTGCACCTCGCCCTGCATACGCACCTTGTTGACCCAATCCACATCGTTGGCGGTAGCTTTGTAATAAGGAGACTTGGCGACGATGGCATTCAGTTCCTCCTGCGTGTAGTCGCGGCGCACGGGGATGTTGTTGACATTCATCCAGGTCACCAGCTTGTGGTGATAGACGATGAACTCCTCAAAGGAATCGCCATTCTCGTCAACGAGGTCAACGTGCACATCCTTGTCGCTGGGGTTGACCTTGCGGCGGCGCTTATAAACTGGCATAAATACCGGCTCGATGCCCGAGGTGGTCTGCGTCAGCAGGCTCGTGGTGCCGGTGGGAGCGATGGTCAAGCAAGCGATGTTGCGGCGACCATACTTAATCATTTCATCATAGAGTTTCGGATCGGCCTCGCGCAGGCGGTTAATATAGGGATTGTTCTCCTCGCGCTTGGCATCATAGATTTCAAATGCACCGCGTTCCTTGGCCATCTGTACCGACGAGCCGTAGGCAGCCAGCGCCAAAGCACGGTGAACGCTCACCGAGAACTCGGTGGCCTCGGGTGTGCCGTAGCGCAGTCCCATAGCGGCAATCATGTCACCCTCGCCCGTGGTGCCCACACCCGTGCGGCGCCCCTTGAGCGTCTTGGTGCGGATTTTGTTCCACAGGTTCATCTCGGTGGTCTTCACCTCGCTGGTCTCGGGGTCGGACTGGATTTTCTCGAGGATCTTCTCGATTTTCTCCATCTCCAGGTCGATGATGTCGTCCATCATGCGCTGGGCGCAAGCCACGTGCTCGGCAAAGAGGTCGTAGTCAAAGTAGGCCTCGGGTGTGAATGGCTTCTGCACATAGCTGTACAGGTTGATGGCGATGAGGCGGCAGCTGTCATAAGGGCACAGGGGAATCTCGCCGCAGGGATTGGTCGAGATGGTCTTGAAGCCCAGGTCGGCATAGCAGTCAGGCACCGACTCGCGGGTGATGGTGTCCCAGAAGAGGATGCCAGGCTCGGCACTTTTCCAAGCATTATGAACAATCTTCGCCCACAGGCGCGCAGCGTCGGTATCCTTCTCAAAAGTGGGATTATCGCTGTCGATGGGATACTGCTGATGGTAAGGCCTTCCCTCGACGGCGGCCTGCATGAAAGCATCGTCGATACGCACCGACACGTTGGCGCCGGTGACCTTGCCCTCCTCCATCTTGGCGTCGATGAACGACTCGGCGTCAGGGTGCTTGATGCTCACGGTGAGCATCAAGGCGCCACGGCGGCCGTCCTGAGCCACCTCGCGGGTGCTGTTGCTGTAGCGCACCATGAAGGGCACCAGGCCCGTAGAGGTCAACGCGCTGTTCTTGACGGGAGATCCCTTGGGGCGGATGTGCGACAGGTCATGTCCCACACCACCACGGCGCTTCATGAGCTGCACCTGCTCCTCGTCAATCTTGAGGATGCCGCCGTAACTGTCGGGCTCGCCATCCAAGCCGACAACAAAACAGTTGCTCAGCGAGCCAACCTGGAAATTGTTGCCGATACCCGCCATGGGACTACCCTGGGGCACGATGTAGCGGAAGTGGCTCATCAGCTCGAACAGGCGCTCCTCGCTCATGGGATTGGGATATTTGTTCTCGATGCGGGCAATCTCACGCGCGATGCGGTGGTGCATGTCATCGGGGGTTAATTCAAAAAGGTTTCCAAAAGAGTCTTTCAGGGCATACTTCGTTGCCCATACCCTGGCGGCAAGCTCATCACCGTCAAAGTATTTCAACGAGGCTTCATAGGCCTGCTGGTAAGTGTAGGTGTTCGGTTCCATTGCTATCTTGTTCTTATTCTGTAGTTTCAAAAGGGAAAAAATGGTAGGTTTTCATTATTCGGGCGAAAAACCTCGCAAAGGTAACATGAATAATTTGAACAACAAAATTTTAGAACAATTTTTTGAAGTTTTTCAAAAAAAATTTTAACAACCTGAATACCAGCGTGTTAATTTCTCAAGCAACGAGAAAAGTTTTCCAAAACATCAACTACATCAAAACATAAGTGCGTAAAACAAAACCACTTGGGCAAAAATTAAGGTGCTCCCAAACGGGAACACCTTAATGATAATAAAACAATCTAAAACTCGAGGATTTGATTACTTGAGCGTGCCGTCCTGGGCAGCCTTGATCATATCCTCATTAGCGGTGATGTAAATCTCCACACGGCGGTTCTGTGCACGACCAGCCTCGGTGTCATTGCTGGCAACGGGATAGTCATAGGCCAGACCCTTGCTGGTGAGACGAGCACCGGGAACGCCAGCGTTGCTCAGGTAGTTCTTCACCTCGGTAGCACGAGCGTTAGAAACCTTCTCGTTGGCAGCGCGGGTACCTACATTATCGGTGTGACCGTAAATCTGCACGTCAGTCTGGGGATTGTTGATCAGCGACTTGGCAAACTCGTTCAGTGAAGCCTTGGCATCATTGCCCAACTTGGAGCTGTTGAAGCCGAAGAGGATACCGTTGTCGAAGGTCACCTTGATGCCCTCAAAACCATTCACGTCGGTAACAGTGTCAACCTGGGCACCAGCAATCTGAGCCAGCTCGGCAGCCTGCTTGTCCATCTTCTTGCCGATGAGCGTGCCGGCAACACCGCCAGCGACAGCGCCAATAGCGCCACCAATGGCAGCACCCTTGCCCTTACCGATGAGGGCACCAATACCTGCACCGATTGCAGCACCGCCACCAGTACCGATCAGTCCGCCCTTAGCAGCATTGTTCAAGGAACCACAACCTGAAACACCGAGCATCAACAAAGCGCTCAACAATAAGCATAATGTCTTTTTCATTTTCTGATAATATTTAAATGAATAAAAATGTTAATTATTTTTCGTTTCAAAATGCAAATATAGACATTAATTTCAAACTTGACGTTTTTTTTCAAAAAAAATCAAATTTTCATTACGTAAATGGTGGATAAGAGGTATCCCTACGGTCTATTATCAGAACATTTTGTCGGGATAAACGCCGGTGGCATGCAACTCGGCAAACTTGTCAACGACGCCCTGACGGTCGGCGGCATAGGTCACACCAAACCACTTGCTCTCGGTGGTGAGGACCTTGACCTGGGCCGTTCCCGTGTTGACCATTTCGTTGACAACCGTCGGAATGAAGAATTCGGCCTTGGGCTTGTCGATATTCTCCTTGAGGAAGTCGATGAAGCACCTCTCGCTGTGAGCGAAATAGTCGGGCGTGAAGCCCCAGAAGTTCATCGACACGGGCGTATCGAATGCCAGCTGCTGCACATCACCGTTCTCGTCGGTGAAGGTGATGTTGTGGTCGGCATCATAGCCGATGTCGGTGCGCTCCACCACGCCGACAAGGATGCCGTCACGGGTCTCGCACACGCCACGTGCCACGGTGCCGCTCTCGCTCATGGTGTTGCCCACCTTGAAGCCCACCATGCTGTAGTGGCCCTTGCTGTCCTCGGGCAGTGACGAGAGTTCCTGTGCCATGACCTCAAAGCTGTTACGGCCATAGTAGTCATCGGCATTGATGATGGCAAACGGCTCACGGATCACATTTTTGCCCATGAGCAGCGCGTGGTTGGTGCCCCACGGCTTGGCACGCTCGGCGGGACAGGTGAAGCCCTCGGGCAGGTCATTCAAGCCCTGGAAAACCACTTCGACAGGGATGTGGTTCTCATATTTAGATAAGATTTTCTCGCGGAAGTCGGCCTCAAAGTCCTTGCGAATCACAAAGACCACCTTGCCAAATCCACTATGGATAGCATCATAAATAGAATAGTCCATGATGGTCTCGCCGTGAGGTCCCAGACCATCGAGCTGCTTGAGGCCACCATAACGGCTGCCCATGCCAGCAGCAAGCACAAATAATGTCGGTTTCATTGTTTTCTGTTTTTCGGTTGTCACTTATTAGATGGTTTTGAAGTCAAAGATGATGATGCGGCGGTACTCCTCGTCGGGACGCAGAATCGGTGACATGAAATTGTCGTGGTTGGGAGCGTCGGGCAGGCCCTGGCACTCGATTGCCACGCCGTCATAGTCGTGATACTGCTTGCCGCTCTTGCTCACGGGACATCCCTCGAGCCAGTTGCCGGTATAGACCTGCGCGGCGGGTTGGTCAGTGCTGATCTCGACCTTACGGCCTGATTTCTCGTCACACAACACGGCTGCCAAATGCAAGTCACCGTCCTCGTAGCCGTCGATAATCCAGCAGTTGTCATATCCCTTGCCATAGGTCAAAGCAGGGAAATCCTGCTTGATGTCACGGCCAATCACCTTGGGCTCGGTAAAGTCCATGGGCGTTCCCTCGACAGGTGCCATTTCGCCGGTAGGGATAAGGTCGGCATCGGTGACCAGATAGCGTGAGCAGTTGAGTTGCAGCACCTGATCAAGGGCCGTTCCTTCCTTGTCCTCACCCGCCATATTGAAATAGGTGTGATTGGTCAGATTGAGTGCCGTGGGAGCGTCGGTGACTGCGCCAAGCACAATCTTTAACACGTTATCGTCGCTCCAGGTATAGGCGACACGGGCATTGAGGGTGCCGGGATAGTTCTCGTCGCCATCGGGGCTCTCGAGCGAGAAGACAACGGTGTCGCCGTCCATCTCGCAGTCCCAAATCTTGTTCTGGAAGCCCACGTTGCCGCCATGCAGGTGGTGTATGCCCTGATGGTTGCAGTTGAGCTGATAGGTCTTGCCGTCAATCTCAAGATGGCCCTTGCAGATGCGGTTGGAAAAACGGCCAGGCACCTTGCCGGCACACGGTCCGTCAAAGAAGTAGTCGTTCAGGTCCTTGTAGCCCAGCACCACGTCGGCGAGGTTGCCGTCACGGTCAGGGACCTTGATTTCGAGGATGCCTGCGCCCAACGATGAGAGCTTCACGCTGGCGCCACTGGCATTGATGAGTTCATAGGTGGTGATTTCGCCACGCTCGGTCTCATGGGTGTCGATACGAATGCTTTTCATCTCATTACTCCACTTTGTGAGCGCCGTCGCTGATGATGACGTTGATCACCTCGGGCTCGTGTCCGTATTTCTTGTTGAATTTCTCCTTGGCTGTGGCAATGAAGTGGTCATAGCGGTCTTCCTTGACCAGGTTGATGGTGCAGCCGCCAAAGCCACCGCCCATGATGCGGGAGCCGGTCACGCCACACTCGCGGGCCACGTCGTTGAGGTAATCCAGTTCCTCGCAGCTCACCTCGTAGTCCCTCGACAGGCCGTCGTGGGTCTCAAACATGCAGCGTCCCACGGTCTCATAGTCACCGCGCTCGAGGGCGTCACACACGTCAAGCACACGCTGCTTCTCGCCGATGACAAAGCGGGCGCGGCGATAGTCCTCGTCGCTCACCTTGTCACGCACGTCGGCAAGCATGGTATAGGTGGCATCGCGCAAGGTCTCCAGGCCCAGCATGGCGGCCACGCGCTCGCACGACTCGCGGCGCTTGTTATAGGGCGAGTCAACCAGCTCATGCTTCACCTTGCTGTTGAGCAGCACCAGTTTGTAGCCCTCAGGATGGAAGGGGAAATACTCATGCTCCAGTGAGCGGCAATCGAGGCGCATCAGGCAGTCCTTCTTGCCAAACACGCTGGCAAACTGGTCCATGATACCGCAGTTCACACCGCAGTAATTGTGCTCGGTGCTCTGACCGATTTTTGCCAACTCAAACTTGTCGATGCTGTTGTCGTTGAACATATCGTTAAGGGCAAAGGCGAAGCAGGACTCCAGGGCTGCCGACGACGACAGACCTGCACCCAGAGGCACGTTGCCTGCAAACACGGTATCAAAGCCCTTGACCACGCCGCCGCGCTTGATGGTCTCGCGGCAAACGCCGAAGATATAGCGTGCCCACTGCTCCTGAGGCGCGTCCTCCTCGTTGAGTCCGAACTCGCAGTAAGCGTCCATGTCCATGCTATAAACCCGCACCTTGCCGGTGCCGTTAATGTTGATTGCGGCCATGATGTACTTGTCGATGGCTCCAGGGAACACAAAACCGCCATTATAGTCGGTGTGCTCGCCAATCAGATTGATACGACCTGCCGAAGCGTAGATGACGCAGTCGGTGCCAAAGCGTTTTTTGAATTGTTCTTTGATTTGCTCTTTCATAGTAAAATCTATTTTATTTAGCGTTAAGTTATTGCTGATTTAAAAATTATTTAGTGAGGTAGTTACTCTGGTCCTTGATGATGCGCTCCAGATTCTCAAGATTGATGTGCCCCTGGATAACAATCAGCGCATCGGTCACATCACTCGCATTGGCGAGAACAATCTCGCTGGCATATTGGCCATCACGGCGCACGAGTGCCGTCAGATGGTCACGGCCACTCTGGTTGGTCACAATCTCCTCATAGTAGTGGGACTTGTGAAGATTCTGAAGGCGCTTGCGGAACTTATCGCGGACGTTGCCGCTACATTTACTCAAATCAAGCACTTGCACCGAAGACACGCCGAGGCCCGCTTCGGACAAGGTGGGTGATATCAGCCGCCCAAGACCGAGCAGCCCACTGCCCACATTGACATACTGCGCATGCTTGGCATCACGCAAATCGTTAATGATATCATCGGCATTGCGAGTCAACATACTGCAGGACATCACCAGCAGCGACAGCAGCATCATTACTGCAGTTCTCATTGTTTTGTTCATTGCTGTTTCCTTAGATATAAACATTAATAATTGATTACAAAAGTATAAAATAATGAACAATTTCACACATTATCTTTTCTTAAAATTCCCAAAAAGATAATATTATCCATGCTTTTCTAACAAAAAGCCATTGAATGAAAGCCTGTCAACCAACGAATTAATGAATGAATTTAACTTTTTGTCAACGCTTTGTCATTCAAACGCCGTTTTTTGCACCATATTATCAACAATTTTGAGAATATTTACTACCTTTGCGCCAAACTTATCAAAGGACAACCAAAATTACGTAATATTCATATCTTAATTAGACATGGCTAACATTAATGACTTTAACTTTGCCGGACTGAAGGCAATCGTGCGCGTTGACTTTAACGTGCCTCTGAACGAGAAGGGTGAAATCACTGACGACACGCGAATCCGCGGCGCAATCCCCACATTGAAGAAGATTTTGGACGACGGTGGTGCCCTCATCATCATGTCACACATGGGTAAACCCAAGGGTAAAATCAACCCCAAGATGTCTCTCAGCCAGATCACCAGCGCTGTGGCATCTGCATTGGAGCGCCCCGTGAAGTTCGCTCAGGACAGTGCCGACGCCAAGAGCCAGGCCGACGCATTGCAGCCCGGTGCTCGAGAACCTGCGCTTCCATCCCGAGGAGGAAGGCAAGCCCGTGGGCATCGAGAAGGATGATCCCAACTATGACGCTGCCAAGAAGGAGATGAAGGCCCGCCAGACCGAGTTTGCCAAGACGCTGGCCAGCTATGCCGACGTGTATGTGAACGACGCTTTCGGTACCGCTCACCGCCGTCACGCCTCGACTGCCGTCATCGCCGACTTCTTTGACAAGGACCACAAGATGCTGGGCCTGCTCATGGAGAAGGAAGTGACCGCTATCGACAATGTGATGAAGAATGCTCAGCACCCCTTCATCATCGGCGGCAGCAAGGTGTCCAGCAAGCTGTCGGTCATCAAGAACCTGCTCGACAAAGTAGATAATCTGATTATCGGTGGTGGCATGGGCTACACCTTTATCAAGGCACAGGGCGGCCACATCGGCGACTCCCTGCACGAGGACGACCTGATGCCCGAGGCACTCAACGTCATCGCCGCTGCCAAGGAGAAAGGCGTGAACCTGAGCCTCTCGGTAGCTACCGTAGCCGGCGACAGCTTCTCGAACGATGCCAACCGCCAGACCGTGGACATCTACAATATCCCCGACGGTTGGGAGGGCATGGACGCCAGCGAGGCTTCACTGGCCAACTGGAAGAAGATTATCCTCGACTCTAAGACCATCCTGTGGAACGGTCCCGTGGGTGTGTTTGAGTTTGAGAACTTTGCTCACGGCACCGGCGAAATCGCCAAGTATGTGGCCGAGGCAACCCAGAACGGAGCCTACTCTCTCGTGGGCGGTGGCGACTCAGTAGCCGCTGTCAACAAGTTTGGCCTTGCCGACCAGGTATCCTACGTCTCCACCGGCGGCGGTGCCATGCTCGAGGCCATCGAGGGCAAGACCCTTCCCGGCGTAGCAGCCATCCTGGGCGAGTAAATCCCGCCAGACACAACGCCCCACGCCCAACCGCGAAGGCACTACGAAAACAATCAGACAACTTGAGCTGGATATGGTTGCTCAAGTTGTCTTTTCTTTTCAAACAACATTTTTCAAACAACTTGGACAACGGGGAACAACTTAAACAACACATTATTTGGCATCCGCACACTCTTCTATAAACAACTTTTTTAAACAATAGATTTTTCTGATTTTTTCTGAGGGCATCCGCGTACTTTTTTGGGGTCGGCGGATTAATGGGATTAATGGGATTGCTAAAAAATAAAAAAATGTTGTTTAAGTTGTTCAACTTAGTTTATGTTGTTTGAAAAATGTTGTTTGAATATGGGTTATTTTGATAGTAGTTGGTCGATGATGGCGGTGACGTCGCCGATGGTGATGTTGCCGTCCTGATCCACATCGGCGTTCTCTGCGTTAAAAGTCAATACAGTGCCGCCCAGCAGGTGATCGATGAGGGCCGTCGCGTCGCCGATGGTGATGAAGCCATCCTCGTCCACGTCGCCAGGCAAGGCGGCGGTAGGAATGGTCACTGTGCACTCAGCGTCATCGAGAGGAACCTCTTCGCCCATCAGATTCGAGAACATGACATTGCGCAGGGCGATGACAGCGGGACCGGCAAAGGTGTCAGCTGCGGTGATGTTCATCGTCACCAACGCTCCGCTGGTGCCGCTATAGGATTTGAGCTGGAGCGAGTAGGACAACAAACGCAGGGCACCGTCGGGCTGTGCGATGACCGACAGCGTGTGGCTGCTGTGCTTGCGGGAGGTCAGTTTGAAGTTGGTTGCCGTCAACCCCTCGGGCAGATACAGGTCGCACTGGAAGGCGGTATAGACCGTCTCGTTCTCCAAGAGGATGCTCACAGGCAGTGTCACCCCTTTCTCAATCGAGAAATCATCGATATAAAATCTATCCACTGCAGCGGCACACATCGCCACCGCAACCCCCATCATCAAAAACAATATCCTCTTCATCATCATCTTCTTAAATTAGAAAACAAAAAATATAAGAAACACAACTCGGATATTATGTCCACGGATTAAACGGATTAAACGGATTAAACGGATTAAATGGAATGAACGGATTCTTTCGCGCCAGCCTTCAGAAATAATCAGATTAATCTGTAGTTTTTAATAGTGCGCAAATGCCAAAAAGAAGTGTTGTTTAAGTTGTTCAACATAGTTCAAGTTGTTTGAATGCAGTTGTTTGAAGACAGTTGTTTGACAGCGCGCGGATGCCATTGTATTTCTTGTATTTCTTGTATTTCTTGTATTTCTTGTTTTCGTTTTATTGTTCGTTGTGTTGTTGTCGTTTGGTCGTTGTGCGGGTGCCGTCGGTGTAGGTGGTGACGATGAGTGTCACACCGGTGGCGGGGCGCGTCAGGCGCTGGCCCGCGAGGTTGAAGTACTCGACTTTGGCAACGGTCTTGCCGCTCGACAGTTCGGTGACGGCGGTTGCCGTCTGTACGCCGATGGTGAAGGCGTCAAAGTGTACGCCTTGGCAGGCCGTGGTCACCAGTTCGATGTCGTCCACGGTGATATCGCCCGTGACGGTGCCCGTGGCGGTCACGTCAAACATCAGCACTGCGCCGCTGTTGCCGTCGATGGCCTCGATGGCGGGTGTGTAGCACAGGGCACGGATGCTGCCGTTCCTCAGCGTATTTACCTCAAGGGCATGGCTGGCGGCGCGCTCCGTCAGGCGGAAGTTGGTTGCCGACAGGCCTTCGGGCAGACGCAGGTCGAGTTGGAAGGCGCTATAGTCAAGCGCGTTGTCCAGATTGATGCTCACCGTGCGCGTCTCGCCCGCCGACAGGGTGATGCCCTCGCCGCTCATGCGATCGCCGTTGACAGACAGTACGGGTGCATGGCGCGGAGCTGTCATCGTCGGGTAGAGGATCTGACGGGCGATGAGCATGATGTCGGTCACCGTCACCTCACCGTCGCCGTTCATGTCAGCAGCGTCAAAGATGAACGGGCTGGGGTCCATATCCAGGACATAGCGCACCGTCGTCACAATGTCGGCCACGTTGACCGAGTGCGTGTCGTTCACGTCACCGGGGATATAGGTCTTCACGTCAATCACCGCGCCAGCGTCGGGGATGCGCACCTCGGTAAAGTCGTCGATGGTCAGGCGCGAGTTGCGCAGATATACGGCGTAGTCGCCCGCAGCGTCGGCAGGCACGTTGACCGTGATATAGAACAGGTCGCCCTCGTTGCCGCTGATAGGCTGCATCGTCGGCGTATAGCATACCACGCGCACCGCACCGTTGTTGGCGACTTGCGTCATGATAATGTGGTCATCGGTCAGGCGGCTCGACGGAGTGACAATCGGCTCATTGTCCTCGTTGGTGTCGATGGTAAAGCCCTCAGGCAGGAAGATGTCTGTCTGGAATGCCAGCACCGTCGCCGCATTCGTCATCCGCACAGGAATCGTGATGGCCTCACCGTGCAGCACCTCGCCGTCAGGCATCGACAGGCACTCCGTGGCACTCAGGCTCTTCACCGTCACCACGCACGACGCCGACAAATTACTGCCATCCGTCGTCATCGCCGTAATCGTCGCCATCCCCACACCATGCGCCGTCACCAACCCGTTGTCATCCACCGTAGCCACCGCTGCATTACTCGACGACCAAGCCACATCGTTATAAATCGCCTCAATAGGCTGGAGCTTTGCCCTGAGTTGCAAAGACTCCCCTATAGTCATCACAGCAGCCGACTGTTCTAACTCAATAGATGTCGCCACCATAGGCCCCATCTCCACAATAGAACCAAAATACCAGTTCCAATTTGAATCGGCTTGGTAAACGCTCGCCATTCCTGGCAACACATGAAGTGTGCGAGCTGAAAAGTTGATATTTTCTTCGGCCCAACCAAAACGCACACCAAACACATCATCATCACACATCACTGTTGAAAGGTCAGTGATAAAACTATACACATCATTTAAGCTACAGTCCTCAAACGCACAGCTACCAATGTAAGTTACCGAGTTTGGAATAGTGACGCACGACAGACTATGGTTTTGTCTAAACGCAGTGTTGTATATGGTTGTGACCGAGTTTGGGATGGTCACACTTGTCAACGCGCATCTAGAGAATGCTTCCCATCCGATGAAGGTGACTGAATAGGGAATGGACACACTCGTTAGACCACAATTATAGAATGCGTAATCCTCAATTGAGGTAACGGAATTAGGGATTTCTATGTTCGCCAGATTACAGCAGCCATAGAACGCCCCGTAGCAGATGGTGGTGACGGAGTTAGGGATAACGGTATTCTCGCAGCCGCAAATCAATGTATTGGATTGCGTTTCGATAATTGCATTGCAATTGTCTCGTGAATCGTATTTCGGATTACCGCTTTCCACTATTACTCTCTTTAGGCCGCTGCATTCCCGGAACACAAATTCGCCGATACTGGTGACCGAGTTGGGAATCGTCACACTCGTCAGGCCACTGCAACTCCAGAACGCATAGTCACCGATGGTGGCGACGGAGTTGGGAATCGTCAAGCTCATCAGTCCACTGCAACCCTCGAATGCATTATCCCCGATGGTAGTGACGGAGTTGCCTATGGTCACGCTTGTCAGGCCACTACAATGATAGAAAGCACGATCACCGATGATAGTGACGGAGTTGGGAATCGTCACACTCGTCAGGTCATGGCATTCATAGAACACACTATCCCCGATGGTAGTGACGGAGTTGCCTATGGTTACGCTCGCCAGGCGATAGCAGGTAGCGAACGCATTACCGCCGATGGTAGTGACGGAGTTGGGAATCGTCACGCTTGTGAGACTCGTACAACCATGAAACGCATAATCGTTAATGGAGGTGACGGAGTAAGTGGTGCCGTTGTAGGTAACAGTGGAGGGAATGATCACAGTGCCGGAGTAAGTGTAGTGACTCCATGAATTTGTTCCCTTGTACGTGACGGTGACGGTGGTGCCATTGATGTTGTAGTAAATGCCGTCGACGTAGAAGTCGTGGGCGGTGGCGGTGGCTGGTAGCAGGAGGGCCATCAACAGGAGTAGGGATTGGAAAAGGTGTTTCATAGATATATAGGGGGTTATTGTTGTTAATATTGACGCAAAATTAAGGGAAATAATGAAAGAAAACAACTTTTTTAACAACAATCTTCAAACAACAATCGTCAAACAACATGGACAACGGGGAACAACTTAAACAACATTTCTTTTTGGCATCCGCGCACTTTTCTTTAAACAACTTTTTTAAACAACTGTTTTTTCTGATTCTTTCTGAGGTCATCCGCGTACTTTTTTATAAACGGCGAATTTCTCTAATTAAACGAATGGGCATCTGCGCTTTTTTTGGGGTCGGCGGATTAATTGGATTAATAGGATTGGCTAAAAAATGATGTTGTTTATGTTGTTCAACTTAGTTTATGTTGTTTGAAAAAAATTGTTTGAAAGAGTTGTTTGAGGAAGGGGGTTATTTTTGGTAGGCGAGGCGTTCGTCGCCGTTGAGGAGGTAGATGATGCCGCAGTAGGTGAAGCCGTAGCGGTCGATGACGTGGCGCATGATGACATTGTCGCGGTGGGTGTCGATGCGCAGGGTGCCGGCAACGGCCATACAGTAGTCCATGACGTCGTTGAAGATGCCGTGGCTGTCACCGGTGCTCGCCAGGCGGTGAACGACGTAATAGGGCTTGTCATCCAGCCACCCACCCTCATAGATTTCCTTGTAGGTGGGTTCGGGGCCGGGGATGAAGGCAAACGAGGCGACCACTTCCCCACCCTGCTCCACGCACAGGTAGCAATGGCCGCCCAGGATGTCATTCTCGATGGTCTCACGGCTTGGGTAACCGTCAATCCACTGGTTCACGTTGCCGCACGAGCGCATGATGGCGCGTGCCTCGTCGATGAGCTCCATAATCCTGGGCACATCCTCCATCCTCGCTTTCCTGAAAGTCCTTCTCATGACACCTCTGCTCATTTATTTATAATGCCGTCGCGGCGCATCATGGCCTCGATGCCGGGATCGCTGCCACGGAAGCGCTTGTACAGCGTCATGGGTGCTTCGGTGCCGCCCCGTGAGAGGATGTTCTCGACCCACTGGCGGGCTGTGTCGCGGTTGAAGATGCCGTCCTGCTTGAACTTGTCGAAAGCGTCACACTCAATCACCTCGGCCCACTTATAGCCATAATAACCCGCCGCATAGCCACCCGAAAAGATATGGGTAAACTGGGGCGACATGATGCAGCCCTCAACAGGCTCAAAGGCCTGCACGTCCTTGACCGCGTCATGCTCAAACTCAAAAGCGCTGCCCTCATAGGGGGCGGTGATGCTGTGCCACGTCATGTCGATGAAGCCGAAGCCCAACTGGCGCACGCAGGCGTAGGCGGCGCCATACTGCGACGAGGCAATCAGGCGGTCGATCAGTTCCTGGGGCACGGGCTCGCCCGTCTGGTAATGACGAGCGAAGCTGTCCAGAAATTCGCGCTCATAGACGTAATTCTCGTTGAACTGTGAGGGCACCTCGACAAAGTCGCGATAGACGTTGGTTCCCGACAACGACTGATACTTGCAACGGGACAGCAACTGGTGCAAGGCGTGTCCAAACTCATGCATGAAGGTCTCCACCTCGCGCACGGTCAACAGCGACGGCTTGGTGTCGGTGGGACGGGTGAAATTCATCGTCAACGTCACCAGCGGCCGCACGTCGTTGCCATACTCGTCGATATATTGCTCACGGAAGCTCGTCATCCAAGCCCCGCTCTGCTTGGTGGTGCGGGGGAAGAAATCCAGATAGAGCATTCCCACAGCGCGCCCGTCCTCGTCGGTCACGTCATAGACCTCCACCTCGGGGTGAAAGACCTGGGCGTCATGGTTGGGTGTGAAACGCAGGCCATACATCCGCTTGGCAAAGCCAAACACGCCATTGGTCACAGCGCCCAACTCGAAATAAGGCCGCAGCAACTCGTCGTTGATTTCGAACATGGAGTCTTTCTCCTTGTTGCTATAGTAACTGTAATCCCACGGCATGATCTGGACGGGCTTGCCCTCCAACTTGGTGGCAAAGGCGGTGAGCCGCTCCATCTCGCTGCGCTCGACAGGCAGGTAGGCGTCACGCAACCGGTTCAACATGTTATAAACGTTGGCGGGTGTCTGGGCCATCGTGTGCTGCAGCTTATAGTCGGCATAGGTCTTGCAGCCCATCAGCCGAGCCACATCCAAGCGGGTGTTGGCGATGTCACGCAAGACGTCCAAATTGCAATACTCCCCCTCGGTACACTGGCGGTTATACATCTTGTACAACTTCTCGCGCAGGTCGCGACGGTCGCTATATTTCATAAACGGGATATAGCTGGGAGCATGGAGTGCCACCAGCCACTCATTTTCACGTCCCTTGTCCTTGGCGGCCTGTTTGTAGCTGTCGAGGGCACTCTCGGGCAGTCCGTCAAGGTCTTTTTCGGTCAGCCACAATTCATAGCGAGGTGTCTCCTTAAGAGCATTCTGGTCAAACTTCAACGTCAATTCGGTCAAGCGTTTGGACAGCTGACGGTAGCGGTCACGGTCTGCGCCTTGCAGATTGGCTCCACTGCGCACAAAACCGTCGTAGGTTTCCCGCAGCAGCATCTGGTCTTCCGCGTCATACCCCGTGGCATCAAAACTGTCATGAACGTGCTTCACGCGCTGCCACAACTGTTCGTTGAGGGTGATGCTGTTGAAGTGTTCGCTCAGCACCGGAGCCATGCGCTCGCTCAACGCCAGCAACGCGTCATCGGCGTTGGCCGACAACATGGGATAGAACACACCCAGCACACGGTTGAGCGTCGCGCCGGCACGATCCAGTGCCACGATGGTGTTCTCAAACGTAGCCTCAGCCTCATTGTCGGCGATGGCTTTCACCTCGGCATCATGTTCCTTGATGCCCTCGCGGATGGCAGGCGCATAGTCGGCCGTAGTGATGCGGTCAAAGGGCACTGCCCCACCCATTGTCCTGAACGGCTTGATAAATATGTTGTTCTCAATCATTTTCTTTTTTAGGCTTTAGGTTTTAGGTTTTAGGCTTTAGGTGGTATCCACACTCCTAACTCCTAACTCCTAATTTCTAATTTCTAATTATTCCAGGTCTACGACGGTGATGCCAGCACCGCCAAACTGCACGTGCTCATCGCGGTAGCTCTTAACACCACTCACCGTGTGGAGATATTCCCTGATGGCCACCTTCAAGGCTCCAGTACCCGTGCCGTGCAGGATGCGCACGCGCTGGGCGCTGAACTGGATGGCATCGTCGATAAAGTAGGTGATGGCCTGCAGAGCCTCGTCGGCACGCATACCGCGCACATCGATATCGGGCTTGAAGTTCAGCTGACGGGTCCTGATTTCGTCGGTAGTGGCGCGACCCAACGACTCGGTCTTCTGCTTTTTCTCCTTGCGCATGGTGCGTTCCACCTTGTCGGCCTCGACACGTGTCTTGATGTTGCCGAATGCCACCAGTGCATATTTCTCATCGATGCTGATGAGCGTGCCCACGGTCGTGGTGCCCTTGAGCACCACATTATCGCCAGCCTGCATAGGACGGTCCTTAGTCATGGGCTGAGGCGTCTTCTTCTTGGGCTGCTTGCGGTGCGGCTTGTCCTTGGGCGTGAGTTCCTGGAGTCGTGAAGGCGCCTCAGGCTCCTGCTCGTTGAGTCGCTGCTTGAACTCGTCCAGCTGTCGGCGCAATTCCTTGGTGCGCTCTTTCTCGGCCTGCTGATTGCGTATCTCCTTGATGGTCCGTTCAATCTGGGCATTGCTGCCGCGCAACAGTTCCTGGGCCTCGGCACGGGCGTCATGGATAATCTGCCTGTGCTCGGCGCGGATGTTGTCCAGGCGCTCGTCATAGTCGGCAATCATCTGGTCCAGACGCTTCTCCTTGGAGCGGATGTCCTGACGCTTGTTCTCCCAATAGCGGCGGTCGCGCACGATGTCGAGCAGGTACTTATCCATGTTGATATAGTCGCTGCCCACTATCTCGCTGGCCTTGTCGATGACAGCCTGAGGGAGTCCAGTCTTGCGGGCAATCTCGATGGCAAACGAGCTGCCCGGGTATCCCATTGACAACTGGAACAGCGGCTGCATGCGCTGACGGTCATAGAGCATCGCGCCGTTGACCACGCCATCGGTCTCCTCGGCAAAGTGCTTGAGGTTCTGGTAGTGGGTTGTTACCACGCCCATCACCTGGTGTTCGTTGAGCTGCTCCAGGATGGACTGGGCGATGGCACCGCCAATCTGGGGCTCAGTGCCGCTGCCCATCTCGTCGATGAGGATGAGCGTTTCCTTGCCGCCACGCGACAGAAACAGTTTCATGTTCTGCAGGTGGCTGCTGTAGGTACTCAGGTCGTTCTCGATGCTCTGCTGGTCACCGATGTCGATGAAGATGTCATGAAAGATGCCCATGTGCGAATTGTCACGCAAGGTGGGCAACAAGCCACACTGCACCATATACTGCACCACGCCCACGGTCTTCAGGCACACCGACTTACCACCGGCGTTAGGTCCCGAGATGACCAGGATGCGGTCTTGCTTGTTTAGGCTGATGTTCAGCGGCACCACTTCCTTGCCCTGCGTCCTCAACGAGAGCATCAAGGCGGGATGGATGGCATTGTACCACTCGATGACGGGCTTGCGGTCCACATGGCACATCTGTGCCCCCACGTCCTGGGCGAATAACGCCTTGGCGCGGATGAAGTCGAGCCGTCCCAAGGTCTCGAGAACGGCGGCAAGGTCGTCGAGGTGGGGACGTATCAAGTCGGTCACCTCGGTGAGGATGCGGATGATTTCGCGGGCAATCTCGGCCTCGGTCTCACGGATGCGGTTGTTGGCCTCGACGATGGCGTCAGGCTCGATAAACACGGTCTTTCCCGTCGCACTCTCGTCATGGACGATGCCGTGCAACTTGCGCTTGTTCATGGCGCTCACGGGGAGCACCAACCTGCCATCGCGCAACGAGGGCTGCACGTCATTATCGAGGATACCATCCTGCTTGCCTTGGGCAATGATGCGCCGCAGGGTGCCGTTGATGCTGCTGGTCACGCGCGCGATGGCGGTGCGCAGTTCATGCAGATGTGGCGAAGCGGTATCCTTGATATTGCCCGCCTTGTCAAGGATGTGGCCGATGGCGGCGCTCAGTTCGGGGAAAGCCTGCATGCCGCTGGTCAGTTCCCGCAGGCGCGGGTATGGCGTGCCCGACTCACCGTTGGCAGCAAAAAAGCGCACAATCTGAGTCACGGTCACCAGCAGGCGCTGAAGGTCGAACAGGCGTTCAGCCGAGAGGAAGGTGCCCGGTGTGGCCACTTCCTTGAGAACGACACGCAAGTCGAAGTAATAACTCAGAGGGAATTCCTTGCCTGTCACGATGATAGACAGGAACTCGTTGGTCTCCTCGAGCCACCGCACAACCTCATCGCGGCGGGTCGAGAAACGCAGTAGCGGCACGTTGGCGGCACCCAACGCGCTCACGCAGTGGCGCTCGAGTTCGCGCCTCACGGCATCAAAGCCAATCTTGGTCTCAAAATTTGAGGGATAAATCATTGCACAAAGGTAATAATTTTTCTCCATTCAGCAAATTTTTGTACTTTTGCCCATCATATATGATCATCGAAGATTTATCAATCAAATCTTATCTATCTAATTCTTGGAAAAATCAGTGTCCCGCCATGACTTAACCAGCCAAGTCGGGACATTTTTTTATTTTATTCACTTAAAAGGGCAGCAATTCAAAAAATATCATTATCTTTGCGAGTTATATTGACATTTACACAATTAACCTATACATTAATTATAAGTAACAATTATTTTATGAAGAAATTCTTATTCTTACTGCTTGCTTCGGCCGTAGCCATTAACGTCATGGCCGACAGCAAGGTTGTCATCCCCGACAGCACTGGATTCAAGTTCACCGACACCAAGGTTATCCGTCACACCCCCGTCAAGGACCAGAACAAGTCCGGTACGTGCTGGTGCTACTCCACCAACTCCTTCTTTGAGAACGAGATCCTGCGTCTCACAGGCAAGGAAGTACACCTGAGCGAGGGCTTCGTGGTTAACCACTGCTACTATGACAAAGCCATCAAGTTCATCCGCATGGATGGCGAAATCAACTTTGCCGAGGGCGGTGCCAGCGAGGACGTGCCCTACGTTTGGCGCACCTACGGTATGGTTCCCAACGAGGTCTATACCGGCATGACCTATGGCGACAAGAAATTCAGCACCAGCGAGTTGACCTCACTGCTGAGCGGCTATGTCGGCACCATCAACAAGCATAGCCTCGGCAAGCTCACCCCCGCTTGGAAGGAAGGTCTGCAGGCTATCCTCGACAGCTACATGGGCAAGATGCCCGAGACTTTCGTCTATGAGGGCAAGACCTGGACTCCTCAGACCTGGGCTGCCAGCCTCGGCCTCAACATGGACGACTATGTGCCCATTGCATCGTTCACCCACCACCCCTACTATCAGCCCTTCATCCTTGAGGTGGCCGACAACTGGTTGTGGTCCAGCTATCAGAATGTGCCCATCGATGAGCTGCTGGAGATTGCCAACTATGCTATCGACAACGGCTACAGCATCGCTTGGGGTTCGGACGTGAGCGAGAAGGGATTCAAGTGGCGCAATGGTTATGCCATCCTGCCTGTCAAGAAAGAAGTTCCCGATGCCGAGGGTACCGATATGGCTCGTTGGGCACAGCTCAGCGACCGCGACCGTGAGGCAGAGTTGTGGGACATCAAGGGCCCGGTTAAGGAACAGTGGGTTACCCCCGAAGAGCGCCAGGAGATGTTCGACAACAAGGAGACCACCGACGACCACGGCATGGTCATCATGGGTAAGGCTGTTGACCAGGAAGGCAACAAGTACTTCAAGGTACAGAACAGCTGGGACACCAACCAACTGTATGAGGGCTTCTTCTATTGCAGTGAGGCCTTCTTCCGCGCCAAGACGTTGAACATCCTCGTACACAAGGATGCTATCCCCGCCAAGATCGCTAAGAAGATGGGCATCAAGAAGTAATTCCCATTTCACCTATTCTCCACAACTATCAAGACCTGCAGGCTACACACGGCCTGCAGGTGCTTTTTGTATTCACAGGCCCACGTCTTGCACTTTTTTGCTTAATTTTGCAACCGCATAAGCTTTAACTGAATCAGCGTTCATCATGATTAAGACGAGCAACACACATCTGCCAGACCTTCGCGCCCTGATTGGCATCGGATGCTTTACGGTGCTGGCCTTGCTACTGATGTCTTGGGACTCCTACCTGTATGACTTGCCACAACACCACGATGTCATCTGGTTCTACATGTGCGGCAAGGCATGGATGCACGGGTTGACGCCCTATATTGACTTTGCTGACAGCAAGGGTCCCCTGCTGTGGCTGATTTATGGGCTTGGGCATCTGTTGAGTCCCCGCGACTATATCGGTTGCTACTGGCTGTCCTGCCTGCTTTATACCTTCATTTTTTACCAATGTTATCGATGCGCCCTGCTGTTTGTCAAAGACCGTCGCCTCGCATTCATGGCAGTGCTCTTCTCGGCTGTGTTCTTCTTGAGTAGCCTAACCCACACCGAGGTGCGTGCCGAGGACTACTGCTACGCCTTCATGATGCCTGTGTTCTACCAGTTCCTACGTTACACGGTGGCACGAGAAAACAGCCGTGAGTTCGTCAGCAAGACCGCCATCATTTTAGGTATTTCCCTGGGGGCGACATTACTCATCAAGTACAGCTGTACGCTGATGATGGCCGTCTTTATCCCCTACTGCTGCATCGTCATGCCCCGACGGGTCAACTATCCTGTCTGGAAGGCATTGGCATGGTGTGCTATCGCGGGAATTACAACGATGCTGCCTGTTATCGTGTTACTTGCCTGCCAGGGGGCATTAGGAGCCTGCATCCAGGAGTATTTCCTGGTCACAGCGACCACTTTCGGCAATCTGCATGGAGAAAGCATCAAATTCTCCAGCGTGATGTCGGTCTTCTTGGGAGCGCAGGTTCTCATCTTCAACCTTGGAGTAATCCTGTGTATCGTCATCTACGGCAGGAGCCACCGCAGCGGGTGGAAGTTCATCACATTGGCACTCATCTGGTTCATGGCCATCATCACGCTCAATGGCACCGACCGCATCTACTACAATGTTTTAGCGCTATTCACCGTTCTGGCAGCAGGTATTATCATGCGTTCGGCTGGACAATGGCTGCGAAACGGAATGGCAGTCGCGATTGCAACCGTCGCAGTCCTTGCAGGACTCTTTCTCACCACCGACCGCAACTCACTGTTTACTGCTGAAAACCCTGACAATGCCACCTGGTACTATTACCCGATGCTGATGAGCCAATATGAGAAGCCCCGCGTGCTTTACCTCAACTGCCATGACCATGGCGAGAGCGTTCCGGTAATGGGGTTGCCGGCCTGCAAGTATTGGAGTCTGCAAGAGGGGCATTCCCCCGAAATGGTCAAAGAGCAGGTCGATGCAGTCATGCGCTTTCAAGCCGATGTGGTGTTCCTGCGGTTCAACGATTACCCGATGATCCACATGCTGGAGGAACTCGGATACCACCGCTATGACTTCACCGATGCGGGTTTAGGCGACAAGCGCTGGGAACGCTACCTGATGTATAGCCAGAATGAACTTATTGTTCCCCATCAGCCCGTGCAGCCTCAGCCTGTCGATATCCTGCTCAAACGCAATATCGTTACAAAAAAATGACGCTCACGCCAAATTTCAATTAAAAAACTGTCGTGGCCCGCCATTTTTTTGTACCTTTGTCATCACTAATTCGCATTAATAATTAACAACAATTCTTCTAATCTATCAATGAAAGCATTAAACACTGACAAGGCACCTGCTGCCATCGGTCCTTACAGCCAGGCTATCCGCACCGGCAATTTAGTATTCGTTTCGGGCCAGCTGCCCATTATCCCTGAGACGGGCGCCTTCCCCGAGGGTGGCGTACAGGAGCAGACTCACCAGAGCCTCAAGAACGCACGCGCCATCCTGCAGAGCGAAGGTCTCGACCTGAAGAACGTTGTGAAGACCACCGTATTCCTCAGCGACATCGCCAACTTCGGCCCGATGAACGAGGTCTATGCCGAGTACTTCACGGCACCCTACCCCGCCCGCTGCGCATTCGCCGTCAAGGACCTGCCCAAGGGCGCCCTTGTCGAAATCGAACTTATTGCCGAGGCAGAGTGAGCCTGAAAGGCGAGGCACTGTAAGACTACAAACCGAGGCAAAGCCTCGGTCCACTTAACAATGAGGGTGATCCATCACTGAATGTATCACCCTCGTTTCTTTTATATGTTTCTTTCCCTTTAGTTTCCTGATAGGATCTTGTCGATAAGGCCTGTCACATCACTGATGCCTACCATACCGTCAAAATCAACGTCGGAAATGGCGGGATTCTCAATCTCACCTGCCAGCACTTGGTCAATCAGGTCGGTGACGTCGGCAATCTCAATTGCTCCGCTGCCGTTGATGTCGCCCACGTCCTCGATGGGCACGATGGTCCTGAAGTTCTTCCAATCGTTGGCTGTCTGATAAGCTTCCAAAGATGCCTTGGGAACATAGAGGATGGCATTCAATCGTTGGGGATCAGGGAGGAATGAGCTATAGTTGCTGTTACAATGCGGGGGTATTGCAGCCCAGCTGATGAGCACCTTGAGGTGTTCAAGATTAGCCAAAGCGATGCTTTCCAGCGAGTCCACATTGGCACCCAATTCCAAATATTCAAGTGGGCACCCACAAATACCCGCATTCTTAATCAACGTGACTCCCGGCGCGGAATCTTTCTTGCCGATTTGCATCCGCTTTAACGAGATGTCGTCGGTAAAGGCATTACGAATAACGGAAACCCCGCCTGGAATGTAGCCTTCTTCCAGCAAAGGACATAAGGTAAATGCAGCACCGCCAATAGTCGTAAGCCCTTCACTCATGTGGACCTTCCTCAATGACTGGCAGTTGATGAAAGCCTGATAGTCAATTGTCTTAACGGTATTTGGCAGGTCAATGGCTTCTATGGGGCTATGGGAGAACGCATCATGGGCTAAAGTCTCAAGCATACTGCCCTCCTCAATATTCACCGTCTTGACACCAGAATCATAGAAGCAATACTCTCCAATGAATTTCACCTTACGGGGGATAGTGACTTCGGTGAGGCTTGTGCAGTCAGAAAAAGTGCTACTCAGAATGGAATCGAGATTGGCGGGAAGATGCACGCTCTTGAGATTGGTGCATGTTCCGAACACCGTAACGCCCATATAGTTGACACTATCAGGAATATAGCAAGATTCAAGATTGCGACAACCCCTGAAGATGTTCATCTCGATGTGACGGAGCGTCTCGGGTAGGGTGACCTCAGTCAGGTTAGTACAGGACATGAAACAATACTCATGAATCCTGGCAACTGGACTGGGAACGGCAAAGGTGGTAGCCGAAGCGGCTTGCGGATAGCTGAACAGCACTTTCATATCCTTGCTGTACAGTACGCCGTCAACAGCCTTGAAGTGCTGATTGAGCGAACTGCAGGTGAAGTACTGCAACTGGCGGCATCCCTTGATCGTCATATAGCCAATTTCAGCGACATTTCTCGGGATATTGAACGAAGTGAATGAAGAACAGCCGTAGAACGCATAATCCTCAAGCGTCACCAGCGAGTTAGGCAAATCGACATTCTCGAGCGCCGTGCAAGAACAGAAAGCTTGGAAGCCAAGCGAGGTAACACCCTCGGGGATATCAACCAAGGTCAAGTCCTTGCAACTGCAAAAAGCGTTTCGGCCGATGCGTGTGACACGATAGGTCGTGCCGTCACTGACTATAGTCGATGGAATGAACACCTCGCCAGCATACTTGACTGAGTCAGGGCTGGTCACCTCTACCTCATTGTCGTTAATCACATTGTAATAGATACCATCTACCAAGAAGTCGGCAGCCGATAACGTAAAAGCGCCTGCACAGACCATGATGGCCATCACAAACAACATCTTTGAAAGTAATTTATTCTTGTTCATAATTTTGGTGGTATTGATAATGAGTTAAACAATTCAAAACAATCATGTAACCATCACGCAAATGTACAAAAAATCCGACTAATTCACACCTCGCATCAGAATAAAATAATAAACTGCCCGAAAATTGCGCAGATTAACTTGGATTTATAATCCATCAAGAACAATGAATCCGTTAAAAAACTGTTGAATCAGAGCCCAGTGGTGGCCAGAAAATGGATTCGGTTGCGTGCCATAGTGTGATTCGTGAAAGAAAAAGTTGCTTTCTTTGGTTATTTCTCCTAATTTTGCATCAAGATTCTGAAACAATCATAACAGTAACGACTATGAACCACCTGCTCACATCCGCACTCCTGCTGCTGGCCCTGCTGCTGCCAGCCACCGCCACCGCCTATGACTTTGAAGTGGATAGCATCTATTACAATAAAACCGACACAACCGTCACCGTTACCTACGGTGACAAGAATGTCTGGAACGATAACGACAATTACACCGGCGAAGTGATTATCCCCAGTACCGTCACCTATAATGACACCACCTATGAAGTCATTGCCATTGGCGATCTTGCGTTCTCTCATTGTGTGGGATTGACGCACATCACCCTACCCAACACCATTACCGGCATCGGCGAGGAGGCATTCCTTGACTGTAGCGGACTGATGAACATCACCATCCCCAGTTCCGTCACCACCATCGGCCGGGGCGCGTTCGCTGGCTGCATCGGCCTGACAGTTGTCACCATCCCCGCCTCAGTCACCTCTATCGGTGACATTGCGTTCGGTGATTGCGGTGGTCTGACAACACTCTCAGTTAAAAACGGAAACAAGAAATACGATTCCCGTGATGATTGTAACGCCATCATTGAGACCGCAACCAATAAATTGATTGTGGGATGTCAAAACACTGTCATCACCGACACTATCACCGCCATCGGCGATAGGGCATTCTACTACTGCACCGGACTGACAAGCGCCATCATTCCCGACTCGGTCAAGAGCATCGGCGAAGCAGCCTTCTTTGGCTGCAGCGGACTGACGAGCGTCACCATCGGTAAATCGGTTAACTCTATCGGCAAAATCGCATTCAGTGACTGCGGGAGTCTGTCGAGCATCACCGTGGCTGCCGAAAACGAGAAATACGATTCCCGTGATGATTGTAACGCCATCATTGAGACAGCAAGCAATACCCTGATTGTGGGGGGCCAAAACACGATTATCCCTAACTCGGTAGACACCATCGGCGATGCCGCGTTCTACTCCTGCAGCGGTCTGATGAGCATCACCATCCCCAGCCCCGTTAAATACATCGGCAAAAGCGCGTTTGAGGGTTGTGGAGGGCTGACAAGCGCCACCATTGCCAACTCTGTCAAACACATCGGCAAAGCAGCTTTCCTGGACTGCTATGAACTGACGGACGTGTCCATCCCCAACTCCATTAAAACCATCAATGCCAAATTGTTTGCCGGTTGCATCAGCCTGGAGAACGTAATCATCCCTAACTCCGTCAAAACCATCGGCAGCGATGCGTTCGCCGGATGCAGCAGCCTGATGAGCGCCACCATACCCAGTTCAGTTGACTCCATCGGCAGCTACGCATTCGCTTACTGCGACGGACTGAAAGAGGTGTTTAGTCACATCGCCAACCTTTCAAATGTAGATAGTGGAGACTGTATTTTCGTGGTATGGACCGAAGGTGGTAATTTTGACTATTCCGGACGCACGCTTCATGTCCCTCAAGGGACGGCTGGCGCCTATCAAGCCAACGAGAATTGGCATCCCTATTTCGGGCAGATTGTGGATGACCTCATCAGGGACGCATTGACAGGTGACGTGAACGGCGACGGCAGCGTGAACATCGCCGACATCAATGCCGTTATTGACATGATTTTAAGGGGCGTTTTTGATGATGCAGGTGACGTCAACGGCGATGATGCGGTGAATATCACCGACATTAACGCACTCATCAACTTGATTCTGTCCTGATGACCGCACAAGTCGAGCACAAAAACACTTTTTTCTTGTATTTGTGCTCAACTTGCATTAATTTTGCCACAGTTTATTCCTCATTATTTTTATGGCAGTAAAAAGAGAAACGATAACGTTTGCCGCACTGAGCAAGGAGATCAAAGGAGGCTCTTTCAGGAACATCTACGTCTTGCAGGGCGAGGAGCCTTACTTCATCGACCGATTGCAAGAACTTATCATCGAGACGGCTCTCGATGAGGATCAGCGCGACTTCAACCTATCGGTTTTCTACGGCAACAACGCCAACGTGCGCGAAGTCATCAGCACCTGCCAGCAATACCCCACCTTCGCCGAGCGCAAGGTTGTTGTGGTGCGTGAGGCGCAACTCATTGCCAAGCAGCCGGGCCACAAGAATGACCTAGACCTGTTTGCATCCTATGCCGAACGGCCATTAGCCACAACTATCCTCGTCATCTGTCACAAGGAAGGAGCGTTAAAAAGTAAGCCTTTCCTGGACGCGTTGAAGGATGCTAAGAGCGGTGTCGTCTTTGATTCTAACAAGGTGAAAGAAGGGCGAGACCTCAATGCCCTGATCGGGAGCTACGCCAACTCATTGGGCTGTAACATCGATACCAAGGCCACCAGTATGCTCGCCGACCACATCGGCACCGACATCGCCCGCCTGTACAGCGAGCTTGACAAGCTGTATATATTGGCCAGCGACAAGAACATCACGCCGCTGCTCATCGAGCAGAACATCGGCATCAGCAAGGATTTCAACAACTTTGAGTTGGAAGACGCGCTGAGTCGCCGTGACGCCGCTAAAGCGTTCCGTATCGTGGATTACTTTGAGCGCAACCCCAAGAACAATCCGTCGATGGCCACCGTGGCGATGCTGTTCTCCTTCTTCTCTGGCGTGTTGCTGGCATCCACGGCGTACGACAAGACCGCCGAGGGCATCATGGCTGCTGTGGGTACCCGCAGCCAGTGGCGTGCCCGCAAGTTCCTCGAGACGACACGCATGTATAACACGCGCTCGCTGATCAACGTCATCGGCTACCTGCGTGAATGTGACACCCGCAGCAAGGGCATCGGTTCACGCCAAGGCCAGTATGTCCTGCTCAAGGAACTGGTTTATAAAATTCTACATGCCTGAGACAAACATCCCACGCTTTGATATTTTCTGATGCGTTTTATCCGTTTTCATCGCTTGTTGGTTGAAAAAGTGATGAGAAATGATGCTATTTTGGTGATTTTTAATTAAATTTGCAAGCAAAAATCAACTAAACGCATCCATCATGAGAAAAATTTACCTCCTGCTGGCTTGCTTGATGTTCACCAGTGTCATCAGCAATGCCATGGTTAAGTATGTCGGTGGTGACATTTCCCTGCTGCCGAAGTATGAAGAGCGCGGTGCCCGTTATCTTGACGAGAACGGTAACAGAATCACCGATGTGCTCGGTTATCTCAAGTCAAACAGCATGAACGCCATGCGTGTGCGCCTGTTTGTTGACCCGTCAAAGGCTGGAGCCGAGGATCAAGGTGAGGGCGTATGCCAGGACCTGCCCTTCGTCATCGCGTTGGGACAGCGCATCAAGGCAGCCGGGTTCAACCTGCTGTTGGACATCCATTACAGCGACACCTGGACCGACCCAGGTCAGCACAGCACGCCATCGTCATGGACAGTCACCAGTGCCCTGGGAGACAGCGTGTACAGCTACACGTGCCGTGTGCTCAACGCCATGATCGCCGCTGGTGCCAAACCCGACTTTGTCCAGGTGGGCAACGAGGTGACCTACGGCATGTTGTGGCCCACGGGACATTGTTATCCCAGCGGTGCCAACTACGGCAATGGCACGTTCGCCAACTTTGCCAATTACCTCAAGCAAGGCATACGCGCTTGCCGTGAGGTTTGCCCAAGTGCAAAGATTGTCGTTCACACCGAGATGAGCCGCGTGAGCAACGTGACCTCGTTCTACCAGGCGCTGCAGAGCCACACAAGCGATTATGACATCATCGGCCTGAGTTATTATCCCTACTGGCATGGCGACTTGAGCGTTCTCGACGGTCTGTTGACAACTCTCGAGTCCACCTACCCCACCAAGAAAATCCAGATTGTGGAGACGGGCTATCCTCATGCCTACTATCCCAGTGGAGCTAACTATGACCTGCAATCCACCTGGCCCGCCACCGAAGCGGGACAGAAGGCGTTCACCACCGCCCTTATTAACACGCTGAATGCCCATAGCAACGTCAATGGCCTGTACTGGTGGTTCCCTGAAGCCAACGAGTATGGCATCAACTACACCAACCATGTCACCACCGACTGGTATAACTGTGGCTGGTGGGACAATGCCAACGGCCAAGTGATGGACGCCCTGTTTGAGATGGCAGGCTTTCTTGACGGCAGCGGTGAAGATCCTGTGGAGCCTACCGATAGCGCGAGCATCTATATCGTGGGTGGCGAGGGCAACTGGAGCCTGACGCAGCCCATGGGTAAAATGACCAACCTGGGCAATGGCACATACGTTGACACATTGACCATCAACGCCCCCATCTACTTTGTATTTGCTGACGGCGGTCCTAATGAATGGAACAACGACTGGACGGCTTTTAACAGCACCTACCGCTATGGCCCCACTGCCACAACGACTATCAGCACAGGCACGCAATATTCCACTGCCAAGCGCAACAACAACTACTCCTACTACTTCACTGGTGACGGTAGCGACTACCTGTTCACCTTTGATGCGGACAACCTCACGTTCAGGCTTGATGTCATCGTGCCTCAACCCGTTGTCCTGCTTGGCGACGTGAACGGTAACGGCTTCGTTGATATTGCCGACGTGACCATCCTGATTGACTATATTCTGGGAGAAGAAGTCACAGAGTTCAATGCCATCAATGCCGATGTGGATCAGAGCGGTAACTACACCATTAATGATGTCACCTCGCTCATCGACATCATTCTGGAGCAATAATTAATTTGAATAGATTACATCAAAATAGAAATCATCAATGAAAAAGTTATTATTTGTTGCAAGCATATTGTTGGCATTGGCAGCAAGCGGCCAACTAAAAAACAATTTGCCCTCGTCGGTGCAACACTTCTATCTCGAGCGGGCAAACTATCTGGAAATGACCAAACTGCCAAACGTCCCCAATTGGGCCAGCCAGACACTCAGTTACGCTCAGCCACGCCTCATCGATGGCATGGAGATGATTGATGCCTTTATCGACATCCGAGACAGTAGCGTCATCCCGTCGCTGAAGGCTGCGGGCGTCAAGGTCAATTGCGAGTTTGATGGCTTTGTCACTGCCCAAATTCCCATGAGCCGATTGGATTACGTTTGCGGAATGGTAGGTGTCACCAATGTCGAAATCAGCCGAACCGTTGATGTGTGTACCGACACCACGCTGAGCGTGACACATGCCGGACAGTTGATTAACGGCTCAGAATTCGGCCTGCCCAAAGGCTATGACGGCACTGGCGTCGTGGTGGGAATCATCGATTTTGGCTTTGATTTCAGGCATCGCGCCTTCATGCGGGCTGACAACAGGAATATCTCCCGCATCGTAAGGGTTTATAACACGGCCGACAGTACTGGCCATCCTGTTGTCATTGGCGGTAACACTATGCCTGGCACCGTGTTCATGGGGGCTCAGCTTGATACAATGACCACCGATGACCCCTCGGGCTACCATGGCACTCACACCGCAAGCATCGCTGCCGGCACCCATGTGAACGGCTATGGAGGTATGGCACCTGGCTCCGACATCGTGCTGTGTGCCCCTTCAACATTCAAGTGGGGATTCCTTGAGACCGAAGTCTTGAACTGCATCAAGTACATCTACTCTTATGCTGACAGCGTTGGCAAACCTTGTGTTATCAGCATGAGCGTGAGTACACCCTTCGGCCCGCATGACGGTCAGGACAGGATTTCCAAAACCATCAGCCAACTCGTAGGGCCTGGCCGCATCTTTGTTATTGCCGCTGGCAACAACGGGGCGAAAAACTTTTACGCCTATGGCAACTCGACCCCCACTGCACCCATGAGTATTCTGGTGGGTTGCGACAACTCAAGAAATGATGATGCCTATTACTATGAACATGTTCAAGTGGATATCTGGAATCGAGCGAAGAACACTCGACCTGTCTGCCAATTCTTCATTCTTGATAAGTTGACCGGGCGTATCGTGTGGAAATCGAACTATATCACGTCCTATGCCCGTATCGACCCTTCGGAATTCAGCGATTATTTCGAGCCAGACCCAGCCAACGGCACTGGTTATCTTGCCGCGCTGATTTCCCTTAATCCTAATAACTATAAATTTGACCTGGATGCCAATGTCCATAATCTGAGAACCAAAAGCTACTGGGAAAACGATAATGGAGGCCGTACGAGCCGCTACCATATCTGTATCTCAGTTTATCCACCCAGTGTGACCAACCCCAGGTTAGCAAGTTCTTGCATGGTTGATGCATGGGCATGCCATGGAAGAATCAGCCGTAACAATGTAGGTACAGTTTATGTTGAAGAGGTAAACGAAAACGGCGACACGGTAACCCGTGCTGTGAATGATTATTTCAGGGCACCATCGGATTATGTTTCAATAGGCACTTACGCTGTTGCCGATTCTATCATCTCGGCAGGTGGTTACATCGGACGCAATTGCTATTATTCCATCAAGAATGAAGGTCTCGTTTATGATAACTTCAATCCGACTGTGGGGTCGAACTACAGATACACGAGTTTCCAAATCAGCGGTTATGGCCCCACTGGTAAAGCATTGCCTACCATTACTGCTCCTGCCGTTAATGTTGTATCAGCCGTTAGCCGATACTCCTCTTATGCCTGGGGAAATGCAGCATCCATGCGCGATGAGTACTATAACACTTGGGGCGCATTGACAGGAACGTCGATGGCAGCGCCGACAGTGGCCGGCATCATCGCACAGTGGCTCCAGATTAAGCCCGACCTGTCACCTGGTGACATCAAACGAATCATTGCCGAGACGTCAATCAAGGACAGTTTCACCATGTCAGAAACCGGGTACCGTTTCGGTGCCAATGGCAAAATCGACGCTTGGGCCGGTGCCATGTACCTGCTGAGTAATATGGTTATCCCTGGCGACGTCAACGGTGACGGTTTTATCGGCATAGATGACATCGTGCGCTTAATCGACTATATCCTTTACGATATCACCGATAATGTCGTGGTTGAAGCGATGGATTACAACCAGGATAATCTTATTGATATCGTTGACGTTACTGACATGATTGATTACATCATTAACCCCGAAGAATGATAAACTCACTCATCGTCAGGGATATAAGCAGATTTTCGTGAAGAGGATTAATGTTTTTTATTTTGAGCAATTAAATAGAATCACTAATGAAAAGTCATAGGATTATCACATCTGTTGCCGTCATCATGGCACTACTACTGACGGCTATCAACGTGCAAGCTCAGCGCATCCTGCCGTTGACAGTCAAGCAGTTCCTTGATGAGCAGGCATTTACCAATCACTTGCCTCCTCCAGTGCGCAGTACCTATCATTTCTCTCAATTCTTCCCTCCCCGCATGATTGACGGGCAGGAAATGGTGGATGCGTTTATTGCTGTTGATGACATGAGTGCCATTGACAAGCTGCAGCAGGCAGGTGTGGTCGTCAATTGCTGCTTTGAGGGCTTTGTGACGGCACAGATTCCTGTAGATGACCTCATCGGCATCTGCGAGATGCCTTGTGTGAGGGATATAGAAATCAGCCGCAAGATGACATTGTGTACCGATAGCACCCTTAACGTGACTCATGCAGGTCAAGTTCTTGATGGAATCAATAATGGTTTGCCACAGTCCTATGACGGCACCGGTGTGATTATCGCCACTCTTGACGTTGGCTATGACTACCAGCACCTTGCGTTCAGACGTAGCGACAATCCAGCCGTGACCCGCATCAAGAGAGTCTATAGCACGACCGACAGGTCAGGACACCCTGCCCGCTTTAACAACAACATCCGCTTGCCAGGATCAGTGTTCATCGATGACGAGATTTATGCCCTCAAGACTGATAACAAAACGACAGGTCACGGCACTCACACTACCAGCATTGCCGCGGGCACCCATGTGGGTCCCTATGGCGGCATGGCGCCTAATGCTGATATCGTGATGTGTGCCTTGAGTGAACTCGAGGGCTCCATCTCCACTACCGAGATTGCCAACTGTCTGCGCTATGTTGACAGCTATGCTGACAGTGTCGGTAAGCCTTGCGTCATGAGCATGAGCATCAGCACCTTTGCTGGGCCGCACGACGGCCAGGACTATCTGGCAAACGTCGTTACCCAGCTTATGGGCCCTGGACGTATATTTGTTTTCGCCGCGGGCAACAACGGCGGTGTCCGCACCTATGCTTATAAGGAAGCTACCGAAGACAACCCGCTGAATCTGCTGCTCACTTACAACAATTCCTCTTCCATCGATTCCACATACAAATACTATTTGTGTATGGCCGATATCTGGATGCGCACATCAGCAACCAATATCAGTTACAAGTATCACTTACTTGACAAATACACAAACAGGATTGTCTGGGAATCAAGTGTTTATTCTGGCTCATCGTTGATTGACACGTCGGAATTAAGCACCTATTTCACTTACGACACCAGTCGTGACACAACCGGATACATCAAGGGTCAGGTGAACTACTCGGTATATAGCAAGAAATACCAACTTAGCCTGTTGGTGTACAACCTTATCAGTAAGAATTACGGCATCGTTGATAATGTCAAAAAAGGCCGATACGCCATCGGTATCAGCATTTGGCCCAAAGTGAATAGGCCCACAATCATCGATGCTTGGACCTGCAACTCATGCACCGGATTCTCGTTTGTGACGGCACCAGTTGTCACCTTGGATAATCAATCGCATAGGGGTTTCTACAATGGTGCCAGCGATTCCTGTTCAATTAACACTCAAGGAGTTTGCGACTCTGTCATCACAGCGGGCGCTTATGTGGGTCGAAACAGCTATTATTCCCTGTTCAGGGGATATACCGTCACCGACCGCTCATTTACGGTGGGCGATGCAGCCAAGTTCTCGAGCTACCAAGCCGCAGGAAAAGGTCCCTCGGGAAAGGCATTGCCCACAGTCTGTGCACCTGGAGTTTATGTGGTCTCTGCTGTGAGCCGATACTCAAGCTATGCCAGTGGCGGCAATATGACAGTGATGAAGACCGATGACGGGCATTATTGGGGAGCGATGAGCGGCACATCGATGGCGACACCCACCGTTGCCGGTATCATCGCCCTATGGCTGCAGGCCAACCCCAATCTGTCGGTTGCCGAAGTGAAGGACATTATGTACCACACAGGCATCCACGACAATTTCACCAATGGAGCACATTCGGCCCAGTTTGGGGCTTGTGGCAAGATTGACGCGCTGGCGGGCATGAGGCTCGTTTTGGAGCGGATGCATTATGATATAGGTGATGTTAACGGGGATGGTCTCATCAATCTTGCCGATGTGGTGGAATTGGTTGACTTCGTGCTGGGTTACCATCAGAATGAGGAGGCTTTTGATAAGGTTGCCGCTGACATCAATGGTGATGGTTCAATCAATGTAGCCGACATCGTAGAGTTAATTGATTTCATCTTATAATCACATTAATTCTGCCCAATATCACAAATCAGGGGTGCCATTGACTGGTACCCCTGATTTGTGATATTACGGTTGTAGGAAAAACGGTGTTACTTGGTCACGTCGATGAGACCGTGGCCAGTCATCTCCTTGGGTTGCGGCAACCCCATGATTTGGAGAATCGAGGGAGCCACATCTGCCAGGCGACCGGTGTTGATGATGAGTTCGGGGTCCTCGGTGACATAGATGATGGGCACGGGGTTGAGCGAGTGTGCCGTGTTGGGTGTTCCGTCGCTGTTGATGGCATGGTCGGCATTGCCGTGGTCGGCGATGATGATGACCTCATAACCTGTGGCGCGGGCAGCCTCGACAGTGTCATGAACACAACGGTCAACAGCCTTGACGGCCTTGGTGATGGCGCCATACACACCTGTGTGGCCCACCATGTCACCGTTGGCGTAGTTCACGACGATAAAGTCATACTTGTCCTCGCGGATGGCTGCAACGAGTTTGTCGCGCACCTCAAAGGCACTCATCTCGGGCTTCTCATCATAAGTCGGCACGTCAGGCGAAGGTACCAGGATGCGGTCCTCGTTCTCAAAGGGCTTCTCACGTCCGCCGCTGAAGAAGAATGTCACATGGGCATATTTCTCAGTCTCGGCGATGTGCAGCTGCTTAAAGCCCTGCGAGGAGAGGTACTCTGACAGCGTGTTATCGACATTCTCCTTGGGGAAGAGGATGTGCATGTTCTTGAACGTCGGGTCATAGGGCGTCATGCAGTAGTACTGCAGATTGGGGATGACCTTCATGCCATCCTCGGACTTGTCCTCTTGAGTCAGCGCGATGGTAATCTGCTTGGCGCGGTCGTTGCGGAAGTTGAAGAAGATGACCACGTCACCCTCCTGGATGTGGCCGTTCACCGTCGTGTTAACGATGGGCTTGATGAACTCGTCGGTCACACCCTCGTCATAGGATTCCTGGATAGCCCTGACCATATCGTCGCTCTGCTTGCCGACACCGGCAGTGAGCATATCATAAGCTACCTTGATGCGGTCCCAGTTGTTGTTGCGGTCCATCGCATAGTAGCGTCCGATGACCGTAGCAACGGTTCCAGCGCTCTGCTTGCAGTGCTCGACAACAGTATTCACAAAGCCCTTGCCGCTCTCGGGGTCGGTATCACGGCCGTCCATAAAGCAGTGCACAAACACCTTTTCCAGGCCGTACTGCTTGGCGATGTCGCACAATGCCATGAGGTGCTCCTGCGAGCTGTGAACGCCGCCCGTACTGGTCAAGCCCATGATATGCAGGGCCTTGCCATTCTCCTTGGCATAGGTGTAGGCGTTGACGATTTCGGGATTCTTGAGGATGGAACCGTCCTGGATGCTCTTGTTGATTTTCACCAAATCCTGGTAGACAACGCGGCCGCCACCAATGTTCAGGTGGCCCACCTCGCTATTGCCCATCTGTCCGTCGGGCAGACCCACATCCTCGCCACACGCCTTGAGCGTGCTGTGCGGATAGGCAGCCCTCAAGAAGTCCAGATAAGGAGTCGGTGTACTGTAAATCGCGTTGCTGTGACCCTTGGGACCCTCGCCCCAACCGTCTAGTATCATTAATAATGCTTTCTTTGCCATAATGAAATCTTACCTTTTTTCGTATAAAACCTGATTTAGAACTGCAAAATTACTAAAACTCTGCAATCCTTTCAACAATTAACAACTGAAATTTCAGAATTTTTCTGAGGGCTGCCGCCCACAATGGATAAAAGGAAAACAACAAATACAATAAGAACAATTAATATTTAAATCACTGATTTCTATTAATTTGTATTTGTTGTACTTATTGTTTTCCTTGTATTTTGTTGTATCAGTTCAGGATGATGTTGATGATGGCGTTGATGTCGGCTATCGTTATGCTGCCGTCGCCATTGATGTCACAGGCTTTCAACCGCTCCAACGACACATCAGAGCTTAAGATGGTATCAATAACAATATTGATATCGGCAATGTTGACTTGATTGTCATGGTTTGCATCGCCTCGCAGCCAGTTCAATCTGATGCATGTGAAAGCGGTCCATGGAGAAAAACTGTTGTTGACATAGAGGGCTCTTACCCGCATGGCATATTCTCCACCAGGCTCCAAATCATGGTCAATGAGAACCGACTTGCCTGTAGTGTCAAGGCTTAACAACGGAGGAGCCGACGCTTCAACAGGGATGACGAGATCACCCGCGATGACCTGAACATCGTCAAGAATCACACTCCTCATCCTGCCGCGATTGGCAAACCGCAGCGTGGCCAATCCGTTGGAGGGGGTCGGCAACAATAAGCAATAATCTATTGCGTCAGGGTGTACCAAGACAGTGGTGTCACCCTCGCCGCAACTAACGGCAAGTTGTGCCGACGAGGTGTTATCTGCACTGTGGGCATTGAATCGAACCGTAACCCTATTGCCACAGTCAGCAGCATTGACGACAGGTGTTTCCAACCAACCATAAGCCTTAGACGTGCCCAAGGCAATAAAATCGTCCCCAGGGAACACATTGCTACCCTTCCAGCCAGGAATGACGGTAATCTCATCCAAACGCGATGAACAGTCAATGTCATTCTCCCCATCAAAGGAATCGGTGTTGAAGGGTTCGTTCAAGCACTCTCGATAACAGCCGTGGCGATAGAGTTCCAAGGTGTAATACTTAATATACTCACTTCGGGTATCGTCCTGCCACTGCGCTGTCAATGACGATGTGCTCTGTTCAATCGGCTCGAGCATAACTGGTGGAAAAGTTTCAATTGACACACTCCCTTCCAACCTGATGAGAACATCCTGAGCCCCATTACTACTCAACGTGATTGTGGCATAGTCAACACCAAGTTTTGTCGGGTTGTAAGTGATGCTGATGTCACCACCAAACCCCGATGTAACGAGACTCTGACCAATCACTGATTGGCTTATTGAAAACGTTCCACTGTCGTCATGAAGTGACAATCTGACGTCATCTGTCAGCAAACGTCCCCTGATGTTGATGAGCCGTGTAACAGGCTTCCCTATATCGGTAGAGGTCTTGAAAATGGTCACCTGAGGCTTGATAGTTGGTACCGTATCGGGTGGTTGTATGCCACAGATCATGTTTTCAATCCCACTGTAGCCTTTGAAGTTATGCAGGGCATAATAGCCGTCACCCTTACCGCTAAAGCCCAAGTTAACATGGTACAAGCCAGTCTCAGCATCATAGCCATCGACATTGAACGAGTGTCCTACGCCATTAGATGATCCACTGTACACAACAGGACGTCCCGCCTCAAGTTCAGACAATAGTACCATCGTCCAGATTTCATCATCATATACAGGAACACCGCCAGATGTCAAGGACGAACTCATATCCTTGACGTCCTGGCTATAGCCAAACACATTCAAAGCGTTAGTAACTTGAAACGAATAGGCTCCGCTACCACCGGGGCTATAGTCCATTTTCTCGGCCTGCCCAGCATAACGCATCAATTGCGCCACGGCGTCACCTTGGATTGTTGTGTATTCGCCGCTATAATCATCCAACATATTATCCCAGTCAAAAGTTGTGGGAGGCAATTCCTCTACATTAATATTCAAACGCCTGGTAGTATAGGCAGGAATGGGTGAGTCGATGCCCGCCGGGTACTTCCAGTAATGCATCACCTGGCACAACGATGTGCAGGCACACCCAGTGAGACAGCGATATCCCGCGTACATAGGGCAGAGATTGTAAAAGGGCGCTTCTTGATCCCAATGTGCTTTAACCAATGGCAAAACACTATTGTCGCCATGGATTGCCGGGTTGTGATAGACTTGACCGGGATGAGCGAGAAGATCATCGATACCCTGTTTGTACATCGACAACAATAGCTGTAAACCACAAGGGAGATCACCCATTGCTATCATGCCGTTACCGCAACCCAAAATAGGGTCAACGCGGTCATCGCCTGATACAATGATGAAATGGTCGCCTGCATTAAATATATAATATGCCGGCTGGCCCGGAATAGAGGCACTCATTTCGGCATGGGCGAGCTGTGGAACTATCGAAATCGAGGGAGCAGCAATCAAGTTGCTACGGGCTTGTTGTGTCACAAAGGACTGTGCTGCCAATAGCGCTGATTCCAAATTAACTGGTGCAGCATGAGCGGTCACACTTGTACATAAAACGATAGCGACAAGAATTAATAGATACTTTTTCATCATTTGAACTGCTGATTGTGTCGACTTATTCATTGTTTCTTTTCAAGCCATTATTTGATAAATATCAGCGCAGTTAGTTCTGCGAAAAAATGAGTTACAGTTTGAGGTGGCGCCAGAGGGGGCGGGGAAGTAGGCGCCACAGGGGAGTGAGGATGGCATATTTCCAGTCGATGACCTTGACGCGGCGCTTGGCCTTGATGGCGTGGACGATTTGGCGGGCGGCCTTGTCGGGCTTGAGCATCATGGGATAGTTGAAATCGCCACTGAGCAAATCGGTATTGACAAAGCCGGGACGGATGTCGGTGAAGCGGATTTTCAAGCCTCGGGCATTGGCCTGTTGCTCCAGTGCCTCGAGATAGACGTTTTGGAAGGCCTTGGTGGCGGAATAGGACGGGGCAGGTCCCAATCCTTTGGTGCCCGCAATGCTGGTGATGGCTGCGATATGGCCCTCGCCTCGCTCGGCAAAATAGCGGTAAGCCTCCCCTACCATGCGGGTAAAGCCCATGCCGTTGGTGTTGACGGTATTGAGTTCGATGTCGGGCGTGAGCGTGCGGTTCTGCTTGCCGATGCCCGATGAATAGAAGAACAGATCCATCCCTCCCATGCGGTCGATGAGCGCCCGTAGTCGAGTTGGGGCGTCCTCGGTAGTAACGTCGATGGTTGCGGTCTCTACCCTATCTGGCGCCAATTGTTTCAGCACTTGCAAGCGGTCCTCTCGACGTGCAGCCACGCCCAGACGGCAGCCTTCGTCCAGCAACAACTTTGCCACTTCTTGCCCCATGCCCGACGAGGCACCGATGATAACTACTCTCATGTGATGGATTTTAGACGTTAGATAGACCTTAGATTAATTCAATTGCTGGCGGACGCTCTCCTCGTGGATGGCTTGCATGAGCCGCTGAATGAAATCTTCGTCAAGCCCCAATTGCCTGCCTTCCTCGAGGCGGGCCTTCATGACATCCTGATAACGGGCAGGTTGCACTACACGCAGATTATGCGCCTTCTTGAAGCTGCCAATCTCGCGCGACACACTCATGCGGCGAGCCAGCACTGCCAGCAGTTCGTGGTCACAATCGTCAATCTGCTGGCGCAGCATGCTCAGTTCATCATCAATGGGAGCACCCGACCTAATCACCAAGCGGTTGAGGATGCCGTGCAGCTCGTCAGGGGTGATTTGCTGTGCGCTGTCGCTCAAGGCTTGGTCCGGATTGCAATGACATTCAATCATCAATCCGTCAAACCCCGCATCCAGTGCCAGTTGGGACAAAGGCTCGACAAACTCCCGCTTGCCGGCGATGTGCGACGGGTCGCACAGGATAGTCATGCCCGGGGCGTGACGTCGCAACTCAAAGGGGATGTGCCACTGGGGGTCGTTGCGGTAGATGTGCGCTCCTGCCGAACTGAAACCGCGGTGCACCGCTGCCAGTCGGGTGATTCCGGCACCCATAATGCGCTGCAGAGCTCCAATCCATAACTCCAAATCGGGGTTGACAGGATTCTTGACCAGCACAGTTACCTCATCGTGACCCTGCAATGCATCGGCTATCGCCTGCATGGCAAACGGGTTGGCACTTGTTCTTGCACCCACCCACAGGATATCGATACCTGCTGCCAGAGCGTCACGCACATGCTCGACGGTCGCCACCTCGGTGGCAATGAGCATGTCCGTCTCACGTTTGACCTGCTGCAGCCACTGCAGTCCACTACTGCCCACACCCTCGAAGCTGCCTGGCACTGTGCGCGGTTTCCACAGGCCTGCCCTGAAGACCTTCACGCCATCGGCATGCAGTGCCCGTGCGGTATCAAGTGTCTGCTGCTCGGTCTCGGCGCTACAAGGTCCGGCGATGATGATGGGCGAGCCATCGTCAACGCCATGCAGCCTTAATGCCTGAATGTCCTGCAATGTGTTCATTCAGTTTTTTCCAGAAAAACCAAATAGACTATTATCAGCAAGCCTTGAAACTCATGTCAAGCGACTTGATGGAATGCGTGAGGGCACCCACCGAAATGTAATCAACGCCACATTCGCCATAAGCCCGCAACGTGTCGATGGTGATGCCACCGCTCGACTCGGTCTCTACCCTACCGTTGATGATCTCCACAGCCTTGCGGGTGTTCTCGACACTGAAGTTGTCGAGCATCACGCGGTCCACACCGCCATGGTCAAGCACCTGCTGCAACTCGTCGAAGTTGCGCACCTCAATCTCAATCTTGAGGTCCTTGCCGTTGTCCTTGCACCACTGCTGTGCCTTCTCTATCGCAGGGACGATGCCGCCGGCAAAATCGACATGATTGTCCTTGAGCAGAATCATATCAAACAAGCCGATGCGGTGGTTGCAGCCACCACCAATCTTGACAGCCTCCTTCTCGAGCATGCGCATGCCCGGAGTGGTCTTGCGGGTATCCAGGACGCGCGTCTTGAGCCCCTCGAGACACTTTGCATAGCGCGCTGTGGTCGTTGCCACGCCGCTCATGCGCTGCATGATGTTGAGCATCAGTCGCTCGGTCTGCAGCAGGGACCGCACCTTGCCTGTCACGACAAAGGCGATGTCGCCCGGCTTGACGTGCGCGCCGTCGCCGATGAAGACCTCCATCTGCAGCTCGGGGTCAAATTTCTCAAACACGCGCCGTGCGATATCCACACCGGCCAGGATGCCTTCCTCTTTCACGATAAGGCGCTGGCGTCCCATCGCGTCGGCAGGGATGCAGCACAAGGTCGTTGCGTCACCGTCACCAATGTCCTCGGCAAAAGCCAAATCAATCAATTCATCAATCAGTTCTTCACGAGTTTTCATAATCTTCTCAATTTTGTATTTTTCTCGACCACAAAGTTAGTGAGTTTTCGTTTGATTTACTAATTTTGTGATTGTTTTTGCTTAAAAATTGGTCTATTATGAAGATTACACTCGCCGTAATCGGCAAAACCGAGGTAGGGTTTGTGCGACAAGGCATCGAGGAATATGTCAAACGCCTGCAACACTACGTCCAGTTCAATATCCAATATATCGGGGACGTGAAGGGCACCCGCAACATGAGCGAGGCGCAGCAGAAGGCTGCCGAGGGCCGCGCGCTGCTTGCGGCACTTGACACGAGCGACCATGTGGTGCTGCTCGATGAGCACGGCACCGAACGCACGTCGATGGACTACAGCCAGTGGCTCGAGCGGCGCATGGCAAGCGGATGCAAGCGCCTGGTGTTTGTCGTGGGTGGGCCTTACGGCTTCTCGCCCGACGTCTATGACCGCGCCAACGAGAAAATCTCGCTGAGCAAAATGACCTTTCCCCACGAGCTGGTGCGCCTTGTCTTTGTGGAGCAACTCTACCGGGCATTCACGATTTTGCGACACGAGCCATACCATCATGAGTGAATTAGGTATTAGGTATTAGGAGTTAGGAGTTAGGAGATAGGAGATAGGAGTTATGAAGAGGATATTGTTTTATTTGGGGGTTGTCTTGATGGTGTTTGCCGGGTTGGAGGCTGATGGTAAGTCTTATTATAACTCGGCAGCAAACGGCTTCGGGGGGCTTTTCCCACATCCTGGCATGAGGATGGCAGGACGTTATAAGGCCATTGTCGAGGACCGTCTTGTCGAGGAGAACGCGACGCTTTCCACAGCTATTTCCCTTGACACGACAGGTGTGAACAGCAGTTCCTACCGTTATCAACTGCGGCTGGCCAACCTCAATAATAAGCAGGGCAAAACCAAATCGTTCAAGAATCCCATCACTGGCGAAAAGGAAACCGTCACTAACCCCCAATGGGGCTTGGTGTTCAATATGGATGACTGCGGCAACTACTGCGCCGTGGTGCTCAGTTGCGACAACAGCACCCCATTTGACGACATCACCGACCAGCGCACTATGCAGGTGACGCTTGTCAAGAATGTCGGCACATCGACGATTGAACTGGCCAGCACAACCGTGAGCAAGGGCGTCTCGCTCGAGGATGACCTGAACACGGTGTGCGTGGATGTGAGTGACCACAACGTGCTGGTGTCCATTGGCAAGGATGAGCTGCAAGAGGTGCTGGAAGTCCCTGTTTCCCGCCCCACGGGGACGGTGAACGTGGGATACCTTGTGGGTGCCGGTTCACGTGTTTCTATCGAGCGTGCAGTGCTCACCCTGGACAATGAGCAACAAGTATCGGCCACCACGCTATGGACACTCCCATCCCTTGATGAATACCTGGCCAATAGCACCGACCCGGTCGAGGGCTACTATAAATATCTGGACCGCGACATGGAGGACAAGTGGCTGCGCTTAGGCGGCCGTTACACGCTTGCCGTGGTGCGGGCCGATGACGGTTACGACCTCATCTATATCGACGGCGCACAGGTCAAGAAATCGCAATGGCAGCCCTGCATGCTGAAAGGACACATCACCCGCACGCAATTCACGGGCAATTATGACCTTAGTTGGATTGACGCCACGATGGAGCCCATCACCGATGACTGCTATGCCACCATCGAGAATGGCGTTATCCTCACATTGAACTTCCCCGTTTTCAAGAGTCAAGTGCGTTTTGCCAAAGTTATGAACCTTGATTGAGGTTAAATCATTTGCACAATTAAAAATTACTGAGTACTTTTGCGGCCGATTTTTTTAAGATAATGATTATAAATTATTAGAAAATGAAGAAAATTGCATTACTCTTTGCTGCCATGCTCGCCATGGCACAGATGAACGCAGCCACCGACGCTGCCCCCGCTGCCGCTGACGATAACAGTGAATCAATCTATCAGCGTCCGATGGCCAATGATGACGAGAGTACTAAGCACTGGGCAATCTTTACCGATGGTATTTACGTTGGTATGGGTGTCAAGCACAGTTGGGATCTTGTCAATAACAGTGTCGAGGCTGGTTTGCTCAATGTTGTGGGTCTTCGCTTCAACACCCTGCACGGCCAGACGCTGTCGCTGGGTGCCGGTATCCATCACCGCTCCTACAGCATGAAGCGCTCCAATATGCTCACGCGTGACGCCGCTTCCCAGATTGTGACCGTAATCCCCTATCCCAGTGACATCATCGGTGAAATTAAGAACCGTTCGTCTAACCTGAACATGTGGACGATGCAGTTCCCCTTGATGTTCACCCAGCGTATCTACAAGAAGCTGAACATCGGCGTTGCTGGCATCATGAACTGGAACTTCTATGCTCGCGTTGATAACCACTATGAGCTGAACAAGACCGATTATGACATTCGCCACAAGAACCTGAGGCAGAATAAGCTCAACTTTGACGTGCTGGGCAGCCTCACTTGGAACCAGATTGGTATTTACTGCCGTTACAGCCCCGGCAAGTTCTTTGAAGAGGGTTATGGCCCCGAAATCAAGAACACCTGGACTCTGGGTTTAATGATCGGCCTTTAATCCCCGAGAGGATAAACAATCTAAACAGATATAAATTAGATGGCGGAAATTCCTGCAATGATGGAATTTCCGTCATTTTTTTTATTTTTGTTGTTACAAAACGCGCTATCCTGCGTTTATAGAGTAGAAACAGTCAATCACGATGAAGCAAACCGACCGCATAACCACCGCATTCACCGCCTTGAGGGAGCAGATGCTCTCGCTGGCCGAACGCATCACCGGCAACCGCGATGACGCGGCCGATGCGGTACAGGACGCATTCGTGAAACTGTGGCAGCAACGGGGACGATACGAGACCACCAGCCATGCCCAAGGTGCCGGGATGATGACCGTTCGCACCACCAGCATCGACATGGCCCGCCACAACAGCCGTCAGGCCGACGTCACCATCGACCAGGTTTCAGAACCCATCGAGGAGGTGAACGACAACGACCGCAGCCTCGCCTATAGGCAGGTGCGCCACATTATAGATAATGACCTGTCGCACAACCAGCGGTTGATCATCGACATGAGGGAAATGCAGGGACTGGAGTTTGACGAGATAGCCAGTCGCATGAACATGACCGCCGCCAACGTGCGGGTGGAACTGAGCCGGGCACGCCGACGTGTGCGTGAGATTTACCAATCAAGAAACATGGAGAAGCAATTATGAACAAGAATCGACACATAAGCAATCAGGCCGAGCTGGAGCAGCTCATCGAACGCTACTTTGACGGCAAGACCACCGTTCAAGAAGAACAGATGCTGCGTGAAACCCTCGCGGACTGCCCCTGGAGCAGCGAGGTGATCGACGAGGCCCGCTTCACGATGGGCTTCTTTGCCGCCCACTGTCAGGAAAAGGCACGCACTGCACGGAAGAGCCACCGCCGCCAGCTCATCGGCATCGCCGCCTCGATAACCATCATCCTTGCCGTAGGCATACCTGCATTGACTCATAACTGGTTTGCACCACAGCCGCAATACATCGCCTATGTCAACGGCAAGGTCGTAGCCAACAGCCAGAAGGCCGTCATGTCGCTTATAGCCCAAGACCTGAACACGATGGACATGGCGACACACGAAATGGACAATGCAATCGCCAGCGACATCAACGACATGGGAGATGCCACACGCATGATGACCGACGAACTGTCCAGCTTGGGCGAAGCTATTGAACTCGACGAATAACATGATATTAATCACCAAACAAAATAACGGAACTATGAAACGGATTACAATTATCTTCACAGTGATGGCACTGGCGACATTGCCTGTGCTGGCCCAGAGCGGATTGAACATCAACTCGCTCTTTGACGGCCGGTACAAGACGAACCCCTATGCCGCTGAGTATATTGTCACCGGCCCTGCTGCATGGGAAATTGATCTTGAGGTCTATCACAGCTTGAAGGTCACCCAAAAGGAACAACAAGACTTGATCGAGAGTCTCGTCAACAAGGATGGCGCCACAGCCATTGACAAGGAGGTGCAGTTGCGCAACGGTAAACTATATTACGGTTTCTACACCCTGAGCAAGACTAAGAAAGGGCGCAACCGCTACATCTTTTTCCTGAACCAGAACTTGGCTAAAAAGTCGCCCAAGAACATGGTCACCCTTATCTATATGGAAGGCAAAGCCACTCCCACACAAATCAAGAAACTTATCCGCAAATAATTAAAAACCAACTAAATACCAAACGATTATGAAAAAGTTTTATTTCTTTATCGCAGCGCTGTTTGCTGTAACGCAACTGTCGGCACAGACCCCTGACACCGTCACAGTCATTGACGCGCCTCGTCAGGTCATTATCACCGAGACACCCACTGGCACCATGGTGAAGGTGAAGGGAAAGAAAGATAACGACGAGTACAATTACACCTATCAGATGGAACACGCTGCCAACGACAGCATCCACACCAGCCAGGATGTCGATTGGGACCTTAATTTCCCGTTCAAGAAAAACAAAAAGAAGGACTACCACTGGACCATGGAAACCAAGGGTCTGTATTTTGGCGGCGGTCTCAAGACCTCCTGGAATCTCGTGAACAACAGTTTCAACTGGGGTATTCTGAATATCGCCAGCGTGAACTACCACACCCTGCACGGGCAGCATTTCTCGCTGGGCGTGGGTTATGACAACAAACGTTTCTCGCTCAAGCGCCCCTACTGCTTTGTGAAGTACGAAAGGCCAGACGTCGTGGACGTGTCCCTCTATAACGATGTTAGTATTTATGACCGTTCCTCGGTGCTCAGTGTCAGAGCCATCCAGTTCCCCCTGCTGTTCCAGCAGGATTTTGGCAAAGAGTTTCACCTGGTGCTCGGTGCCAGCATGAACTGGAACGTGTATGCCAAGTGCAACACCCATTTCAAGACTGTCAACAAGACCAACTATGACATTTCCTATCGCGACATCAAGCAAAACAAGATCACCTTTGACGTGATTGGCGCCTTGTCATTCGACGGTTTGGCCATTTACTGCCGCTACACCCCCGGCAACATGTTCAAGAAAGGATTCGGCCCCGAAATCAAGAATACCTGGATGCTGGGCGGCGCCATTGCCTTTTAAGATCTTAAATGTGAGTAAACGAATATCAATCATATAATAATCAAGACTATGATGAAAAAAGTATCATTATTTGTAGTATTGGCATCGCTTTCCCTTTCCATGCCGGCTCAACTGTTTTGGAAAGTGACTGGCAACGGGCTGGAGAAGGACAGTTATATCCTCGGCACCGCTCATAATGCCCCCATCTCGATGATTGATGAGATATCAGGATTGAACGATGCCATTCAGAATTGTGACATCGCCATTGGTGAAACTAATCGAAATGACACAAGCGATCCAGATATAAGTATGACAGATATGATGGTTCCTGTTGACAGCACTCTTGACAAGTTGCTCTCACCTGAGGATTTCAGCATTGTCGAGGAGACGGTGAACAAGTGTCTCGAATCCACGGGCGTGACGATAAATCAGTTACTCATGTTTAAACCGGGTTTAATCAGTTTGCTCGCTATGGATATCAATCAGTCTATCTTAACCGGGAGCAATGACAATGAGGTGTTATTTGATTTAACTATACTTGATCGTGCGGCAGCAGCGGGCCACCCTACTATGGGTTTTGAGACTAAAGCGGAACATCTACAATGGATTTTAGACCCTCCGTTGAAAGATCAAGCCACTTGGTTGTTGTCGAAGTGCAAGAATTATGATCATCAAAAACTGATGAATGACACATATTTTAATCAAGGTGATATTGAGCAACTTGAATCCCGCACTCCTGATGAGGGGTATCGTGAAATCTTTGTATATCAACGCAACCGCAACTGGGCAGAAAAACTCGACAAGTTGATGCCTGAGCAATCTTGCCTGGTCTGTGTCGGTGCCGCCCATCTGTCCGGCGAGAAAGGTCTGCTCCGACTGTTGCGCGACCGCGGCTACACCGTCGAACCGATGCAGTAGTCTGATATGCGACAACATCTAAAGAAACAACAAAAAAGTATCAAGATATGACAACTAAGTATTCCATCATCTCGGCATTGTTCTACATGCTGTGTTTGTTGAGTGCCTATGCTGAAACAGAATTGCCCATCAGCGAGTCTGTTAGAATAGGCAAGCTCGACAACGGACTGACATATTACATCTGCCATAATGATTATCCCGAGCACAGGGTGAGTTTCTATCTCCCGATGCGTGTCGGCTCCATGCAGGAAGAAGATAACCAAAATGGACTAGCCCATTTTCTGGAACACATGGCATTTAATGGAAGTGAACACTTCGATAGTAAAGGAAAAACCATTAGAGATTATCTGCAATCAATTGGTGTAAGTGATGTCAATGCCTATACGGCACTAACTTCAACCGTTTTTCATATCAATGATGTTCCAAGTCATGCCCTTGACTCGTGCCTCATCATTCTCAAAGACTGGGCTCAAGGCATATTGCTTACAGATGAAGAAGTGGAAAAGGAACGAGGTGTGATCCGTGAGGAATGGAGATTGTCACAAACCGCCGAGTGGCGAATAGGTAACAAAATGGGGCCAACGGTCTATTCAGGTTCAAAATTCGGTTACCGCAACATCATTGGCACTAAGGAAATCATTGATAATTTCCCACCTCAACTGCTGCGCGATTTTTACAAGACGTGGTATCTCCCCGATAACCAAGCAGTTATTATCATCGGTGATGTTGATGTCGATGATATGGAAAACCGAATCAAGCAGGTATTTAGCGACCTTTCTACAAATGATAGCGCTCAGCAAGTGATATGTGAAATCGTGCCAGGCAATGACAAACCCATTGTAGTTGTGGAGGAAGACGAGAAGTTGGAATGTGATCACCTGCAGGTTATATTTAAGAGGGAACAGGGCTCTCGCGACCAAAGAAACAGCTACGGATATTTTCAGGACTGTTACATCAGGGAGATGATATCTGATATGTTCAGTCAACGATTGACTGAACAGTGTCAAGATAAGGATTGCCCCTATGTGTGGGCTGTTGCCGGCGATTGCGATTTTCCGACAAGGGATAATGAAGCGTTTGGCCTGGATTGTCTGCCCAAAAATGGCTTACACCTCCAAGCACTCAAGGAATTGGTTACCGAAGCGATGAGAGTCGAAAAATATGGCTTTACTGAAAGTGAGTATTCATTGAAGAAGAAAGAATATCTGAGCCAAATAGAACAACGATACAATAACCGCAACCACATCAGCAACGAATCTATCGCCGACGATTGCTGCAACCACTTCATTTTTAACTTGCCATTATTGTCTATAGAGCAAGAGTATCATCTCGCTAAAGAAACTGCCGATAACATCACACTTGAAACAATCAACCAAAGGTTCCCTGAACTCATTCACTTTGACGGGAAAAATCTGGTCATCACTTATTATATCAAAAATGACGAACAGAGTGATTTAACCACTTCTGATGATGTCCTAAATACCATTGAAGTGGCGCTGTCATCCAGCTTGATTGAGTCTTATCAGAATGAGGATGTCCCCGATAATCTGATGACCGTGCTGCCAACGAAAGGAACAATTGTAAATGAGCATTTCGACGACATCTTGGGTTTTGTGGAACTTGAGTTAAGCAATGGCGCTAAAGTGATACTCAAGCCGACAGATAACAATGAGGATCTGATCCTCATGAGGGCATATCAAAAAGGAGGACGATCGAACTATGACGAGAAGGACCGAGCCAATCTGTTTCTTTATGGTTCCGTCGTGAATTCAAGCGCCAAGGGAGACTTCTCACAGTCACAATTGCAAAAAGCCTTAGCCGGCCGAAAGGTGAGTCTCAACTCTTATATCTATAATTATGAAGACTATGTCACTGGTTCTTCATCAAAGAAGGATTTGGAGACGATGTTCCAACTCACGTACCTCCAGTTCACGGCTATCAACCGAGACGATAACTGTTTCAATAAGACGATCAACTATTATAAAAACCTTTACCAGAACGGGGAGCCCCACAGTGTTACCCAATATATGGATACAATCAAATATATCGCGAGTGGAAACCATTGGCTAGCCAAACCCTTGTCCAGTGAGGATTTCCAACATGTTGATTATGACCGAATCCTTGAGATTGCAAGGGAGCGTACCGCCAATGCCAGAAACTACACATTCATTTTTACGGGTTCGTTTGACGTAGAAACGATTCGTCCACTCATTGAGCAATACATCGCATCGTTGCCATCGGTAAAAGGCCAAGTGGCACGATGGGGACAGCAAAACATGCACCCGGGCGGCAATATCATCAATCATTTCACCCGAGAAATGGAGACACCTAAAGGATATGTGTATTTTGAAAGAAATAATACCTCAATAGAATGCAACCTTGAACATCAGATTCAAGCGAACATATTGGGTCAGGTTTTGCTCAACAAGCACCGCGAACTGATACGCGAAGACGCAGGTTCAGCCTATATGGTGTCGACCGATGGCAGGTGTCATCGTAATGGAAATGGTTCATATACCCGCATTTATGTCTATATCCCTGTAAATCCCGACTACTGTAATCAGGCACTGGAAATTATCAAAGAGGAAATGAATAATGCCTGTCAATCCATAGACGGTCAGATGATTGATGGCATCAAAAAATCACTGATAGCAGAGCATGAGAATCAAATCAAGAAAGACAGATACTGGATTGACTTGATCCAACAATACAAAATGTATGGCATTGACGAGCACACACATTACAATGAACTTGTCAATGCACAGACGAGCGAAAAAATCGTCAATTTTGCCCGTCAACTGATTTCCGCCAACAATAGCGTGGAGGTTGTCATCACTCCAAAATGAAAAGACTGAAAGTTAAATGAAGGTGTGTCATAATAACGTCGCTGGTTTTTAATCGGCCTAGCGGCCGAGAAATTAAACAAAATTTTGTTTGATTTCTCGCGCGAAGCGCGATTCAATTTGCAACGAATGAATTATGACACACCCCCTTCATAAACTTTTCACCTGCAGGCGTAGCCCGCATTACAGGAAGGGGTTGAAGCGTTTCTCGTCGGCGATGGTGGTTGTGGGGCCGTGGCCCGAGGCGATGACGGTCTCGTCGGGCAGGGGCAGGATTTTCTCGCGGATGCTGTTGATGAGCTGGGCCATGTCGCCTCCCCACAGGTCGGTGCGCCCCACGCTGCCGTTGAAGATGGTGTCGCCGCTGATGAGCAATCCGCTCTCGGGCAGGTAGAAAGCCAGTCCGCCAGGGCTATGGCCGGGGACATGGAGCACCTGGATGGGTTCGTCACCCAGGGTGAGGACATCACCCTCAGCCAGATTGCGGTCGATGGTCAATGCCTCGCACTCGATGTTGATGCCGAACAACGCTATTTGCTCGGGCAGATCACGCCCCAATTGGGCATCAAGCATGTTGCCGCAGACGTCAGCACCGGTCTTGTCGGCCAACCAGCGCGCCCCCGTGACATGGTCGATGTGCAGGTGGGTCAAGAGCACGTGCTTCACCTTCAGGTGATTGTCGGTGATGATTTTGGTCACCATTTCGCGCTCAGCGTCGCGCATCATGCCAGGATCAACGACGGCGGCCTCAAGCGAAGCTTCGTCCCACAGGATATACATATTCTCGCCAAACGGGTTGACGGACAACATATTCACGTTCATATCTATTCTCAATTTTACGGTTTATGCGGTGTGTCATAACTCAACCATTTTCAACATAACCGCCCTTTGGGCGGGAAATTTAACAAATTATATTTTAAAATTTTAATTTAAAAATTTGTTTAATTTCCCGTGCGTTAGCACGGTTACGTTACCAACTCAGAATCAGGGCACACCGTCCTATAACGGCAGGTATAGCACTTTTTTGGTTTTGAAAAATTCTTCCTTGAAGTAGCTGGAGAGCTCGTCGATAAGTACCTGATTCTTGTATTTTGCCACTTCACCGCTCAGGTCTCCGCCCTTGAGGCAAATCAGGCCGTTAGGCACGGCGTTGCGGTCCTCGTTGTCGATGAAACGCTTGACCAGTGGCACCAGATCGCCCAAATCCATGACAGCACGTGTCACCACAAAGTCAAACTTGCCCTTCACCTCCTTGACATCACCATGCTGAATGGTGACGTTCTTCAGGCCTATGCGCTCGGCGATATCCTGCGCCACCTTAAGCTTCTTGCCGATGCGGTCCACGAGATGAAAATTCACCTCGGGGTAGTAAATGGCCAGCGGGATGCCGGGAAATCCCCCACCCGTCCCCAGGTCCATCACCCGTGTGCCAGGAGTGAACTTGACGAATTTCACGATTCCCAATGAGTGCAGGATGTGGTGAATCTCCAGGTTGTCGATGTCCTTGCGCGAAATGACATTGATTTTGTCGTTCCATTCGGGATAGAGCGTCATGAGCTGCTCCATCTGCTGGCGCTGCACCTCATCGAGTTCGGGGAAATATTTCAGGATATATTCCATATTTAGTTTCTAGTTTCTAGTCCTTAGTCCCTAGTCCTTAGTCCCTAGTTTCTAGTCCTTAGTTGGCATCCGCCAACTGTTCACTGTTCACTGTTCACTGTTCACTTCTAACCCCTAATGCCTAAAATCTAAAACCTCTGAATGATGCTCTCGTCACACAGGTAGGGCTCGAGGTCAGCATAGGGGATGGTGATTTTGGGCTCGCCGACGGCCTCAACCGCCAGCTCGTTGGGCAGGTAGCTCCAGGTCACGCCCTTCTCGTCAAAATAGAAGTTGCGCGTCACCGTGATGTTCTCAACGTTAAAATAGCCCAAGTCGTTCAACTGCTCGTTGCCCTTGGCGTTGTTCTGGGTGAGCAGCTGCTGTTTGAGCAACTGGCACACGTCGGCAATCGCATCGTCACGGAAGAGTCGGTTCACGTCGATAAAGGTCTGAGTCTCGGCATCAAAGCTGTAGTAACGGTGGGTAACCGAGGTCACCTTGTCGTTCTTTTTCACCACATCGACGCGTTCAAAGGTCACCACGCCATTCCTGTTGTAGATGGGCGTGACACGCGTGCTGGTGACATACTTGATTGTGGTCTGGTCTTCGGACTCGGCGGCCTCGGCAGCCTCTTCGTCACTTAAAGGCCCGTTCATGAAGTCATACTGATGCATACTGTTGGCGACCACCTGCTGCATCGCGTCGGGCAGCGACAGCGAGTCGCCCGATTCCAGCACGTAAGCCGCAAACAGGCGTTGCAGGCTATCGACCGCCACGCCTTCGGCCTTTGTGGCGGGATAATCGATGGTAGCTTCGGCAACTATCATGCATCGGTCGCCGTTACTCATCGTGAAACCAGAGGTGTCACTCAGGTGCTTTGTTTTGACGGTAATGGCGGGGTTGTCATCACCGTTGTTGCTCGACCTTGTCTTATTGCAAGAAAGCATCAACACACTGATTGACAACGATATAAGTAATGTAAAAATCTTCGTTTTCATTCGTTTTGGGCTTAGTAAGTAGAATAATATCTCGCTAAGGTACGACAAATTTGCCGAAATCTGGCTTGAGAAATGGATTTTTTGACTATCTTTGTAAAAAATAATTAATTGAGTTGTCCGTTTCTCAGAGTTATGTGCCGCAATTCTAAACCGACAACTCAAGACTGTAAACTGAAGACTATGAAGATTGGAGAATACAATGAGCTGCGCATCAACCGCACCGTTGATTTCGGAGCCTACCTGATTGATGATGACACCCACGAGGTGCTGTTGCCCAAGCGTTACCTCACGCCCGACATGAAGGTGGGCGACACCATCCGCGTGTTTGTGTATAACGACAGCGAGAACCGTCCCGTTGCCACCACCGAGGTGCCCAAAGCCGTCGTGGGTGACTTTGCCCTGATGCGTGTCAAAGCGGTGAACAAGGTGGGCGCCTTCCTCGACTGGGGGCTGACGGCCAAAGACCTGCTGGTGCCCTTCGGCGAGCAGCGCGTCGATATGCAGGCGGGGCGCAGCTACATTGTGCGCGTCTATCTTGACGAAGCCAGTCACCGCATCGTCGCCAGCGCCAAGCTCGCCAAGTTCCTCAACCTTACAGAACCGGATTATTACCACCGTGAGCGTGTCGAGGTGCTGGTGGTGCAACGCAGCGACCTGGGCTATCGCGTCATTGTTGACAACGCCCATTGGGGCCAGATTTACCAGAACGAGATCTATCAGGACGTGAATATCGGCGACCGTCTGACCGCCTTTGTCAAGCAGGTGCGTCCCGACGGCAAAGTGGACGTGACGCTCGCCAAGATTGAGAAGATGCGCGTTGACGACCTGGGCGACCGCATCGAGCAATACCTCAAAGAGCATGGGGGCGAAATGGCACTCACCGACAAGAGTTCCCCCGAAGACATCACAAAAGCCTTCCAATGCAGCAAGAAGGACTTCAAGAAGGCATTAGGAATGCTATACAAGCAGCAAAAGTTCACCCTGGGCGACACCGTGAAACTGACGTGACCCAGCGTCAGTTGATGGAACTATAAGGGACTGTAGCTAATCTTCCACTTATAAAAAATATACAACACCCTCAAAGTGTCTTTCTATATTACACGTTCCATCAGTGTGAGCACGGGTGCCATCAGCTGGGACGGTTCTAACGATGCGGTAAGCGAAGCGGCGCTATCAGTTAGAACCGTCCCAATGATGCACCGTCCCCGCGGCTGTCCATAACCAGAAAATCTCACAAGCGTGATTACCAGCACTTCTCTGCCTTAATGGCGGAACTTGCTTAGCATCTTTGCGCCAAGGCGTGAGGTTCTTTGGATGAATAGTTTCTATTTTATTCCAAAATTTTAATTTTATTCGGGAAAAAGTATTATCTTTGCAACGAACATGACATTTTTATAACCCAAAAACTCTGTTATTATGAAAAGTATAATTCCAACTAAGATGCTCGCCCTATTGGCGTGCTTGATGTGTACAATAAGCGCACTGGCCCAGGAGGCCTACGCAGTGTTAAGCCCCGACAGCACGACGCTGACGTTCTACTACGACACCCAGCGCAGCTCCCGCCCCGGTACAAGCTATAGCTTGAATTTAGGATCATATGGCCCTGGTTGGTGCAATGACAATACCAATACTCTTGTAACCGAGGCAGTATTCGACCCATCATTTACCGATGCGCGCCCTGTCGTGACCTGTTATTGGTTTTACCAAATGACGAATCTCAGGAACATTACAGGCATCGAATATCTTAACACTTCCAATGTGACTAACATGGACGCGATGTTTTGTGATTGCCGCGCTTTGACGAGCCTTGACGTAAGTCACTTCAATACTGCAAATGTGACACAAATGAATAGCATGTTCTTTTACTGCAGCAGCTTGACAAGTCTTGACGTTAGCAATTTCAACACAGCCAAAGTCACGAGTATGGCAAATATGTTCAGTATGTGCAGTAATTTGACAAGCCTGAATGTGAGTAACTTCAATACAGAGAACGTGACCAACATGACAAGCATGTTCTATTTCTGCAGAGGTCTGGAGAGCCTTGACGCGAGCAGTTTTAACACGGCCAAAGTGACTTCCATGAACCGAATGTTCACGGGTTGTGGTTTGACGAGCCTTGACCTAAGCAACTTTAACACTGAGAATGTGACCGATATGAGCTCTATGTTTCAACAAAGTTCTCAATTGACTAGTCTGGATGTAAGTAGCTTCAATACGGCTAATGTGACGTCCATGAGAGGCATGTTCTCATCCTGTAATTTTTTGACAAGTCTTGATGTGAGCAGTTTCAATACAGCCAATGTGACTGACATGTCCTACATGTTCAGCTCTTGCTTTAAATTAAAGAATATCAATCTGAGCAACTTCAACACTGGCAATGCTGAAGCAATGATGGGTATGTTTAGCCAATGTCTGGCCTTGACGAGCCTTGACCTGAGCAACTTCAATACCGCCAATGTGACTGATATGAGTTACATGTTCAGTAATTGTCCTAACCTTGTCTCCATTTTGGTCAACAACGATTGGAGTACAGAGAGTGTTGTCTCCTCAAATTATATGTTCAAGGACAGTCGCAGTCTTGTTGGCGGTAAAGGCACGACCTACGATGCCAATCATGTGGATGCCGAGTATGCCCATGTCGATGGAGGGGCTATCTATCCGGGGTACTTTACTTCGGCCGAGGTATCTATTCCCGGTGATGCGGATGGTGACGGCGTGGTGGGCGTCAACGACGTGACTGTTATCATTGATGCCATAATGTACAACGACTACTCGTCCATCGACATTGAGGCAGCCGACCTTGACGGTGACGGTAACATCACCATCAACGATATCGTCATCTTGATTGACTACATTCTCACTGGAGAATGGCCTTGATTATAGTCATTTGATATTAACAGGAAGCCCGCAGGACGATGGTGTCTTGCGGGCTTCATTGTGTTAAGCTATATTATCCAGTGAGATAGCGTTTAGAACCACTTGAGGTAAGCGAAGTCTTGACGGTGAGGCAGATTCTCACTCCAGGGATATGCGCGGTAGGCATAACGGAAGATACCGTTCTCATGGAAAGGCACCTTGCAGTTGTAGGTGAGCACATTGCCGTCCTGTGAAACCACGTCGAAGGGGGCTGCGCGGAAGAACTTGGCCTGCCCGTCCTCCTCTTTGTAAACCACGAGCTCGAGTTTCACGTCACGTCCCAAACCAGCGGTGTCGAGACGCATCGTGATGTCGATGTCGGCTGCGCCGTTGGCGATAGCTTCACGGTTACCCATGATTTCACCGATGAGCTGAACATCGTCCCAATGCTCGGCGACATTTTCCTTCCAAGCCACGATTTCCTTAGCGAGAGCGTAGTTGTTCTCGATAAGGTGGTGGGCACGCTCGGCCTGCGGGCGGTAGAACTTGTTGAAGTAGTCCCTCATCATGCGCGACATGGTGTAGTTGGGAGCGATGTGAACCATCGAGTTCTTGATGTACTGAATCCACTCGGGGGAGTAGCCCTTGCTGTTCTTGGCAAAGTACAGCGGGATAATCTCGTTCTCGAGCATCGAGTAGATGGTTGCCGAGTCGAGTTTGTCCTGCTGAGACTGATCAGTGTAGGTGCGCTTGCTGGTCAATGCCCAACCGGCACCCTCGCGATAACCCTCGTACCACCATCCGTCGAGCACCGAGAAGTTGAGCAGACCGTTCATTTCGGCCTTCTCGCCCGAAGTACCCGATGCCTCGAGGGGACGCGTCGGGGTGTTCAACCACACGTCAACGCCGGTGATGAGGCGCTTGGACAGCGTCATGTCGTAATTCTCGAGGAAGATAATCTTGCCCAGGAACTCGGGCATCTTGCTGATCTCGATGATGCGCTTGATCAAATCTTGACCGGCACCGTCGGCAGGATGTGCCTTACCCGCATAGATGAACTGCACGGGATAACGCTCGTCATTGACGATCTTCTTCAGACGGTCGAGGTCGTTAAAGATGAGGTGGGCGCGCTTGTAGGTGGCAAAACGGCGGGCAAAGCCGATGAGCAACGCGTCGGGGTTGATTTTGTCCACGATGTTGGCGATACGGGTGGGATCGCCCTGGTTCTTGAGCCAGCTCTCCTTGAAGTCGCGCTTGACGAAACGGATGAACTTCTGCTTCAAGGTCATGCGCATCTTCCAGATTTCCTCGTCAGGCACGCTCAACAGAGGAGCCCATGCCGACTCGAGTTCCTGATGCTCAAGGAAGTCTTCGCCCAGCACTTGCCTGTAGAAGATTTTCCACTCGCTGGCGGCCCAGGTGGGCATGTGAACGCCATTGGTGACGTAGCCCACGTGAGACTCCTCGGGGGCATAGCCCTTCCAGATTCCCGCGAACATCTTCTTGGACACCTCGCCGTGAAGCCAGCTCACGCCGTTGCTCTCCTGGCAGGTGTTCAAGGCGAAGGTGCTCATGCAGAAGCGCTCGTTGCTGCCGGGGTTCTCGCGGCCCATGTCCATGAGTTCCTGCCATGAGATGCCCAGACGATCGGGGTAGCTGCCCATGTACTTGCCGAAGAGTTCCTCGTCAAAGTAGTCGTGGCCTGCGGGCACGGGGGTATGAACGGTATAGAGCGAGGTGGCACGAACGATCTCGAGTGCCTCGTTGAAACTCAGGTTCTCCTCCTGCACGTAGTCCACCAGGCGCTGCAGGTTGAGCAGTGCGGCGTGGCCCTCGTTGCAGTGGTAGATGTCGGCCTTGATGCCCAGTCGCTTGAGCAGCAGCACGCCGCCAATGCCCAGCAGGTACTCCTGCTTGATGCGGTTCTCCCAGTCACCGCCATAGAGCTTGTGGGTAATCTCGCGGTCATACTCGCTGTTCTGGTCCACATCGGTGTCGAGCAGATACAGGGTGACACGTCCCACATTGGCCTTCCAAACGTTGGCATAGATGGTGCGTCCAGGATAAGGCACTTCATGCACCAGCTGATTGCCCTTCTCGTCGAGCACGGGCTCGATGGGCAGCTGGTGGAAGTTCTGCGCCTCATAGTTGGCGATCTGCTGGCCATCCATCGAGAGCGTCTGGGTGAAATAGCCGTAGCGATACAGGAAACCCACCGAGGTCATGTTGACGCAGCGGTCGCTCGCCTCCTTGACATAGTCACCGGCGAGGATACCCAAGCCACCCGAGTAAATCTTGATGGCGTTGCACAGGCCATACTCCATGCTGAAGTAGGCAATCGAGGGGATATCGCTACGCAAGGGCTTCTTCATGTACTCCTGATAGAGCTCGTAGGTGCTGTCGATACGCGCCATCATGGCAGCATCGGCCTGGATGGCTTTGATCTTTTCGTTAGAGAGGCGCTGGAGCATCTTCACGGGATTCTCGCTGGTGGCACGCCACGTGTCACGGTCCAGGTCATGGAAGAGGGTCTTGCCCTCGGTGTTCCATGCCCACCACAGGTTGCGGGAGAGTTCGTTGAGTTTCTGGAGCTTGCCAGGTAATTCAGACTTCACAGTGATATTTCTCCACTGCGGGTCATTGCTGTTGCTTACTTGAATTTTCATATTCTCTAATTAGTTGTAAGTTTTCAGTTTGTCGGGCCTCGCCTTGGCGCGGCCGCGTGCTTTATATATTGATTATAGTCTCTCAGCAGCAAGTTGGAGTGCTTGCTGATAGGCATTGTCGTAATACTGGATAAAGTTGTCCCACGAGGCCACCTTGCTGGTGTCGCGGGCACCCTTTCTCACCGACTTCATCATCTTGGGCTCCATCATATACAGGTTGATGAGACCTGACACAACGGTCTGGACGGTGTCGGCATAGTTGCGGTCGGTGCGGTGCACCACTTTCACACCGCTACTGTCGCTGTCGTCGCCAAAGTTGTCCAGCACCCACTGGCCGAAACCGGCGAGATCGGTCGTGATGGTCGGCACACCGAAGGCGGCACTCTCCAGCGGCGTGTAGCCCCACGGCTCATAATAGGAGGGGAATACCGCCGCATCGAGTCCTGCCAACAGGTCATAATAGGTCATGTCAAAGATGCCGTCGTCACCATTCAGGTAAGAGGGCACGTCGATGACGGTGACCATGTCCTGCGGCTCATTGTGAATCGACAGGGCGTTGATGCGGTTATAGACCGGATCACTGTCGGGATTGTGCAGGTTATGGGTGATGACGGGATTGAACAGGCGGTGAGGCCTGCGCGACGACAAGTTCTCGACAAGGTCAACGCGGGGCGACTTCATCCATGCGGGCACGAGGACAAATGCCACCACCTTGCGCTGCAGGCTGGTCACACGGTCGAGCGCGTCGCGGAGCGACGACATGGCGTCAAGATACACATCGATACCCTTGTTGCGCATCTCCAACCGTCCCGAGGTGGCGACAATCATCGTGTCTTCGGGGAATCGCTGGCCCGTGAGGGCTGTGGCCACTTTCAGCATCCGCTTGCGCGCTGCGGTACGCATGTTGGTGAGCTGGATGCCCTTGGGCACAAAGTGCTGCTCAAAGGCGTTGGGCGTCACCAGCGGGCGGCGCTCCAGCAGCTGCTCACACTCGCGGGCCGTCACCTCGCTCACCGTGGTGAACGCGTCGGCGGCATGGGCGGCAGCCTTCTCGAGCGAGTGCTTGGACTGCATGTTCAACTCTCCAGCCATCTGGTCGCCAAAGTAGCCCGGCATGTAGTCATACAAGGGCTTGCCGTTACCGCAGATGCTGCGCCCGATGCTCGTGGCATGGGTGGTGAACACGGTGACCACCTGGGGCAGATGCGCCTTGACATAGAGCAGTCCCATGCCCGTTGTCCACTCGTCAAAGTGGGCGACTGCACGCAGCCCGGGCGCTTCCTTCCATGCCACAATGCTCTCGATGACCAGAGCCGACGCATAGGCGAACATGCACGACTCGTCATAGTCGCCATAGGCATGAAGGGAATCCACGCCGTAGCGGTTCCACATGTCGGCATACAGCTCGTTCTTGTAGGGATACAGCTCGTCATACTTCACCAGCACGGCGATGGGCTTTCCGGGGATGTCCCAGCGCCCTACCCTCACCTGCACGCCTCCAGGCAGACGAGCCTGGCGCTGCCATGACGCGAGAGCCGTCTTGCTCTCGACAAAAGCCGGTGACGGATTCTCGGGCGTCCACAAGTCGGGACCGATGAAGATGAGGTTGTCTTTATATCGCTTTTGAAGTGTCTTGGCCTTGGTGGACAGCACGGCATAGATGCCTCCCACCTTATTGCACACTTCCCAACTGATTTCAAACAGTAAGTCTAACATCACTCAGTTATCGTTGTCAGTTTTTTTCTCTCTCTTGCCAAACCGCCTGGTCTGGACAACATGGCGACGTCTCGGCCACCTGTTGGGCGCATATCGACGTGCATGTTTTTTGTATATTTTTTCGACTTTGTGCCTTTGCCGGAGGCTTTAAAGCCTATGGTCTAAGGTCTAAAGTCCAAAAAGATGGGCGCAAAGGTACAAAAAAATGTTGGTTTAGAGGATTAAAAACAATGTTTTTTTATCAACACTGTTCTTTTAGGTAATGCAACGAATCCACATTGATAAAAAAAGAATGAATTCTTTTGCTCGCTGCCCATCATTCAGTATCTTTGTCCCATTCAAACCAAATCATTCCAAAACTATGAGAATTAGACGATTTTTAGCATGTGTGGTGACGGCGCTGGTAGCGCTTGCGGCCACTGCCATAACGGGCCGTGCCGATTACTGGGTGATTCCGTTGCCCAACTCAATCAACGGCATCAAGGGCGCCGACTTCAAGCTCACCGACCAGTGCCTGGTCAATTACCCCACGGGCAACCGCGACATGGAGCGCAACGCCGTGATGCTCAGCCAGTACATCCAAGAAATGACAGGGATGCACCTGAGCACGCGCCCCACCCTCAACAGCCGCGACAAGGCAGGCAACATCTCGCTGCTGATTGACGCGACCATGAGCGGCGACGAGGCCTACAACATCCTTGTCACGGCCAAGGGAGTCGAGATTAGCGGCCGCACTCCAGCAGGTGTGTTCTATGGCCTGCAGGTACTGCGCAAGTCGCTGCCCGCCGTCGAGGCTCAAACCGTCGCCCTGCCTTCCGCCCAGGTGACAGGCAATCCCCGTTTTGGCTACCGCGGCATGCATCTGGACTGCTCACGCCACTTCTTTGGCGTCGAGACGGTGAAGCGTTATCTCGACATCATGGCGTTGCACGGCATGAACCGCCTGCACTGGCACTTGACCGACGACCAGGGCTGGCGCGTGGAAATCAAGAAGTATCCGCGATTGGCCGAGGTGGGCGGCTGGCGCAACAGTACCACGTTGGGCCACAACTCGCCCGTGAACGACGGCATCCGCCACGGTGGCTATTACACGCAAGAGGAGATCCGCGACATCGTACGCTATGCCGCCGACCGCTATATCACCATCATCCCCGAAATTGACATGCCCGGGCACATGCTGGGCGCCCTTGCCGCCTATCCCCAACTGGGTTGCACGGGAGGCCCCTACGAGGTGTGGGGCTTGTGGGGCGTGACCGACGATATCCTGTGTGTGGGCAAGGATGAGACGCTGACGTTTGTCAAAGACGTGCTCGATGAGGTCATCCAGCTGTTCCCCGGCGAGTACATCCACATCGGCGGTGACGAGTCACCCCGCGTGCGCTGGGAGCAATGCCCCCTGTGCCAGCAGCGCATCCAGCAACTGGGCATCCGCGCCAAGGGCAAGCAGAGTGCCGAAGCCCTGCTGCAGGGTTGGTTCACGACTCAGGTGCAGCAATATCTGGCAGAGCATGGCCGCCGCATCATCGGCTGGGACGAGCTACTGGGCTGCGACGTGGACACCACCGCGACCATCATGTCGTGGCGGGGTGCCGAGCCCGGTGCCCAGGGTGCCACGTTGGGCCACGACGTGATCATGACGCCCGTGGGACCGTTATATTTCGATTACTACCAGACCAGCGACACCTGGAGCGAGCCTACGTCCTTCGGTGGCTGCAACACCCTTAAGAAAGTCTATGACTTTGAGCCCGTCGCTGCCGACCTGCCCGCCGACAAGCGCCATCACATCCTGGGAGCACAGGCCAACGTGTGGACCGAATACATCACCTGCGAGCCGCAAATCCAGTATCAGATTTTGCCCCGCATGGCGGCCCTCGCCGAAGTGCAATGGATACAGCCCGAAGACAAAGACTATCAGGACTTCAAGGCGCGCCTGCCCCACCTGGCCGATATCTACAAGCATTACGGCTGGACTTACCGCGCCAAGAGCCTGGTGGACGAGGAATGAGGAATTAGGAGTTAGAAGTTAGAAGTTAGAAGTTAGGAGTTGGCGGATGCCAACTAGAAACTAAGGACTAAGGACTAAGGACTGAGGACTAAGGACTGAAAATTAATTGCAAAAATTGCCGATAAAAATCTTTGTTTTTTCACAAGATAGCTATAAATTTGCAACATATTCAGTACGCAATCATACCAAAAAGACTCACACACTGGTTGAGTCTTTTTGTGTTTTCAATAATTACTGGGATTCAGACCATTACTATATCGTTTAACATAAAAAGACCACAAAAATGAAAAAAGCACTCTTACTACTATTGATGGCACTGGGCACTATCGGCTCGGCACTTGCCGACACCGCCGACGAAGTGCGCATCTACATCAATCCGGGGCATGGCGGCTGGGGACCTAACGACCGTCCCATGGCGACAATACCCTACCCGATGCTGTCCTCAACGGGCAGACCTGACACGTGTGGCTTCTATGAGAGCAACACCAACCTGTGGAAAGCGTTTGAGATGCGCGACGCGCTCAAGCACATGGGCGTGAGGGACGAGAACATCACGCTGTCGAGGACCGCCAACGGCCCGTACCCCTATGACGGCAACACCTTCGGCGCATACAGCAAGAGCCTGAGTGTGATAGCCGCCGAAGCCGAGGAGGGTGACTATGACATGTTCGTGTCAATCCACTCCAACGCCGATAGCGAGGGTTCCAGAACCAACTATCCACTGTACATCTACCGCGGCACCAATGCCAGCGAGGCGGTGAGCGGCAGCACTGCGATGTGCCAGGCAAGTTGGCCGCGCCACTGGATGGATGAGTTGGACCCGACCTACAGCAAATACCGTACCATCGACAAGAACAACCCCTATATCGTGGGAGACGTCTCTTTCTATAACGGAGGGTCGAACTCAACCAACAGCGCGTCGGGAATCACTTATTATGGTTATCTGGGTGCCCTGAAGCACGGTGTGCCGGGATTCCTTGTCGAGGGTTATTTCCATACCTATCAGCCCGCACGACACCGCGCGTTGAATCAGGACTACTGCCGTCAGGAGGGCCTGCGCCTCGCCCGAGGAGTGGCCGACTACTTCGGCATCGGTGGCGAGAGCAAGGGTTACATCATGGGTAGCGTGAAAGACGCGGTGAACAGCCTCGAGAACAGCCTGTACACTTACTATGACGAGACTATCGATGCCCATGCCCCCATCAACGGAGCCACCGTCAAGCTGTACAAGGGCGGCACGCTCGTGGGCACTTACACGACCGACAACAATTACAACGGCATCTTCGTGTTCAACGGTCTCACCCCGGGCAACGACTACACCATCACCGTTACGGCCAACGGCTACTCCACCTTATCCAACCAGGGCAGTTACACCGTGAGCGCCAACGAGACCTCTTACATGGTGCTCTATATGACTCCAGCCGATCAAGTCAAAGGCATCTATGCCTACGGCCTCAACCGCACAACCGACGGGAACGGCAATTACGTCTTCACCTTCAAGTGCAACGCCGAGGCCACCAGCGCCAACCTTGTCTTTACCGATAGCGTGAGTGGTAACATGGTGGGCAGCATCGCCTTGAGCAACATCGTCGAGGGAAACAACACCGTTACCGTAGCACCCGCCGACTTGCCTGGAGATGACGGACAAGTGCTATCGTGGGCAGTGAACGTCGTGGGCGAGCCCATCACCTCCATCGCGCGCCTGAACAGCGCCAACGCGACTTACACCCGCGCCACAGTGGCTATCGACCGCAGCCCCGAGAGCGCGCACTTCGGCACCATCTATGTGGGCGAGCGCGTGGGCAAAGACAACACAGGCAACGGACTGTACGTCTGCGATATTGACGGCAGACCACTCAACGCCACCGTCTATCGCGGTGGTCAGGCACTGAGCAACTGTTTCCGCATCTGTGTTGACAACGAGGGCAAAATCTATATACCCGACTGGGCTGACGCCTCATCGGGTATCTACATTGCCGACCCCGACAATCTGGGCGGCACGTTCACGCCGTTCTTTGTCGGCACACGCAACACCACGACTGGCCTGATTACCAACAACGGCGAGAACGTGGGTGGCTCGGTGCCCAGCGTATGGGTTGACGGCACGGGTGCCAACACCAAGCTATATGCCTATCTCGAAGACGTCGCCGGGCCGTCGGGCAACATGAACGGCATCGGCGTTTACAACATCGGTCAGGCAGACGGCAGCCTGCTCACGACCTGGGACCATGCGCCCAGCAATTATCTCGACATCGGCGCCCTGCAAACCAGCACCAACGGCAACATCATCGCTGATCCCGAAGGACGAGGAGTGTGGGTGGCACAGAACCGCTCCAAAGGGCAGAACACCCCCAACGTGCCCTCCATCCTGTTCACCGATTACAGCGGCCAAGCGCTGTTCAACTCGGGTACTACACTTAGCTCCCTCAATGGCTCGGTCATCGCCGGCTTTGCCATCAATAACGAGGGCAATGTGCTGGTCATCAACGATGGTGATGGCGTGCTGCAGTTCTATGACATCACGTGGAACGGCAACACTCCGGTCCTGACCTCCACCGGGACATCCTATACCGCCGACGCCCGCACAGGCGGCAACGCCATTCATCAGATGGCATTTGACTGGGGTGGCAACCTGGTGTGTGCCGGAAAGAATATCGGCATTTACTCCATCCCCACCGACGACAACCAGAGCACCACGCCCGCACGTAAGTCGTTGAGCGTCATCAAGAACGAGATTGCCGTTGACACCACATTGGCCAAAGGCATCTTTGCTTACGGTCTGAACAGTGTCGAGAATGCCGATGGCAGCTATACCTTCAACTTCAACGCCAACACCAATGCCCGCGAGGCATACCTGATCTTCACCGACAACGCTTCGGGCGAGGAAGTGGGCCGCGTGGCTGTCGAGCACGTCACCGAAGGGGCCAATACCGTCACGCTGACCCGTGACGAGTTACCTGGCGCGACCGGCCAAGTGATGAATTGGGCAGTGAACGTCGTGGGCAAGGCCATCACAAGCATCACCCGCCTGAATGACCACTACGCCAACTATACGCGCGCCGCCGTGGCCATCGACCGCAGTCCCGAGAGTGCCCACTTCGGCACCATCTATGTGGGCGAGCGAGCCGCCAAGGAAGATGCCCGCAATGGCATCTATGCCTGTGACATCAACGGCCAACACCTCAACGCAACGGTCTATAATGGCGGCATCACATGGGCCAACAATATGCGCCTCGCTGTGGACGGCGAGGGCAAAATCTACATCCCCGAGTGGGGAGATGCCACTTCGGGCATCTACATCGCCGACCCTGACCATCTGGACGGCACGTTCACCCAGTTCTTTGTGGGTACCCGCAATTCCAGCGGTCTGATTACCAACAACGGGCAGAGCGTGGGCGGTTCAGTTCCCGGACTGTGGATTCAGGGCATGGGTGCCGACACCAAGTTATATGCCTTTCTGGAGGATGTGATTGCCCCGTCGGGCCGAGGCAACAACGTGGGTATCTATCACATCGGCCAAACCGACGGCAGCCTGCTCACGACATGGAACAAGGCGCCTAACACCCTACTTGACCTGGGCACGCTCATGCAGAACGGTAACGGCTACATCATCGCCGACGCCGATGGCCGCGGCACATGGGTGATGCAGTATCGCAGCAAGGGAAACAACCAGGCTTCGGTGCCCTCGCTCGTGTTTGTTGACAACAGCGGCAACGTGGTCTTCAACAGCGGTAGCGACCTGGCCTCGCTCAACGGCTCGCTCATGTCAGGCTTTGCCATCAACAATGCCAATGACATGATGGTCATCAACGACGGCGACGGTGTGTTGCAGTTCTACGACATCACGTGGAACGGCTCGACCCCGCACCTCACCTCCAATGGCACCAGCTACACGGCCGATGCGCGATCCAGCAACAACGCCATTTACCAGATGGCATTTGATTGGGGAGGCAACCTGGTGTGTGCCGGCAGCAATATCGGCATCTACTCCATGCCCACCGACGACAACCAGAGCACCACGCCCGCACGTAGCACACTGACCATCGTGAAGGGTGCCGATGTGATGATTGGCGACGTGGACTGTGACGGACTCGTTGGTATCAGCGACGTGACTACATTGATCGATTACCTGCTCAGGAATGATCCGCAGCCCTTCAACACCGCGGCTGCCGACCTGGACAATAACTCGGCCATCGACATTGCCGATGTCACCACACTCATTGACAAAATTCTTGAAGGAAACCAATGAGAAAAAGGCTTTATCAACTGAATGACAACTGTAAATTGATAACAGAAATGAAAAAGATCATCATAATCATCAGTATGCTGCTGCCAATGGCCATACAGGCCCAAATACTGAATGTGAACTCAATCAAGCAGCTACCCATCACGGGAGATGACAACCGAGCCAACCAGGCAGTAGCCATCAGCCCTCAAGGTGACTATCTGTTGCTGACGACCGACGCCCGTCAAGGTCTTGTCAAGTGGGACATCGCCACGTCACAATCGACAATCCTTGCCACAGAGTCGGTCAACGGCAGCGAGGTGAGCATCAGCGACAATGGCAGCCAAGTGACCTATGAGAAAGTGTCCTATCAAGGCAAGCGCCGCCATCAAGAGGTGCAAAGCATCGACCTGAAGACAGGGAAACGGAAAGCCGTGAGCAGTCCCAGTCGTCGTCAAGCTGCCGCCCGCCTCGCTGACGCGTCATCCAGCGACCGTCCTGTGCTCTCACATCACCACCTCAAGCTCTACATCACACGTGACGGCGTAACCAGACAACTCGCTCCCAACGGCGAAGAGGAACGATACATCTGGTCCTCCCTCTCGCCCGACGGCAGCAAGGTGCTCTACTACGTGAGCGGCTGGGGTGCCTATGTGTGCGATATTGACGGCAACCATGTCATCAGCATGGGTAACATCACGGCTCCCAGGTGGTGGGACGACAACACCATCGTCGGGATGCGTGAGACAGACGATGAGTACACCATCACGGCCTCGTCGATTGTCGCCCGCACACTCGACGGCAATGAGCAGACGCTCACTGGCAACGATGTGATAGCCACCTATCCCCTGCCCTGCAAGCAAAGCGGCAAAATCGCCTTCTCGACACCAAACGGAAGCATTTATGTCATTGATGTAACAAGTGAATAAGACTTGGCATGAGATAACACGAATCAGGTTATCCAATCGAAAGTTTTTAGTTTTTCAACAATATTTTCACAAATATTTACAGAAAAATGCTACTTTTGTAGCCTCGTTTGGCATTCAACACGGGACTAGTTCCCGTGTTGATGCCAGCGAAAGAAGTGTTTTAGGTATCATTTTATTATTAACCAAAATTTATTTTTTTAATCGTAATGAAAAAATTTTACATGATTCTCGCAGCTGTTGCTGCAATGACGATGAGCGCACAGGCTCAAGCACTTGAGGGTACCGTTGAAGTTGGCGATTTCTACAACGCCTCCGAGGTTTACAATGGTTCGTACTGGGATTGCGCCCCCACCACCTACTATGTGGCCCACACTGGCGCTCAGATGATTTACACGACCACTGAACTCGCTGACATGCAGGGCAAATCTGATGTGAAGATTACCAAGCTGACGTTCAAGTTCCAAAACAATGGTGCCTATGAGGACATCTTCCGCAACGTGAAGATTTACATGGAAGCCACCGATGCCACCGAGTTTGCCGTTAATGAAGAAGGCGTAAAGCAGTTCTTCACCTTTGACGAGCTCGTGTATGACGGAGAGGAAGAGTTCTCGATGCTGGACTGCTTCTATGAGGACCAGACCATGGAGTACGTTCTTGATGCGCCTTTCAGCCTGCCTAAAGGCAAGAGCTTGGTTGTAACTATGGTCTATGATGCAGAGGATGATGATAACGGCATCCAGGGCATGGACTATGCTCCTTTCTACACCTCTGGCATCCGCAAGCAGGGCATGACTTACACTGACAATACTGAGAGCTTCATCGACTTTGCCCAGGGCAATGACTTTCCCAATGCCACCTCGACGCTGGGTTGCGGCACTAACGTTGAACTCCCTGTCACTGTCATCGATTTCACCTACTCGAACTCCACCCGCATCGATGAGGTAAAGGCTGCCACCGCTCAGGACAACGTTTACTACAACCTGATGGGCCAGAAGTTCAATGGCAACAACCTGCCCGCCGGCATCTACATCCACAACGGCCAGAAGGTCATCGTGAAGTAAACCACTCTTTCAAGCAAACACTAACCCAAGTGGGGCAGGAAACCAATCCCGCCCCACTTGAATTTTATCGAAAGTACCGCCACGGCATAGCCGTGGCACAGCCCCCATGCGGTGTCGATACAGCAGATTGTAGGACCCTGGTAAAAAAGAGACGGTTCTTCCTTCGTCTTAAATGCCGTTACTATCAATTATCGGCTCACTCGGATATACACTTCTGTTTCACCGCTCGGATATGTCCTCGTGAGTGTATTGCCATCGTTAGAAAAAGAAATCTCACTTGTCAACTGTTTATTGAATTCAGAATAGCTTAACTGTATGTGATGATTGGTATAAAGGGTCGTGCCATCAACATCATATGTACCACCGCACTTTTCGGGACTATGATCCCCATTCCACCAGGATTCCGAATAAAAGTATCCATCAGAGGCATAACGAAGAATGACCTTGAATCCCGTTGAATCGGTGATTTCCCAGGAGCCCAGTATAAGTTCCTCAGGTTCTTTAGACACCGATGATGGAGACTCAATAGAGGCAAATACGACAAGAAGGGCTATCATGAGAGCAAAAAACAAGCAGACTAAAGGCCAGAGAGGATCTTCCTTCTTCTTCTCCTTCTTCTTGTCATCATAAGAGCCCAATGTTACCAGGCTATTCACCTCAATCTGTTCCTGTAACGGGCACCCGCAATGCGGGCATGCGTCAGCACGGTCGGACATCGTCTGTCCGCATTCTTTACATTTGATTAATGCCATAATTCTATATCTTTATTGTCGTTCATCATAATTACTTAGGGTCTCACGTCATGCCAGTCGACGCTGTAGGTTTTTCTTGAGGTGGACTGAACCCTGTCGATGGTATTGTAAAAACTCCGACTCTTGGAAACGACAAAACTACCATTATTATATTGGGACACTCCAGTCCACTGATGACTGTTACCGGCTCCACTGGTATAATAATAGTCATAGGTTGTTTCCTCCAAGGAAACACCGCCACGTGTCTTGATCATTGTTATCACATCTCCATAATTATTATGTTCATACTTAAGAACAATGTTCCCACTCCTTACAGACTCAACAAGACAGTACTCCCTATCATAGGAATCTCTCTTGACCAGCGACGAGCCCTTATAATAAGAGACCGTCGGATAATACCCGTCATAGGAGTAAACATAGCGTGAACCGTCACTGCCCTTGATCTCCTTGAGCAGGCCATCATAACCCCACTGTGTGGTATAGGTAACCGTCTTGCCTTGGGCGTCGTTCTTAGAAATCAGCTTAAAGCCGTACTGTGGGTCAAACCCATAGGTGTAATCATCGTTCAACCCCGTGCGGGAATTATAGTGCCTCTCCATCAACCCCTGCAGGTTGAAATCAAAGGTTTCCTCACCATCATTACCATACTCACTGTCGGTTGCGATTGACACTCTTCCGGTTAGCCCATCACAGCCCATCATAACTGCCGATGTGGGCATCATCAACAGGTTATGATACAGTGCCTGGATGCGTGATCCGTCCACATCGCTTCCACCACTTCCAAGATTGCAGCACACTCGGTATAGCGCGTTTAGTGAGACATCACTGTTAAAGTATCTTCCCATTAATGCCTGCTGCATAAGTTGCTGTGCCTCGTCTTGATATTCTGAACGAGGGTACTCTTTTACGAAATCACGGTATGCACCGACGGAGTTCTCTTTCCGGGCATCGCGGTAGGCATATTTTTCTTGCAAAGCCATCACCTGGGAGCAGTAGTCCGATGACGGATATAGACTGAGGTATTCCTTACAGGCATCCACAGTTTCCTGTAACTCATCAAAGGCGCACCTGTGAAGCCTTTCCTCTACTTTCATGCCATATCTTGAATGCGGATAATCGGCAAGATACTGCTTGCAGGCTGCTGCCGTATATCCCAGTTTATCAAACGCAAGACTGTCCCGCCGCCACTCAATTGCTGTGCGGTGAGTCTGATTCAAGTTTTTGTATTTTTCAAGATAACGCTTGCATTCATCCAGTTGATGGGTGTTTTTCACCTCGCCATAGGCAACTTGCTCCCTCTCTTCTTGCAGCGTTGAGAGATTCTTGTAATCATAGAGTGTATTGATCAACCTGTCATAAGCCTCCTCGGTCTTGACTTTTCTTACACTATCAATCATATTGACCTCAATAGCGTGTTTGATGTCGGCAAATGTCAGTTCAATGTCTTTATCGCTAAGGAATCTGTTGGCATTCTGCACGACAACAACTTGTTTGGAGATATTCTTGATCAAGCCGTAAGCGGTCCATGGATTATAGGCAGGGCAAGAGGTGGACTTGCCCCGGCCATCCCGGGTGTTAATTATCATCACAGTGGATAAATCCCACACTGGATACAGTTGTTTCTCTATTGGGATATTGGGAATGACGTCCTTGTCTTTGGGTGCTTTTTTCAGTATATCCTCTCTATACTTCTCGGCCTTGTCGAGTTTGTGCTCTTTGATAGCTTTGAATGCTTTCAACATGTTCTTCCTGTAGTAATTATCTCCCATGTACAACATGTTTTGAGCCGATAATTCCACACACAGCACAGAGACCAAGCAAATAAGCGTTAAAACATACCTTCTTTTCATAGCCATTATTAATAATGTGAGGTTTTATTCAGTCCGATGGATGTAATCAGGCCGCGGTCATTGACGGTTGCCGTGCCGTTATAGTGGGCAAACGTCTCTTGAGTCGCGTCCTCACGTCTCAAACGTTGATCAAAGCCGAAAGTAGCGGTATAAACAGGATCCCCGTTAGATATAAGGGACTTTTTCACATTCACATTGCCCATGGTTATGTCCACGCCATAGACATCACCCGAGTGTACACGCCGCATGTAAGCTATCACATCGCTGGCTGTTGCATTCTTCTTCCCAAGGAAGGAAGCCATGGGTGAAGCGATGAGTTCAGTCATGTTCTCGCCATAGCCCGATGCCATCGAATAGAAGAACGAGCTCACACGCGATGAGACAAGATTTATCTCTCCAGGCGACAATTTCATTTTTTCCTGCAATTCAGCCTGTTGCTGGGCATGCTGTTGCAGCCATTTTTGGGCCTCGGCCACATGTACACCTTGCGGGCATTGCTTCAAATACTGGTTGTAGGCTGCTGGAGCATCTTCGACAACAGCCTTTTGCCACAGCACCTTGTCAAGTGTCTCAGCAGCCTTGTCATGATAAACTCCTTCAGGATATTTGTCGATAAATTCTTGCAGGGTTAACGCATCATTGGAATTCTCAATTAGTGCCCATTGATCCGCGATTTCCTGCACTTTGGTTTTCAGTTCCTGCACTTGCGCCGCATGTTCTCCCTCGGGAAAGTCGGCCAGATACTGGTCGATGTCGGTCATGGTGGCCGATTGCTCAATCCGCTGCCACAATGCCAATTCCTCTTGAGCCTGCGCGTGCTTGTTATAAAGGTAGCCACCTGCTGCCAACAGTGCCAATATCACTATGGCTGCCACCGTGCCAATAATCGTTTTGCGTCGGCGAGCTGCTTTTTTATCATGCTCAGCCCGCTGCCACAAGGCGTCGTCAAGACGTTGCTTGAGCTCCCTGTAAGATGCCTCATCGGCATTCAAATTAATCAAGGTGTTCAGGTCCTCTTGCGCATGATCCAAGCGTCCGCTTTCAAGGCAAGCCTCAATGGTTTCACGCAGTTCCTTCACCCGCTTGTTAAATGCATCGTCAAACTTCTTCTTCAATTGCTGGTAACGCTTCTCTTGGGGATTTTCGGCCAATAGGGTATCGATGTGTTCACGCGCGACAACATAATTTTGATTATCCAAACTGGTTACTGCGGCTTGATACAAGCGAGATTCATTCTCAGCTTTCTGTTTAATTTCCTGCTGTCGTCGTTCTTCCTGTCGCATGCGCTCCTCCTCTTTGCGCTCTTTCTCAAGGGTCTCGCCCTTGGGAGACAGCGCACCGCACTTGGGGCACTTCAAAGCCCTGGGACTCATCTGATGGCCACAACCGCTGCAAACGATAAGGTTCGGGTTGCTGTTTTTCTTTTGCTCCAAACCGGCTTGCTCTGCCACCAGCTGCTGATCAGATGATTTTTTTACAACGTGTTGCCCGCATTTGGGGCATTTCGTTGCTCTGGAACTTATCATCTGTCCACAATTTGGACAAGCTATTATCCGCCCAGTCGGGTTTACCGCTTGTGGCTTGGGATTAGTCAATTCTTCCAGTTCCTGCTTTAATGCCAGGAACCGCGCATCACCAGGCTTGACTGCTAGCAATCCGTTGACATAATTCCGTGCCTCGTCATAGTTGCCCCTCTTCATCGCAGCCACGGCCTCACGATGCATCAGGTCGGCAATGGCATCATTGCTTTGCGCCCCAACAGGGGAGCCACATTTTGGACAGGTTTTGGCCTTGTCCGATATCATATTTCCACAATTACTGCATTTTATCAGTGCCATATCGCAATAGTTCTTAATTGTTAATTAATCTGTATAAGGGACATGATTTGACTCTTTAATGACTCAAGATCACTCATCCTGAATTCTGATATCTTGCCCTCGCTGATTGCGGGACGAGATTTCTCTCCATAGGGATCATTTATTTCGGTTATTGTGCTGCTGACAATTTTCCCATTATCATATCTGATCTTTTCCACAATGTAATTTTCATAAATCTCGTCGGCACTGAGGATATAGCCGCTGCCTTGATAATAGTTTGGCCCCCCGCACATTTTCTTGAATATCCGCTGCGCCTTGTTTCCTTGAATCGAGTAAACATAAAACATTGATCCTGTGTATTCATAGTCAAAGTCATCGGGATGCAAACCATCCACGCACAGCTCAGGCATCCCGTCTTGATTAAAATCAAACAGGAAATAACCGTTATACTCCGAGTCGTTACTATTATCCAACAGGAACTGCTTGAGCACAGCCGCATATCCGTTATAGGCCACTTCAATTCTTTCCATCCGCTGTGCCTGGGCAATGGAATCCTGACGCATCTGTTCTAGCAGTTGAGCTTGGGCAATAGAGTCCTGTCGAGCCTGCTCGGCTTGCCATGCCAATTGCTCGGCACGCTGCTGCGCCTTGTCATACCACAGCCAGCAGCCGGCGCCCAGCAGAGCCAGGGCAGCAATCGCCACAGCTATTACCACACCGGTTTTGCTGTTATTTCCAGATTTCTTGCGGCCTGGGCTCAAGCCTGGCAACGGTTCTGAACTTTCACTTAGCTGATGCTCTATATAATTGATTTGCAAGCCACAATGAGGACAAGACTTTGCCTTGTCAGAAATATCTTGTCCACAATTACTGCATTTTATCAGTGCCATAAGCTTTTCTTTTTCACTATCAATAAATATATATATCCTCAATATTGTGGAGCATGGCTATTCTTGGGCATCTTCTACTGTTACACTAACAATGTCTGGATCATCATCGGTCGAAAAATCCTCGACCACAGCTTCTGCCGCTTTTTCAACAATATCCTCAATTGAAGCTTGCTCCTCGTAGTTCACATCACTCGATTCTGAATTTTCATCTGGTACGACAATGTCAAGCATCTCGTCCGCAGCCGAGTAACCATCAACATACCCGACAGGGGCTGTTGTATCAACGTCTGAATACAACACATCAGCAATTGAATGATTAAGAATATTATTATAAGCCCACCAGCCTCCAATCAACAGTGCGACGAAAGCGATAAGACCTAAAGCTGAGATAAAGATGAGACTACCTGCAATGGCGTCCCCCGTATTGTCAGGCTTAGAAGGCCGCAAAGTAGCCAGTTGCCGTTGGGTGTCTTGTTGCGTGTTTTCTGCCCACATTGCCATTCCGCAATGCGGACAGAAATCCGCCTTGTCAGACATCATCTGCCCACAACCTATACATTTTACTAGAGCCATCGTCTCAAAGATTCAGCCAATATCAGCTTATTATACCGGACAGCCACAAGAGGGACAAGTGTTAGCGTCTGGGGCGAGTGTCGAGCCACAGTCTGGACAGGTCTTTACTGCTGGCTGTGGGGCTTGGACTACAGGGGCATTGGATTGGGCCGTATGCTGCACTATTTGCTGTGATGATGAGGATTGTTGCTGGAGCTGGTCACTGATGATTTTTAGTGTGTCATCCATTGACTGGATCTTAGTGAACACCAGATACGCTAATCCCGCTATGGCTGCAATGAGCAAGAATTGAAGCATATTTCCAAAATGCCAGTAAGCAATCGACTTCACGTAACTACCACTATCTGCACACGATGACAAAAGAAATAAGGGCATGACAAATGCCAATTTCAAAAACAACTTTTTCATTTTTCGATTATTTTACAGGATTATTATTTGACTTTTTATTCTCATTATTTAATCTCCCTGTAATGGCTTAAATGAATGATGAAGCCTCTTGCAGCTGATCATAATTGTATTCCAGAGTTTTACCGGTAACCATAAACAAATCGATAAGCCACCAGACCAAGCCAACACATAACAGGGAAAGGATCAGTTTCAGAGCTCCGTTTGTGGTGTCACCCAGCATGAATCGGTCAACACCGAATTCGCCCACAAGGAAAGAAATAAGGAGCATAATCATTGGGTCTTTAAACTTCAAGCACTCCACCGAGTTCATCTGCGCGTCATTGAGTGTCAACAACCATGAGCGGATTTCCTCGATGCGTTCCTGAGGGAAAAACTTGCGATTAGTCACCAAAAAGCGCTGCACACGTTGTTCCATATCCCGTGGTGCGGCAAAGGCGTTTGATTGAACTGGTTGTGGCTGGGGTTGATACTGCGGCTGAACGGGAGCCTGTACCACAGGAGCAGGAGCGGCGTTGGTAACAGGGGACACCGGGCAACCGCAAGTTGGGCATGACGTTGCCCCTATCGGAATCTCAGCACCACATTCTTCACACATAACTTTCTTGACAATGGGAGCTCCACAGTTGGGACAAGCCGTCGCCCTGTCCGACACCATCTGCCCACAGTCTTCACATTTTATCAATGGCATTTTTTCACTTAGTTTAAGCACCGTGTAGGCTCAAGAAGGTGCAGATTTACATTGATATACATATCAATATAAGGCAGTGTGAGCCTACTTGAGCATTATTCCAATGGTGGGCTCTCGACTGCCTCGCAACGAATAATGAAAAGTCGCTCACACCTTAGACGGGGACGATATGTGCGGTACACACCTATAGTCCTACACTAAGGAGGGCGTTTCCAGTTATTCCTGTTGCGAAGTGAGTTGTCGAGATTCACCATTGCGGAATAGCCAAACGCTACCTTATAATATGTCCTGCCACAGTCAGGCTGTGACACTGCAAATATAAGAAGAATTTCGCGGAAACGCAAGCGCGTGAGCGACTTTTTCTTTATTCGGGGCAAAAATAGTTAGGATTTTTAATTATTTGACCATCCATTGCATCCATTTGAGAGATGTCGGGAAAAGCAGAGCCACCGCATAGCGGTGTATAGACGAACGCCAAGGGTCCTTGAAGTTGCTTTACCGAGGATTTGTCACTATTGGGATAAGAGGGACTCAGGACATAATTTGAGATAAAACGGGCTCGACGACATCGAGCTTGTAGTACCACTCGCTGACTTTCTCGGAATTACCCACTTGGCGATACAGTTCAATGAGTTCACGTATCTGCTTGGGCAGGGTCTGCTTCATGTACATGAGGTTCAAGGGGTCAACCTGGCCAGAGCGCACCATGCGATAAAGATCGTCGATATCACCCTGCACCTGCTGTTCCAAGCGTTCGGCTCTACTGTCAGAACTCTTAACTGAGAACTGTTGGGTAGCTGCTGGCGCGGCTGGCGGACCTTCCTGAGGTTGGGTTGATAGAGCTTCACTCGTTTCGGCAACTTGTGTCGATGGCTGCTTGATGGCTTGCGGTGACGAAGTTGTGACATGAGTGTCGAGGGGATGTGCGACTGATGTTGTGTCCTGCTGGCCAACAGGGGCGACGTGTGGAGTCATGTGTGATTGATAGCTATAAATTCCCCATCCAGCGAGGGATAGCAGTATGGCCAAAATGACTAACCACGGCCAACGGCGAGCAGATTTCTTGCGGGATGCAAGTAGCTCGAGTATCTCGCTCACTGACTGGTAGCGCCGTGCCATGTCATGGCGGGTGCAACGGTCGATGATGTCGCCAAACATCGTCGCACATGGCAGCGTCTGGAGAATGCGTCCGATAGCGTAGATGTCGGTGCGGGCATCGACGTCTCGCGAGCCGTCTAGCTGCTCAGGGGCGGCAAAACGGTCGGTGCGGCCCATCGTGTCGGTGTAAGTATCGGTATAGCAAAATCCCAGGTCGATAAGTTTGACGTTATTTCCAATGCGGGTGATGAGTATGTTGTCGGGCTTGAGGTCGAGATGGAGAACTTGATGGTCATGCAAGTAGCCTACCACATTCAGCAGCTGTTGCAGGAAGCGGCGGGCGTTGTTGTAATCCTCAAGAAAACTGGGATGGGTAGCCACAAAACGGGTCAACGTCATTCCATCAATGTACTCCATGAGGATGCCATCGCCTTGCTTGTCGCAGGAAATATAGCGAACCAGGTTGGGATGTTCCAAGCGGTAACCCGTCTCAAATTCCTTGTCGAAGGCCGCTTTGAAGAGGGGATTGGTGCTCAAGGCAGGCTTGAGCCGTTTGAGGAAATGCAGTTTGCCATAAAGATTGACCTGGTAGCAGTCACACGTCGTGCCTCCCAGTGGCAGCAACTTGGCATCATCAAGGATGCTATCAATGCCTGGACCAGTAAAGGAGGAAGTATCCATAACGGTCATTGCAGGCTAAAGGTGATGCCGTAAGGTGCACCAGCAGTGAAGGAACCAAGTGATTTCCCGTCACGAATTACCTCGCTCACAAGTAAGGGGTAGTTGTGGATGATGTGGGTGATGGTCAACAGGTCACCAGCCTGCAACTTGCTGTTGCGGCTCTCGATGACAGTAAAGTGGTGATTACCGTCATACCTCAACCGCACTACCCTATTGGGGCGATAACTGATGCGGACCACTCGGCCCGTTGCCAGGTCACGCACCATGATTTCCTTGCGCTTGCCTGGCAAAAATGCTGATGTAATGGCAGTGTTCTCATACTCGATGAGTTCGTCCCATGAGTTGCATCCCAAGTAGCGTGCAATGATGTCGAGGGTAGTCATGCGCGGCTTGCGTTCATCAGCATTGAACCCCAGTAAGCGCTTGATGGTGTTCAGGCCAATTCGTTCTCCTGTTACCGACTCAATATCAAGGATGACAAACTCACAATCGGCACTAGATGCAATCTTGCGACCGCAGTGCTTCTCTATCAGTTTTATAATATGTTGCGGGAAAACCATGTCACTTGTTGGGCGTGGGATCGACGCGGAAGGTGACGGTGCGGTTATAGACGTAGTTGGCGAGGGTGTAAACGACCATGGCAAGTACCATGACGATGTTCTGGCCGGCCTTCTGCATCGGGAAGAAGGGGATGATGTCGTCGGGCAAACTCTTCCAGCCGAGGCCCTCGAGCAGAATCCAGCTGACACAAAGCTGCAGGGCGAGGCAAATAAAGAATCCACAGACGAAGAGCAGCAACTCACGCTTGAAATTGTTCTTGGTCTTGAATACCCAGTTGCGGTTCCACAGGAAACTGTTGATCACGCCGAGGACGTAGCCCGTGACGTTAGAGATACCATAAGACAGTTCAAGCTTGGTATTGAGCAAATAGAATGTGATAAGGGTGATGAGCGTGTTCAACACACCTATCACACCATACTTGAGCAATTGGATGCCCGTCTGTTTAGCCTCTTCCTTGTCTATCTTCATGATAACAGTTTATAACTCGGCAAAATTAGGCCTTTTTAACGAATTAACAAAAAAAAACAGCAATTTTCATTCATTAGGGCTCACAATGATGCCCATATCCACTACCCCTGAAAGGGTGTCACAACCGGCCATTGCCTGCCAAACCACCACTTTACTCGCCTTGTCGGGAGGTACACCAGTGACCAACGGCACCATCGCCTGATACAATGCGCCAAAACCGCCGCTTGTCCAATTACCATATTCGTCAGCAAGGGTGAGGTCGATTGTCTTGCGGTCACGGGATGAATCATCAGCAAAGATATCCACCACCAGCGACAGGTTACTGTAACGGTAACTGTTGTTGTGACGCACTGCCAACTTGAGGTCATAGGCCACCGTCGAGTCTCCGTAATGGGGCGAGAATGACAATGGGACCGAAGCGGTCCACCCCGCTGTGGGCAGGTGGACAAATTGTGCGGTTGACATCGAGGGTTGTTGCGTGCATGAAACCGCCGACAACAACACTATGACGGCAATGACCATCGTCATTACCGCCATAGCTGTTTTACTCCTATGCCCAACGCGGCTATTCAGCATTTGGCTTGGGTTGAGCTTGATTGCCCTCGGCGGGCGCATTGCCGTCCTTCGGCCGACGCGGCTTAAAGGTCTTCTTCTCCATGCGCTGGGGCTTGCCTGGCGCAGGCCCATGGCCATTGGCGGGTTCATGGCCGCCATCTTGCTGCTGGCGCTTGGGTTTGCCTGGGCGCGGCTTGCGATCCCCACGGTCAGGCTTGGGCGCGGCATCTTTGGGCTTATCTTGCTTGTCTTGCTTTTCGCCCTTGACATCGGCCTTGCCTGTCTGAGCCTGTTTGTCACCGCTTTTCTTTTTCTTTTTCTTCTTCTTTTTGTCAAAGCGGTTGATGGCATCCTGATTGAGCAGGTCACCGAAAGGAGAGGCATTAGCATTACCCTCCTCATCGGGCTTGAGGCTGTCAGGTTTGACGCCATTCTTGTTCAACGCGATGACCTCGAATGCCTGTGCTGCCGTCAGCGTGACGGTGTTGACAGGCGCATTGCGCTCGGTGGAATAGGTGATTTCGCGCTTGAGGGCATCGGCCTTGAAATAGTAGTAGGTGGCATCCTTAGTCTCAAGGTGCACATCCTTGGCCGGCAGTTGGCGGATGGCCTCGACATAGGTGTTGACCTCGAAGTTGATGCAGCACTTGAGTTTAGCGCACTGCCCAGCAAGGTTCTGCGGGTTCAGGGAAATGTCCTGGAAGCGGGCGGCACTCGTTGCCACCGACACAAAGCCCGACATCCATGTGGCACAGCACAGCGGCCTGCCACAGGGACCGATGCCGCCGATGCGGCCGGCCTCCTGTCGCGCGCCAATCTGCTTCATCTCGACACGAATCTTGAACACATCGGCGAGCACCTTGATGAGCTGTCGGAAATCCACACGCTCGTCGGCGATATAGTAGAAAATGGCTTTGTTGCCATCGCCCTGGTACTCCACGTCACCGATTTTCATCTTCAGGCCCAAATCCACAGCGATTTTGCGAGAACGTATCATCGTGTCCTCCTCGCGGGCCTTGGCCTGCTCATAACGTTCCATATCGGTGGGCTTGGCCCTGCGGAAGACACGCAGGAACTCTGTGTCCTTGCGCAGGTTCACACGCGCCATCTGATTCTTGACCAGACGCCCGGTGAGTCCCACGCGACCGATGTCATGCCCCGGGTTAGCCTCTACCGCCACCCAGTCACCCCGCTTGAGGGGAATACGGGCACTGTTGCGGTAAAAGCCGCGACGCGTGTTCTTGAAGAGCACCTCGACAATCTCAAAGTCGTTGTCGGGAACATCCTCAAGCCAGTTAGTGCTCGTGAGGTTGCAGCGACCGATGTCATCGTTACAGCAAGCGCCACAGCAGGGCCCTGCGTCACATTTCACAGGTTGCTCGGCAGCCTCAGGCACATTCACTTGGTTGATCTTGTTGTCGTCCATCGTGGTACGCGGTTATTTAGCGTAGCTCACGGCACGCGTCTCGCGGATGACAGTGATGCGCACCTGTCCGGGATAGGTCATCTCGTCCTGAATCTTCTGTGCAATCTCATTAGAGAGCTTTTCGGTCTCCTCGTCGGTAATCTTGTCGGCACCGACAATCACGCGCAGCTCACGACCAGCCTGGATGGCGTAGGTCTTGATTACGCCGGGATAAGACAATGCCAACTTCTCCAGGTCATTGAGGCGCTTGATATAGGCCTCAACAATCTCGCGGCGGGCACCGGGACGGGCACCGCTGATGGCGTCACACACCTGCACGATGGGAGCATACAGGCTCGTGGCCTCCTCCTCGTCGTGGTGGGCGCCGATGGCGTTGCAGATGTCGGCTTTCTCCTTATACTTCTCGGCAATCTTCATACCCAGTTGTGCATGCGGCAGTTCGGGCTCGTCGTCGGGCACCTTGCCGATGTCATGCAACAGACCGGCACGGCGAGCCTTCTTAGGATTCAGGCCCAACTCGCTGGCCATGATAGCGCACAGGTTAGCGGTCTCACGTGAGTGCTGCAGCAGGTTCTGACCATAGCTGGAGCGGTATTTCATCTTACCGATGAGACGGATGAGTTCGGGGTGCAAGCCATGGATACCCATGTCGATAGCGGTGCGTTTACCGGTCTCGATAACTTCTTCCTCGACTTGGCGGCGCACCTTGGCAACCACCTCCTCGATGCGTGCGGGATGGATGCGGCCATCGCTAACCAGCTGGTGGAGTGCGAGGCGTGCAATCTCGCGGCGCACAGGGTCAAAGCCCGACAGCACGATGGCCTCGGGGGTATCGTCCACAACGATTTCGACGCCGGTAGCGGCCTCCAGGGCGCGGATGTTGCGTCCCTCACGGCCGATGATGCGTCCCTTAATCTCGTCATTGTCGATATGGAATACGGTAACAGCATTCTCGATGGCGGTCTCGGTAGCGACGCGCTGAATGGTCTCGATGATGATGCGCTTAGCCTCCTTGTTGGCCGTCATCTTGGCATCGTCCATGATTTCGTTGATATAGCTGGCGGCATTGGTTTTGGCCTCGTCCTTGAGCGACTCGATGAGTTTCTCCTTGGCCTCGGCAGCCGACAGACCGCTCACGTGCTCCAACGTGTCGCGCACGCTCTTCTCCATCTTATCGACCTCGGTTTTGCGCTGTTCGAGGACAGCCATCTGGTTGTCAAGATTCATCTTGAGTCCATCAAGTTCGTTGTTGCGGCGCTTGAGGTCACCCATCTGCTGGTTGAGCGTCAACTCGCGCTGCTTGAGCTTGGCCTCGCTGGTCTGCACCTTAGAGAGCCTTGCATTGGCCTCTTTCTCGGCCTCGTTCTTGATCGACATTCCCTTCTCCTTGCCTTTCAACACCTCGTTATTCTTGAGGACTTCAGCCTCAAGACGGGCTTTCTCGATAATCTCGTTAGCTTGCGACTTGGCATTCTTCTTTGACAGATAGAATGCTAATCCACAGCCAATTGCCATCGCAACGATGGCTACAATCACACAAACTATATAAATGTTCATTACAATTATAAATATATTAATAAATTACACCACTAACGGGAATACTATCACACTGAAATCCAGCATGATATAATATCATACCCAAAGTGGTGCAGGAACCTAATTTCTTTAACTATGCCATCACCCCGACGAGACGGGGCAACCGCTTATTTCTCGTCACCGAGCAGGGTGTCGAGTTGTTTATCCAAATCAGTCAGGAAATCATTGACCTTACGGTTCTCGCCGTATGCCTCAAGATAGAGGCGTGCAAACTGGAATGCCACTCTTGCAAGCACATCCGACGACGTGCTGTTAAAGCGGTTCATCCACTTGGTCCACAAGGTGTTGACAAGTTCTTCCGCTTTACGATAACTCTCCTCCTCGCCAGGGCTGATACTCAAGGCAATAGGGTTAGTATCGGCAAGTTCAATCCATATTTTTTCTTTATTATTGTCGGCCATAACGTCAATCGTCCGTGTCAAGCTTTCAATTGTTTGATGCACCGGTCAATGTCCCGCACCATCTTGGCGACCTGTTTCTTGTACTGCGCCACAACCTCGGGGTTGTTGGGAACGGTATGTGCCACCCGCAGGAACTCATTATCGATGCGGAGCTGTGCCAATTCCTTCTCCATGCGCGCTATCTCAAGCTGCTGCCGCTGAATCTGACGCGACAGGTCCTTGTTCTCTCCCTGGAGCGCAGCATAACGTTTGCCAAGGCTTTCCACCTTGTGCATCAACGATTGCAGCTTATCTTTCAACTCCAGTGAAGGCATAGTCACCAATTTTAATCTGCAAAATTACTACTTTTTTTGAATTACGTGCACAGTATGCAACGAAAAATGCAACGATTTCCGGTGTTTTATTCCGAAAAACTACCCATTCAGGCCCAAATGCCGCATAAAACGCAAATAATTAGCGCCACAGATGCCCGCCCACCCTCATGAAATATAAGAAAAGAAACCGCCAATTATCGACGGTTTCTTTAAAGGTGTGGAGGATGGCGCCTTGTGGAGCCATGCGAGAATAATCACACTCTTTTTAGAGTGCGAGGCGCAGGCCGATTAGGTCGCCGTGCAACGTGGGGGCGAAGTAGAAGCGCTCGGTCACGCGGCAATACTTGCTGTCGCCACTCCAACACCCACTGTATTATTCCGATTTTACCACTTTATATACAGTCCTTCCTTGCCCTTCATACAGTGGCGGGAATTCAAAGAAATAGACATTCTTACCATTAGGGCATTTTTGCTTGAAGATTATTAAATGATCATAGGTGATCGTGTTCTCCTTATCACATACATATTTAACGGTGTTTTCATTAACTTGTACTTTTTCATATACATAGTACTTTTGATTGAGCATATCAGAAACATATAACTCAATCGTTTTAAAGAAAGTATCTTCAATAACATGTCCAGAGCATTTGGTTTGCCCAGAACTACCCTTACCTACAATAGTATAATACGTGCCTGTGCCAAAACAATAAGCACTCACCGCAACCAATGACAACAAAAATGTAACAAAGAATTTCTTCATACTAATTTGGGATTAAAAAAACAAATGGAGTTATAATTATCAAATTAACACTTTTAATAGTGCAAAAATACATACTTTTTTTCAAATGAACCACCTGGTTCAGTTCGGCAATGATGTCTATTTCCATCATATTATCCTTTTCGTTGTTATGCTTATCTTCCATGTTGTTGTAGATATATGTTTTTAACATTTGTTCACAATTTGCGATTCTATCTGGATGGGAGCAAATGAATTCCTTGAATTCATTGAATCTGTCCATCATTTCACCTAATACTTCATTCGTGTAGATATTGTTTCTCAAATCCATCTCATGAAGTCTTAATGAGGTGATGGCGTCACCTATACGTTCATTCCAGTGGTCTGGATATACCTTCACACCAGTAGGGAACTTGTGTTGTTTTCCATTTAAGCACACCACAAGATAAATGTTGGTGGGCTTGCTTTGCTTCCTACTCCTAAGATTGAAGTGGGCTTTCACCTCTTTGAAGAATAACTGTTCTGCCATGATAGTTGGTTCTTAAAAATGGTTCTTAAAAATGGTTCTTAAAAATGGTTCTTAAAATCGGTTCTTACTTGCCTTTTGGAACCATTTTTAGGGCTCAGCGGAAAATTAGTGGGGGCAGGCGTAAATCCTAGTGAGTCTGAAAAGGAAGAATTTTTCATCAATGACTCCCCTGAGAGTGCCTCTAAAAC
>CADAFP010000003.1 GCA_902787185.1 uncultured Bacteroidales bacterium | reverse complement strand
CAGGGTCGCCTGAACAAGTTCTATCAGGAGAACGTCCTGATGGAGCAGGTTTACGAGGCTGGCGAGAACAAGGAGACTGTTGCACAGTTCCTCGCTGCTGCCGACAAGGACCTCAAGGCCATCGACCTGAAGCGTGTCAACCTCAACGTTGACTAATTTCTCAATCGAGAGATAACGACATGGCGGGTGCCGGTAGTGAAAGCTGCCGGCACTCGTTGCATTCGGGGCGATTCATTGGAGGCGTACAATGGTTGCCGACGAGTGGTGCTCATGCACATTTTGGTGGAGGATGGTTGGTGGCATTAAAAAATATTGTTACCTTTGTGAGTTGAACCAAACCTCTACTGAACAATGAAGACTTATCTTGTTACGGGAGCCGCCGGTTTTATCGGCTCAAATTTTGTGAAATATATCCTTGACAAGTATGGCGACAACATCGAGGTCATCATTCTCGACGCCTTGACCTATGCTGGAAACCTTGCCTCTATCAAGCGTGAGATTGAGTTGCCCAATGTGACTTTCATCCGCGGTGACGTGGGTGACCGCGAACTGGTGCAGGAAATCATGCGCGACAACGATGTGGACTACATCGTCAACTTTGCTGCCGAGAGCCATGTGGACCGCAGCATCACCAATCCGCGCCTGTTCCTCGAGACCAATATCCTGGGCACCCAGAATATGCTTGACTGTGCCCGTGAGGCATGGTTAACGGGTAAGGACGCCCAGGGACACAATACCTATGCCCCTGGCAAGAAGTACCTTCAGATTTCGACCGACGAGGTTTATGGCTCGCTGAGCAAGGACTTTGACGAGCCGCAGCCGCTGGAGGTGAGCGACGATGTGCGTGAGGTCATCCAGGGCCGCACCGACCTCAAGACCTACGGCCGCCGTTTCTTCACCGAGGAGACACCGCTGGCTCCCCGCTCGCCCTATTCGGCCAGCAAGACCAGTGCCGACCTCATCACGATGGCCTATCACGAGACCTACGGCCTGCCCGTCAACATCACCCGCTGCAGCAACAATTACGGTCCCTATCATTTCCCCGAGAAGCTTATTCCGCTCATTATCAAGAATATCCTTGAGGGTAAGAAACTGCCCGTGTATGGCAAGGGTGAGAATGTGCGCGACTGGCTCTATGTGGAGGACCATTGCAAGGGCATCGACTTGGTATTGCGCCAAGGCACCGTCGGCGAGGTGTATAACATCGGCGGCTTCAACGAGGAGAGCAACATCAACATTGTTAAGCAGGTAATTGCCATCATTGCCCGCATCATGCATGAGGAGCCCGAATACCAGCAGTTGCTCAAGTGCGACCTCGACGTCATCAACGACGGCCTCATCGAGTTTGTCACCGACCGCCCTGGCCATGACATGCGCTATGCTATCGATCCCAGCAAGATTGCCCGCGAACTCGGCTGGTATCCCGAGACCCCCTTCACCGAGGGCATCGAGAAGACCATCCGTTGGAACCTCGACCACCAGGCATGGGTCAACAGCGTCACCAGCGGCGACTACCAGCGCTACTACGAGGAGATGTACGGCAACCGCTGACCGTTGACAGACAAATATAATGTATGAAATATCGTGTGGTTTTTGAGTTCCAGAGTGAGGACTCGGCAATGAGCGACGTGTATAATTGCAAGGACGAGCAAACTGCCCTTGACAAGTTTGAGGAATTGCGGGATAGCCTCGTTCATGCCGTTGATGTCGCTGGCTGTGAGGTCATCGATGAGCCGGAGCACTATAGCGTCATTGACCGCGGTGCGGGCGTTTATGGCTATGTGCGCCTCGTTAAAGACTAAGCAGGATTTTTACAGATACAGGATTAACGTGAAGGCGATGAGCCAACACAGGATGCACCCATGGATGAAGTGATCGTGGAGCAGCACCTTTGTTGGACTGCCGCTGCGCGTCTCGACGATGGTAATCTGCAGGTAGCGGATGATGCCGGCGAGAACGAATACCGAAGTGAGATAGACGTATGAACTGTTGAACCTTGAGACAACGTTAGGCGAGACCGTGTACATGATGTAGCACACCATCGTGATGCTGGCGACAACGCTGATGGCTGTGTTCAGGAAGGAAATATTGTAGTTGCTCACACTCTTGCGCACCTCGACGCCGCTGTTTTCATAGACAACCACGTCGTCGCGACGCTTGGCGAAGGCGAGAAACAGCGTGAGCAGGAAGGTCATGAGCACAATCCAGTGGGAGAGGCCTGCGCCAGCAGCCATGCCGCCCGCAAACACCCTGAGCACAAAACCGATGGCGATGATGAACACGTCGATGATGGCAAGTTGCTTGAGTTTGAGCGAGTAGGCGATGTTCATCACGACATACAGCCCCACAATCAGGAAAACGGCACTGGCAGCACCCGCATTGAACCATGTGATCGCCCACAGGAACATTGCAGCAACGAGGAGACATATAATCATCAGGACGTAACCTGCCCTGATGCTCACGGCACCGCTGGCGATGGGCCTGTTGCGTTTCTCGTGGTGCTTCCTGTCGGCCTCCACGTCGTTGATGTCATTGAAGCAGTAGATGCCGCTTGACGCGAAGCTGAAGGCGAAAAACATGAGCACACACGGCAGCAGGCCATCCATCTCAAACAAGCGCTTGTCAAAGAACAAAGGCAAGAAGACAAACAGGTTTTTCACCCATTGCTTCGGGCGAAGGAGTTTCACGATATGTTGGATACCATTCATTGTCGTCATTAATGATTGATGAGGCGTAGTAACTCGACTTGGAACCTCTGCTGGAACGTGTTGGTGGTGTCAAGCGGCGCATAATAGCGCGGTATGGGGGCTAACAGTACCAGCAGGATATATGCTATCGCCAGGTGTTTTGGCTTGATGGCAGAGATGCCGTCCTGCAATCTGGCAGACACCCTGGACAGGCGGCGGGAAAACAGCGGCCGTTCCTGATTGAAGAGATGGAAGAAGAACACCGACGAGATTACCAGGTAGGGCAACGTGCGGCCCCAGTCACAGGACAGTACAGTGTACATGGGTAACAGGGCAAAGAATTGTACCAGAACGATATCGCTCATGGCGGTGTGGTTCATGGCACGCTGTGGGTAAATGCCTGTCTTGACACTGTTTAGACGGGTGACCAGAAGGTAGGTGATGGGCAGGTTGAGCAGCGCTAAAGGTATGCGCCACAAACGGGGCGCGTGGCAACCAATATAACCCGTGTAGAAATGGTTGTAGAACGTCTCCATGGCATCCCATCCCAATGCTTTCACGCTGAGGCCGATTTCTGCCGAGGCCTTGGGTTGGTAAGTGTTAAATACGGCGGCCCATGAAGCCCAGACGCTCTCGGCCATCTGCTGGTCTCCCTTGAACAGGCACACAAGCCCCATCGTCATCAAAACGGGCATGAAATGGAGCAGACACCAGCCCGTACTTGCACCGACTGTGTGGTGTTGGGACCGCAGCCTGTAGAAGTTATGGAGCATCAGGATGGGGAAAGTGTAGAAGAATGAAGCTTCATGTATGAGAATCTGGAGCACCGACAGTAGGTGAAATGTCCCCCAGGGTAGCCATCCCCGAGGTCGGGAGACCGCCATCTTGTATATGTAGAAGATGACGAAGGTCATGGTCAATGACAGCATATCGCGCCGTCCCCAGTAATTCATGAAGATAAATCCCAAGCACAGTCCCGTGGGGATAATCAACAGTGACCATCCCTGTTTTTTGAATACCTGCAAGAGAATGAAAAGAATCACCAAGGAGAACACGACACATATCAACGTGATGGCTATTCGCACGTCATAGAGGTGTATCTTCTCCAACTCTATCAGCAGTTGTCCCAGGAGTCCACGCCTGACAAAGCCCCCCTCATAGTTGATAAGCCAATCGCTGATTCCCCAAGACTGGAAGCCCTCAAGGGACGGCTTCAGGTGTTTGATGCACCCGATGACGATTGAGACAGCGAATAGTAGCAGGACCAGCCATGACGAGATGATCTCTCCACGGCATCGGTCGATGTGTCGGCGGCTTGAATCCATTGACTGTGCGATGATGTTTTCCTCGTTGATGAGAAAAAAGCGAATTACGCGAATGAATCGAATTTCACGAATCTCAGATTGTTGGTTTCGCGCAATTGGAATCAGTTCGCGTAATTCGTATTTAACACTTGCGGCGTTTGGTCACAAAGGGATTACTTTTTGTATTTGTACTTGACGCCCAGGTTGTACATGATGAAGGACTGGATGTCGGTATATTCGTCAATAATCTTGCTGATGGGCTTGCTGTGGCCGTGGCCAGCCTTGCTGTCGATGCGGATGAGTTTGGGCTGGTCGCCGGTGTTGCAGTGCTGCAGCTCGGCGGCATACTTGAAGCTGTGAGCAGGCACGACGCGGTCGTCGTGGTCACCGGTGGTCACCATGATGGCAGGATAGTGAGTGCCGTCGTTCTTGATGTTGTGCAGGGGCGAGTAGCCGCGCAGGTAACGGAACATTTCGGGGCTGTCATCGCTGCGGCCGTAGTCAGGAGCCCAGTTCCAGCCGATGGTGAACTCGTGGTAACGCAGCATGTCCATCACACCCACCTGAGGCACGGCACAGGCAAACAGGTCGGGACGCTGGTTGACCACTGCGCCGACGAGCAGACCGCCGTTGCTGGCACCGTTGCAGGCGAGTTTCTTGGGGTTGGTGTAGTTGTTCTCGATGAGCCACTCGGCGGCAGCGATGAAGTCGTCAAACACGTTCTGCTTGTTCATCTTGGTGCCGGCCTGGTGCCACTCCTCGCCATACTCGCCACCACCACGCAGGTTGGCATAGGCGCAAATGCCGCCGCAGTCCAGCATGGCAAACAGTGTGCGGGTGTAGGTGAAACCGGGGTTGAGGCTCACGTTAAAGCCACCGTAACCGTACAGGAAGGTGGGACGCTGTCCGTCACGCTTCAGGCCTTTCTTATAGACCAGGAACATGGGGATGCGGGCGCCGTCCTTGCTGTTGTAGAAGACCTGCTCGGTCACGTAATCCTCGCTCTTGAGGTTCACCTTGGGCTGGAAGAAGAGTTCGCTCTTGCCCGTCTCGAGGTCATACTTGTAGATGGCTCCGGGGAAGGTGTAGCTGGTGAAGCTGTAGAATACCTCCTTGGCGGTCTTCTTGCAGGAGAAGCCAACCGAGCCGTAGGTGGGCAACTCAATCTCACGGATGAGGCGGCCGTTCAGGTCATAGAGGTAGGGATGGCTTGAAGCGTCCTTGTCATAGGTGAGGATGAACTTGTGGTCGGCCATAGCGGCACCCGTCAACACTGATTCCTGCTCGGGGATGAACTCGGCGCAGCTGGCGGGAGACAAGGTCTCGGCATTGTAGGTGACAATCTTGCCCTTGGGGGCATTCTCATTGGTCATCACATAAATCTTGCCGTTGTCGATGCCGATGACGCCGCGTTCATACTTCATGCCGCCGATGAGCTGCACGTAGTGGGGATTGCGGTCCTTGAGGTCCTTGACGTAGATGTCGTTGCCCTCGGCATCGCTCTTCCACAGCATGACGTAACGCTCGTCCTCGCTAACGCTCACCTGATGGAAGTGGAGGGGTTCGCTCTTGTCCTGATATTCGATGTAGTCCTCGCTTTGAGGCGTTCCCAGTTTGTGGTAATATACCTTTTGGAACTCATTCTTGGAAGACTTGGCATCCTCGGGGGCGTCATAGCCGCTATAGAAGAAGCCATCGCCCAGCCACTGGGCATCGGTAAACTTGGCCCAAACGATGTGGTCGTCAAGCACACGGTCCTCCTTGAGGTCTTTCACAAATATCTCATTCCAGTCACTGCCGCTGCGGGTGATGATATAGGCCAGGTAACGGCCATCATTGGAGAAATTCAGCTGCTGCAGGGCCACGGTACCGTCCTCGCTCAGCGTGTTGGGGTCAAGCACCATCTTGTGGTTGCCGTTCTTGTCATACTCGTAGAGTACGCTCTGGTTCTGCAGACCGTCGTTCTTGAAGAAATAGAATTTGTCTTTTATCTTGAAGGGGGCACCCATCTTCTCGTAGTTGGCGAGTTCGGTGATGCGCTTTTTAACGTCCTTGCGGAACGGGATTTTGCTCAGGTAGTTTTGGGTGACCTTGTTTTGGGCGTTGACCCACGCTTCGGTTTCGGCGCTGCGGTCATCCTCGAGCCAGCGGTAAGGGTCGGGCACCTGGGTGCCGAAGTAAGTGTCCACCGTGTCCACGCGTCGCGTGTCAGGATAGTTGATGCGAGCCTGCGTCGTCACAGCCGACGCTGCGATCAATGCACTCATGAATAGAATACTTTTTTTTCTCATTTGTTTCGTTTATGTTAGGTTGATATTTTTTTGATAGATGCAAAGATAGTGCAAGTCGAACGAAATGCCAAATATATTTGAGCATTTCTAAGACGCCGCCTATCTTAGCCGCAAGGCAGAGTAGTGCAAGTCGAACGAAATGCCAAATATATTTGAGCATTTCTAAGACGCCGCCTATCTTCGCCGCAAGGCAAAGATAGTGCTTTTGTTTGGAAGAGGCTGCCGAAAATGAAAAATTATGAGTACTTTTACGGCAAGAAATCAATTTTGAGAAGATGGAAATCAGTATAAAAGACTATATGGAGCGTCAGCCCTCCAATCCCAAGGTAGAGGTGACCGACCAGTTCTACCTGTGGATTGCCCTGCGCTTAGCTAAGGTGTGGGACGAGTCGCCCTGGCTGCGTGATTTGGATGATGCGGTGCGCCGCGATGTTGTGCTGGCGGTGACAGGGTATTATCAGGACATTGTCGCCGATGCCGGTTTGTGGCGCTCGTTCATCAGTCTGCACAACAAGCGGTGTGGCCAGTATTTGCCTCATGTCGTGAATCTCGATGAGTATGTGGAGTACGAACTCAATCTTGATGACGTGCGTTATGTGATATGGTGGACCATCGCTGGTGAGCGTGGCGTTGATGCCCTTGACCCTCACGATGCCAGTCTGGATGCCCTGGCTACAGCATTTCACATGGTCCTTGATGAGGAATACGAGCAGGCTCCCGTGCCCGAGCAGTTCTGCATCGCCCGCCGTGTGGATTTGGACAACCCTGCTGATGCCCAAAGCATCTATGACTACGCCTATTGGCTCTATTGGCGCAGTTTCCTGTTGCGGCCCTCGTCACAGCAGGTGATGGAGCGTGCCATGCCCCAGGCTCATGAAATCATCCGGCGGGCCGGCGAGACCGATGCGCGCCCCCTGCTGCAAGATATGAATGACAGGTTGATGTCCACCATGCCGGTCGGCCCCATCCCCTTGACGATAGCGCAGTGGCTGCGCCTCATCATCGAAGGAGAAGAGTAAAAGATTTAGATAATAGATATCAGATATCAGATAATAGATATCAGATATTAGATATCAGATAAGAGATATTAGATATTAGATAAGAGATATCAGATATCAGATATTGACAGTTGATAGCGAATCCCGCTGCCAACTTCTAACTCCTAACTCCTAACTCCTAACTTCTAACTCCTAATTTCTAATTCCTCATTCCTAATTAAAAATTAGTGTGCGTCGAGCCAGTTGCTGGCGGTACCGTGGGAGGCCGTGAGGCGCACGTCTCCCTTATAGACGCCTTCCATTTCCTCGACGACGATGCGCTGCACCGTTTCCAGTTCGCTGGGAATGACGTCAAAATTGAGTTCGTCATGCACCTGAAGAATCATTTTGGACTGGATATCCTCGTCCTGGAACCGCTTGAAGATGCGCACCATGGCGAGTTTGATGACGTCGGCTGCGGTGCCCTGGATGGGCGCGTTGATGGCGTTGCGCTCGCTGAATCCCCTCACCACGGCATTGCGTGAATTGATGTCGGGCAGCATACGGCGGCGTCCGTAGAGCGTTGTCACATAGCCCTTCTCTCGCGCTTGGGCGATGCAGCGGTCGATGTAGTCGCGCACCTGCGGGAAAGTGGTGTAGTAGCCGTCGATGAGCATTTTGGCCTCATCGCGGGGAATGTTCAGCCGCTGGGCGAGGCCGAAGGCGCTGATGCCGTACAGGATGCCGAAGTTGGCGGTTTTTGCCTTGCGGCGTTCGTCGCTGGTGACCTGTTCCAGTGGCTTGTGGTAGATGCGTGCCGCGGTGATGGCATGGATGTCGTGGTCGTGGGCAAAGGCGTCGAGCATTGTCTTGTCGTGGCTCATGTCGGCCACCAGACGCAATTCTATCTGGGAATAGTCGGCGCTGAAGAACACATTGCCCTCGGCGGGGATGAAGGCGCGGCGTATTTCCTTGCCGTCGTCGGTGCGCACGGGGATGTTCTGCAGGTTGGGATTGGTCGATGACAGGCGTCCCGTGGCGGTGACCGTCTGGTTATAGGTCGTGTGGATGCGCCCCGTCTGCGGATTGATGAGCGCTGGCAGGGCATTGACATAGGTGGATAGGAGCTTGCGTATTCCCCTCAGTTCCAAAATCTTATCGATAAGCGGGTGGCGGTCGCGCAACTTGAGCAGGATGTCCTCGGTGGTGCTGTATTGGCCCGTCTTGGTTTTCTTCGCCTTAGGGTCGATTTTCAGGTGGTCAAAAAGCACTTCTCCCACCTGCGCTGGTGATGCCGTGTTAAAGGGCACACCTGCCAGTTGGTGGCACTCCAGTTCAAGGCGGTTCATCTGCTCGGTCAAGGTGACAGAATAGTCTTTGAGCGCCTTGACGTCGATGCGTGCTCCGGCGAGTTCCATGCTTGCGAGCACCTGTACCAGCGGCAATTCGATGTCGGTCAACAGCTGATGCAGGCCCTGTTCCTTCAAGGCGTTGTCAAGCACGTCGGGGAGTTGCAGGGTGAGATCGGCATTCTCGCATGCCCAACGCTTGATGGCTTCGGGCGACAGTTGTTGCGGCTTGAGCTGGTTGCGCCCCTTGGGACCTAACAGGCTCTCGAGGGTGATGGCTGTGTAATGGAGCAGTTCGTAGGCCACCTCGGCGGTGCTGTGTCCCCGCTCGGGTTGTAGCAGGTAGTGGGCAATCGCCGTGTCGTAATAGGGCGCCGTGAACGGGATGCGGTGTTGATCCAAGACAACCATCAGCCGCTTGATATCACTGCCGACGATGCATGCTTTGCCTGCAAATAGCGGAGCCAGTGCCGCCAGCATGTCTTGCCGGTTGTCACACTTGATGCAAACGGCCTTGTGGGGCTCGGCGCACAGGGCGATGCTCATGATGTTGAAGCGCATCGCGTTGTCTCCAGTGCCCGCCATGCTCACGGCGACGCGCGGCTTGTCCTGCAGGTCGCTCACCACAGTCGCCACCTCAATGGGTGACGTGATCAGTCGATAGTCATGGGCGATATCATTGATGGATTTGTAAGCGGGCGTCTCGGCTTTGGCCTCTTGGGCGGGCTCTTCGATGTCAAACAGTGAGAGCTGCTGCCCCGATGCGGGCTTGCGGGCGGGTGACGCGGGAGCCTGTTTCTCTACAGGCGGAACGCTCGCTGCGGCGGTAGGCGCAGGCTGTGGCGTTTCCACATCGGGTATGTCGTCAAGGCCCGCATTGGCCTCGCCGCCGTCGATGAGTCGACTGGTGAGCGTGCGGAATTCCAATTCGTTGAAAATGGTGCGCAGGGCCTCCATGTCGGTGGGTTTGCGCTTCAAGGCGTCGGCCTCAAGGGTGATGGGCACGTCGGTGATGATGGTCGCCAGCCATTTGGACATGCGTATCAGCTCGGCATTGTCACGCACCTTTTGCTGCTGAGCGCCCTTGAGTTCGTCGGTATGCTCCAGCAGGTTCTCGATGGAGCCAAATTGTTGGATGAGTTTCTCGGCGGTTTTGGGGCCCACGCCGGGGCAGCCGGGGATGTTGTCGGCGCTGTCGCCCATGAGTCCCAGGATGTCAATCAGTTGGGTGGGAACGTTGATGCCGTATTTGGCGTTAACCTCTTCGACACCCAGGATTTCCTTCTTGAGCGGGTCATAGACCTTGATGTTGGGCGTCACCAGTTGGCCAAAATCCTTGTCGCCGGTGACCATATAGGTGAAGAATCCCTGCTGCTCGGCCTGATGGGAGAGGGTGCCGATAACATCGTCGGCCTCAAAGCCCTCAACCTCAAAGATGGGGATACGGTAAGCCTGCAGGATGCGTTTGATGTAGGGCACGGCAGCGAGGATGCCCTCGGGCGTCTTGTCGCGGTTGGCCTTATAGGGTTCGTAGCTCTCGTGGCGGAAGGTTTTGCCTCCTGGCGGGTCAAAGCACACGGCGATGTGTGAGGGCTGCTCGCGTTTGAGCAGGTCCTGCAGGGTGTTGACAAAACCGAACACCGCCGAGGTGTCGATGCCCGTCGAGGTGACGCGCGGATTGCGAATCATCGCATAGAAAGCCCTGAAGATAAGGGCGTATGCGTCAAGTAACAGCAGTTTCTTTGAGTTTTCCATATCAGGTCAGTTTGATTAAGGGTTCAAAGTTAATCATTTTTTCCCCACCCGCCAAAAATTCTCTCCCTCGACCCCTTCCCAACCCCCAAAGCCACCCCCCACGCCAAGGCGCAAAGCCGCTAAGATTTTTTTATCGGCCTGTCGGCCGAGAAATCAAAAAAAGTTGTTGAAGTTGTTCATCGTAGTTCATGTTGTTTGACATATCCCAGTTGTTTGACTGTCCTTGTTGTTTGATATAGTAAAAAAGGGACGGTTCTTTTGATGTAGTTTTTAGGGGGATGGTGATGGCAACGGGGTTGGTGCATCGTTGGGACGGTTCTTGTTGATGGCGTCGCTTCGCTTTGGCTATCAAAAGAACACGTCCCAGCCGATGGCACCCGTGCTCTCGTGGGGCGTCTTGGGCGATGGCAACTGTGCTGTGAAGGTTGATGTCGTTGGAAATTAATGTCTTAGCGGCTTGGCGCCTTGGCGTGGGGCCAAAGGTATAAGGATGCTGTCAGGAAGGTCAGAATAATCAGTTGTTTTTAATAATAATCAGTTGATGGGAAATTTCTATTGTTGCAAAAGAGGGATTTTTTTAAAATTACTCTTAAAAATGGTGGCGCTCCCAGGAATTATTGCTACCTTTGCAGGCTATGGCAATATCGTTGAAACATATCCAGGAGCAACTGAGGCCTGAGCTGGACGCCCTCAATGACATCATTGTGACCACTCTGACCAGTGGCAGTGAACTCACCAACAGTATCGTGACCACTTATCTCAAGAACAAGGGTAAGATGTTGCGACCTATCGTCACGTTGTTGAGTGCCAAGTTTTTTGGTGGCATTAACGAGAAGGCATTGCAGGGTGCTGCTGCCCTCGAGATGCTGCACAATGCCTCGCTGATCCATGATGACGTCATCGACGAGGCGACCGAGCGTCGTGGCCTGCCCACCATCAACAATGTGTGGAGCAACCATGTGGCGGTGCTCGTGGGCGACTTCTTCGTCACCGGCGCCCTGCGTTGCGGCGTGGCGACTGGCGACGGTCGCATCCTGAGCGCGCTCGCTGATATGGGCCGTGACCTGTCGCTCGGCGAGATTGACCAGGTGGACATCGCGCGCAACCACAACATTGACGAGGAGACCTACATGAGTATCATCCGCGCCAAGACGGCATCGCTGTTTGAGTGCTGTGCCGAGGTGGGCGGTTATGCCAACAATGCGCCGCAGACCGCTATCGACGAGTTGCGCCGCTTTGCCCGTCTGCTCGGCATCTGCTTCCAGATCAAGGACGACACGTTCGACTACTACAACGATCCCATCATCGGCAAGCCCACGGGCAACGACCTGCGTGAGGGCAAGGTCACCTTGCCGCTCATCTACGCCCTGCGCCGTGACGACCTTCCCGAGCGCGACGAGATGCTGCGCCTCGTGAACAAGGACTGCCCCAGCAGTGAGGACATCGACCGCTTGATAGACTTTGCCAAGCGTGCCGGCGGCATCGACTATGCCTATGAGACGATGAACCGCTTGCGTGACGAGGCCAATGCTGTGCTCTCGCCCTATTCCCCCCACGAGACGGTTGACCAGCTGCGCGAAATCTTTGACTACGTCATCGAACGTAAACTGTGACCATGCTCCAGCCGTTTCTCATAGCGGGACGCGTTGAGGCGGGCTGTGACGAGGCGGGCCGCGGATGCCTTGCCGGGCCGGTGACGGCTGCGGCGGTGATTCTGCCCCCGGATTTTCACAACGACTTGATTAATGACAGTAAGCAGCTCTCCGAGCGTCAGCGTGAGCAGCTGCGTCCCATCATCGAGCGTGAGGCGGTGGCTTGGGCGGTGGCGATGGTCTCGCCCCAAGAGATTGACCGCATCAACATCCTGCGGGCCTCAATCACGGCCATGCACCGCGCCCTGGACCAGCTGCAGGTGCGTCCCGAGGGCATCCTCGTTGACGGCAACCGCTTTTTCCCTTATCAGGACATTCCCCACACCACAATCGTCAAGGGTGACGGCAAGATGCTCAGCATTGCCGCCGCATCTATCCTGGCCAAGACGCACCGTGACGAGTTCATGCGCCAGCTCGACAAGGAGTTCCCACAGTATGGCTGGGCGCGCAACAAGGGATATCCTACGCCCGACCATCGTGCCGCCATCGCCCAGTATGGCGCCACGCCCCATCACCGTCACACCTTCCAGCTGCTGCCGCAACCCACGTTGTTCGACGGCATGGACTTTTAAGACCTCAATAATGATCGTGCTGTCGCACGAGAAATCAAAGAAAAATTTTCTTAAGTCGTTTTTTGATTTCTCGCCCGCAGGGCGATAATAAATGTCGTCTGATTGTAGTCTGTGCCCTCAACAATGATCGTGCTGTCGCACGAGAAATCAAAGAAAAATTTTTTAAGCCATTTTTGATTTCTCGCCCGCAGGGCGATAATAAATGTCGTCTGATTGTAGTCTGTGCCCTCAATAATGATCGTGCTATCGCACGAGAAATCTAAAGAAATAATTAAATAAAAAACAACGGGAACAAGCCTGATGACAATGGCGGTTGCTCCCGTAATCATTTGATGTGAGTGTGTGTTTTAGGTAAAGTCGGGGTACCTGGATTCGAACCAGGGACCTCCTGCTCCCAAAGCAGGCGCGCTAACCGGACTGCGCTACACCCCGCACTCTCGCTAAAAGCGGTGCAAAGGTAGTGCAAGTTGAGCGGAGTGCCAAACAAAAATGGATTTTTTTTGTTTGCAATCCCGAAACGCTGCCTACCTTCGCCGAAAGGCAACGGGTGCAAGTTGAGCGGAGTGCCAAACAAAAATGGATTTTTTTTGAAACATGAATGTTCATCAATGTCCATGAATGGTCATAAATTAATTTTTTTTTAATGGATATTCGTGGGGATTCATGGCCATTCGTGTTCAGGAATAGCCATAGAGCATTTTTTTGAAACATGAATGTTCATCAATGTCCATGAATGGTCATAAATTAATTTTTTATTAATGGATATTTGTGGGAATTCATGGCCATTCGTGTTCTTAAATATCCATAGAGTATTTTTTTGAAACATGAATGTCCATTAATGTCCATGAATGGTCATCAATTAATTTTTTATTAATGGATATTCGTGGGAATTCCTGGCCATTCGTGTTCAGATACGACAGGAGTGGTCATGAAAAAATTGGATTAATGAATATTTTTTTGTTTCGTGGTGCTCATTTGTGCCAAGAATGTAGTAACTTTGTATGTTTAAAACGACAATAACAACCCAACAACCATATCAATACAAGATTTACCAATGTATAGAACCAAAACTAACGGCGAACTTCGTCTTGCCAATGTGGGCGAAGTCGTCACACTGGCAGGCTGGGTACAGCGCACCCGCAAGATGGGTGGCATGACCTTTGTTGACCTGCGTGACCGCTATGGCATCACTCAAATCGTGTTTAACAACGAGGTGGACGCAGACCTGTGCGAGCAGGCTAACCACCTGGGCCGTGAATATGTCATCCAAATCGAGGGCACTGTGGCTGAGCGCTCGAGCAAGAATGCCAACATCCCCACTGGTGACATCGAAATCATCGCCAACAAACTGAATATCCTGAGCGAGAGCATCACCCCGCCGTTCACCATCGAGGACAATACCGACGGTGGTGACGACTTGAGGATGAAATACCGTTATCTGGACCTGCGCCGCAATGCCGTGCGCCGCAACCTCGAGTTGCGCCACGATATGGCCATCCTTATCCGCAACTACCTTGATGACAAGGGTTTCCTGGAGGTGGAGACGCCCATCCTCATTGGTTCGACGCCCGAGGGCGCACGCGACTTCATCGTGCCCTCGCGCATGAACCCGGGCCAGTTCTACGCGCTGCCTCAGAGCCCGCAGACGCTCAAGCAGCTGCTGATGGTGGCTGGCTTTGACCGCTACTTCCAGATTGCCAAGTGCTTCCGTGACGAGGACCTGCGCGCTGACCGTCAGCCCGAGTTTACCCAGATTGACTGCGAGATGAGCTTTGTGGACCAGGAGGACGTTATCGACGTCTTTGAGGGCCTGGCACGTCACCTGTTCAAGAAGGTGCGCAACGTTGACCTGCCCGAGAAGCTCGAGCAGATGACCTGGCACGACGCGATGCGCCTGTACGGTAGCGACAAGCCCGACCGCCGCTTCGGCATGACCTTTGTCGAGGTCGAGGACGTGCTCAAGGGCACCGGCACCTTCCCCGTGTTCAACGAGGCTAACTACATCGGTGCCATCTGTGCTCCCGGCTGTGCCGACTACACGCGCAAGCAGCTCGACGGCCTGGTGGACTTCGTCAAGCGTCCGCAGGTGGGTGCTAAGGGCTTGGTATATGTCAAGTTCAATGCCGACGGCACCGTCAAGAGCAGCATCGACAAGTTCTACGAGCCCGAGGTTTGGCAGCGACTCAAGGAGAAGATGGGCGCCAACGACGGCGACCTCGTGCTCATCATGAGCGGTGACAACGCCAACAAGACGCGCGTGCAGCTGTGCACCCTGCGCCTGGAGATGGGCGAGCGCCTGGGCTTGAGGGATAAGAACAAGTTTGAGTGCCTGTGGATTATCGACTTCCCCCTGTTTGAGTGGAGCGATGAGGAGCAGCGCCTGATGGCGACGCACCACCCGTTCACCATGCCCAATCCCGACGATATCCCCCTGCTCGACGAGCATCCCGAGAGGGTTCGCGCCAAGGCCTACGACTTTGTGTGCAACGGTATCGAGGTGGGTGGCGGTAGCCTGCGTATTCACGACGGCAAGCTGCAGGCCAAGATGTTTGACATCTTGGGCTTCACCCCCGAGCGTGCCATGGCACAGTTCGGCTTCCTGATCAACGCCTTCAAGTACGGTGCACCTCCCCACGCTGGCCTGGCATTCGGTTTCGACCGCTTTGTCTCGATTATGGCTGGATTGGACAGCATCCGTGACTGCATCGCCTTCCCCAAGAACAACAGTGGCCGTGACGTGATGCTTGACGCTCCCAGCCCCGTTGACCAGAGCCAGCTCGACGAGCTCTACATCGACGTGGACCGCCAGCGCTTGCAGGCCGAAGGTAAGATTTAATATAGTAGTCCCTAGTCCTTAGTTTCTAGTCCCTAGTTGGCATCCGCTGTCAAAGAACTGGAAACTAGGGACTGGAAACTAGTAGCTAACAATGAAGATAAAAGAAATCTGCGACGCCATTGAGCAATATGCCCCGCTGCGCCTTCAGGAGGAGTGGGACAATGCGGGCATCCAGGTGGGTGACCCCGAGGCTCCCATCACCGGCGTGCTGTTGTGCACCGACGCCACCGAGGCCGTTGTCGCCGAGGCCATTGAGCGCGGTTACAACCTGGTCATCTCGCATCATCCTCTCATCTTTCGTGGTCTCAAGAAGATCATGGGCCGCACGCCAGTGGAGCGCACTGTGGCCATGGCCATCAAGCACGACATCACCATCTACAGCGCGCACACCAATATGGATAGCGCCTGGCAGGGTGTCTCCTTCCGCATGGCTGATAAGATTGGGATGACCAACGTGCAGTTCCTGGACGACAACCAGGTGGCACCCTACGGCGAACCGCACTGCGAGGTGGCGGGATGCGGTGTCATCGGTGGCATCGAGCCGATGCCAGCCCGCGAGGTGCTCCAGCGCGTCAAAGCTGCCTTTGAGGTGGGTGCCATGCGCTACAGCGGCGACGGTGATTGCATGGTCTCCCGCGTGGCACTGTGTGGCGGCGCCGGCGGATTCTTGCTCGACAAGGCTGTCGCGATGGGTGCCCAGCTCTATGTCACCGCCGACATGCGTTACCACGATTTTCTGGACAATAACCAGCGCATTGTGGTCGCCGACATAGGGCATTACGAGAGCGAACATTTCACAAAAGAGATTTTTTTAGAGATTATTCAGAAAAAAAGTCCTACCTTTGCAGTCGCTTTTGCGAAAAATGAGATTAATCAAGTAAATTATTTATAAATCACAAGGTTATGGCAACACAGAAGAAAGAACTCACCGTTGAAGAAAAACTCAAAGCGCTCTACGACTTGCAGCAGAAACTCTCAGAGATTGATGCCATCAAGACGTTGAGGGGTGAATTGCCTCAAGAAGTGCAAGACCTGGAAGACGAGATTGCCGGCCTCCACACCAGGGTGTCCAAGTTTGAAGATGAGGTGACAATCCAGCAGGGTGAACTGGCAAGCAACAGGGACATCAAGGCTAAGGCCGAGGAACTGATTGACAAATACACCGCCGACCAGGATAACGTGCGCAACAACCGTGAGTATGATTACCTGACCAAGGAAATTGAATACCAGACCTTGAACATCGAACTCGCAGAGAAGAAGATGAACGAGGCCAGCCGTCGCATCGAGGCCCTGCGTGCCGAGATTGAGAAGGCCAAAGAGATGTTCACCGACCGTGAGCACGCTCTGGAGGAGAAAAAGAGCGAGCTCAACGAGATTGTCTCCGAGAACAAGCAGAAGGAGGAAACCCTTCGCGAGAAAGCCAAGAAGCAGGAGAACAAGATTGAGGAACGCCTGTTGACCGCTTTCAAGCGCATCCGCAAGAACACCCGCAACGGCCTGGGCATTGTAGTGGTACAGCGCAACGCCTGTGGTGGATGCTTCAACCGCATCCCCGCTCAGCGCCAGATGGAAATCAAGATGCACAAGAAGGTCATCGTGTGTGAATACTGCGGCCGCATCCTCATCGATCCCGAACTGGTGGGCATCGCCCCCGAGGAGGCAAAGAACAAGTAATTCAAGCCTTACGGTATTTCAAGGAATGACAATGGCAGCTTGCCCAGCACGGCAGGCTGCCTTTGTCATATAATGGTGTGACCTTTTTTACCTCCCGCATTGTGATAGTCGCATCATTAAAAAAGGCAGGGTTCCGTAGAGCCCTGCCTTTTATTAAAGGTCAGTCAAGAATTGGGAATTAGTCCCAAGACTTGCTCAAGATGAAGTCAACCAGCTTGGTTACATCGGCGATACCGATTTCACCATCCATGTCGGCGTCAGCAGCCTCAAGGCTCATATCGGTTGCATCCTTGCTCAGGATGTAGTCAACCAGACGGGTAACGTCAGAGATACCGACAACACCGTCCATGTCAACATCACCACGCATGAAGTTAACCTTGTTGATGACGAGCTTCATGTTGTCAACACTCAGGGTCAGATCCCAAGTGCCGGCGGGAATCTTGAATGCCATAGGCTCGGCAGCCATCACGAGGCTCAGCTCGGTGCCGAGCATCTCCTCGGTAACGTCGAACGGGTTGCCATCGGTAACGGCACCGAAGCGGTAACCGGTGATCTCATCCCAACCGCCGTTCTCCCAGTCGTTCTCAGCGAGCTGCTTGGTGAAGCTGAAGTAGCTGTAGCCAATCTCCTCACCCTCGTTAACGTTCTCACCAGCAGTGGTGATGCGCAGGGTGTAAACGTTGTTCTCCTCGTCACGGGTCATCTTGGCACCGATGTTGGGGAACCAACCACCGTTGTCGTTAACCTCACCCAGGATGTAAACATCACCAGTGTAGGGCTCGGGAGTAACGGTGTCGGTGGGCCAAGTGCCGTTAACAGTGAACTTGTGGTTAACCATGTCAACGGTAACAGTCCAGGTACCCTCGGGCAGAGCGATGGACTCGTAGCTGCCGTCGGTAGCAAGGTCGCACTCAACGCCAAGGAGTTCCTCGGTCATCTCGAAGGCGCCTTCGCTCACGGGACCAAAGCGGAAAGCAGCGATGTCATCCCAAGGAGTCTCGCTCTCGGGATCAGCAAGCTTCTTGGTGAAGCCGATGTAGGCCTTATCAACACCCTCACGCATGGTAGCGTTTACCTCGGCGGTGTAGATGCCCTCGTTGTAGGTCATCTGCAAGCCCTGGGTGGGATCCCAAGCATAGTTGTTCAGGTCACCAAATACGTAGATGTCGTCAACTACGGGTTCGGGAGTCTCCTTCAAGGTCAGCTTTACATAGTCGCTGCTCAGGCCAACCTCAACATCATAGGTGCCGGGGAGAACCTTGAAAGCATAGTCGGTGCCCCACTCATTGAGCACGGCGTTCACGCCATCCTCTACGAGGGTACCGTCTTCCATAGCGCCACGACGATAGGGTGCGAAGCCCCAGTCGTCGGCATTCTCACCCAACTTGGAGGTGAAGCTGAACCAAGCATAGCCGTCACCGCTGTCGCTGAAGGTAGCGTCGGTCAGGGTGTAAACATCCTCATCGACAGTTGCCATCTCGATACCGGTCGAGGGGTTCCAGTTGTTACCGTTCACCTGACCCAGGATAAAGAGATCGCCAGTGATGGGATCAACTTCGGGACCATCCTGAATCTTCTCGGCATTGAAGCCAACCTCATGGGTGTCAGCGTTGAAGGTGAAGGTCAAGTTGTAGGTGCCGCTCTCGGTGACGTCATAGATGTAATTATCCTCAGGCCAAGCATAGCCCCAGTCGTGGTTACCCACAATCTTGAAGGCAATCGTGGTGCCGTTGGTCAACTCTACACCATTCTTAACCCAGGTGTACAGACCGTTAACCAGCGTCATGTCGGTCTCGGTGTTGGTGTCGCTCCACTCCGCGCCGAAGATCGAAGCCGGGGTGCCAGCAACGCTGTACTCGGTCAAGATAACGGGAGCCACATAACCCTCCACCTTGAACGTCATGGTGTTGGTGTCGAAGGTAAACTGGTAGGGTTCACCAAGGGTGCCAGCAAAACTGTAGGATACATTACCGTTGGTCGATTTCTGAGTGGTGTACTCAACGCCAGGGCTCACTTGTTGACCCGAAGTGAGGGGACCATAACGGTAATTGCCGTTGAACGTGTTCCAGTCATCGTTGGGTCCAGAGGTCAGAGCATCGGCAAATACGAACCAAACGGTGCCGCCAATCTGGTCGGTAACATAGGTGTAAACACCGTTCCCATTATCGGTCATCTCCACACCAGCATAGGTGTGCCAATTACCGAATGGGTTGTTACCCACAATGTACATTGCCGCATTGGCGTTAAAGCCAATGAGAGCAATCAACAATGAGAAAACTAATGTTAATTTCTTCATACAAGTAATATGGTTATTATAAGTTAAACAAAAAAGATGGTTTGTACTAATCACATGCGCTTTTTTGAGTGTCTCAAAGTTACACATTATTTTAATAATAAATGGCAAAAGTGGCAATTATTTATCAAATAATTGCGCAATCGTTTGCACTGACAATCATTGTCAGTTAACTAAAAATAGTAAGGTTTTTTGCGTTGGTAAAATGATGACTCAGACCACGTCATTGTGCTGGAGTCGCGTCCTGTCAGCAGGGATGGGCTATCAGCTCAAAGGGGAGGGCTTGGGTGACACTCACTTGGGCAAACTCACCGATGGCGAGCGGCTTTTCTTTGGTGATGAGGACTTCGGGATCCACCTCGGGGCTGTCCCACTCGGTTCGCCCGATGTAGTAATCTTCCTCCTCGCGGTCAATGATGACGGGAAGGGTCTTGCCCACCTTCTGCTCCTGGATGTCAAGCGAAATATCTTCCTGGAGGGCCATGAGTTGCTGCAGGCGGTCCTGCTTGACCTCCTGCGGGATGTCATCGCTCAGGTGCTCGGCGGCCCAGGTGCCGGCCTCCTCGCTGTAGGCAAAGGCGCCCATGCGCTCAAACCTTGCCTCACGGGTAAAGTCCATCAGTTCATTGAATTCCTGCTCTCCTTCTCCAGGGAATCCCACCATCAGGGTGGTGCGGATGTGGATACCCGGCACCTCACGGCGCAGGCGTGCCAGCAGGTCGAGCGTCTCCTGGCGGCCGATGTGGCGGCGCATGTTGGTCAGCACCTTGTCGCTGATGTGCTGCAGGGCGATGTCGAGGTAACTGCACACGTTGTCACGACTTGCCATCACAGGCAGGATGTCGTAGGGGAATTGGGTGGGGTAGGCATAGTGGAGGCGTATCCACTCCACGCCGTCGATGTCGGCCATGCGGTCAACGAGTTCGGGCAGCATCATGCGCCCCTCCAGGTCCATGCCGTAGGACGACAGGTCCTGGGCGATGACGTTGAACTCCTTCACACCGCTCTCGGCAAGGCGACGCACCTCGTCGAGCAGCTGCGGCATGGGCACCGACGTGTGGCGCCCCGTGATGAGCGGGATGGCGCAGAAGGCGCAGAAGCGGTTGCAGCCTTCCGAAATCTTCAGGTAGCAATAGTGGGGTGGGGTGGTCAGGTGCCGTTCGTGGGACAGGTCGTCGCGGTAGGCGTGCCCCAGGTCATTGAGCATCCCTTTCCAGTCAAACTTGCCATAGAAGCGGTCCACCTCGGGCAGGGCGTCAATCAGGTCGGCGCGGAAACGTTCCGACAGGCACCCCATCACAAACAGGTTGCGTATCTTGCCCTGACGCTTGGCTTCGCCTAGGCGCAGGATGGTGTCGATCGACTCCTGCTGGGCGTCGGCGATGAAGCCGCAGGTGTTGACCACAACGGTCTCGCCGTCAACGCGGTCGCTGTTGTGGGCAATGCTGTAGCCTGCCGCCTGTAACTGGCGCATGAGGTGCTCGCTGTCCACAAGGTTCTTGGAACAGCCCAGCGAGATGATGTCGATTTTGTTTTTCCTCATGATTGATTCTCGGAGATCTCGGAGATCTCGGAGCTCTCAGAGCTCTCGGAGTTCTCGGAGTTCTCGGAGGGCTCCACGGTCTCTGATTGATTAATCCTTGTTGACACCGAACAGCGATTTCACAAACTCACGCTTGTTGAAAATCTGCAGGTCGGTCATCTGCTCACCCAGACCGATGTACTTGACGGGAATCTGGAACTGGTCGCTCACGCCGATGACCACGCCGCCCTTGGCGGTGCCGTCGAGTTTGGTGATGGCGAGGGCGTTGACCTCGGTAGCTGCCGAGAACTGCTTGGCCTGCTCAAAGGCATTCTGGCCTGTCGAGCCGTCGAGCACGAGCAGCACCTCTTGCGGGGCCTCGGGCAGCACCTTGCGCATGGTGTTCTTGATCTTGGTCAACTGGTTCATCAGGCTCACGTTGTTGTGCAGGCGGCCGGCGGTGTCGATGATGACCACGTCGGCATTTTGTGCCACGGCGCTCTGTACGGCGTCATAGGCCACAGCGGCGGGGTCGGTGCCCATCTTGTGCTTGATGACGGGAACGCCCACGCGGTTGCCCCAGATTTCCAGTTGCTCGTCGGCAGCGGCACGGTAGGTGTCGGCAGCGCCCAGCACCACCTTGTTGCCCGCCTGCTTGAACTGGTAGGCGAGTTTGCCGATGGTGGTGGTCTTGCCCACACCGTTCACGCCCACGACCATGATGACGTAGGGCTTGTTGTTCTCGGGCACGGTGAAGTCCTCGAGCTCGGCGTTATTGTTGTCGGCAAGCATCTGCGAGATTTCGTCACACAGCAGCTCGTTCAATTCTTCGGTACCCACATATTTGTCGCGTGCCACACGCTCCTGCAGGCGGTCGATGATCTTGACCGTGGTTTCCACACCCACGTCACTGGTGACGAACACCTCCTCGAGGTTGTCGAGCACATCGTCGTCAACGGTCGATTTTCCTGCTACGGCATGTTTGATTTTCTCAAACACGCCCTGTTTGGTTTTCTCCAGGCCCTTATCGAGCGTTTCTTTCTTCTCGCGCGAGAATAATTTCTTGAACAGTCCCATAATCGTTCGTTTTATGATATTTGGATGCAAAGGTACACATTTTATTGCGGTTAACCGATGTGTGTGCTGTTTTTTTTGCTATTGTGCTCACCTTTCACTAACTTTGCGCTCTTTATAATGCGTTTAATGGTATGAAAAGAATCGTCTGTTTTTATTGGATATTACTCTTGCTGGCGGCTTGCTCTTCCAAGCAGGAGGCGCCCTCTCAAGGCCCCTCGGAGTTGGAGCAGGAGATGACGGCGCTCTACGGCGAGAACAAGGTCATCGAGGGCGACTACCCCGACTCGCTGGCGGTAGAGACCGCCAATGGCATCTTTGTGGGGCAGCGCGAGGGTGGCTTGTTGGCTTTTAAGGGCATCCCTTATGCCCTCCAGCCCACGGGTGACCGCCGCTGGCAGGTCGCCAAGCCCGAGCCCGACAGCCGCCTCGTGCGCGAAGCGAAATACTTCGGCCACACCTCGATACAGGGCCGTAGCCAGCACAATGCCGCCTCGCTCTACCCGCAGGGCGAGGACTGCCTGACGCTCAACGTGTGGACGGCAGCCGACGGGATGCGCACGGCGCGCCGCCCCGTGATGGTGTGGATTCACGGCGGTTCCTACGTGTGCAACGGCACTGCCAATCCGCGTGATTGGGGCGACAGTTTTGTCAAAGCCCATCCCGAGGTCGTTTGGGTCTCAATCAACTACCGTTTAGGCCTGTTGGGTTTCCTCGACCTCTCCTCGTTGCCCGACGGCAAGGAATATTCGCGCAGCGGTAACCTGGGCATCCTGGACCAGGTGGAGGCGTTGCGGTGGGTGAAACGCAACATCGCCGCCTTTGGCGGTGACCCCAACCTGGTGACCATCGTGGGCCACTCGGCGGGAGCGGGCAGCGTGTCGATTCTCTCCAGCATCGACGAGGCACAAGGCCTTTTCCGTCGGGCCATCATGCAGAGTGGCAGCGTGGCGCTCACCAGCAGCCGCGAGGATTGCCTGAAATTGACCAAGCGCGTGCTCGATGCCACGGGTGCCAAGACCGTCGCCGACCTTCAAGCCTTGTCTCAGGACGAAATCATCGCCCTCAACGACGAGGTGGGAGCGTTTTACCGCTTCCCCGAGCGCGACGGCTTGCTGATTCCCGAGGACCCCTACGGCCGCTTTGACGGCTTCAACTCGGGCATTGACATGCTCATCGGCTCCAACGCCGACGAGGCGCGCTACTGGATTGATGCGATGGGCGGTGAGGAGGATTTCGGCCTCGCTGTGCAGTTGTGGTACCGCTATCTCTCCATGTCGCTTGATGACTCCCAGCGCGAGAGTGCCAGCCGCTTTCTCGATATCGTCCCCGAAGACAACCCGTGGCCTGTCGCCGAGTTGCTCAACGACCTGATGTTCCGCGGACCCGCTATCGAGATGGCACAGCGTCATGTGGCCTCGGGCGGCAGGACCTATATGTACTATTGGAACAAAGCGTTGTCTGACCCCATCTATGGCGCCTGTCATGGCACCGAGGTATCTTATGTGCTCAACACCGGCCGTCAGATCAAGAACGGCGACCAGCACAATCCCGCCCTTGCCGCCGAGGTGCAGCAGATGTGGCTGAATTTTGCCAGGACCGGCAATCCCAGCACACCGTCCCATTACTGGCCCGCCTATGAGAGTGCTCAACGTGCCACGATGGTGCTGGGCGACTCCATCACGTTGGCCAATGACCTGCTGGGGCAGCAGCGCCAACTCATTGCCCCCCTCATCCCCGAGTATATTTCCCCCGTGTTCAGCGACCTGCTTGATAAGGCCCCATGGTATGGCGCGGCAGCCCTTGGTGTCCTTGTCATCGTCTTGCTGCTGCTCACGTGGATGATTGTGAAGATTCGCCGCCATTTCAAGAAAACCACTAAATAACGATAAGAATATGAAGAAATTAGTATTTGCTTTCGCGCTGGCTGCACTCAGCCTGAGTGTGCTGGCCCAACAGTCCGTTTACACGCCCACCGAGGCCAACCTGCGTGCCCGCCAGGAATTTCAGGACAACAAACTCGGTGTCTTTATCCATTGGGGCGTCTATTCCATGCTTGCCGATGGCGAGTGGGTGATGCACAACAAGAGAATCGACCGTGACGAGTATGCCCAGTTGCCCGCGGGCTTCTACCCGTCGCGATTTGACGCCGACGAGTGGGTGCGCACCATCAAGGATGCCGGTGCCCGCTACATCTGCATCACCTCGCGCCATCACGACGGTTTCTCGATGTTCAAGAGCAATGTCAGCGACTACAACATCGTCGATGCCACCCCCTTCAAGCGCGATGTGTTGAAGGAGCTCGCCGATGCTTGCCAGCGTCATGGCATCAAGCTGCACTTCTACTATTCCCATCTGGATTGGCACCGCCTGGACTATCCCTTGAGCCGTCACAAGAACGATTTGCCTCACGACCCCTCGACCACCAACTGGCCCCAGTATTACAAGTTCATGAACGACCAGTTGACCGAGTTGCTGACCAACTACGGCCCCATCGGCGCCATCTGGTTTGACGGCAAGTGGGAGCACGATGCCGACACGGTCCCCTTCGACTGGCAGTTCGATGAGCAGTACGCCCTCATCCACCGCCTGCAGCCTTCGTGCCTTATCGGCAACAACCATCACGAGGTGCCCTTCCCTGGTGAGGATATCCAGATTTTTGAGCAGGACGTGCCCGGCGAGAACACCGCGGGCTACTCGGGCGAGAACGGCATCAGCCAGCTGCCCTTGGAGACCTGCATGACGATGAACAACACCTGGGGCTACCGCATCACCGACAAGAACTACAAGAGCGGCGACCAGATTATCCGCACACTGGTGCGTGCCGCCGGACGTAACGGCAACCTGCTCATCAACGTGGGACCGCGCCCCGACGGCTGCCTCCCCACCGAGGCTGTCGAGCGCCTGCACCAGCTGGGCGAGTGGATGCGCGTCAACGGCGAGAGCATCTACGGCACCCGTGGCGGCATCATCCCGCCGCATGACTGGGGCGTGACCACCCAGCGCGGCAACACCTTGTATGTCCACATCCTCAACCTCAAGGATGACGCCCTGTACCTGCCGTTGAGCGGCAAGCAGGTGAAGCAGGTGCGCATGTTCAGCGGCAAGAGCAAGTTGCGTTACACCTCCACGGGCAATGGCATCACCATCCAGCTGCCCGAGGTTCCCTCAGGCATTGACACGATACTCGAAGTCACCTTAAGCCATGTTGTATCAAGCTATTGATGTCGGTGCCTAATCATTTTAATTATTATTAACATAAAATATTGTCAGATTATCACCAATAGCAGTAATTTTGCGACAACATTTCATTTAACTTTTAGCTTCATAGACGATAGAGTCTGTAAGCGCCTAAAAGCATTTAATAAAAGAAAAATTCATCATATTATTAATATTCTAACAAATTTGTGTTTATTATGAAGAAGATTACATTTTTCTTAATTGTGATGGCTGCCGCCTTATGCGGCATGCAAGCGAGCGCACAGCTCGCTAAGGGCCCTGCGAGGTCGGCTATTTATCCTGCTCTTCCCCCTAACTTTATAGCATTGGGGACGTATGACAATCCTAACCACCTCTATTACAGTACTCAAGAGCAACACGGTATTCCTGTCGGCTACGTTAACGGCCTCAGCATTATTGGCGAAGTTGAAGGTAAATATTACTCGTCAACCTATGCCAAACTCGACAATGAATCTGATGGTATCTATTCTAATCCCGGTGCTGGCTTTATCGCTGCTATGTCTGTCGATGGCATCCTCACTAGCCCTGTCATCTGTAATTGCCAGACTGGAACTTCCAGCAATAGTGTGAATTTCTCTGCGCGCGTGGAACGTGCGGGCGAATACGCAGCCAGGATTGTCTATACGTTGACCAATAACGCCTGGCTCACATCAAGGACCGTATCTCTGGGTGTGTATGCCGACATCATGATTGGTGATAATGACAGTGCTGCCGTTTACTGCCTGCGCAATGATCAGGGCAAGGTTTACGGTTTGGACATGAAGTACAAAAGAGATGAAGATGCCCAACCTGGTGAAAAAGTTCCCGTGTTCACCGCAATTTTCGGTGCAGGTTCAGGTGTGACTCCTGTCGATGATTGGTGGTTTGGTCAGTACACTAACAACTACAAGGCTGCAAATATCGTAGGTGATTATAACAATGTGCCCGATGTCTATACCGGTAACCAATGGGTAGCTGGCACTGAAGAAGATGAACACTACAAGGAAGAAGGCGGCAGCTACGACAGCGGTATGGGTTTCTGCTGGAAGAATATAACCCTCTCAGCCGGCGAATCTGTCGAGTTGTCTTTCTTGGTGAGCGTCAGTGAAATTGATATTGACGAGCCTGAGCCCGATCCCGAGGCTGAATATCATGTTGAGGTTTATAACACCGAGGCATGGAATGACCTTGCTGCTGACCATCCCGCTCATGTTTGGGGTTACTATAAGCACCCGTTTGACTGGACTGGCCACATGGAGTATATGGTAGATGGTGACCGTGGTACCGGTGAATGGACCGCCATCCCTGGCGAACTGACTCCGAATTCGGAATTCGACCTGCCGTTCAACTTGAACTTCAATCCCGACGTTGCCGACATCCACACCTTGAAGCTTCGTATCGTCGATAATCAGGGTAACGACACATACCTGACCGAATTGGACCAGGAGTGGGAAGATATCCGCACTATCCCCCTGACCGTCGATCCTGAGACTCATTATTACGATGGCACACCCAAGTCCTTCGTGGTAAGTGTTGGTGGCGTATTCGACTATCCGTTTGAGTACACCGAGCCCGGCACCTATGACTTCAGCATCTATGGTGATTACGATATGGGCACCATCGGTGTCAATACCATTGAGTTCTCAATCGTAAGGCGCCAGGCTGGACTTAATGTACAGGTTCCTGAGGATTGTGTATATGACGGTAATGAGCATCCCGCAACCGCAACCTGTGACGGTGACGGTACCGTGATTATCACTTACAAGGACAGCGAGGGTAATGTTTCAACCGACGCTCCCGTTGAGCCCGGCACCTATGAGGTATTTGTTGAGGTAACCGATGGCGAGACGACTGATGGCATCGAGAACGCCAGCTACGGCTCGTTCACCATCGACAAGAGGCAGACTGATATTGATGTGGACGTTCCCGAGGACTGCATCTATGATGGTAACGAGCATGCCGCAACCGTGACCGTGGTTGATGGCGACGGTGAGGTGACTGTAACCTACAAGGATGCCGAGGGTAATATTTCGACCGAGGCTCCCGTTGAGCCCGGCACCTATGAGGTTTACGTTGCTGTAGCCGAGACTGATCACTACTATGGCATCGAGAACACCAAATACGGTGAGTTCACCATCAGCAAGAAGCAGGCTGAACTTGTTGTAATCGTTCCCGAGGACTGCGTATATGACGGTAACGAACATGCTGCAACCGTTAACTATAATGGTGACGGTGACGTGATTGTAACCTACGTTGACGAGACTGGTGTTGCTTCAACCGATGCTCCCACCGAGCCCGGTACCTATGAGGTATTCGTTGAGGTAACCGAGGGTGACTACTTCAATGGCATCGAGAACACCAAGTACGGTGAATTCACCATTGACCGCCGTCCTTGCGAGTATGTACTCGACTTGCCCGAGGCCCGCAACAAGTTTGAAGAGGGTAAGACCTATGGTGCAACCGCAACCCTTCCCGAGGGCAGTGGTGACTACACCATCACTTATTATGACATCACCGGTGATCCCGCCAATCCCGTGCTGCTGCCTGGTGCTCCCAGTGCTGTAGGCAAGTACCTCATCGTCTTCTACGTTGACGACTCGGGTGAGTACTACTATGGTCTGGATGAGCCTATTATCGTATGGCAGTATGAGATCTACGCTGAGAATCCGTCAGCTGTTAACGAGTTGACCATTGGCACCGAGGACAATGGCGCATGGTACACCATCGACGGTCGCCGTGTTGCTGCTCCCACCGAGCGTGGCATCTACATCCACAACGGTAAGAAGTACTATGTGAAGTAATTCTGAAGTAGTTCGCTTCGGCGACACGCTTTAACTAACTGATAAAGGCTGCCCTGCTACCACACGCAGGGTAGCCTTTTCTCTTAGGGCAACCGCACCAAAATCGGTTGTGCGCGACAAGTCATGCTGTGTGTCCGACGCCCAAAGGGCGGCCCATTGAATAACCCCCAGTAATTCAGGCGACCGAGCGTGAGCGAGGGCACCTGATTCACTGGGGGTATAGAGGGCATATCCTCGGGTCGCTGAAGGCGACCCCAATGTCGATGACAAGTAAGGGGTCGCCTCCAGCGACATGGATTGTTCATGCTTATCCCCTGGTAACGCAATCCACTTCGCTATCGCTCAGTGAATAGCGTTACCAGGGGTTACTCAGAGGCCACCCTACGGGTGTTTTTTGCGACACATTTTGGTGCGGTAGCCTTTTCTCATGCCTGATGCCCTCGAGTCTAAAAAAATGACTACCTTTGCAGTCTTGACCATTAACAACAGATAGATAAGAAATATGAAGAAATCCTTTGTCGCCATCATCATGATGGCATTGACCATTGCCATCAACGCCCAGAGCGTTGAACGCATGACAGAATCGTGTACCAGCATCATGGTGGGCAAGCGCGCAAGTGCCGACGGGTCGGTCATCACCTCACACACCTGTGACGCGCGTTACCGCACATGGATGGAAATAGTGCCTGCGCGCGACTACGAGCGCGACACGGTCACTGCCGTTTACAAGGACCGTTTCCACACCCAGAGCGCAAGTGACAGCACGCGCATGCCGCGTCTGGGCGTCATTCCCCAGGTGCGCCACACCTACCGTTTTCTCGACACCGCCTATCCGTGCCTGAACGAGAAGCAGCTGGCGATGGGCGAGACGACCATCAGCGGACTTGACACGCTGCGCAACGAGAAAGGCATCTTCATGATTGAGGAGCTGGCGCGCATCGCGCTGGAGCGTTGCAGCACGGCCCGCGATGCCATCCGCCTGATGGGCGAGCTGGCTAAGAAGTACGGCTATGGTGACAGTGGCGAGTGCCTCACCATCGCCGACAAGAACGAGGTGTGGCTGTTTGAGATCTTTGGCGAGGGTCCCAAGCGGGTGGGCGCCGTGTGGGCTGCAGTGCGTATCCCTGATGATGAAATTGCCGTGTCGGCCAACATCTCGCGCATCGGCACGCTCGACTTGAGTGACCCTGACCACTATATGGCGTCGGACAATGTGTTTGACGTCGCCAAGAAGCTGAAATTGTGGGACGGCAAGGAGCCGTTCTGTTTCTGGAAGGCTTACAGTGGCGGCAATTACCTCCACGAGGTGAAAAACTACAGCCTGCGCGAACTGTACATCATGCAGCAGCTGGCACCGTCGCTCAACCTCACCGACAGCATCGAGAACCTGCCCGTGAGTGTTAAGCCCGACAAGAAGGTGAGCGTCGAGGACGTGTCGCGCCTGCTGGGCAGCTACTATGAGGGCACACCGCTCGACCTGAGCGCACGCCACAAGATTCCCAACCCCAAGCGCAAGGACAAGGAGGGCAACCTTGTCGAGAACGAGCCCGACAGCATCGTCTCGCCAGTCGCCAACCCCTGGATTACCAACGAGCAACTCGCGATGTTCTATGCCATGGGCGACTCGGCGATGAAGTGGACCCGCACCGTGAGCGTCCCCTGGTGTTCCTACAGCACCGTCATCCAGCTGCGTGATTGGCTCCCCGACGAGGTGGGCGGCGTGGCATGGATAGCCTTTGATAACCCCGGACAGAGCCCCAGGTTCCCCGTTTTCTGCGGTAACACCGATCTGCCCGCATCGATGAAACTGTGCGGCCACAGCGCCGAGAACGACGAGACCGCCCTGTGGCAGTTCCGCAAGGCCAACCGCCTTGCCTCGCTGCGCTGGGGCATCTACCGTAAGACGCTGGAGCCCGCCCGCAACCACTTCCTCGAGAAGGGCTTGCGCGAGCTGCCCATGGTAGAGCGCACCTGGCAGGAACTCAACGCCACCGACAAGGACAAGGCTGCCCAGTACCTCAACGACTATACCGCCGACGCCCTGGGCGCCGCCGCCTATCGCTGGCAACAACTGGCCCACGACTTCTGGCTCCAATCCTGGAAAGGGTTTTAACAGTGAACAGTGAACAGTTAACAGTTGGACTAACGACTAAGGACTAAGGACTAAGGACTAGGGACTAACGACTAAGGACTAAGGACTGACGACTACGGACTAAACTCCAAAAGATGGGGCTGTGATACAATAAAAGGCGGTTTTCTTAGTTAATTAGGTAAATGACAAACCAATTTATCTGATTAAAGAAATGAAATTCAAGAAATCGATATTCGCTATCGCATTAATGGCCAGTTTCCTGACGGCATGGGCCCAGGAGGGCGACATTAAGGACACCCAGTTTAATCCCGTGACCACGGGTGTTACCTCGTTGGGCATCGCCCCCGACGCACGTGGCGCGTCGATGGGTGACCTGGGTGCCGCTACCGAGGCCGACGTGAACTCACAGTTCTGGAACCCGTCGAAGTATGCCTTTGCCTACAGCAAGGCTGGCGTTTCGCTGTCCTACACTCCGTGGCTGCGCAAGATTGTCAACGACATCTATCTGGCTAACCTCTCGGGTTTCTATAAGATAGGTAGCGGCGACAACCAGGCGGTGAGTGCTTCGTTGCGCTACTTCTCGCTGGGTGAGGTGAGTGCTACCGACGCTGGTGGCGCAACGGCAGCAACCATCAACCCGTTTGAGCTCTCGGTGGATTTGGGCTATAGCCGCAAACTGAGCGAGAAGTTCTCGATGGGCGTTGTGTTGCGTTACATCTACAGCGACCTGGGACTGGGTGACATGAGCACTGGTGAGCTGACGTCGAGTGCGTCGGCATTCTCGGCCGACCTGTCGGGCTACTATACCACCTTCCCCGTTATCGGACGCAACGAGTGCCAGTGGTCGCTGGGTTTCAACGTGTCCAACATCGGTTCCAAGGTGTCCTACAACAAGGGCAACGACCCTGCCTATCTGCCTGCCAACCTCAAGATTGGTACCGCTTTCACCTTCCCGCTTGCCGACTACAACAACTTGACCATCGGTCTTGATGCCAACCACCTGCTGGTGCCCGCCAAGCCCCGTTCGACCGACTTTGAGAACAACTTGGACTATGAGGATGCCCTGCAGGATTGGAAAGACAAGTCCAGCATCACGGGTATCTTTGACAGCTTCAAGGACAACTTTGCCAAGCGCATCACCTATTCGGTAGGTGCCGAGTATGCCTACAACCAGCAGTTCTTCCTGCGTGGCGGTTACTACTACGAGAGCAAGTTTGCGGGCAACCGCCAGTACTTCGGTATGGGTGCCGGCTTCTCGCTCAACGTCATCAAGATTGACGCCAGCTACATGATTGCCACGGCACAAGACAGCCCGCTCGACCAGACGCTGCGTTTCACCCTGTCATTTGACATGGATGGCATCCGTGACCTGTTTGGCCGCAACTAAACGATAGAAGCTATAGGAATTATAGAAGCTATAGGATTTAGATAGATTAGCGATAATGATGATGCGCATAGGAATGGGATTTGACGTTCATCGCCTGGTCGAGGGCCGCGAGCTCTGGCTGGGCGGTGTCAATATTCCCTGGGAAAAGGGCCTGCTGGGGCACAGCGATGCCGATGTGGCCATCCATGCACTGTGCGATGCCCTGTTGGGAGCCGCCGCACTGCGTGACATCGGCTACCACTTCCCCGACACCAACCCCCGCTACAAGGGCATCGATAGCCGCCTGTTGCTGCGCCATGTGATGGAGCTGCTCGACAGCAAGGGTTACCGCTTGGGTAACTGTGACATCACCATCTGTGCCGAGCAGCCCAAACTCAATCCCCACATCCCTGCCATGCAGCAGGAACTGGCGGCTTGCATGGGCTGCAATCCAGACCAGGTGTCTATCAAGGCGACCACCACCGAGAAATTAGGCTACACAGGCCGTGGCGAGGGCATTGCCGCCTATGCCGTAGCGCTGATAACAGGGAACAGTGAACAGTGAACAGTGAACAGTGAATAGTTAACAGATATTGAGTGGCTAACTCCTAACTCCTCATTCCTAACTCCTAATTTCTAATTTCTAATTTCTCATTCCTCATTCCTAATTGATTATGTTGAGCGAGGCCAAACTACAGCGGCGAATTCCTTACCTTGACATCCTGCGTGTCATCGCTTGCCTGCTGGTTCTCCTCATCCATACCCCCATACGTCAATACGACATCTATTACAATACCCCGTCCATTGCTGGTGCGGTCTATACCGTGCTGGTGGCCGTGAACTGCAACCTGTTCTTTATGATTACGGGCGCATTGCTGCTGCCAGTGACGATGCCCGGCAGCCGTTTTGTCAAGCGCCGCCTGCGTGTGGTGTTGCCGCCGCTGGTGCTCTGGACCGTGGTCTATCTGCTTGAGCATGCCTATCTGCTACACAACTTCACGCCCCGCCTGCTCACGTCCATCCTCTTCCATCCCGTCGAGGGATTGCTGTGGTATGTGTATGTGTTGGCGGTGATCTATGTGACCTTGCCGTTGGTGAGCAAGTGCATCGCCGCGATAGGGAAGCGAGGCGTGGAGGTGGTTCTAGTGCTGTGGGTGCTCTCGTCGTTCATCCCTTACCAGCACGGCGTGTTCATGGAGGCGTCACAGTACAGCCACAACATGTTCGGCGCCTTTGCCAACTACTACGGTTACGTTCTGTTAGGTTATTACCTGCACCGTTATGGATTGCCGCTTTTCACCCTTGACAAGGGTTGGAAGTGGGGCCTGCTCTTGGCCTTCGGCATCGTGGCGATGCCCCTGTTCGAGTTCCTGGTGCAGGGAAATTTCAACATCACCTGGCAAGAGCACATCGACACCATCACCTGTGACATCAGCGCGAACAATATCGCCCTGGCGACCTTGCTGTTCCTGCTCGTGCAGCGTTTTGCCCCGCGTCGCTATGACCGCAAGGACCATCCCGCCACTGCCACCTGGTGGCCCCTGTTGAGCAAGTGCACCTTCGGCATCTACCTCAGCCAGATGTTTATCCTGCGCCAAGTCGTGTGGCCCCTCACGCCGTGGCTCGCCCGCACCCATTGGGTCGTCGATAGCCTCGTGAGCGCACTCATCGCCTTCATTGTCTGCTGGCTCCTCGTCCTCCTGCTCAGGATGACCCCCCTGCGCCGCTACCTCGTCGGCAAGTAACTCCTTCTTTTAGGTGCGGAAAAAATAGGAATACTCCCCCGTAATCATTCTATAACCCGCTGATGCATAGAGAGAAAGATTGGGTTCACAAGTTTGTGGACCACAAACTTGTGAACCAGGTGATAGATTCGTATGAAAATGTCTGAAGAATCAGCAGATTACATATACTCTTTCATGAACCATAGTCTAAAGACACAATCAGGTAAGAAAACACCTTCGTGGTCCTCATCAATGATTTCCCGGTCTAGTAATGCTGCTTTGATGCGGGAGATGTTGGACTTGGTGCCCATGGGGAACTCTTCAGCTATTTTTTTAGAGGCCAGTCCCTTGTGATGTTCCATGCATATAGCCTTGATGAAATTAAGCTGGTAAGTGCTCAATCCTCGTATTTGCTCTACAAAAAAACTAGAGTTTTGTGCAAGTAGCGTTTCAATGCCATTGGCAACGTCCTGTTCATTGACGATATCTCCAGCCTCGGCCATTACGTTCCATGCTAATTGCTGTACATAAGAAGAGTAGTTATCCACTTTCTTGCAGATTTGTTCAGCTAACTCTCTTGAAATGGTTTGGCCATTGTCGGCGAAACGATCGATGATAAACGGAACCCATTCTTCAGAAGGAATGCGCTTGAGTTCAATCATTTCACCGAACTGGTAGAATGGCATGCTACGGTTTTGGAATAATTGTGTCATTAAGTGTTTCTTACTTCCAAAAAGGCAATAGGACACATGTTGATGATGTTGCCATGCACCTCGCAAACGTTTTTGTACACTTAATGAGTCGGAAAATTCACCAATCTGTTGGAATTCATCAATGCAGACTACAATATGTATCCCTCGATCTTGTGCTATCTTTTCTGGTAGATTGAGAATTTCTTCAGGTGAGTATTCTTTGGGTGTGATGCCAAGGGACAATGAAAAATCAGAGTTGGCTTCAGGACTGAAAGAAAATTTGGGCGTTAGTCTGACCAAGAATTTCTTCAAATAGTCCAAAACTTGCTCTGATTTGGTTGCGGTTTGTTTGAGTATCGCAGTTGCAAAGCGATTGTAGAAGTCATATTCGCTACGGCAATCATATATGTCCATAATCACTACCATGATGAGAGGGTCGGTAATCTCGGAGCGAACTTTTTTCACAAGCGATGTTTTGCCAATTCGACGTGGCGAAATCAGTATGACATTAATGCCATGCTGAAAATCTTTTTTTAATCTTGCCGTCTCTTTAACTCTGTCGGTGAAATTTTTGCCTTCTACCGACATCCCATATACAAAAGGTTTCTCCATCATAGCTTTGCGTATTAAGACCGCAAATATAGTATTTTTTCTGATGGTTCACAAATTTGTGGACCACAAACTTGTGAACCGTCAGAAAAATCTTGGTTTTTTGGGGGGTAATAGGTGAAGCAAGTAAAGATTTGTTGGCATTTAGCACAGCAGATAATAGCATCTTTTTTCTGAATTATCGCTTATTGACTGATTTTAGTTGATAGTAATATGGTTTTATGGTTTGCTTGGATTGTAAATAGTTTGAAATCATCAGTCATTTCTATTTGGAAATATCTCGATTTGGGTTATCTTTGCATGGTGATAACCTTAAAAAAACGATGGTATTATGATGTATAGACCTTTCCTCTTGTTGCTTGCTGTTGTGGCTTTTGTCACGGGTGCCGCGCGTGCCGACTTTGTGATTAATGATCAAACCTATCGGGCCGACACGCTGGTTCACCGCCAGGTGGGGCCGGGTATGGTCAATACGATAGTGCGGATTCCCGATTATCCGCTTAACGTCTATGTGACCGAGGTGGACCTGAATAATCCGAACAATAGCGTGGAGACGACCATCGGCTACAACACCGTGGGCCGCACCGAGGCCCTTGCCAATGCCTATACCCGCAACCGCACGGCTACCAAGCGTCCCGTGGTGGGCTGTAACGCCAACTTCTGGGTCGTTTCGGGCAATGGCGCGCCCTGGAGTTCTTTCCAGTTGGGCACCCCGTTGGGCGGCGTAGTGCGCAACGATACCACGCTGGTCAACGACAACACCACTTGGGACTGGTGGAACGGCGGGCCTACACGCTCGGCAGCTGCTGCCATCACCCACGACAAGACATTGGTGCTGGGACGCTTGCAATGGGACGGCACCATCACTGCCGAAAAATTGGCACAGCCGTTGGTCTATCACAACGTGAACCGTCGTGCTGTGGCCGGTGACATCTGCTTGTGGGGGCCCAATTACACCCGCACACGCGAATTTGAGGACGACTGGACGGGCTTCAACGAGCGCGGCAATAACCACACCGACAACTACTACCTCACCTTTGTCGAGGGGAGCGGGTGGAAGAATAATGCACCGATGGCCTTCACCATCACCCGCATTGTGCGGGATGCCGACCGACAGACGCTGGGCGACTATGACGCCTGCCTGACCGTTACCGGCGATGCCAACAAGGCGGCGATGGCTGCCCTTGCCGAGGGCGATGTGCTGGAAATCACCTCGGGGTGGACCGTGCTTGAGGCCGAAAATCAGGGCCAGCGCCCCGACATCGAGAATTTGGTGTGGGGTAACGCACCCATTATGCACAATGGCGAACTGCTGGGCCGCAACTATGACGAGACCTACAATAGCCAGGTCTATTCCCGCACTTGCTACGGATCCAGTGCCGACGGCAAACACCTCTATCTGCTGGTTATCGATAAATCGACGAGTCCGCTCTACGGCATGTCGGCTGGCTGCCCCACGGCAGTGGCCTGCCAAATCTTGAAGCAGATGTGCCCCGATGTCACCGAAATCGTCAATATGGACGCTGGCGGCTCGGCCGAGATGATGCTGTTTGGCAAGGTCATCAATACCACTACCGAGGGCACCCCTCGAGCCGTCGCTTGCGGATGGCTTGTCGAAGCCGTGGGCGAGGAGGACAATGTGGTGGCGAGCATCGCCTTTGACCAGCACCGTCTGGATGTCCCCAGCTACTCGACCATCAAGCCGCGCATTTTGGGCTACAACAGCATTGGCGAACTGGTTAACGAGGACGTCCAGGGCGTGACGCTCTCGTGTGATGAGACGCTGGGCACGACCAGCGGGGACACCTATAGGGCCGGTGGCCCCTCAACGACGGGCACGCTCACGGCAACGCTGGACGGGATGACGGCAACGGTTACGGTGCGCGTCATGGACGTGCAGCCCGCCATCGCCCTGCACCCCATCGTCATCGACAACCGAGACTATCCCATCGAGGTCACCGCCACGGTGAACACCAACACCTATTTCTATGACCCTGCAACCCTGGAGTGGGACGTTGACGACAGCAGTGTCGCCACCGTGAGCGATGGCGTGCTGCGTGGTGTCGCCAATGGTGAGACAGGCTTGGCGTGCAGGGTAGGGGAGTTTGCCGACAGCACGACGGTGATGGTGGAAATCAGCCCCTCACCCTATCTGTATCAAGACTGGGCGGGATGGACCTTCAAGGGAACGGGTGCCAAGGACATCGTCATCGACGAGGCAACAGGCATTGTCACCTATTCCTACAGCACCAACCGCGCCCCCTATCTGCTGATGTCCAAGGACCTGACCCTCTACAGCCTGCCCGATACTGTGGCACTGGTGTTCAATAGCACCATGCCCATCTGCTATGTGCAGGTTGACGCACGCAACCGTTACCACACCACTTCCAACTACCTCAGAATCGACCCCGTCGGGGCCGAGGAGTTTGCTCCTAGTGTGGATCACACCCTCCTGATTGATCTGGATGCCCTGGGCGGAGCCGATAACGTGGGAACTTTCCCTGTGTCGCTCAAGTCCATCAAATTTACCCTTGACAAGAATGCGCCGGCAGGAGACCATACACTCGCCTTGAAGTCCTTCTACTGCCACTATCCCAACACCAGTGCGCCGCAGGGCCTCACTGGCGATGTGAATGGCGACGGCACGGTGAACATTGCCGACATCAATGTCGTCATCGGCATCATCCTCTCGGGTTCACCCGCCGGGCTTGCTGTGGCCGACGTCAACCGCGACGGCGTGGTCAATATCGCCGACATCAACCTCATCATCAGCATTATCCTGAAGGGCTGACGGCGTCACCATGAGGCATTTTCAGCTTTTTATGCGGCAAATGGTTTGATTATTTGTTTTTTGCTGATGGATATTAAAAATTAATCCGTAATTTTGTCCCCGATAAGAAAATGTAACTCATTCTCTAAAAAGAGATTTTATTAACCATTAACATCTTTCAGTTTATGAAAATCACTAAACTTGTGGGTAAGACATTACTTGCCGCGTTGGCTGTAACGTCATTTAGTGTTAATGCAGGTAACATCGATGCAACCGCGGCACGTGCTGCGGCAAGCCGATTCCTGCAGCAGAAGTCATCAGCCATGTTCAAGGGCGCCCCGACATCAGCCCTCAAACTGTCTCATGCCGAGGCTTCGAAGGTGAGCGGTAACGCTTACTACGTGTTCAACATCGAGGGTGGCGGCTGGGTCATCATCGCCGGCGAAGACCGCGCCAAGCAGGTGTTGGCCTATGGCGACAAGGGCAATATCGACATGGCCAACATGCCCGCCAGCATGAAAGGACAGCTGGACTTGTACAAAAACCAGATTGAGGCGCTGCAGAGCTATAAAGGACGTCTTGAGGCCTATAAAGCCCCAAGGCGTATCGAAGCTGTCGACCCGCTGACCACAATCACATGGGGACAGAACGAGCCCATGGACCGCTGGTGCCCCATGAAGGGTAGCAGCCGCACTGCCGTTGGTTGCGGACCTCTGGCTATGGCCCAAATCGTGTACTTCTGGAAGTATCCTGCTGGCTGCGATCGCATCCTTGGCTACTATGTTTCGATGGAAGTTGGTTCTCTTTCTAACCTTGAGGCAACCACGTTTGATTATGACTTGATGCTGGACTCCTATACCATCTATAACCCTGCCACGGGTGGCGTGAAACTGGGAACCTATACTGACGAGCAGGCCGAGGCTGTTGCCAAGTTGTGCCGCTACTGCGGTCAGGCTTGCAATGCGCGCTATGGTAATGCAGGCACTTCAACGGGCTCTTACTCCTATGACCAGTTGGCAGCCTTTAAGTTCTTTGGCTATAATCAGGATGCCCAGTTGATTGGTATTGATCCTTCCTATTACTGCGACAACTTCGGTCACAAATACACCAACGAGGAATGGCTGGAACTGATTTGCACCGAACTCAAGGCAGGACGCCCCATCCCTTATCACAATGTTGACTTCATTGACGGTCATGCATGGGTGCTCGACGGCATTGATGCCGATGGTCTGCTGCACATGAACTGGGGATACTATGAGAAGTTCAATGGCTGGTTTGAGCTGACTGCTCTCTCCTTCCACCCCTATGATGATGACGAGGTCTGGAACTTCACTGGTGACGCCAACGAGATGATCATCAATCTCTATCCCGAGGGCTACAATCCCAGTGCTGAGCGTGGTGACGTGAACAAGGATGGCATCGTCGGCATTGGCGACGTTACTGCCCTGGTGGACTATATCCTTTCACACGATGACACGGGTCTTGACCTTGACGCTGCCGACTGTGACCTGAATTCCGAGATTGGTATTAACGACGTGACCACTCTGGTTGACTACATCCTGAGCCAAGAGTGGTAATCGGCTGACAGGACAAGTTAATATCTTAAAGTGCAGGGGGCAAGCGATTGGTCCCTGCACTTAATTTAGACAAAAACTACAGGCGCTACAGTGATAATTGTGAGAATTGCCTCTTATGGTATCCACTAAGTCAGATTTTTGCAGTAACTTTGTGCCGCTTTTTAGAAAGAGGTATTTTTTAGACTAATGAAAGAGACCGAAAAACCTGAAAAAGGGAATCAGATTATAGAGGAAGCGGCACAAGCCGAGTACAAGTACGGCTTTGTGACCGACATTGAGACGGAGGTCATCCCTAAGGGCTTGGACGAGGATGTGGTGCGCCGCATCTCGGCTCTCAAGGGTGAGCCTGAGTGGCTGCTGGAGTTCCGCTTGAAGGCTTACCGCCACTGGCTGACCTTGAAGGCTCCCACGTGGGGCCACGTGCATGTGCCTGAAATCGACTACCAGGCCATCAGCTACTATGCCGCGCCGCGTCAACGCAAGGACGGTGACAAGCCCAAGGAGATTGACCCCGAGTTGAAGAAGACCTTCGACAAGTTGGGTATTCCCCTGGAGGAGCAACTGCGCCTGAGCGGTATGGCCGTTGATGCCGTCATGGACAGCGTGAGCGTGAAGACGACCTATCGCGAGCGTCTGGCCGAGCTGGGCGTCATCTTCTGCTCCATCAGCGAGGCAGTGAAGGACTACCCCGACCTGGTGCGCAAGTATTTGGGCAAGGTGGTGCCCTATACCGACAACTTCTATGCCGCCTTGAATTCGGCGGTATTCAGCGACGGTTCGTTTGTGTATATCCCCAAGGGCGTACGCTGCCCGATGGAGCTGTCCACCTATTTCCGCATCAACGCGGCTCAGACGGGACAGTTTGAGCGCACGCTCATCGTGGCCGATGATGATGCCTACGTCTCCTACCTGGAGGGCTGCACCGCCCCGATGCGTGACGAGAACCAACTGCACGCCGCCATCGTCGAGATTATCGTCGAGGACCGTGCCGAGGTCAAGTATAGCACCGTCCAAAACTGGTACCCCGGCGACAAGGATGGCAAGGGCGGTATTTACAACCTGGTGACCAAGCGCGGACTGTGCCGTGGCGACCACAGCAAGTTGTCATGGACTCAGGTCGAGACAGGTAGCGCCATCACCTGGAAATACCCGAGTTGTGTGCTCAAGGGCGACCACTCGGTGGGCGAGTTCTACAGTGTGGCTTTGACCAACAACTGGCAGGAGGCCGACACGGGCACCAAGATGATACACCTGGGCAAGAACAGCACCAGCACCATCGTGAGCAAGGGCATCAGCGCCGGTCACAGCCAGAACAGCTACCGCGGTATGGTCCGTATTGCCCCCAAGGCGACCGGATGCCGCAACTTCACCCAGTGCGACAGCCTGCTGCTGAGCGACACCAGCGGAGCCCACACCTTCCCCGTTATCGAGGTGGGTAACGACACGTCGGTGGTCGAGCACGAGGCGACGACGAGCAAAATCAACGAGGACCAGATCTTCTACTGCAACCAACGCGGAATCTCGACCGAGGATGCCGTGGGCCTCATTGTCAACGGCTATGCCAAGGAGGTGATGGCCAAGTTGCCGATGGAGTTTGCCGTCGAGGCTCAGAAACTCCTCAGTGTCTCCCTCGAGGGCGCCGTCGGGTAAGACAAGATTTTTAGATAATAGATATCAGATATTAGATAATAGTTGCTGACAACAAATAACTGACAACTGAAAACCAAGATATGTTAGTAATTAAGGATTTACAGGCTTCGATTGAGGGAAAGCAGATATTGAAGGGTATTAACCTGACGGTTAAGCCTGGTGAGGTACATGCCATTATGGGCCCCAATGGCTCGGGCAAGAGTACCTTGAGCGCCGTGCTCACGGGCAACCCCGCCTATACCGTGACAGGTGGCAGTGTGGAGTTTTACGGAAAGGACCTGCTGGCGCTCTCTCCTGAGGACCGCGCCCACGAGGGACTGTTCCTGAGTTTCCAGTACCCGGTGGAGATTCCCGGCGTATCGATGGTGAACTTCATGCGCACAGCCTTGAACGAGAAGCGCAAATACTTCGGCCAGGAGCCGCTGAGTGCCGCCGACTTCCTGAAAATCATGCGCGAGAAGCGCAGCATCGTGCAACTCGACAACAAGCTGGCCTCGCGTGCTGTCAACGAGGGCTTCTCGGGCGGTGAGAAAAAGCGTAACGAGATTTTCCAGATGGCGATGCTCGAGCCCAAGTTGAGTATCCTCGACGAGACCGATAGCGGCCTTGACATCGACGCCCTGCGCATCGTCGCCAGCGGTGTGAACACACTCAAGAGCAAGGAGAATGCCACTATCGTCATTACCCACTACCAGCGTCTGCTGGATTACATCAAGCCCGACTTTGTACATGTGCTCTACAAGGGCCGCATCGTCATGAGCGCCGGTCCCGAGCTGGCCCTCGAGCTGGAGGACAAGGGTTATGACTGGATTAAGGAACAAGTCGATTCTCAGCAATAAGGACAGATGAACGCACTCCAACAATATATCGACCTGTTTGATGAGAACAGCACCCTGATTGAGCAGCAATCGCCCGCCCTGCTGAACACGCTGCGCCTGAGTGCCCGTGAACGGCTGGAAACGGCGCGCCTGCCGCGCAAGGGTAGCGAGGACTACGAGGCGAGTGACCTCGAGGCGGTGTTCGCCCATGACTATGGGGTGAACGTGAACCGTCTGCCCTTTGAGGCCGATCCTGGCGAGACTTTCCACTGCGACGTTCCCAACATGAGCACCTGTCTGTACTACAGCAGCAACGATGCCTTCCACAGCAGTGCCACTGCCGAGCGTAATATCGGCAAGGTGGTGGTCGAGCCCTTCAGCATGGCAGCAGTGGATTATCCCGAGCTGATGTCGGCCCATTATGGCCGCTTGGCTCGTTTGGATGATGCTACCGTGGCGCTCAACAGCCTGCTGGTGCAGGATGGCCTGTTCATCTATGTGCCTGACGGTGTCGTTGCCGAGCGTCCCATCCAGCTGGTCAACATCTTCAATGCCGCCCTCGACATGATGGTGCAGCGTCGTCTGCTCATCGTCGTGGGTAAGAATGCCTCCATCAAGCTGCTGGCGTGTGACCACACCCAGAGCCCCGATTACCGCTATCTGAACAACCAGGTCGTGGAAATCGTCGCCATGCAGGGCAGCCAGGTGGACTATTATGACATGGAGGAGAGCACCCCGTTGACCAGCCGTGTATCATCCATCTATGTGGACCAGCATGAGGGCAGCAATGTGCTCATCGACGGCATCACACTCATCAACGGCTTCACCCGCAACAATTACCACGTCGAGGTCAACGGCGAACACGCCGAGACCCACCTGCTGGGAATGACCATCGCCAGTGGCGAGCAGCATGTGGATAGCCACACCTTCATCAGCCACAATGCACCCCGTTGCAACAGCAACGAGATGTTCAAGTATGTGCTCAACGACAAGGCCGTTGGCGCTTTCGCCGGCAAGATTCTGGTGAAGCCCGATTGCCCCCGTGTTGAGGCCTATCAAGGCAACCGCAACCTGTGTGGCGCTCCCACTGCCAAAATGTACACCAAGCCTCAACTCGAGATTTATACCGATGACGTGATGTGCTCCCACGGTTCGGCTGTCGGGCAGCTTGACGAGGATGCCTTGTTCTACATGCGCACGCGCGGCATTGGCATCGACGAGGCGCGCCGCCTATTGATGCAGGCCTTTGTCGCCGACGTCATCGACGGTGTACGCATGGAGGCCCTCAAGGACCGCCTGCATTATCTTGTCGAGAAACGCTTTGCGGGCACTTTGAGTAACTGCGCCGGCTGCGTGGCTGCCTGCAAAAAGAACTAACAATAGGCCAAACTAAAGCCTAACAACTAAAGCCTAACGCCTAAATAAATGGACATCAACAAGATACGTGAGGAATATCCCATCCTGCAACGCCAGATTGAGGGACGGCCGCTCGTCTATCTGGACAACGCCGCGACATCCCAGACGCCCCGCCAAGTGGTAGAGGCCATTGACCAGATGTACTATCGCTACAAGGCTAATGTGCACCGCGGTGTGCATACCCTGTCGCAGGAGGCGACCGACCTGGTGGAGCAGACGCGCGAGAAGGTGCGTGCCTTCATCAATGCCGGTAGCGTGCAGGAAGTGATTTTCACCCGTGGCACGACCGAGGGCATCAACCTCGTGGCTTCGTCCTTCGGGCAGATGCTCGAGAATGGTGATGAAATCATTGTCACCGTGATGGAGCATCACAGCAACATCGTGCCCTGGCAACTCATCGGCCAGCGCAAGCGCGTCACCCTGCGTGTCGTGCCCATCGACGACAGCGGTCAAGTGGATATGCAGGCCTATGAGGACCTGTTCAGCGACAGCACACGCTTCGTCGCACTGGCCCATGTGTCCAACGTGCTGGGAACGGTCAATCCTGTCAAGGAGATGATTGCCATCGCCCATCGCCACGGTGTGCCCGTGCTCATCGACGGCGCCCAGGCGGCTCCCCACGTCAAGGTGGATGTTCAGGATTTGGACTGTGACTTCTATGCCTTCTCGAGCCACAAGATGTACGGCCCTGCAGGGGTCGGCATCCTTTATGGCAAACGTTATTGGCTGGAGAAGATGCCTCCTTATCAGGGTGGGGGAGAGATGATTGGCCAGGTGACGTTTGAGCGCACCACCTTTGCCGAACTGCCATTCAAGTTCGAGGCTGGCACCCCCGACTTTGTAGATATCGCCGCCTTTGGGGCTGCCATCGACTATATTCAAGGGATCGGTCTGGAAACCATTGCCGCCCATGAGCATGAGCTGCTCACGGCGGCTGTCGAGGGGTTGCAGGGCATCGACGGCATACGCCTGTTTGGCACTGCTCCTGGCAAGAGCGGCGTGGTGTCGTTCCTCGTGGGCAACATCAGCAGCTATGACATGGGATTGCTGCTCGATAAATTAGGCATAGCCGTGCGCACAGGCCACCATTGTGCCCAACCGCTGATGGCGCGCTATGGCGTGACTGGCATGGTGAGGGCATCGTTCGCCGTCTATAACACCCTCGACGAGGTGGACCGCTTTATCGCCGCCACGCGACGTGTTGCCGATATGCTGCGATAATCGTTCAATGGATAATGGCCTGGAGACAAGGATGAAGAAAAGGGCCGCCACACAGTAACCAAAATCACTTATGGGCATCACAGGGTATAGTCATTCACGCAATCATGGCTTGGATTTCCTCAAGGGAATCGCTGCTTGCGGGCTTGTGCTTGCCCACATGTCGTTCCCATGGCCTTACGGTGGCTTCTTTGCCTACGTGGCCTCCTGTGGTGTGTCGATCTTCTTCATGACATCGGGCTATTTCTCGTTAGGCGCTTCACGGGAAAAACTGTTGCATGCCCTCAAGCGCACTGCCCTTTATCTGCTTGTCGCCTATTTTCTGTATCTCTTCAGGATGCTGATTGTCAACGGCATGGATTTCAAGGTGATGGGCGATTTCCTGGTCCAACAGGTGTTAACGCCGCAGCACCTGTTGAAGACGCTCATCTTTTCTCAATCCAAGATTTGCCCTGTGGCATGGTTCCTGATTTCGCTGCTGATGTGCTATGCGATGAAACTGCTGTTGGGCAAATGGTTCCGTTATTTGGGCTACTTGGGTTTCATTGCCGCCGTCATTGTGATTTTGCCCCCGGTCGGCAGCATCTTGGATTTCCCGCTTTTCAACCCATGGTTGTGGGGTATTCCGTTCTTTGTCTTGGGCGAGCTGGTCCGTGAGCACGAGGATAAGCTGCAAAACACTTTGAGCCGCCGCACGCTGCTTTTTCTGTGTCTGGTCGCCATCGTAAACAACCTGGTGGCGCGTTACATCGGCACGCAGTGGTGGCACTTGGGCAATATGCTGCTCGCACCCTCATTGTTCCTGCTGTTCGGCGGATGCGGAATGCGGTACAACATCGTGTGCCGTTGGGGTAGCACCTACGCTTTCTTCATCTATATCGTTCATCCTCTGGTGGGCTTCGTCTATAACCAGTTGCGCGAGAATCAGGGCTACCTCGAGTGTTGGTTGCGTCCCTTTGCCGTGTTGTTGGCGACGATTCTGCTCGCTATGGTTTTCTATTATTTCAAGTCGCTGATAGGCAGACTGTTGTTCTCCCGATATCGGGAACGGTCTTGAGGTAATGGGCATAAAAAAAAGAAAAGGCGGGGTTCACATCCTGCCTTTCCTGTTTTAGTGTTCTGAAGCCTAAAAAAACTTTAATTAAACCCAAATGTTCATGGTTTAGATTCTTTATTAACAAGCCTAAAAAACATTATTGTGTTTATTTTGATTCACAAAGAAAAGCATTAGAATGCTATAAGTCAAATAAAATCTACTAATGCATGCTTTTTTTCAGTGAAAAGGGATTTTTATACTGTTTTCGGTAATGAGATTGAATATGTCAAAAGATTAAGGTTGGGGTTGGTAATTGCGCCCGATGACCGAACACAGGATGTTCCGGCCCAAATAGGAGGCAAGGATGCCCAGCTTGTTCTTGGAGCGCACTTTCGGGTCAAGCAGGCACTGATTGCGCAGGCGCTTGATGCCTGCCCAACAGCGGTCCTGGAGTTCCCGGTAATTCCCTGATTTGTCCTGGTGGCTGAGCAACAGGATGTTGAAATAGGCGCTCAGCAGGCGGCTGCGGGCAGCCTTCAGGTATTGTGGGTCGTCTTGTTGCATCTGCCGCTCCAATTGCTCGCACACGTCGAGCACCGCTGTGCGGCGTGGCGAGAACACCCTCATGCTGTTGTTCTCGTGCTGACGGTAGCCGTATAGGGTTTGATTAATGCTGACCACGAGCCTGCATCGGCGCAACAGGGGATAAATGATGGCCAAGTCCTCATAGATGATGCCCAGCGGGAAACGGATGCCGTCAAAAAGTGATGCCTTGAACAGGCGCCCCCACGGCGAATGGGTCAGCCCCTGCTGATAGAGGCAGGCCAATATCGCCTCTTGCTGGTTAAAGCGCCTCATGGCGCCTGTCGGCATTGCTGCTGGAAAATCGGGAGCGTCGTTATAGAAAGGGATATAGCCACCCACTGCGATGTCGGCATCGGTCTGACGCATGGCATCGAGCAGCGTGGCGGCAAACTCGGGATGAAGGATGTCGTCGCTGTCCACCATGATGACCAGTTCGCCCTTCATCGTGTCGAGGGCGGCGTTGCGCGCGGCCGAATGGCCGCCGTTGGGCTGGTGGATGACGCGGATGCGCGGGTCACGGTCGGCCCAGCGGTCGGCCATCTGTCCCGTGCCATCGGTGCTGCCATCGTCCACCACGAGGATTTCGAGATGAGGATAGCTCTGGGCGACAATGCTCTCGATGCACTGGCCCAGAAAAGCCTCCGCGTTATAAGCGGGCACGATGACCGATATCAGCGGCTCCCTAATCATTCAGATAAAAGATAATAGATAATAGATAAAAGATAATAGATAATAGATAACGGATGGTATTCTACTGATTTTCAACCATTATCTATTATCTCTTATCTATTATCTTATCACTAAAATTATTTCACTTTCCACTCAAAGCCGTCCTTGGTGTCCTTGACCTCAAAGCCAAACTCGGCGAGCTTGTCGCGGATGAGGTCGCTGGTTGCCCAATCTTTGGCAGCCTTGGCGTTGCGGCGCATCTCCAGCAGCAGGTCAACGGCCTGACGGTAAGGCTCCAGATTCACGCTGTCGCCGCCAGCGGCATCGTCGCGGATGCCCAGCACGTCGAACAGGTAGGTCTGGAAGACGCGCTTCAACTCGTCGATATCGGCCTGACTCAGGCTGGCATTGCCGTCGTTGGCCTGATTGATGACCTTGCAGGCGTCAAACAGGGTGGCGATGACCGTCGGCGTGTTCAGGTCGTCGTTCATCGCGTCGGCACAGCGCTGACGGTAATTGTCGAGCGTGAGCGAGGACTGCGGTGCGGCGGTGAGGGCGTTCAGGCGATGCCAACCGTCCAGTATGCGCTCCAGGGCTTTCTCGGCAGCCTGAAGGGCCTCGTTGCTGAAGTCCACAGTGCCGCGGTAATGGGCCTGAAGGATGAAGAAACGGATGGTCATGGGCGTGTAGGCCTGGGTTAACGCCGGGTGGTCGCCCGTGAAGAACTGCTCCAGGGTGATGAAGTTGCCCAGCGATTTGCCCATCTTCTGACCGTTGATGGTGATCATGTTGTTGTGCATCCAGTAGCGCACCATCTGATCACCCTGACTGGCCACAGCCTGCGCAATTTCGCACTCATGGTGCGGGAACACGAGGTCCATGCCGCCACCGTGGATGTCGAAGTGCTGACCCAGGTACTTGCGTCCCATGGCCGTGCACTCGCAGTGCCATCCGGGGAAACCGTCGCTCCAGGGCGACGGCCAGCGCATGATGTGCTCGGGCTGGGCCTTCTTCCACAAGGCGAAATCGGCCTGGTTGCGCTTTTCGCCCACACCCTCGAGCTCGCGGCTGGCGTTCAGGATGTCATCGAGGTTGCGTCCCGACAGCACACCGTAGCGGTGGTCGCGGTTAAAGGCTTCGATGTCAAAATACACGCTGCCGTTTGTCTCATAGGCATAGCCGTTGGCCATGATCTGCTTGACCAGTTCCTCCTGCTCGATGATGTGTCCCGTGGCATGGGGCTCGATGCTGGGAGGCAGCACGTTGAGCGCCTGCATGGCAGCATGGTAGCGGTTGGTGTAGTACTGGGCCACTTCCATGGGCTCGAGTTGCTCGAGGCGCGCCTTTTTGGCAATCTTGTCTTCGCCCTCGTCGGCATCATGTTCCAGGTGGCCCACATCGGTGATGTTGCGCACATAGCGCACCTTGTAGCCCAGCTGCTGCAAGTAGCGGAACAGCACGTCAAACGTGATGGCGGGGCGGGTGTGGCCCAGATGAGGGTCGCCATAGACCGTGGGGCCGCACACATACATGCCCACCATCGGCTCGTTCAGCGGCACGAAGTGCTCCTTGCGCCTGGTGAGGGTGTTGTATATGAACAATGGATGTTCCATCTGAAATGCGTCAAAAAAAATTTGATGTCAACTATTAACTATTAACTGTTAACTGTCAACTGTTAACTGTTTACGCCTGTCCCTTGGGCAGGGGGAAGTCCATAATGTTGCTGTTGGCACCAGCGGGACGGTTGATCTTGATTTCGCCGAAGTTGCTCTCATAGCGGTGGATGTTATCCTGGAGGGCGAGCATCAGCTCCTTGGCATGCTGCGGGGCCATGATGATGCGGCTCTGAACGCGGGCCTGCGGCATGTTGGGGCCGCGCAGGATCATATCGATGAAGAAATCATTGGGACCATGGGCAATCATTGCCATGTTGGCATAGCGGCCCTGCAACTCTTCCTTAGGAATTTCAATCTTAATCTGCTGTTGGTTCTGATTTTCGTTTGCCATAATGTTTGAATTATGAATGTGTTTAAATGAATAATTTATTTAGTAAAATCGTAATACTCTGTGTCAGGAAATGTCAGGTCGTTGAGGTGAATCCTCAAGCAGTGGAACGACGGGCGTTTCCATAGCGCCCCCACGTTGAACGACGCATAGCAGTCGCGCCAGAAGGTGCCCTGCTCGCCACGCAGCCCGTGAGCCAGATAGCAGTGCACGGTGTCGTCCTTGAGGGTGTTACCGTCGGCAACGAGCATAAAGGTGCGGTTCTTGCCCGTGTATTCCACCTGGCAGTGCAGGTTGATGAACTCGCCGGTGCGCCACAGGCTGCGCAACTTCACCTCGTGTTGCGGCAGGCTGTCGGGACTGTCCATCGTCATGCGTATCGAGTCGCTGATGATGGTGTAGCAGTTGTACACGTTGATGTCGCGCTGGTCGCTGGCCTTCTTGTCGGCGAAGTCGTAGCGCAGCAGCACGCGCTGGTGCGTTTTGGCATCCTGGCTGATGTCCACGACCGACTGCAGCCTAATGGCTGCCGAGTCGCCGTGCCCCAGGTACTCAAAGACCGCCCCCGTCGCGTTTTGGCCCAAGTAGGTCACGATGTCGTAGCGGTAGTCGGTATAGGCACGGTCGATGTCCTCCTGCTTGTCGCAGGATGCCAGAGCCATCAGGGCGGCGATGAGCAATATGGACAGTTGCGGCAGTCGTCTCATTGTGCGGTGCGGGTGGTCTGGTCAACAATCATGCCGTCGCGCATGTGTAGCGTGCGGTCGGCCTGTGCGGCGAGGCCCTCGTCATGTGTCACAATAATAAATGTCTGGTTCAACTCATCGCGCAACTCAAAGAATAGGCGGTGCAGTTCCTGTTTGTTCTGGCTGTCGAGGCTACCCGACGGCTCGTCGGCAAGGATGACCTTGGGACTGTTGATGAGTGCTCGGGCCACTGCCACACGCTGGCACTCGCCGCCACTCAGTTGCGACGGCTTGTGGGACAGACGGTCTGACAGGTGCATACGCTCCAACAGGCGTCGCGCGCGGTCCATGGCATCGCTGCGGTTGTCACCGCCCAGCAATGCGGGGATGGCGACATTCTCGAGCATGGTGAACTCGGGCAGCAGCTGGTGGAACTGGAACACGAAGCCGATGTTGCGGTTGCGGAAGTGTGCCAACTCTCGATCCTTCATCGCGAGCACGTTCTTGCCCTCGTAGCGCACCTCGCCCTGCTGTGGCATGTCAAGCGTGCCGATGATTTGCAACAACGTTGTCTTGCCGGCCCCGCTGGGACCCACAATCGACACAATCTCGCCCTGGGCGATGTCGAGGTCCACACCCCGCAGCACCTCCAGGTCGCCATACCGTTTCACTATGTTCCTTGCCTCAATCATCGTTGTGACATTTCAATCGAAATGCAAAGGTAATAAAATTTTTTAGTATCGCGCCTCCCGCTCAAGTTTTAACTGCAATTTCCTTCCCCCTCGTCCATAGTCCCCAAAAATAGACTTGGGTTTTATCACCCTTTTGGGCCGAAAAACATCTTTGTCTTATTGCGTTTTCAATTTTTAGTGATAACTTTGCCACGTTTACCGATGCTCTTATACATTGTAACAGTTATAGTTTACTCGTCATGGCTAAGAATTGGAAAAAAATAGTGCGTAGATACATCGTCCGTCCAGTTGCATACGGAGTAGTGTTCAGGTTGTACCCTGATTTGGCTGCCCGTTACCTCTTGCGCAAGGAGTTGGCCGCTATCCGCAAGGAGGCTGACAAGTTCTTTGCATCGGGAGCACCGTTGCCCGAGGGCGCATCGCGTGAGGACTTTTACCAGGCCATGAACAAGCACTATGTCTCCATTTCGGAGTACCTGCACCAGTACGAGTTTTACCGGTTGACCGAGGAGGAACGTGACGAGTTCATCTCCCGCTCATTGATGCGCGCTGTATCCTGCAAGCTGCGCATGAAATATCCCAACGATTTCCACGGCCTGCCATTGCAGAAGGACAAGTTCCTTGCACGCTTCACCGCTTTGGGTTTTTGCAAGCGCCGGTGGCTATACACCCCACAGTGCACCTATGAGCAGTTTGCCGACCTGCTGAGTTCGACAGAGTGCGTCATCAAGCCTCATGACGGCAGTCTGGGCTTCGGGGTGAAGAAGGTACCAGCACAAACCGATCCCGTGCAAATCAAGTCGCTGTACGACAAGTGTGTACAGGGTTCTATGATCATTGAGGAGTGCCTGCATGGCTGTGATGCCATCCAAGCCTTTCATCCCCAGTCGCTCAACACGATACGTTTTGTCACGGTGGCCTTCCGCGGCAAGGCGTTCCCGTTTGGCGCGTTCCTGCGCATGGGAATCGGTGACATGATCATCGACAATGCCCATGCTGGCGGACTGTTCGCCCAAATCAATATGGAAACCGGTGTGATAGAGAGCGAGGGCATTACTACCGAGGGGCTGAGGGTGGAGAGGCACCCTGACACCAATATGCTGATTAAGGGCGCACAGATTCCGCGGTGGAACGAGGTCGTTGACTTTTGCGTCAGCGCGGCCCGCCAGACCAAGAACACGGTCAGCGGATGGGATGTCATCATCACCGATAAGGGCACTCTCGAGTTTATCGAGGCCAACAATCGTCCCGATTTTGATGTCATGCAGTCGCCGTTGAAAATCGGTGTGAAGCGCAAAGTGCTTGACATGCTGAGTGAAGTGGTTGGAAAAGAAATGAAGATTGACGGTTTTACGCGTTAGGGCTTATCAATCGGTGTTTTTTAGAAAAAAGCGATGGTGCATAGGTTGGTAATGGAAAAATATTACTACCTTTGCAGCCAATTTTTGAAACAACATATTATTAACAGTGGAATTTGGGCTGCTTGCAACCACTTGAAAAAATGCTAAAATGCAATCATCAACAGTCTTATTCTTGATTCTTTTTTAGCGTTCATGTTCCACAAAAATAACGGTTTTTTGTAACAATGAACAGTAAGAACAATTATCTATTCACGTCCGAGAGCGTGTCTGAAGGGCACCCCGACAAGGTCGCTGACCAGATTAGCGACGCCATCCTTGACAAGTTTTTGGCTTTTGACCCCCATGCCCACGTGGCATGCGAGACGCTGGTGACCACGGGCCAGGTAGTTATCTCGGGCGAGGTGACCACCAACGTTTATATCGACCTGCAGCGCACCGCGCGCGAGGTGATCAACAAGATTGGTTACACCAAGAGTGAATATCAGTTTGACGGCAGTTCATGCGGCATCCTCAACAGCGTCCATGAGCAGAGTGGCGACATCAAGCAGGGTGTTGACAACGCCGAGGATAACCGCGAGGACCAAGGTGCTGGCGACCAGGGCATGATGTTTGGCTACGCCTGCAACGAGACGCCCAACTACATGCCGTTGACGCTTGATTTGGCGCATGCCCTCATGCGTGAACTGGCCGACATCCGTCACAACCACCTGGAACTGATGCCTTACCTGCGTCCCGACGCCAAGGCTCAGGTGACGGTCGAGTATGACGGCGACACCCGCCGTCCCGTGCACATCCACACCATCGTGGTGAGCACCCAGCACGACGAGGATGTGGACCAGAAGCGCATCGCCCGCGACGTTCACGAGATACTGATTCCCAGGACTCTGGCCCACTACAGCGACGACATCAAGGCGCTGTATGACGGCAAGACCGAGGAGTTTGTCAATCCCACGGGCAAGTTTGTCATCGGTGGACCTCATGGTGACACGGGTCTCACGGGCCGCAAAATCATCGTGGACACCTACGGCGGTCGCGGCGCTCACGGCGGTGGCGCCTTCTCGGGCAAGGATCCCAGCAAGGTGGACCGCAGTGCCGCCTATGCCTGCCGTCACATCGCTAAAAATGTGGTTGCCGCAGGCATTGCCGACGAGGTATTGGTGCAGGTGGCCTATGCCATCGGCCGTGCCGAACCCGTCAGCTTCTACATCAACACCTACGGCACCAGCCATGTGAACAAGAGCGACGCCGAGATTGCCGACATCCTCAAGGAAATGTTCGACCTGCGTCCTGCCGCCATCATCAGGGACTTGAAACTGCTCAATCCCATCTATACCGAGACGGCCGCCTATGGCCACATGGGCCGCAAGTATGAGTTGAAGGTGAAAAAGTTTGAATCCCTCTACAACCAGACTAGGGAAGTCGAGGTCGAGCTGTTCACGTGGGAGAAGCTCAACCGCACCGAAATGCTGCGTGCAGCCTTCGGCCTCTCGTGAGGGAAATAGCCGCTATAGAAGCTATAGAGACTATAGATGCTATAGATACCACAGGCACTGGAACACAACGAGCCGCCCTGCGATATGGGGCGGCTCGTTGTGTAGTGTGTGTGGCCGTTTGAAAGGCGGTTTACTTGGCCTTCATGGCCTCCTTGATTTTGGCTTCGAGTTCCTCGGCGAGCTCGGGGTTGTCGGCCACCATCTGCTTGGCGGCGTCGCGGCCCTGACCTAATTTGGTGCCCTCATAGGAGAACCATGCGCCACTCTTCTTGACGATGCCGAACTCGACACCCAGGTCAATGATTTCGCCTATCTTGCTGATGCCCTCGCCAAAGCGGATCTCAAATTCGGCTTTGCGGAAGGGGGGCGCCACCTTGTTCTTCACCACCTTCACGCGGGTGAGGTTGCCGGTCACCTGGTCACCGTCCTTGATCTGGCCGATGCGGCGGATGTCCAGACGCACGCTGCTGTAGAACTTCAAAGCGTTACCGCCCGTAGTGGTCTCGGGATTGCCAAACATCACGCCCAACTTTTCGCGCAGCTGGTTGATGAAGATGCAGCAAGTGTTGGTGCGGCTGATGGTGGCGGTGAGTTTCCTCAGTGCTTGGCTCATCAGGCGTGCCTGCAGGCCCATCTTGCTCTCGCCCATTTCGCCTTCAATTTCGGCCTTGGGGGTTAGGGCAGCGACACTGTCGATGACGATGATGTCGATGGCGCTGCTGCGGATGAGTTGGTCGGCAATCTCCAGGGCCTGCTCGCCACTGTCGGGTTGTGCAATCCACAGGTTATTCACGTCTACGCCCAGCGATTCGGCATAGAAGCGGTCAAAGGCGTGCTCGGCATCGATGATGGCAGCGATGCCGCCTGCCTTCTGTGCCTCGGCGATGGCATGGATTGCCAGGGTGGTCTTGCCCGACGACTCGGGACCGTAAATCTCGATGATGCGGCCGCGGGGATAGCCTCCCACGCCCAGCGCGTTGTCCAGACCGATGGAGCCAGAGGGAATCACCTCGATGTCCTCGATGTGGTCATCGCCCAACTTCATGATGGTTCCGCTGCCAAAGGTCTTGCCTATCTTATCCATTGCCACTTGCAAGGCCTTGAGTTTCTCGGGAGAAACCTCCTTGCGCTGCGGCTGGTTGCTCATTTCCTCTTGATTGATAATTTCTTCTGCCATGATATGATTATAATTATGATGTTGATGTTCTTATTTTGAAAGATGCAAAGATAATCTTTTTTTTCGGGTTATGCCTCGTGCAGGACCGTTAAAATAGGTGAGCGGCCTGAATATTGAGGCTACTTGTTGAGGATGATGTCCACGAGCATGACGATATCCCCGATGTTGATGCTGCCATCGTTATCCACGTCGGCTTGCCGCTCGTTGATGGGCTTGCCTGAAAGCATATAGTCGAGGATGGTGGTGATGTCGGCGATACTGACCTCCCCATCACCGTCGGCATCTCCCGGGATGCCCGCCGCGCGGACGAAAACGTTCTCGTCGAGGTAAGCCATATGTCGCCTGATCCATTGCTCCACGCGGTTCATCTCGGCACTGATGTCCAGCGTCTGGCCATTGATGTCACTGTCGTGGCTCCATCGGGCTTCTTCGCGTGCTGCCGCTCCGCTGTTCTCCAGTTCATCGACGGCGGCTTGGAAACGGGCCACCAGGTTGTCGGTGTTGAGCCACGTCTGCCTCAACTGCCAGTAGCGGTCGATAATGTGCTGGCGATGAGGCGCCGAGTGGTTGAACATGTCGATCAAATACAGGTTGGTCACCCAGTTGAGTTCCCGCTCGGGAGATACCATAGCGTCGGTTAGCCCTGTGAGGGTCTTGGCGCCGAGCGACACGTCCAGGTCCCAAGGGGTGACGGTGAGGCGTTTGTCGCCCGTGGCCTTGTCATACAGGCTGTAGTAGATGTTCTTGGTCTCGTTGTCAAGGGCCTGAATGGTGACAAGAAGGATGAAATAATCTTCCAGCACCGGCGTGTCAAAGTAGTAATCCAGCGAGTCGCTCAAGGTTTGCCAGTCATCGGCCGCATCGACGCGTCTCGCAAAGTCGAACGCTTTATACAGGGTGCTCCAGTCGGTGGGATGAACGTCTTCAAATTCAGGGTAATTCACCTCGTTCTGGTTCCACATGTTGCTGCTGTTGTTGTAACGCGGCAGGTAATACGTTGGAGCCCACAGTTTTGACACCCATTCTTGGCCATGAAACACGTTTTCCACCGTGTCATGCTTGACCAGCCCCAACTGTTTGCGGTCCACGGGCTCGATGAGGCCGTAGATGCCGTGGTACTTACCGTTGAGGATGACTTCGGTGACGCGGCCATGCGAGCCGTTGACAGCAGTAGAGTCGAGGGCCTTGAACCAGGGGTCGCGCGACATGTCGAGCCATAGGTCGCTGCACACGCGGTTGCGTATGCGCAGCGGGTCGATCTGTCCGGCATCAAGTTTCCAGTGGTTGTCCTTGCGCATGTCCAGCAAGCGGCGGTTCTTCTTCTCGCCGATGCTGTCAACAAACTTGATGTGATAGTTGCGCTTGTGCTTGTCGCCGGTGTTGGTGACACCGCCGCGCCACTTGAGCTTGGCCATCATGTCACTCTTGCCACTGCCATCGGGGGCATTGAGCGAAACCGTTCCGGGCGCATACTCGTTGCCAAATTCACCTTCCAGTTCCAGCACGGGCAGCCACGTGAAGGTGATGTTTCCGGCAATGATCCGCCCATCCACCTTTGCCATGAACGGGAATAGCCTGCCTCCTGCAATCTGATTCAGCAGCACCTGGTCACCGTTCGCCACCTGTGTGCCGTTGATGATGACATCGGTCATGGTGCTGTCGATGGTGACTACTGGCATCCACTCGTGTCCGAACACCTCTTGCGGCACGCTGCACAGCCAGATGTTGTTGAGATTGTCGTGTACTGCTTTGTGCCCGTCAAGGAAGAAGGCTTGTGCCCATGCGACGCATGCGGTTGTCATGGCGAGAGCGGCCATGATGAATCGTGATGCGGAAAATGACATGATGTTCTATAGCTTTGAAAATTGGTGACTTTACTTAATTCAAGTTTCTAAAGTGCTAAGCACTTCAGAACTTGAAGATTAAAGATTAGTGATGAGTGATTAGTGAAGAAAACCTTTTCAAAGTTTGCGGGTTTTCGACCCTATGGGCCTATCCCTAATCTTTAATCCCTAATCTTCAAGTTTCCTAAAGGGGCAAAGCCACTTTAGAAACTTGAGAATTTAATTACAACCTGCAAAGGTAATCATTAATCTTTTAAACCGATGCCCTTAACCCCGTGTTTTTTTTGTTTTAACTCCAATTGAGTTTTTATGGGATTTTTTTGCGCCATAATGGTTGATGAATGGAAAAATAATAGTAACTTTGCCCAATTATAAAGATGTTGTAGAACTTGTCATTATTAACCATTTAATAACTTTCATTGCAATGAGGAAATTATTTACTTTATTCACCATGTGTTTGTTGGCGATTGCAGCTTGGGGTGAGACTGTCATCACTTTTATCCCAGGTGAGACTGTCGGCCAGCAACCTTCTGTTACCACCGAGGACGAGATGACCCTTGATGGTGTAACGGTTCACACTTCCTACGGTGCTTTTGCTGCAGCCCAGTACCGTTTCGGAAAGAATTCGGTCACGACGTTCACCTCTACGATTGGTAACATCACCAAGATCGAGTTCACGTGTACTTCCGAAAACCCCGCTTCGGGTTTCTCTGAGCCCGCGGGTATGGATGACGGTGTTTGGGAAGGCAATGCTCCGTCAGTCGACTTCGTTGCTGGTGTCAAGCAGGTTCGCGCAACCAAGATTGTTGTCACCGTTGCCGAGAATGGCTTGGCTAAGCCCAACTTCTCCCTCCCTGGCCGCACCTATTACGAGCCCATCAATGTAGCTATCACTTGTGGTACCAGCGGTGCTAAGATCTATTACACCACCGACGGTAACGATCCCACAACCTCCTCGACGCTCTACTCGGCCCCCATTGCTATTAACAAGACCACCACGCTGAAAGCCATTTCGGCTCTGAATGGTGAAGTGAGCGATGTCGTAAGCGCTGAGTATATCATTGCCACTCCCGTTCCGGTGAATAGTATCGCCGAGTACATTGCTTTGGCCGACGGCACTGCCGCTCAGTTTACCAAGAGCGTGACCGCCACTGCCCAAAACAAGGGATACCTCTATGTGATGGATAACACGGGATGCGCCCTGTTCTATGGTGACTGTGGTCAGACCTACGGCAAGGGTGATGTCATTCCCGCTGGTTTCTATGGTACCAAGACGACCTATGCTGGCGAGCCCGAGTTGCAGTACCTCAACAACTTTAATGAGGCAAGTGGTAATGTAACGGTTAATATTCCCGAGATTCCTGCCAATGAGGTCGGCCACGACAGGTTTGCCCAATTGGTGAAGATGAGTGGTGTGACCATTAGCCTGGACGCCGACGGCAAGAACTACACGTTGACCGATCAGGATGGTAACACGTGCCCCGTTTACTTTGGCAACATGGGTGTTTCAGCTCCCAATGATTTGAACGCCGACTACGACGTTGAGGGTGTCGTTGGCACCTACAAGAAAGGTGACGCGATCATTTATCAGTTGCTGCCCACCAAGTGCAAAAAGCGCATCCCCGGCAATCTTGGACTCGGACACTTGGCTGATTTGCCCGACGACTTGGAAAACCAAGTGACCCTGACCTATGACGCCACTGTGATTGGCCAGTCTGGCAAGTATCTCTATCTGATGGATGAGACCGGTTTTGGTCTCGTTTATGGTACCGTTGGTAAGACCTACAAGCAGGGTGATGTCATCCCCGCTGGCTATATGGGACTCAAGAAGACCTATGACATGGAGCCTGAGTTGACCGACAACAATGGTGCAGTTCCTCTGGCAGGCTTTGAGAACGCCATCGAGAATACCGGTGAGCCCGTTGCCATGACTATCGCCACGCTCAATGAGGTCAACCATGACAATTGGGGCAAGTATGTCAAGATTAAAGTGAAAGTCAGTGGTTCCAACCTGGTTGATGAAAAGGGTAACACCATTGGTTACTACAAGAGGTTTGACTGCGTTTATCCCGCCGAGGGCGACGACTTCTGCTGGGTTTATGGTATCGTGGGTTCCTACAAGACCAATTACCAGTTGCTGCCTTACAGGTTTGATATCAAAGTTGTGCCCACGCCTGTGAAGAACATTGCTGAACTCTATAACCTTCCCGAGGGTGGCTATGGTGAGTTCACTACCCCGCTGACCGCCATCTATCAGAATGGTAGCCGCATGTATGTCAAGGACGCTGACGGCAAGATGACGCTTGTGTACGGTAGATTGACCGAGCATTTTGAGAATGGTGATATCATCAAGATTGGTGCTACCGGTACGTGGACGCTCTATCCCAAGACCAATGGTTACAAGCAGATGGTTCCCGTGGACAGCACGTTTGTGAAGGGTGGTAAGACCGCTGAAGTAGAGCCTATCACCAAGAAGATTGAGGACGTTTCCCAGAACGACGTTCATTCCTACCTCTTCATCGAGAACTTGCAGATTACTCCTACCGACGAGGCTACGAAGTTCATCATGATAGATGAGGACGAAGAGGAAATCCTGCTCTTCAACCAGTTTAACCTCACACTGCCCGACTTTGACCCCAACAAGACCTACGACGTATGGGGCTTCTTGACCATTTACAATAACGAGCGTGAGATCTTCCCCATCAAGGTGAAAGAGCATGGTGGTGTTGATCCTGAACCCTTGAAGGGTGACGTGAATGGTGATGGTAGCGTAAACATCGCCGACGTTAACCTGGTTATCGATATGATTCTCTCTGGCACTTACAAAGCTGTCGGTGACATCAACGGTGACGGTACTGTGAACATCAGTGATATCAACGAGGTGATTGCCATCATCCTCAAGTGATACGTCGGTTGACAGTATAATAATCCTAAAAATGTGGTTCTGCCAAGTGTGGAACCACATTTTTTTATTTATCATTGCATGGCTCGGGAAAAAGTATTAATTTTGTGCGCAAAACAATGCAAATGAGCGGCAGCAGCAACAATTACCGCAGTTTACAGGGAGAAAAGCCATCATTAGGAGTATTCTCTCCACACAGTGTTGCGCGTCATACTTCTCCATGCCATGAGAGCCACACATCATCATATTTCCCCATGCTCATTGCTGTCCCAAGTGTGCTGACAATCCACCTAATTATATTGTGTTTCACTCATTTCAATTTCTTTTCGCTATGCGCAAGTTTCTTATTTTTCTGTTGATGAGTCTGATAACGACTATGGCCTGGGGTGTGACTGTGGTCACCTTTATTCCTGGAGAAGATTCTGGCATTCAACCCACTGTGGTGAGTGAGGATTGCATGAGCAAAGATGGCGTTACGATTTGCACATCTTATGGTGCATTGGGTGCAGCCCAATATCGTTTTGGCAAGAATTCAATCACAACGGTATCTTCAGAAATCGGCGATATCATCAAGATTGTATTCTATTGCACCGATAGCAATCCCGCCACAGGCTTTAGTGAGCCCGAGATGACAATTGAGGGAAATGATGGCGTGTGGGAGGGTCGAGCCCCCGAGGTGCAATTTTTTGCTGGCATCAAGCAGGTGCGTGCCACCAGGATTGATGTTTACGTCGATGACAATGTCTTGCATTCGCCCGAAATCCATCCTGCCTCAGGAACCTACTACATTCCCATTGAGGTCACGATCACCTGTTCGCCATCCGTTGCAAAGGTCTATTACACCCTTGATGGCACAGACCCCACTACCGCCTCGACACGCTATACCGAGCCCTTCACGCTGAGCAGCAATGCCGTTGTCAAGGCTATCGCAGAGCGAGATGGCGAGATAAGCGGGGTGGTGAGCGCTGAGTATGTGTTTGGCGAGTCTCAACAGGTTCATTGCTTTGAGGACCTGCTTGATACGCCCGACGAAACAGTGGTGCGTTTCCAGAGGCCGCTCTACACGTTGGCACAAAACAAAAATTACCTCTATGTCAAGGATGAGTGTGCAGGATATTCCTTAATCTATGGCCCTACAGGCCAGACTTACACCCTGGGTGATGTGATTCCCACGGGCGTTGTGTTGTCCAAGATCACCTATAACGGTGAGCCTGAATGGAGAGCTGTCGGTGGGTTCCAGTCCTCAACTTCCAATATCCACATCGACCCCGAGACGATAACTGCCGACCAGGTGGGGCATGAAATGTTTGCACATTACGTCAGGATCACTGATGTGACCTTCAGCACCACTGATAATGGAAATTATTATCTTACGGATGCTCTGGGTAACCAATGCTCCGTTTATTTTGGCTTCATGGGCGTGTCGCCAAATATTGATTTATCAGCGACCTATCCTGAAGTCATCGGTATCGTGGGATCGTATGTCAGGGACAGTGTCATTTATCAACTCTTGCCCATATGCTACAACAATTTTATTCCTCACACTGGATTTGGAAGGTTTGAGGAGATTGAAGATGATACTGAGGTGTTCATGGAATATGATGCGACAGTTATAGCTCAAGCCGGTAGGTATCTGTATGCTTTTGACGACACGGGTTACGGATTGATTTACGGCCAAGTTGATAAGACTTACGAGATGGGTGATGTGATTCCCGCGGGCTTTACTGGCACAAAAACCACCTTCAGTTGTCAACCTGAGTTGAATAATCCTCAAGGCCTTCAGGATCCGATTGGCAAAGTTGATGTGGTGCCTGAAGAAATTACCATGGATTGTGTGACTGTCGCTATGAGAGGACACTATGTGGTGCTCCGTGGCGTGAAATTGGACGATGGCAGGATAGTGCCCGCCGATGGGATGGGTGAAGGATGCCCATATTACAACCGGTTTAATGTTTGGATACCGGGCAATGAAGACCCTGATGCGCTTTATGACGTCTATGGAATCGTCGGTGTTTATTGTAGAAATGGAGGAGACCTGATTATTCAGATTTTGCCCTTGCGTATAGAGCCCCAAAAACCTATTGGACAAGTTTGCTGCATCGAGGACTTGTTTGATAAGCCCAAAGGTTTGGCCGTGCAATTTGAGTGCCCCCTCATTGTGATATATCAGTCAGTCAATCATTTATATGTGAAAGACAAGTGCGACCAATATACCCTCATATACGGCAACGTGGGCGGCACATTCGTGAACGGCGACTCCATCATTGGATGCGCCAGTTGGACCACATACAACGGTATCCCGCAATTGACCCGCGAAGGAGATTGGCAATTGGTTGCCCATGGCCCTAAGGTTCTCCCCGAGGGACCATTCCCAATCGAGGAGGTCAGTGCCGATATGATTTATCATTATGTATGTTTTGATGACGTGACCGTAACCAAGGATGAGGAAGATGACGATGACCGTTATTACACGATGAGTGATGGGTACGAGACAATGAAGATGTACAACCAATTTGGCATCCAGATTCCTGTCAAAGTATATACTGGTCAACCGAATGATCTTAATGATGACGGGATTGTGGATATTTCCGACCTCAATGCACTCATCAATTATATCTTGACAGGCAAGTATTCTTATTCACCTATGTTCAAGGCCAATAATGGCGATTATTCATGGGATAATTGCTATGTGGAAGGCATTCTCACCATGTTCAGGAATGAACTTGAGTTGCTTCCCATTCGTGTAACGACTCCGGGCAGACCTCCCGTTCCGGTGGATCCAGCGAAGCGATTTGACATCAACGACGATGGCTCAGTCAACATTTCGGACCTCAACGAGCTGATTAGCATCATCTTGCGAAATTAATAGAGGGCTAACATAAATCGCGCCAGCGCAGGGGCTGTCCCCAATGCGCTGGCGCTTTGTTTACAGGTTGACGTGTTGTTTGATGTCAAGCGGGAGCCCACTTGCAGCGCACGGGCGACACGATGGCACCCTCCTTTTTCAACTCGGCAAACGCCTTATCGACTTCCTTGCGGTCGGCGCCCAACACCTTAGTAACATCACCAGCCGACATGGGCTTTCCGGCATCGCGCATGGCTTGTAATACTTGCTCTTTCATAATGGTTACGATTAATGGTTATTAAACAAAAACTATCAGTTCGGTTCCCTGTGCCGTGGCTCAGCCACGGCGACAGTAGATTGTCACTTGAAGAATCGCCCGACGACAGGCAATTTGGCCAGCATGGGGCCCAGGTGCTCCTTGCGGTAGATGAAGCCCACAAACAGGCACAGCAGCACCGTGCGATAGGCCAGGGCGAGCCACATGTTGCCCACGGGCAGCATCATGGCGGCAAACAGGATGGCAGCCACGACGGTGTACATCGCGATGTCGCGCAGCGGGTAGCGGATGGGGTAGTACTTCTGTCCCACGAGGTAACTCAGCACCATCGCAGTGCAGTAGCCAGCAAATCCTCCCCATGCACAGGCCATGTAGCCATACTTGGGCACGAACAGAACGTTGACAAGGATGAGCACGGCGCAGCCAATGCCCGAGAACCATGCGCCCCAGATGGTCTTGTCAATCAACTTGTACCAGAACGACAGGTTGAAGTAGATGCCCATCATGATTTCGGCGGCCATGACGATAGGCACGACCTTGAGGCCCGACCAGTAGTCGGGGGCAATGATATACTTGAATACATCAATCCACGCCATCACTGCCAGGAAGGCCAGCAGCGTGAAGATGATGAAGTAGCGCATCGCCTGGGCATAGGTCTCGCGGTTGTCCTTGTCCTGGCTCTTGCCGAAGACAAACGGCTCGTAGGCGTAGCGGAAGGCCTGGGTAATCAGTGCCATAATCATGGCAATCTTGACCGCCGCACCATAGATGCCCAACTGCGACTGCGTGTCGGCGTGGTCGCCGTATATCTTGGGGAACATCATCTTGTCGAAGGTCTGGTTCAGGATGCCGGCAATACCCAGCACCAGAATGGGCCAGGCATACTTGAGCATGCGCTTGAGCAGCGACCAGTCAAACTTATACTTGATGCCCAACAGCTCTTTCCAGAAGAAGAAGGTCACCAGGCCTGTGCAGAACAGGTTGATGAAGAAGGCATACCCCACACCCACGTTGGGGCTGTAGATGGTGCCGATAACGTCGGGATAGTGCTTGTACAGGGCGGGCAGGGCGACAAAGTAGAGCAGGTTCAAGCCGATGTTCATGAAAATGAACAGCAACTTGAGCGCGGCAAACTTGATGGGTCGGCGCTGGTAACGCAGGTAGGCGAACGGGATGCACTGGAATGCGTCGAGCGCGACGACGGTCGCCATCACGCCCACATACTCGGGATGAGCCGCATAGCCCATCCATCCCGATATGCCGGGCAGGAATGCCAGCACGAGCAGGACAAAAAGCAAGGACGTGGTGCCCACGCTGATGAGCGTCGTGCTATAGACGGTATTGGGATTTTCCTCGCTCTTGTTGGCATAGCGGAAGAACGTGGTCTCCATGCCGTAGGTGAGGATGACCAGCAGCAATGCCGTGTAGGCATATACGTTGGTGATGATGCCATAGCCGCCCGATGCGGCCGACAATTTGGCGGTGTATAAGGGCACCAACAAGTAATTGAGGAATCGCCCGATGATGCTGCTCAAGCCATAGATGGCGGTGTCTTTTGCCAGTGATTTCAGGTTAGCCATTATCTCAGTTAAAAGTGAACAGTTAAAAGTGAACAGTAAACAATTAAGAGTGAACAGTTAAAAGTGAGAGGTTGACCAAGTGAGTGCGGATGCCAACTGTTAACTATTCACTTTTAACTGTTAACTAAAAATGCTTCCCACTTCGCCGGGGCGCTCACGTTTCAGGTGATTGTAGGCCAGCGTGGTGGCTTCGCGGCCGCGCGGGGTGCGGTTGATGAAGCCTTCCTTGATGAGGTAGGGCTCATAGACCTCCTCGATGGTGCCGGCGTCCTCGTTCATGGCCGTGGCGATGGTGTTCAGGCCCACGGGACCGCCACCAAACTTGTCAATGATGGTCAGCAGAATCTTGTTGTCGATCTCGTCAAGGCCGTATTTGTCGATGTTCAGCGCCTCGAGGGCATAGCGAGCGATGTCGAGGTCGATGCGGCCGCTGCCCTTGACCTGGGCAAAGTCGCGCACGCGGCGCAGCAGCGAGTTGGCGATACGGGGCGTGCCACGGCTGCGCAGGGCAATCTCCACGGCGGCTTTGTCGTCGATGGGAACGGCCAGCAGGCGGGCTGAACGGCGGATGATGCCCTCGAGCACCTTGTGGTCATAGTATTCCAGGTGGCAGTTGATGCCGAAACGGGCACGCAGCGGCGAGGTCAGCAGGCCGCTGCGGGTGGTGGCGCCGATGAGGGTGAACGGGGCAAGCGTCAGTTGCACCGAGCGGGCGCCGGGGCCCTTGTCAATCATGATGTCGATACGGTAGTCCTCCATTGCGCTGTAGAGGTACTCCTCTACGATGGGGCTCAGGCGGTGAATCTCGTCGATGAACAGCACATCGTTCTCGTCGAGCGACGTCAGCAGTCCTGCCAGGTCACCGGGCTTGTCAAGCACGGGGCCCGACGTGACTTTGAAGCCCACGCCCAGCTCGTTGGCGATGATGTTGCTCAAGGTGGTTTTGCCCAGGCCCGGAGGACCGTGGAACAGCACATGGTCCAGCGATTCGCCTCGCAACTTGGCGGCGGCGACAAACACGCGCAGGTTCTCGATAATCTTGTCCTGACCGGCAAAGTCCTCAAACCGAACGGGCCTCAACGCCCGCTCAAAGTCCTGGTCGGTCTTCAACGACTCCCGTCTGATGTCAAAGTCCTCGTCCATGATGCTATTTCTTGGCCTCTTGCTCGGCGGGCTGTGCAGGTTGTGCTGCCTCCTTGTAGGGGTTGGACTTGACGAGTCCGCTGTCGGCTTCGATTTTGGTGACGACATGGCGGGAATTGCCGCGCCACATCACGTTGCCTTTATACTCGTTATAGGTGAGGATAACGCGCTGGCCGTTGCCTTGCCACCGCATGGCCTCGCGGGCCAGGCTGTCGGTGGGGATGGAGAACTGGAAGTCGCTGTGCAAGGCGACCAGCGTGTCCTCGATATAGCCCTCGCTGATCATCTCTCCCTCATAGGTCTTGAACAGGGTGCCCTCGTTGCTCACCTTCATGATCCAGCCTTTTTCCTGGCTCACCCGGTAAGGCTGGAAATAGTGCTGCCAAATCCACCATCCCAGAAACAGTGCCATGGCAGCGATGATGAGTGTGAGCACCAGCTTGACCGTGTAGCCGCGCCGCTCGATGGTGGCTTCTTTGATTTCGCGCTCCTCGCGCTCCTGCTCGGTTTCCTGATGCTGGACGGGCTGCTCCTCGGGAGCCTCCTCGGTGAAATAATCGTTGAAATTGTCGTCCATATTGTTTAGTTGTCAGTCTTCAGTCTTTTAAAGCTTGATTTCGTCGTTGGTGGTATCGACAACGGTCTTACCGCTCTCGATGCGACGACGGTCAATCGACATGCTGATAAAGGCATAGATGCCCAGGGCGATAATCAGCACCTGCTGGAATCCCCACACGAACATGGCGAAGGCCGATGCGCGGGGATCGAAATGGCTGGGCGAGAACGTGCCCACGCCGTACAGCGACAGTCCGAAGATGGTCGCCACGTGCCATGCGCCCAAGCCGCCGTTGGTGGGGATGCCCATACCGATGCTGCTGAGCACAAACACCACGAGCACGGCGAGAACGCTCAACCCGCTGGTGAAGGTGAAAGCTTGGCAGGCTAAGTAAAGTTGCAGGAAGTAGCAGCCCCAGATGAGAATGGTCAGCAGCAGGAACCACCACTTGCCTTCCATGTGGGCAATGCCGGCAAAGCCTTCCCACAGGTTGCGTGCCATGAGCTGCAGTTTCTTGATGAACTTGTTCTCGGTCTTCATGACCAGCAGCCAGCCTAAGGCAATGATGACGATGGCGGTGCCAAACCAGATGCGTGCGTCACTGGCGACATTAAGGAAGTTCTCCTTCATCTGCGGATAGGCGTCAAAGAACTGCCCGAAGGCTCCCTGCGCCAGCAGGAAGGTGACCAGCGTCAACAGGAGCACGGTGGCGGTATCGGTCAGGCGGTCGGCCACCATCGAGCCCATGACCTGAGTCACCGAGGCCTTCTGCCTGTTGGCGATATAGCCGCAGCGCCACACCTCGCCCAAGCGGGGAAATACCAGGTTGACGGCATAGGTGCCAAAGATGCTGTTCAGCACGGCGCTGAACGAGGGCTTCACGTCGATGGCCTTGAGCTGCAGGCGCCAGCGCAGTGCCCTGAACACGTGGCTCAGCAGGCTGACCACGGCCACACCGGCAAACCACCAGTAGTTAACATCGTTCTTGAGCGTGTCCATCATGCTGGTGATGTCCACGTTCTTGTACAGGAAATACATCAGTCCCACACCGATGACGAGTGGAATGCCGTATTTTATCAGATAGGATATTGCCTTTTTCACGTTTTTTTGAGTTGTTGGGTTAAATTTTGTCTCCGACGCGTCGATAACGGCAAAAAAGCAGTATCTTTGCAAATTGCTAAATGGACGCGTTGGAGCGTGCAAAGGTAACAATAAATGAACAAAAATGCGGAAAGTTAGAGCAAAAAAGTCACTGGGGCAACATTTCTTGACAGATTTGTCGATTGCCGAGCGCATTGCCCACACGCTGGACGACTTCAAGCACCTGCCCGTGCTTGAGGTGGGGCCTGGCATGGGCGTGCTCACCCAGTTCCTGCTTGAGATGGGCCTGGACCTCACCGTCGTGGAACTGGATAGTGAGAGCGTGGACTACCTCGAGGCGGCTTTCCCGCAACTGCACGGACGCATCATCGGCGAGGATTTCCTCAAGATGGACCTGCACAAGCTTTACGGCGACGCCCCCTTCTGCGTCATTGGCAATTATCCTTACAACATCTCGACACAGATTTTCTTCAAGGTGCTGGAATACCGTGACCAGGTCTTGTGTTGCAGCGGCATGTTGCAGCGCGAGGTGGCTCAGCGCATCGCCGAGCCGCCGGGCAGCAAGACCTATGGAATCCTGTCGGTATTGCTGCAGGCTTGGTACGACATCGACTACCTGTTCACGGTCGATGAGCACGTCTTCAATCCGCCGCCCAAGGTCAAGAGCGGTGTCATTCGCCTGACACGCAACGATGTGACCGACCTGGGGGTGGACGAGCGCATGTTCAAGAATATTGTCAAACTCTCCTTCGGCCAGCGGCGCAAGATGTTGCGCAGTTCGTTGAAGCCGATATTCGGCGCCAAGCCATCGCTGATGGAGAGTGACGTCTTTCGACAACGCCCCGAGCAACTGGGCGTGGAAGATTTCATTGCCCTGACGCGGCTCGCGTCATCAATGAATAAAGACTGAAAACTGACAACTGATAACTGAAGACTGAAATCATGAGAGAATTTACCGCGGAATATCTGAGTAACCTGAATGAGCTGATAGACCAGAAGGACGAGGAGCAGGTGCGCGAGCAAATCAAGGATTTGCACCCTGCCGACATCGCCGAACTGGTGGGTGACCTCAATGACGACGAGGCCCTGTTTATCATGCTCTTGCTCGACGACGAGACTGCTGCCGACGTCCTTGTCGAACTCGACGAGGACCAGCGCCACGACCTGATGGAACTGATGCCCAACGAGGAAATCGCCAAGCAGGTGGAGCAGATGGATGCCGACGACGCTGTGGATGTTATCCAGGAGCTCGACGAGGAGGACCGTGAAGATGTCATCAGCCACATCGACGATGTGGAGCAGGCTGGCGACATCGTTGACTTGCTGCAATATGACGAGGACACCGCCGGCGGTTACATGTCCACCGAGATGATTGTCGTCAACGAGAATATGTCCATGCCCGACTGTATCAAGGCCATGCGCCAGCAGGCCGAGGACCTGGACGAGATCTACAGCATCTATGTGGTGGACGACGATTCCCGACTGAAGGGAATTTTACCCTTGAAGACCACCATCACCAACCCCTCGGCTTCCAAAATCAAGCACGTCATGGAGCCAGACCCCATTAGCGTGCGCACGGGCACCCATATCGAGGACGTGGCCCTCGACTTCGAGAAATATGACCTTGTGGCAATGCCTGTTGTCGACAGTATCGGTCGCCTGGTGGGACGCATCACGGTTGACGATATCATCGACCGCGTGCGTGAGCAGGGTGAGGACGACTACCAGTTGGCATCAGGTATCTGGGGTGACATCGAGACCGATGCGGGCGTCTTCCGCCAGGTGCGTGCCCGCTTGCCGTGGCTGCTCATCGGATTGGTGGGCGGTATCATCAACGCCTTGATTCTGGGCGGCGGCGAGGGCGATGCCGACTTGTTGCGCATCTTGCCTGGTCTGGCGCTGTTTATCCCCTTGATTGGCGGCACGGGCGGTAATGTGGGTACCCAGTCGAGTGCTATCGTCGTGCAAGGTCTTGCCAATGGTAGCCTGGACATCAAGCATGTGGGCAAACACCTGTTGAAGGAGTTCAGCACCGCGCTCATCAATGCGCTGGTGATGGGACTGCTCATCTTCCTATATACCCGATTCTTCCCCGTTGATGCCGACCCCACCAAGTCTAACATCGCCGCGGCTGCTGTGACCACCTCGCTGTTCCTCGTGGTCATGTTCGCGTCGTTGTTCGGTACCGTGGTGCCACTGGTGCTGGAAAAGATGAAGATTGACCCTGCCATCGCCACAGGCCCCTTCGTCACGGTGACCAACGATATCGTCGGAATCACCATCTACATGGCCATCAGCGGCTGGCTCATCAACGTCTTCACCTCCTTTATGGGCTAATTCCAGCCCTTTTTCACAAAAAATCCTGAAATGATTTGGTCATTTCAGATATTATTGCGTAATTTGCGTTACGTAAAATCCGTAACGTAAATTATGAAACAATTAAATAACCCATTTGTAACCTACGGCTATAAGGGCGCAAAATATTTCTGTGACCGTCAAGACGAGACGCAAAAGGTGATTGGCGGACTTGAAAATGAGCGCAATATCACCTTGATAGCACCGCGCCGCATCGGTAAGACGGGGCTGATTCATCATGTGTTTGCCTGGATTCAAGAAAAACGGCCCGACGTGCAGTGTTTCTATATCGACATTTTTGTGACCAAGAATCTGACGCAACTCATCAACCTGCTTGCCTATCACATTGTCGGTAAATTGGATTCGCCCACCCATGCGGCTTTGCGCAAGGTTTCGGATTTCTTTGCCGGTTTCAGGCCCACCATGACATTTGATGCCCAAACGGGTATGCCTACGTTCTCACTCGATTTTGCTGACAACCAACAGGAGGAGACGCTGCATCGCATCTTTGAATACCTGAAGCAGTCGGGGAGGCGTTGTTATATTGCCCTTGACGAGTTCCAACAGATTACCGAATACCCTGAGGCCAATACCGAGGCGTTACTGCGCTCCTATATCCAGTTCCTGCCTAATGTCTATTTCATCTTTGCCGGCAGCCAGCAGCACATGATGGCCGATATGTTTTTGTCGGCTAAACGGCCATTTTATCAAAGCTCACAGATTGTTTCACTGGGCGAAATTGACGAAAAGGCTTACTATGATTTTGCTGCTAATTTCTTTAAGGAAATTGATGTGGATTTGCCTGTTGGCATATTTCACGACCTCTATGCCAGGCTCGATGGACAGACGTGGTACTTGCAGGCCACGCTAAACCGCGTCTATGCCAGCATGCCCGATGAAATCAATCAGCAGGAAATTGATGATGCCATCACCGAGTTGGTAGGCGAACAGGAAATGGCTTTTGAGACCTACCTGTCTTCTCTCACCAGCAATCAGCGAGACCTGTTGACAGCCATCGCTAAGGAGGGCCAGGTGGCATCCCCTACAGCCAACAGCTTTTTGAGGAAATACGACCTGAAAGCCTCCAGTAGCGTGAAAACCGCTCTTACCGCGCTCACCGAGAGGCAACTCATCTACCGCTATCGTAGTGCTTACATTATCTATGACCGTTTCTTTGCCATCTGGCTAAGAAGTAAGACATAGTTCTCGCAAACTGAGTGCTTATCAAGAATTTTGATTACCTTTGCAGGTTAAAACACTATCAATGATATGAAAAAAGACGACGACGAACTGGAAGGCAAGGACCAACAGGAGCCCGTAGAGGACAATGCCGCGGACAATGAGAACGTGGGCAATGACGATGCCGGCACGCCCGAGGAGGGCGGCAATGGCGTTGAGCCTCAGGCCCATTCCACCTACCAGGTGCCTAAAGATAAGAAACTGCAACTGAGCGGCATGTACGAGAACTGGTTTCTCGACTATGCCTCTTACGTGATACTCGAGCGCGCCGTGCCCCACATCGAGGACGGCTTTAAGCCCGTGCAGCGCCGCATCATGCACGCCATGAAGGAGGCCGACGACGGCCACTTCAACAAGGTTGCCAACATCGTGGGTCTGACGATGCAGTACCACCCCCACGGCGACGCCTCCATCTACAGTGCGCTGGTGCAGTTGGGACAGAAGGAACTGCTCATCGACACGCAGGGTAACTGGGGTAACATCCTCACTGGTGACGGTGCGGCCGCGGGACGTTACATCGAGGCTCGCCTGAGCGAGTTTGCCCTCGATGCGGTCTATAACGCCAAGGTGACCGACTGGGGACTCTCCTATGACGGCCGCAAGCGCGAACCGCTGACGCTGCCCGCCAAGTTCCCGCTGCTGCTCACCCAGGGCGCCGAGGGCATCGCCGTCGGCCTGTCGTGCAAGATTCTGCCTCACAACTTCAACGAGGTGTGTGACGCAGCCATCAGTTACCTGCGCGACGAGGAATTCCACCTGTACCCCGACTTCCAGACGGGCGGATATATCGACGTGAGCCACTACAATGACGGCGAGCGCGGCGGCTATGTGCGTGTGCGCGCCAAAATCGAGAAACTCGACAACAAGACGCTGCTGGTCAAGGACGTGCCCTATGGCAAAACCACCGGCACCGTCATTGAGTCGATTCTCAAGGCTGGCGAGCGCGGCAAGATCAAAATCCGCAAGGTCGAGGATAACACCAGTGCCACGGCCGAGATTATCGTCTCACTGCAGGCTGGCACGAGCAGCGACATCGCCATCGACGCGTTGTATGCCTTCACCGACTGCGAAATCTCCATCTGGCCCAACTGCTGTGTCATCAAGGACCAGAAGCCGCAGTTCCTCACCGTGAGCGACGTGCTGCGCTACAGCGTGGACCGCACACGCGAAATCCTGCGCCAAGAGCTGCAAATCCTGCGTGGCGAGACGATGGAGACGCTGCACAACGTGTCGTTGGAGAAAATCTTCATCCAGGAGCGCATCTACAAGGACAAGGAGTTTGAGAACGCCAAGGATCAGGAGAAGGCCTTGAAGCACATCGACAAACGACTGACGCCCTTCAAGCCACAGTTCTTCCGTGAAATCACCGAGGACGACCTGTTGCGCCTGCTCGAAATCCCGATGAAGCGCATCCTCAAGTACAACAGCGACAAGGCCGAAGAGAACATCGCCCGCCTGAAGGAGCGCATCGAGGACATTGACGACAAACTCGCCCACTTGACCGACTACACCATCGAGTGGTTCAAGGGCCTGAAGACCAAGTACGGCGCCAAGTACCCGCGCCGCACCGTCATCCGCGAGTTTGACACCATCGTCGCCAGCAAGGTCGCCGAGGCCAACCAGAAACTCTACATCAACCGCGCCGACGGCTTCATCGGCACGGGCTTGAAGAAGGACGAGTTTGTGTGCAACTGCTCAGACATCGACGACATCATCATCTTCTACAAGGATGGTAAGTTCAAGGTCATCAAGGTGGCCGACAAGATTTACGTCGGCAAGAACATCCTGTACCTGAACGTCTTCAAGAAGGGCGATGACCGCACAATATATAATGTGTTGTACCAGGACGGTCGTGGCGGCACGACCTACATGAAGCGATTTGCCGTCACGGGCATCACGCGCGACAAGGAATATGACATCACCCAGGGCAAGCCTGGCAGCAAGATCACCTGGTTCACCGCCAATCCCAATGGCGAGGCCGAGGTGCTGCGCATTACTCTCAAGCCCAAGTTCAGGCTCAAAATCCTGCAGTTTGACGTCAATCTCGCCGAACTCGCCATCAAGGGCAAGCAGGCGCGTGGCAACATCGTCACCAAGAATGAGGTGCACCGCATTTCACTCAAGGAGGCAGGTCAATCCACACTGGGCGACCGCGAGGTGTGGTTCGACCCCGACATCCTGCGCATCAACTACGAGAACCATGGGCGTTCGCTCGGTCTGTTCGGCGGTGATGACCGCATCCTGGTCATCATGGGTAACGGTGAGTTCTACACCACCAGCGCCGAGGCAACCAACCACTACGATGAGGGCATCATGCGCATCGAGAAGTTTGTCAAGGACAAGGTGTGGACCGCTGTGCTCGACGACGCAGACCAGGGCCACCCTTACGTCAAGCGTTTTACCCTAGAGGACAACACCAAAAAGCAGAGCATTATCGGCACCAATCCCGAGTCAAAGCTGTTGCTGCTGAGCGACGAGCCGTGCCCGCGATTTGAGGTGAAGATGGGTGGCGGTGACGCCTTCCGTGAGCCGTTTGTCATTGATGCTGAAGAGTTTATTGGTGTGAAAACGTTCAAGGCCAAGGGACGCCGCGTCACCAACTGGGCGGTGGCTACCATCACCGAGGTCGAGCCGCGTGAGCCGGCACCTGTCGAGGAGGCCGAACCCACTATCGCTCCGACCGACGATGAGCCCGACAATGCCCCCATGCCCGACGGCATCAGTCAGGACGAGGTGCTTGACAGCTTCACCGGACAGCAGCGCATCCCCTTTGACGAGGACTAAAAAAACACGGATTAAGCGAATAAAACGAAATATTTTTGTCGCCAGGTGAAGAGGTTATTGACATATCTGTTGGCAGCATTTGTGGTCTCTCTCGGGACCGCAGGGCAGGAGAATGTGTCGCTGTTCACTATCGATGCGGGCTACGCCTCGATACATGACAGCTACTTGACGCCTATCACCTATGGCGGCACCGATCTCGCTTTGGGTTATGAGGTGATGCGCAACACGCGATTTGCCCCCGACAAGTGGCTGTGGCAGTTGGGTGTGGGTGCCGACTACAACTATGTGGAGAATGACGCCCGCAACAACAACCTGCACAAACTGATGGGAGACATCACCTTCGACATGCAGCGGCAGTGGCGCGGGGCGATAGCGCACCGGGTGAACCTGAGCGCGGGCCCCATGACGCAACTGCGGGCCGGCATCATCTATGACGAGGTCAATAGCAATAACCCCGTGTCGGTGAGGGCACACTGGAACGTGGGTGCCACCGGTATGGCCTCGATGGACACTCGTTTGTGGCGCCTTTCCATGACGTTGCGCTATCAGGTGCATCTGCCTGTCATCGGCGTGTTTTTCGCACCCGAATACGATGAGAGCTACTATGAGATTTATCTGGGTAACCACAAGAACCTTGCCCACTTGGGTTGGTGGGGCAACCGCCTGGATATGACGCATTATGTGGGTGCCGACCTCCACCTGGGCAAGACCACCCTGCGTGTGGGCTACCGTGCCCGCCTCGAGCACTGGACCGTCAACAACCTCAAGGTCCACGACGTGTCGCACTCTCTCGTGCTCGGCATCTCGCTCTAAAAATGAAAACAATAAAGACAATAAAAACAATGCTATCCAGATACATACCCAACGGTGTTCATAAAAGTGTGAAGTCCGCATTGAAAAACGTGTGCGGATGCCATAGTTTTTATTGTACATATTGTCTTCCTTTTATCAGTTTGTGTTTTGTGGTTTTGTTGGTGGGATGTGCCGAGCAGGATGAGTTTGAGAGCGACCAGGTGGGCAACTTCGAGGCGCTGTGGACCATTATGGACGAGCACTACAGCTTCTTTGACTACAAGCAGGTGGACTGGAACGAGGTCTATCAGCGCTACCGCCCGCGGGTCTCTAACGAGATGACTGACAGGGAGTTGTTTGACATCTGCGGCGACATGCTCAAGGAATTGCGTGACGGTCACACCAACCTCATCGCCAGCCATGACGTGTCGCGCTACTGGGTGTGGGAACTGTGGCCCGTCAACTATGACGAGCGGCTCATCAACGAGCATTACCTCAACTTTGACTACAAGATGGCGTCAGGCATCAGGTACCAGATATTGCCCGATAACTTCGGCTATATGTATTACGGTTCATTTTCGTCCGAAATTGGCGAGGGCAACCTGGACCTTATCTTGAGCTATCTCTCTACTGCCGACGGCCTTATCATTGACGTGCGTGACAACGGGGGAGGATATCTCACCAACGTCGAGAAACTCGTTTCGCGCTTCATCGACACAAAGACGCTGGCAGGATACATCCGCCACAAGACGGGTAGGGGGCACAACGACCTGAGCGAGCCCTACGCCTACTACTTCGAACCCGCCCGCAACCACATCCACTACCTCAAGCCCGTCGTTGTGCTGGCCAACCGTGGCTCCTTCAGCGCCACCAACAACTTCGTGTCAATCATGAAGTCGCTCGATAACGTCACTATCGTGGGCGACACCACTGGCGGCGGCTGTGGCCTGCCTTTCACCAGCGAGTTGCCTAATGGCTGGCGGGTGCGGTTCTCTTCTTGCCCCATCATGGACTCGCAAGGACGTCTCACCGAGTTTGGTGTGGCTCCCGACGTGCGTGTTGACATGGACAAGAATGACTTCACTCATGACGCCATACTCGACACAGCCATCGGCATCCTTGCCCGGGCAACCAATTTGACAACAACAAATAATCATCATAACAATTAATTTAAAACACAATGAAAAAATTCATCATCATGGCCATCGTGGCCCTATCTGCAGTGTTTAACGCTCATGCCGAAGCGGGCGATATGTCGATTGCTCCCCAGATTTCCTTTGCGACCAAGAACTCTCTGTTCGGTGTGGGTGCACAGGTGCAGTTTGACATTGACGACCACTTCCGTCTGGCGCCTGATTTCTTCTTTTTCATCAAGAACAAGGGTAAGACGGCCTATAGTGCTGACGTGAACCTCCACTACGTGATTCCCAAGGGGAACTTTGCCTTCTATCCTATTGCAGGTGTCGCTTATCACCGCTACAAATTCGAGATGATAGATGACGAAGGTGAGAAGTATGACGAGAAGCATGACCGCATCGGCGGCAACATCGGCATCGGCGCTCAGTACGAAATCGATGAAATCATGCAGTTGTTTGCCGAGGAACGCTTCCAGTTGATGAAGAGCGTCAGCCAGTCTGTGACTGTCTTGGGCGTGAGATTCGTGTTCTGACACCTTGCAGATTGATGATTCTGGCTTTCGTTGGCCAGAAAGGGAAATAAAGCCGCTCTACTGACGGCTGAACCATGATGGACTTGGGTGCATCGCGGTTCAGCCGTCGATGTTATTAACATCGGCACTTTTTTGAGGACTTGTTTCGTCTTGAAGCCAGAAACTAAACATTTTTTAACATGGGTTTTCATGGGCAATGTGACAATCGGCATTATTTTTGCATAATTTATGGGATATTGTATCCATTCATGTAAAGAGATAGAGATTTAAGATGATAAAGATGAGGCAGTTGCTGATATTTGTGCTATCTGGAATGATGATAGCAGGCTTGGTTGCGTGTGGTGGGCACGGCAAGCTGGAAAAGGCGGTGCGTAGCGTGCTGGTGAGTGGTGATACCACCAAGGCGGCCTATGACTCGCTGTGCTCTCTGGTGACCGGCAATCCCGGCAAATATGCCGACTTGCTGACACCCGAGGGACGTGTGGACCACAAGAAAATGGCTGAATTCATCAAGGAAATCGGCAGCCACCTGCGTCCCCCTATGTTTTGGGATACGCGCCCATACGGTGGCGTGGACGACCTGTCGCTGACCATCTACTTTGAGCGCAGCGGCTCGATGGTCCCCTATGACCAACGCGGCGGTGGCGGCCAGCTCAAGAAGGTCGTCAACGACCTCATCAACCACTTCCCTGCTGGCAGCAAGGTCGATATCAACATTGTGAACGACGGCATCTATCCCTACCAGCATTCTGTGGATGAGTTTCTCAAGGACCGCGACATCTATCAGAGCACATCAGGCATCGGTGATGCCAGCTATACCGACTTTCAGTTGATTTTCAACAAGATTCTGGAGGCTCAGCGCCCCGGCAACGTCAGCGTGCTGGTCAGCGACCTCATCTATTCGCCCCAGGACACACATGGCGTGAGTCTGGACAAAATCTTCAACGAGGAGAACAGCCTTGCCACCCGCGTGTTTGCCAAGTATAAGGGCAAGAGCGTGGTGGTGCAGCAGTTCATGGGCGACTATAGCGGTAAGTACTACCCCTATAATGGTGTGCCGTTCAACTATAGCGGCAAGCGTCCGTTCTATCTGGTCATTATCGCCGATGGCGATGTGATGGACCAGTTGTCACAGGATAAGCGCTACAGCGGTGTGCTCGATGCGCCCGCCGTGCGTAACAGCTACCGTTTCAATCAGGGCACGAGCGAGGTCGAGTGCCGCGTGCTGCCCGAGTGGAAAGACAATGCGGGACGTTTCCGCGTTAAGCACGGCGATGGCATCGTCCTTGCCAAGTGTGACGGCGACCGTCAGACGGGCAAACTGTGTTTCTCGATGGCAGCCAACTTGGGCGGCTTGCTCAAGGATGACGCCCTGCTGACCAATCCCGCCAACTATGACGTGAAGAGCATTGACGGATACACGCTCACGGTGCAGCCCATCGACCGCAGCATGGTTACGGCCAACAATAAGGACTACTTGGAGGGTATGACCCACATCCTGACGCTGGTGGGCGATCTGAAGAGTCCGCGCGACGAGATTCACATCACGCTACGCAACGAGTTGCCCGCGTGGATTCATGAATCGTCAAGCGCCGACGATGCCAGCACTGGTGGCTCATTTGCCACCACGACGTTAGGTCTGGAGCAGTTGTTGGGTGGCATGTTTGACGCGATGAAGGGCGGCAGTGCCTTCTTTGACGTCGTCATCCAGCTGCAACGCTAAATCAAGAACTTAGAACAGAGAACTTAAAACTAAAATATGAAACACTTAGTATATCTGATTATTGGGATTGCGGTGACACTGTTGTTTTTCATCCTCAGTTGCACCGACGGGTTCAACATCTGGGAAGTGATGTATTTCAATCAGGGGTACAATGACAAGATGTTCAACCTGAATGTGTATCCCGTGATTGCTGCCATCACCATCCTCGTGGCATGGGGTGGCGCTGCCGTGTACTACTATGCCATCAACTCGGTGAAGTTCGACCGATGGTATCACTGGCTCGCCGTGCTTGGAGTTGTTGCCGTGCTCGCTCCAGTGGTATGCTACATCTACAACGACTCGGTGTTTGCCAGCAACGGCCTGATGTACGTCGGCGAATCCATCCAGTTTGAGATGCAGACGGTGCTGTTTGCAGCCCTGCTCTACGTCGTGGCATCCTACTCGATGCGCTGGTGGAGCAGCAACTGCCGCCACACGCCACTGCCGCAGTGAGGCCAATCCCACGCTAAGGCGCCAAGGTAAAAAACTATTAAAAACTAGGGACTAGAAACTAACAACTAAGGACTAAATATGAGACTATTCCTTTTTGCTATCGGTGGTACCGGGTCCAGGGTGCTCAAGTCGCTGCTGATGCTCTCGGCAGCGGGAGTGCGTCCCCTTGACGAGAACGGCAAGCCCGTTCGGGACCTTGAAATCGTGCCTGTCATCATCGACCCGCACAAGGCCAACGAGGACCTGAAGCGCACCGAGGCATTACTCAACGACTACCGCGAAATCAGGCGTAAACTCTACGGCAACGAGCCCAATGCCGAGGGCTTTTTTGCCAACCGCATCGTCACCCTGCGCGAGATAATGAGCAACACGAGCGTGACACTGGGCGACACCTTCATCTTCAACCTGGGTGCCGTGGAAAATGCCAAGTTCCGCGAGTTCATCGGCTATGACACCATGAACGAGGCCAACCAGGCACTGACGTCGTTGCTGTTTGCCAACTATCAGCTCGAGAACAAGATGAATATCGGCTTTGTGGGCAGTCCCAACATCGGCAGCGTGGCGCTCAACGAGATTAAGGACAGCAACGAGTTCAAGGCCTTCAGCAATATCTTCCGTCAGGGCGACCGCATCTTCTTCATCAGTTCCATCTTTGGTGGAACGGGTGCCGCCGGTTTCCCCATCATGGTGAAGAACATCCGTCAGGCTGCCAACCTCGAGGGCATAGAGAACCGTGACGCGCTGAGCCGCGCCCCCATCGGCGGGCTTACCGTTTTGCCCTACTTCACTCTGGAGGGCAATAAGCAGGACCAGCGCATCGCCACCAGCGACTTCATCGTCAAGACGCAGAGCGCCCTCTATTACTACAAGAACACGCTCACAGGAGCCAACGACAGCAACGTGAACAGCATCTACTACTTGGGTGACCAGGTAAGGTCCAAGCCCTACCTGTATGACCCGGGCGAACACGGACAGCGCAATAACGCCCACCTGATTGAGCTCATCGGTGCCATGGCTCCGCTGGATTTTGCCGGTGTTCCCGACAGCAAGCTCTCTGACGTAGACGGCTATCCGCTGCCCACCACCGCCTACGAGTACGCTTTGGCCAAGGATGACCTGAGCCTCAATTTCCTCTCGCTGGGCCACCGCACGCGTCGTCTCATCTATGAGCCCATGAGCAAGTTCCACCTGCTGTTCCTGTTCCTCACCACAGGATTCAAGGACATCATCGGGCAGGGCTTCACCGAGGACGTTCCCAAAATCAAGAGCGATTTTCTCGCCTCGCAGTTCTACCGCACCCTGGTAGAGCACTTCATGCTGGGATATGCCCAGTGGCTCACCGAGATGAACGACAATATGCGCAGCGTGGCGTTCTTCAAGCCCGGCGAAATCGACATGGCTCATGCCATCGAGGGTGTCGCCGTGAAGAAACGCATGCTGGGCCACTATAAGGTTGATAACGATGTGCTCAAGGCCGAAATGAACAAGCTGAGCAAGAACAACCCCAGCTACAGCGACCATTCGGTAGAATACAAGCTGCTCGACCTGTTCAACAAAGCGGCCCACAACGTGTTCACCGAACGCTACGAGAACATCAACTAATTTTTCACTATAGCCACTATAGATACTATAGCTACTATAGATTCAATAGCAACAGAAATGAGTGAGATATTATCATATAGCAACAACACGACCAAGAACGGCGAGGAGGACTGGATTGCCCATGCCCCCTATAGCGACGACGACATCGCGCGCATCAAGGACCCGGACGGCGGCCTGAGCGAGAACCCGCGCACCGCCATCCCCAGCCCGTTGGCACAGCTCGACCTGGTGAAGAATGCCTTCAAGCAGCTCGCCAATGAGCACCTGCGGGGTGCCCGCATGAACGAGCGTCTCGTTTCCAATGCCCTTGACGTGGCACAGTTGTTCTTTGACTACGAGAACCACAAGGACTACCTGCGCATCATCCGTTGGAACCGCGAGGAATGCATCGAGCAGTTGAAGGCCAATCCCCAGCACCGCCTCTATGGCGAGACGCTGGACCTGTTCCTGCGCAGTGACAAGGTCTATAACTTCGATATGCTCAAGGACTGGTATATCCTGATGTGGGATCGCCAGGTGCTCGGTGGCACATCGCCCGCTTCGGTGGTGATGGCGGCACCGGCCTTAGGCACCATCGATGCCATCAAGGTGGAGCAGGGTGTGAGCCTGTTCGGCGAGACGCGCCACCTGTGGCAACGTGACGAGGACTTTGTCTATTACATGTACTTGCTGATGAACGCCTACACCACGCTGCGCCTGCACTGCGGTGAGGTGTATGCCTATATGCAGAAGAACTTAGAGCCCCTGCGCCAGAACCGTCCTGACCTGTATCGCCGCATCACCACGGTCATCCCTAACCTGGATGCCCTGGACGAGGGCCGCGCCAGCACTGTGCTGGAGCAGCTGGAGCACAGCTACGACCCCTTCGGCGGAGGCATCGACGTGAGTGTGTTGGGGGCGCGTTTCTATCACAAGCGTGTGCTTGACATCCGCACGGCTGCCAGCGAGAGTGACTTCGTCATCACTCCAACCTTGCCGCAGACCAAGAGCGAGTTGCCCCTGGTGCTCGTCAACGGGTTCAACGGCAGTGTGGAGCACTTCCGCTACATCGACAAGGAGTGGGACAGTGCCACGCAAGTGTATGGCGGCAATGTCCCCTTGAGCGACCGCAAGTTGCCCGACACATCGATTCAGTATCCGTTTGTCACCACCGACGACTTCCTGACCGACTCCATCGTGCGCCTCGACAGCGGCTGTGTCATCGACACCGACCACTTCTTTGACGGCAACCTCAAGCCCCGCACGCCGCAGCCCACCTGTGGCTACCTGCTGCCCTTGAAGCCCCTGCTGTTCACCTACTTTGACACCGACTACCTGAAGGGCACCATCGCCGGCCGTCACGTCATCGACATCGAGGAGTTTGCCGACGGCAGTGTGATGGTCACGCTGCGCATCCGTGTCAAGAAGGGCGAGAACCGCTATATCGAACTCTCGCGCAAATATTTCCCCATCAACGACCACACGTGGACCTTTGACGAGCGTCGCGGCACGGGCCGTGTCGTGGGCGCCACACTGTCCACCTCGATATTCCCCTTTGTCAAGACTGACGCCAACGACGACTACACGGTGCAGCTGTTCACCATGATTGAGAGCGGCGGAGCAACGCTGCGCTTCTACAAGAACGGCATCAAGACCGACGGACTGAATGTGCGCGACGCCATCCGTTCCCACTCGGGTTACAGTACAACCTACTATGACGTGGATGGCTCGTTCGACTATATGGAAGTGAGCATTCAGAACCACCTGGGACGCTCGGGAGGCGTGATTATCCCGCAGTGGAAACCCTACATGCCCAGCGCCAAGGAACTGATTTTCGCCGTGGATTTCGGTACGACCAACACCCATGTCGAGTGGGCCGAACGTGGTCAGCCCTCACGGCCGTTCACCTTTGAGTACGGCGCCCAGCAGGTGCTTGTCGCCTCGTTGCACAAGCCCAAGTCGCTGGAGTATGCCGAGCAGGTGCAGCGCGTGGAGTTCGTGCCCCGCGAGATAGACAACGTCTATGGTTTCCCGCTGCGCTCCACGTTGGCACGCAACGAGAACAGCGGCATGGGCAGCGACTTGTTCAGCGACGTGAACATCCCGTTCCTCTATGAGCGGCGCTACTTCCACGGCTATGAGGTGACGACCAACCTCAAGTGGAAGGGCGACACCGAACTCGCCAAGTCGTTCCTGCGTGAGCTCACCCTGCTCATCAAGGCCAAAGCCCTGCTCGAGAACGCCGACCTGCGGCGAACCGAGATTGTTTATTTCTATCCCGTCAGCATGGGCGGTGCCGACCGTGACACGCTCGAGAGGACGTGGAATGAGCTGTTCAATACCTACATCGGTGCCGATAGTGACCGCCTGCGCTCTTACCCTGAGAGTCTCGCTCCCGCCTATTATTACAGTGGCGCCGAGGTGGCAGGCAGCAGCTACGTCTCGATAGACATTGGCGGCGGCACGTGTGATACGGTCATCTACCAGCCCACTGCCGACCGCATGAGCAGCGAGCCGGTGGCCATCTCGTCGTTCAGGTTTGCGGGCAATGCCATCTTTGGTGACGGTTTCACCGACAAGGATGCCGACAACAACCCGCTGCTGCAGCACTACACCCGCTACTTCAAGCAGCTCATCGAGAATGACAAGGCCGGGCACATCGCCTACTTGAGCAGTATCCTGGCCGATATCATGGCCCAGAAACGCAGCGAGGACATCAACGCCTTCCTGTTCTCGATTGAGAATGTCGAGGAATTGCGCACGCTGCGTGAGATTGACCGCAACCTGTACAGTTATAACGCCCTGCTGCGCAACGACAGCCAGCGGCGCCTCATCTTCATGTACTTCTACTCGGCCATCATCTACTACATCGCCCAGGCGATGAAGCAGCGTGACTACGAGATGCCCAAGCAGATCTACTTCTCGGGTACGGGCAGCAAGATCTTGAACATCCTGGGCTCGCAGAGCCGCATCAACATGCTCACCCAGACCATCATTGAGCGCGTTTACGGCAAGCAATATACCGAGATTTTTGAAATCAAGCAGGAAATCAAGTCGCCCAAGCAGATTACCTGCCGTGGCGGTATCAAGCTTGAGAACCGCCGCCTGGAGGGACAGGCCGACGTGGCACGTTACAACGCCACCAGTGTGAAGCGCATGCGTTACTGCTGCTCCATGCTGGGCGATGACGAGCTCACGATGGCTCAGGTCGAGTCGCTCGAAGTGCGTGAGCGCCTGGTCGAGAAGGTCAAGGAGTTCAACCGGTTCTTCGTTGACCTGTGCGACGCCACCGTCAAGGACGAGTTCGGCATCGAGAACAACGTGCTGCGCCTCTTCGAGAGTGTCCTCAGCGACAATTTGGCCAATTATCTGACGGCGGGCATCAACACCTTCCTCAAGGGACGCTACAATGCCACCGACATCGTGGAGGACGTGCCGTTCTTCTATCCCATTATCGGTGTCATTCGCCACAACCTGCTCAAGAATATGCGCAACGATATCATCAGCAAGTTTAACCAATCATAATAACATCTCTATTTAATTATGAAACGCGTAACATTGATCATGGCAGCAATCATCTGCCTCGCCATCTCGGCAATGGCGCAAATGAATGCCGACCAACCGCTCTCGCCCGCACTGTGGCAGCAGGGCGTTGCCCGCTGTGCCCACTACACGGCCTACGCCAAGGGGTTTGCTAAAAAGACCGAAGAAATGCAGCGGCGTTTCCCCCAGGGCTACACCCTTGATGACCTGAATGATGTCTATGGCAACCAGGGTGCCAAGTGGGAGAAAATCTACAATGAGTTCAAAAAGAGTGAGGACAAGGGCGGTAGCATCAATGACCTCAAGGAACTCGTGATTCCGCAAGTGTGGAAACTGGTTGAACCGGATTTCCAGACTTTCATCACCGACCATCCCGAGATCGCTAATGCCGTTCCTGCCGATAATGCAGGGAACGCCGAAGCCTCTCAAGGGGACGAGAATGCCGACAATGCCGAAACCGAGCCCATCCATGACGCACGGCATCGCCAGATGCAAAGCAAACAATCATTCAACTTCTCCTGCCCCGCCAATCTGCCCCTGTGGTTAGGCATCCTGGGTTCGTTGCTGGGTCTGTGCTCACTGCTCATCGCCTTGAGCAACCGTGGCAAGATTAAGGAAATGAACCGTACGTTTGCCCGTGAGCTCGACCGCACCAACGCTAACCTGCAGGAGTTCTCGACCGATGCCGCCGAGCAGATGAAGGCGCTGTCAATACGCCTGACGGGACGCGTTCCCCGCAAGCCTGTCGAGGCAGAACCCGTAGCAGCTGCCGTTCCCGAGGAGGAAATCACCGAGGAACCCGCTCCCGTCGATGACGAGGAAATCGTGGCTCCCGTGCAGCAGCAAGCGCAGGACGTCGATGAGGAGGATGGCGAGACCGTCAACCTGTTCATGAGCAAGCCCGACGATAACGATGACTTCACGCGTGTGAGCAACGAGTTTGAGCCGGGTAACTCCATCTACGTCCTCACCACCTTTGACGGCAAGCACGGTACCTTTGAGGTGATTGACAAGCCTGAGGTGCACCGTTTCGCCCTGATGATGCCTGCCGAGAACCTGATTCGTGCCTGCTCGGGCAACGCTATCCAGATTCCTAACGGCTCCCGCATCATCACCGACCGTGCTGGTGAGGCCGAGTTTATCGACGGCAAGTGGCACGTCATTGTCAAGGCCATTATCCACTACGAGGGATAAGATAGTATCTCACATGCAAAAGCATGTGGGTGGTTAGGAGTGAGAAGTTAGGAGTGAGGAATGAACTTCCCCATAACTTCTAACTCCTAACTTCTAACTTCTAATTGTGAAGAAATGCGCTGGACTTGTCCTAAATGCGGTAAAAAGCTGAATATTAGCGATGAACAGCTCATCGCTAATGATGGTGTGATTGTCTGCCCGCAATGTTTGTTGCAGGCACGGCAGCCTGTGCCCAAAGCTCGAGTGACTGCCAGCGAACCCACGCCACCACCTGTGCCCCCTAAACGTAAACAGCCGAGCATCAGCTTTGATGCCCCAACCACCGAGCATAAGCCTGCCACACCTCCTCCCCACAAGACTCGCATGAAACCAGCAACTGCCTCTTACCGTTACACGGGATTGTCAGGGGGCGATTCCATACCCCCAAAACGCAATCAGTCGGGAAAAAAGAAATCCAAGAAGAAAAAGAAACAGCAAGGCTTGAGCGGCTGGGGCTGCATGGGCCGCACCATCATCTTCACACTGGTGCTGTTTGCCGCTTACGTCTTTTTCGGCCTCTTGCTCGAGGCGCTGCAGTAACCTGCAATTCCCCGTTTTTTTCGTTCGTTTTATGGTGCCTGTATGGCGCCAGATGCTTTGCGCAGTTCCCAAAAGGCGACTGCCGATGCTGCTGCGACGTTGAGGGAATCGACACCGTGCTGCATGGGGATGCGCACGACATGGTCGGCTGCGGTGATGGCTTCGTGCGAGAGGCCGTCGCCCTCGGTGCCCATGATGAGGGCCAGACGGGGTATCTGCTTGAGAATGGGGTCATCAAGCGGGATGGAGTCATCGCTCAATGCCATAGCGGCGGTCTTGATGCCCAATTCATGCAGGTGGGGAGTGACGGGCTCATCTATCCATGTCCAGGGTACCAGGAACACCGAACCCATCGACACGCGCACGGCACGGCGGTTCAGCGGGTCACACGCTGTCGGCGTGAGCAGCACCGCATCGATGCCCAGGGCGGCCGCCGAGCGGAAGATGGCGCCGATATTGGTGGTGTCGGTCACACCGTCGATGACGACCACGCGTTGGGCGTCGCGGCACACGTCGGCGACAGGGCGGGGCAGGGGACGGCGCATGGCGCACAGCACGCCGCGCGTCAGTGTGTAGCCCGTGAGGGCAGCCAACAACTCACGCTCGCCCGTATAGACCGGTATGTCGCCGCAGCGGCTGATGATGCCCGCGGCATCGCCCGTGATGTGGCGGCGCTCACACAGCAACGACAGTGGCTCATAGCCCGCGTCGAGGGCGACGTGGATCACCTTGGGACTCTCGGCAATAAAGATGCCCTTGTCTGGCTCCAGCCGGTTGCGCAACTGCGCCTCGGTCAAAGTCCCATAAACCTCAACCCCCGGCTGCTCCAATGATGTTACCTCAATAATCGGCATAATACTGATGAAGAATTTATAATCATGGAAGAATCCTCTTCCGTTATTTGTCTTTATTCAATCCACTTCCAGAACCATTCGGCCAAGGGTGATGGACAACTCAGCATACCGCAATTATATTGCAGGTTCAGTGAAGAGAATCGAATGCGGTTGCGGGGCTGATACTTCTGGTTATACACGCTAATACTCCTGCCGCTGATGTTGCCCTCGGCCTTGACCTCAATTGGGATAATCTCATCATGCCATTGGATGATGAACTCCACTTCGGCCCTCCCGTTGGATGTCCAATAATTTGGGGTGGTGTCGTCCAGAATAGGCATGAGCGACTGTAAAACCGCATTTTCGGCAATGGCTCCTTTAAATTCCGTATAATTGGATGTTGGGTCCATGATGGTGCTCGGTGACAGATGTGCCAGCCGTCTTAGCAAGCCGCAGTCACAGGCATAGACCTTGAAAGCATCGTGCTCTTCGTAGGCTTTGAGCGGCAGAGCGGGCTTTGAAATGTCATTAATCCTGTAAATGACGCCAGCCTCTTCAAGCCAAAGCAACGCGTCTTCATAATCCTTGGAACGCGCCCCATGCCTAATGACTTTATAGATGAATTTGCGGTTTTCTTTGCCTAATTGGGAGGGAAGGGAATGCCAGATGGCATGAATGCGGGGAATCTCTCGCGAATCGGCATATTTAGCGAAGTCCAGTTCATAAAGGTCTAATATTCCTTGCAGAACCCGGTCCAATGCTTGCATGCCTTGATTCTCAAGCAATGCAATGACCGCCTCGGGCATACCTCCGCATATCATGTATCGGCGAAACTCGGTTTTCAGTTTGTTCAAAATCACCTCGGGCAGATGCTGCGCTTGTGTGATTTCTTCAACATAATGATAAGTTTTGGCATCACTAACGCGAAGGAATTCCTTGAAAGAGAGAGGGTACATCCTCATGATTTGTACTTTCCCTACAGGAACGGCCATGTGTCGTTTCTTTACCGCCACTCCAAGTAGTGACCCGGCTGCAATGACATGATATTGTGGCGCAAGTTCATAGAAATATTTGAGGCTGTTCAATGCCTCTTCACATTCCTGAATCTCGTCAAAGATAATCAATGTCTTGCCTGGAGTCAAAGGCACGTCGCAATAGAGGGACAATTCTTGAATGATTCTTGACGGGTCCTTCGAGAGACTAAATGCGGCTTTGAGTTCAGGCCGCATGTCAAAATCAAAAATGGCATAATGCTCAAAACACTCTTTCCCGAAAGCCTCCATTGCCCAAGTCTTCCCGATTTGACGCGCTCCTTTCAGCAATATAGGCTTTCGGCGCGGAGAATCTTTCCACTGCTTTAGCTGGTCAATAATAACTCTCTGAATCTCCATTTCTCGTTGTTTTTAATAGTCAATCAAATGCCTTCTTGATGAAACTATTCACCAGCAAGTGCTGAAAAGTGTTGTCTGACGACATTTTTCTGCACTTGTCAGTGCAAAAGTATATCTTTTTCCTGAATTAAGGCAAAAGATAAAGCAAAAAAAATGTTCATGGAGCAAATGGCCAGTTCCTATCCTCACGGTTGAACCTCGGTGCCGGTGCCGGCGCCTTGGATGGCGCGCACTTGGCGCTGGAATTCGAGAGGGCGCTTGATGTAGCGCAGCACGATGGTGCCTGCTCCGGTGCCCGAGACCTTGACGGTGCCGTAGTTGAAGATGCGCCCCCACAGGTTCTGTTCCACCAGGATGCTCTCGACCTTGCCGATGACAATCTCGTGGGCGTGACGGTGCAGCCAGCCATAGCTGTGGAAGAATCGCTTATCGCTCACAAAGATGGTGGTGGTCAGGTTCTTGACGAGGCTCCCAAATTGCAGATAGGCCCAGCGTGTGAGGCGGGGCTGGTAGATGATGGTCTCGCCAGGGGCGATAATCTTGCTTATTTTCATATCTTTACCTAAAATGTGTGCAAACCGGGAACAAATACAAGTAAATTTGTTGAGGGCTGCCAAAATTGTCTAAAAAACGTTTCTTATAGCGCAAAAATAGTGCAAATTCCACATTATTTAAGTAATTTCGCACCGAAATTTTCAAAACGACTTAACGAATATGGCTAACGACATCAACAAGAATAAAGAGAACAAGGAGGAATATGTACGTCAAACGGGTTCGCTCAAGGAGCGTTTGGGACGTGTGAAAACGACCCGCTGGTGCCGTTTTGGCGCTGTGGCGCTCATCTATGTGCTGTGGACCATCTGGATGGGTAACCCGCTGCTGTTGCTGGGCTTATTGCTGCTTGCCGACATTTACCTGACGCAATATCTGCCGTGGGGAGCCTGGAAAGGCTTGAAAAACAAGACCCTGCGCACCATCATGAGTTGGCTGGACGCCATCGTCTATGCCCTGGTGCTGGTCTATTTCCTGTTCCTGTTTGTGGGACAGAATTACCAGATTCCCTCCTCCTCGCTCGAGAAATCGTTGTTGACGGGTGACTTCTTGTGGGTGAACAAGGTGACCTACGGCCCCCGTGTGCCGCAGACGCCGCTGCATTTCCCCTTGGCACAGAACATCCTGCCCATTTTGGGCTGCAAGTCCTATATTGAGCATCCGCAGCTCGATTACCACCGCCTGAAAGGCCTTCGCAATGTGGAGCGCATGGACATCGTGGTGTTCAACTTCCCTGCTGGCGACACCGTGGCCCTCAAGATGCCTAACCCCGACTACTACACGCTGTGCCAAATGTACGGCCGCGACGCGGTGCGTAACAACAAGCAGCAGTTTGGCGACGTCATCTACCGTCCTGTTGACCGCCGCGACAACTACGTGAAGCGTTGCTTGGGTCTGCCTGGAGAAACGCTGCAAATCAAGGAAGGCATCGTCTATGTGGACGGCAAGGCAATTCCGCAGCCCGAACGTGTGCAGTATCTCTACTATGTCGAAACCGACGGCACGCCCATCACCGATGAGCTCTATGAAGAACTCGGCATCAGCAAGGAAGACCGCCACGGTGACGGCATCCAGTACATGCTCCTGCTCACCGAGGAGATGAAACGTGTGCTCAAGTCAAAGCCCTGGGTGAAGATGGTTGAGCGCATCCAGCCCGATCCCAGCGAGTCGATTGCCACCTATCCCGTGGGCGTGGATTACGGCTGGACTCACGCCAACTACGGTCCCGTGTGGATTCCCAAGAAGGGCGCTACCCTGAATCTCTCTTTGCAGAACCTGCCCCTGTATGAGCGTTGCATCCGCAACTACGAGGGCAACACCCTCGAGGTGAAAGGCGGCCAGATTTACATCAACGGTAAGCCTGCCACGAGCTACACCTTCAAGATGGACTACTACTGGATGCAGGGTGACAACCGCGACAATTCGCTCGACTCCCGCTATTGGGGCTTTGTTCCCGAGGACCACATCGTGGGCACCCCGTCGATCATCCTCATCTCCTTCGACAAGGACCATTCGCTCTTCAATGGCGGCATTCGTTGGAACCGCATCTTCAAGCTTCCCAACCCCGATAAGAAATAGGCTTTAGGTATTAGGCTTTAGGCTTTAGGCATTAGGCATTAGGCTTTAGGAGTTAACTAAGGACTAAAGACTAAGGACTAAGGACTAAGGACTAAGGACTAAGGACTAGGGACTAAGGACTAAGGACTAGAAACTAAAACAATGAATGCATCGGCAACAATGGTTGTGATGGGCAGCATGTGCGCCGCCAGTGTGCGGTGCTATGCCGCGGCCGTCAAGGCGGGCACCCTGCTGATTGACCTTGACGAAAAGCGTCTGCCGTTGCGCCACAGCCACCACCGTTACCGCATCGACGGCCCCAATGGTGTGCAGACGCTCACCGTGCCCCTCGTGGGCTCCACCAACAACATGATGACTCCGCTGCGCGACGTGCTCATCTCGGAGCACGGCGACTGGCGCCGCCTGCACTGGGGCGCCCTGTATTCAGCCTATGGCCGCTCTCCCTATTTTGATTATGTCGCCGACGACCTGTCGCGTGTCATCCACGGCACGCAGCGCTACCTGCACGACTTCAATGCCCAGCTGCATGAAGTCATCGTCGATTTCATGGACCTGCCGCTGACGACACATTATGTGACTGATGGAGTGGGGGAGGCAACCCATGGCGATGGTGTGATGGACCTGCGCGGACGCATCGCCATGAAAAAGCCCGACACCTTGCCTATCGCTAACGTGCCCTATTACCAGATGTGGACAGCAGCGAGCGTTTTCCAGCCCGACCTGAGCATCCTCGACCTGATGATGAACACCGGCCGTGAGGGAATCCTTACACTGATAGCTATGACGCAAGGCTGAAGTATAGAGAAAGAAAAAAGGTCCAAGCATCACTGCTGAGACCCTCTCATAATTACTAATACTTGAAAACTATATTTACCCCATAAAAGCATTTTTTATTAGCTTCGACTCAGATGGTCGACAACTATGATTTTTGTGATTGCAAAATAACGAAATTTTTCTCTAATCAGAATAATTTTAATGTTTAAAAAATGTGAAAAGTTTATCTTTTTTCTTGTTTATTTGCGACAGGGTACACTAAATGTCTCGTTTTAGGGAAAACTCTTGACATAAATGCTCATTCCAAAACGCTACAGAGCCATCCGCACAAGCCGAGGATGTGGCTTTGACCAAATGGACACCCATGTGAAAAAATGTGGTGTAGTAGGTTGCAGGTTCACAAATAATTTGTATCTTTGCACCCGCTTTGGAATGGCGACAAGCCACCATAAGCCGGTCCTATAGCTCAGTTGGTTAGAGCACCTGACTCATAATCAGGGAGTCCTTGGTTCAAGCCCAAGTGGGACCACAATCCTAAAAATCAAGCACTTGCAACCCATTTTGCAAGTGCTTTTTCTTATGCCGACTGTGGGGTGATGACACCGTGGATGGTGTCGATGTACTTGGCAAGGGGCAGCATATAGGGGGTGAAGACCGACAGTTGCTCGTCAAAGGGCGACTCGTTAACGACAATCTCCTTGGTGATGTCACCGTTCTCGCATACATAGGCGATAATGGTATTCAGGAAATCCTCTTGTTCGGCATTCAACTCGTTACCCGAAATGAACTCAGAGAAGCGTCTGACCGCATTCTTGCGGTCAACACCGACCAATGAGCGGACGAACATGGCGACATTGCTACCACAAAGCATCCCATTGGTGAACTTGTCGTAGTCATCCTTACTGCCGAGTTCTTGCCACAGGATGCGTTCAAGTTCGGTGAAGTCGGCTGCTGTCAGCTGCTCCATGTCGTAGATCTTTTGGAGCACGGGCAGGTTTCTGTTCTTCGACAGGAAGTCCAATACACTTTGCTTGTAGGACACACGGGGTGTGATGCCTTCCATCGTGCCCTCGTCGCTGATTTCGTCCTCGATATCGACGGTGAACCATTGCCCACCTTGACCAAGAAGGAACTTGATGAGGTCTCTCAGGTCGTTCCTGACTTTCTCAAGCCATTTGAGCGAGACGTTCTGCCAAGCCACATCAGTCAATACTTCCTTGATGGTGCCCATCTTGGCCTGTACCTGTGGCAAGGTGGCTTTCTCTTGCAGTTTCTCGGCAATCGTTTGAACCGAGTGCACCGCTTTGGTGGCATTGCCCTCCCCGCCAATCAGCGACAGTTCAATCAGCATCACCAACAGGTCAAATTTCTTGGCACTCTCGTCGAGGGTGTTTTTGGGTAGCAAGGGTGCGATGACATTGCTCAACGTGTTGACATCAACCTCCGAAATGTATGTCCATGAGTCGTTGTCCTTGAAGTGGCTTACGTCAGCCCACTTTTCCCTCACTGAGATGTGGCTGTCACTGAGCGAGGCGACCTGTTCTTTCAACAGCGTCTTGATTTCGTCATGCAGCCTCCGGGCATACTCGTCTTCTTGCCACTGCTGATGCTGCAAGTGGAAGGCAATCTTTGCCCGAATGCTGAAAATCTTCTCGGTCAGCGACGGTGCAATGGCTGCTGTCTGCCCGTCAGGATTCTTGTCGAAATACTCGAAGTTCCTGCACCAGTCAAAGATGTAGAAATGCTCCTTGTCTTTCCCTGGTCCGAAGATGCCCTGTGACAGACGTGTGCCTCGGCCAATCATCTGCATGAACTTGATTTTACTCTTGACCACCTTGAAGAACACGAGGTTGAGCACATCGGGCACGTCAATGCCGGTGTCAAGCATATCGACCGAAACGGCTATCTGCGGATTACCGTCCCTGATTTCGAACTTGTCGATGAGGTCTTTGGAATAGGTGACATAGTTGTCGATAAGGGCACAGAAGTCGGCTGAGTATTCAGGATAGAGGTAGTAGAACCGCTCGACAATCATCTCGGCGTGGCGGTGGTTGTAGGCAAAGATGATGCTCTTGCCGATGCGCTCTCCGCTCTGCACCTTCAGACCGTTCTCCATCAGGTCTTGCAGCACACGGTCGATGGTGTCAAGGTTGAAGATGTAGTTGAATATCTCCTTGCTCTCAATGTCTCGGTGTTGGGGATCTCCTTCAATAGCCTTGACAGCCTGTTCATACTCCCACACCTTCTCGAGTTGCTCTTTTTCCTCGGCGCTCAGGTTGTTGTACTTGATGCCCTCTTTCAGGATGAGTGAACCACGTTTGAAGCCCTTGTAGTTGACAAGGTAGCCCTCGGCCACGGCATCCTCCAACTCATAGGCATAGTTGGGCACACCTTGTTCCATTTGGAAGGTCTCGTAGGTGCTCTTGTCCACCTCGTCACGGGGTGTCGCTGTCAAGCCCACAAGCAGCGCGTCAAAGTAGTTGAAGATGGCAGAATACTTGCCGAAGATGCTGCGATGAGCCTCGTCGATGATAATCAGGTCAAACCGACCGACACTGAAGGCTTTCTCGTCGGTGTCGATATAGTTGTGTGGGGCAGCAACTTCACGAAGTTCTTGTGCGCCTGGCTGACCAACGGAATCCTGTCGGCAAGGAACAGGACGTTCTTCACCCATCCGTTGCGGGTCAGCACGTCAACCAGCGAGATGGCCACTCTCGTCTTGCCCGTTCCCGTCGCCATCACCAGCAGGCCTCGACGATGCTTGGTGTTGAAGTGCTCACACACCGATTTAATCGCCATTTTCTGGTAATGGCGGTCGGTGATGCTGTCCTTCACGCTGAAGTCGGTGATGTCGTGCCGTTTTCTTTTCTGTATGAGCAATTCCAAATCGCCCTCGGTGTGGAAAGCGTAGAGCCGACGGGGCGGATAGCCCAGGCCGTCAATGATGTTGGTCTCAAAGCCGTTTGTGTAGTATATAACAGGCTTCACTCCATATCGCTTTTCAAGACAATCGGCATACAGTTCGGCTTGATGTTTGCCCTTGACGGGAGAAACGCTTGTCCTTTTGGCCTCAATGACTGCAAGGGGCAGACCATTACTGCCGAACAGCACATAATCACAGTAGCCCTTGCCCTCGGCATTGGGCATCCCTTCAACCTCGACCTCTATGCAAGCCTTAGAGGGCTGAATCGCTCCCTCGGTGTCCAACACGTCCCAACCTGCCTCTTTCAGCATCAGGTCGATGTAGAGTTTGCGGGTCTCGGCCTCCGATATGTCAGATGCGACTTCCACCACAGGGTTTTTGTCCTCGACAGCCTCTTTGTCTGCCGCCTCGACGATAGTCGACGTGGGTGTCACCGTCACCGTGGCAGGGGTGATGACCGATGCTTGGGGGCTGTTGGGGATGAGGTTCCTGTCAAACGGAACGACCTCTTTGATAAACATCAGCTTGTGCAGGATGGCGGCAACCACATTGTAGAGGTTGAGCAGGCAGAAGAACGATTCCCCGCTTGACACATGCTTGCCGTGTGCCCCGTTGTTGCCCACCTTGCGCACATAGTGGACAGCCTTCATTACCCGCTCGTCGCCGATATACTCACGGAACACCTCGCCATCCACAAGTTCAAACAGGGACACCCGCTCGGGCACATCGATGTTTTTCATCACATAGAGAGCCCTGACGATATACTCCAATGCCTTCCTGGCGCTGATGGCGCTCAGGTCGGGATTGCTCACCTGCATCTCCTCGGCTGCCGAGCAGAAGTTGTGCAGGTCAGTCAAACCCAATTCCCGAAGATAGTCGAAGTTTCTCATAGTTTATCCGAAGTATTTATCCATTGTGCAGTCAAACATCGTCTGTGTCTCCTCAATGGACTGTTGAACAAGAGCCTTCTGCCGCTCTATCGCCTCCACCTTCTCAGCAAACTCCTGCTGCAACGAGAGAGGAGGGATTGGTATATTATATTCTTCCATGCCTTGCTTAGTTAAATGAACCATTCCAATGCCATGAACATCGTTCATGAAGGCATTTGTCATGGTATTTAGCAAAAATCGATAGAAGATCTTATTCAATTGTTGCTCATCATACAGCACTTTCCAAATATGGTAATGGAAGATTACTTTTCCACCATTCCATATAAATGCCCCAAAAGAAGCAGACCAAGCAAAGAGTAAGTCGCCATTGTCACAATATTTATTATCTTCTAATTCTAAATCAGAGTAATAAAAATTGCTGTTAGTAAAAAAGTTGCCAACCCTTAGAACTTTATATTTTCCTTCACTTAGTAGTTCATTTTGTTTGTATGCCCGTCCGTTGTCGATGGGGTCGCCAAACATGGTGTAGAAGATGGACTGTGCGAGTTGGTCGTAGGCTTTGAGTTGTTCTTTCTTCTTCTCGATGATGCCCGAAAGCAAGTCAAGTTCCGCAACAATCCGCTCCTGCTCCGCAAGTGGAGGAATAGGTATAATAAAATTCCTTACTTGACTTAAAGACAAGTTTAATTGGGCAACACCTACTTTATCCTTTTCAATCTGCCGTTTAATAGTGTTAGAATTTAAAAAAATAGACAGGTATTGAAGGAATAAATCTTGTTTGTCTCTTAATCTTATTATGGATAATGCTTGATTCGTGTTAGCAGGTAAAACAGACTTTTCTACTATGTATATTCGGCCTAAGGCTCCTGCTATAGAAAATAATAAATCTTTTTCTTGCAGTTGAGACCTGCTCATAGATTTATTACATTCTTCTGAAATATAATTGAGTTTATCCTTTATTAGATTTCTGTTAGTACCGATACATTCAATTTTGATGAAGTTAATTCCATCATCGATAAAATTATAGCCAAGAGTTGTTGGTGTTGTACCCTTAGTTATAATTTCACAAATATCTCCTAACTTCTTATATGTCCAACCTTCCCTCATAAATATTTCGCCTTAAATTCTAACATTGCGTTGTTGATGTCCTGTTGCAGGGTGGCAATCTTGCCGAAGATGACCTCGGGGGCTTCATATTCGACCTTGACACGTTCCACTTCCTTGTACTTGTTGATGCTCAGGTCGTAGTCGTTATTGCGGATTTCCTCGACGGGAACAAGGAAGGACTGTTCTTTGCGTGTCCTTGTCGCCTCGGCATCCATGTTCTTGAAACGTGCAATCACGTCAGGGATGTCATTCTCGGGGCACTCGGTACGCTTTTGCCATCGGCTTTCATATCGTAGAACCACACCTTATCCGTGCCTCCTGCATTGGTCTTGGTGAACACAAGAACAGCAGTGGAAACTCCTGAATAGGGTTGGAACACACCTGATGGCATTGAGATGACCGCTTGCAGCCGTTGGTTGTCGATGAGTTCTTTCCTCAGTGCCTTATGTGCCGTACTGTTACCGAACAATACACCGTCAGGAACGATAGAAGCACAGCGACCACCCATTTGCAGCATACGGATGAACAGGCTGACAAACAGCAATTCAGTTTTCTTGGTCTTGGTGATGGCAAGCAAAGACTTGCTCACTGCCTCATTGTCGAGGCTGCCCGTGAAGGGTGGATTCGCCAAGCAAAGCGTATACCTGTTCTCGTCTGTATTATCAGTTGAGAGGCTGTCTCGGTATTGGATATCGGGGTTATCGACACCATGCAGCATCAGGTTCATCGCTCCGATACGCAGCATCGTGAAGTCGGTGTCGAAACCGTGCAGCATCTCGTTCTTGTAGTGGTGGGCATTCTCCTTCTTCAACAGTTCGGACTTGTAATGCTCCCGCACATACTTGGCACTCTCGACAATGAATCCTGCACTACCCATAGCAGGGTCACAGATGGTGTCCTTCAAAGTGGGCTGCATGATCTCGACCATCATACGGATGATGTGTCGAGGTGTGCGGAATTGACCGTTGTTGCCCGAAGCCGCCATCTTGCTGAGCACATACTCATAGACATCGCCCATCGTGTCACGGTTGTTCATGTCGAGGTGGTCGATGCCCTCGACAATCTTGGTAAGGGTTCTTGGGCTTTGAATCAGGAAGGTCGCATTCTCCATGAAACGGCTGTAGGCCGACTCCTTGCCACTGCTCAGGTTCTTGATGAACACAAACACGTCCTTGCTGACAATGCGGTACATAGTCTCAGGGTCATAGTTCTTGAACGTGCTCCACCGCAGGTCTTCGTAGGGAACGTTGCGGTCAGTCTCAGGATTGTGCCACGACCCATAGCCGATAGTCGGCTCAGACACTGCCACACCCATAGCGTTGGCATTGGCTTCCTTGGTGCGCTGTGCATCGTCAAGCATCTTCATAAAGAACAGATAGGTCATCTGCTCGAGAATGGTGATGGAATTGGTGATGCCACCGGTCCAAAAGGTGTCCCAAATACTATCTATTCTATTCTTGATTTCTCCTGTAATCATAGGCTTGGTGTTATTTCATTGAACCACAAAGATACACATTTTTTGAATACGATTCACAAACACACAAGCCAAACAAATGAAAAAAGAGGGTAAGCCATAACTGAATGATGACATACCCTCTTGTATCGGTACTGCCTGGGGTTGGACCTGCTGAAGGACAAATGATGGCTTCCTGGGCATTAAATGCCCTCAAGCTCTTTCAGGGTGGCGATGTCATTGTCCATTTTCAGTCTTCTAATAGATATAAATGTGTAGATGAGGCCAGCGGTAAGCAGAACAAAGAATGCGATGGTTAGCAATTTTTCGCTGAGTTCCATCCTTTCTAAGATGGGGCCTTCTATGATTTCCCCCAAGAAGAAGCCGAAAAAAAGACCACCAAAAAATGATGTGATCAGATTAATCCACTTGGTGCCTTTGACCCACTTGGTCAGAAACTGCTTAACATCATCTGTCTTACTCAATTTGCCATACCACCATATACTGAAGGCACTCATGACAGCGATTGCAAGTAGCAGTGATTCACCAATCGAATCCGCCTTATCTTCAATAGGGAAATTATAGAAAAAAAACAGAAGCGAAGTGAGGAATAAGCCCCAGAATAGGACTCTTTGCTTGGCGCATTTGCCTTGAATGCGTTTCAACATTTCTTCCTTGTTGGGGTTTTCAAGGCCATTCAGATTTAAATTCTCTTGTTCCATAATTCAGCATTTTTAGATAATTAGTATTTCTTGTTTTTGATTGTTTTCAATCATTAGACGCAGCGGGGTGGCAAAAAACTACATACTTTTTCATTTTTTTTGATAGGGGGAACTCGTCCCAAGTGGGGCTGTAATGATTTATGATAGAGTTCTTAACGGTATTTCGGATAAATGCTTGTCAATTGAAATACCGAACTTAGTATGAATCTGTCCATAGGGATAAAAAAACGATGCGCGTCTCGTCGACGGGCACCGTACACTTAAAATCTATAAATCAATGACAAACATTTAGAAGAAATCAGGCTATCTTTTCTACTGTTTCTACTCGTTCTACAAGCATACACGGAAAATGAGGAAGTGGAGTAGAAAGAGTGTATGCAATAGAAAGTGTAGAAAGAGTAGAATCGGTATAAAATCGCAAGGGTAAAGATATTGATATAATAGTTGTGTCAAAACTTGCGATGACACACCATTTATATCTTTTATATCTTTTCTATTTTTTCTACTAGTTATATATATAAAGTAGAAAAAGTAGAAAAATGATTCCCTTGGTTCAGCTCTCGTCGTGGGGCTGCAGCACCAGTTGGTGGTTGCCCTGTTGCTTGAGGACTCCCAGGCTGATGGCCGTCTTGACGATGCGGTAGCACATGGCAGGTTTGAGTCCGTTCTTCTCCATCATGGCCTCGACCAGGTCCTTCTTGAGCACGGGCTTGTCGTCGTCGGGGAAGAACTCTTCCAACTGCTCCCTTGCCTTGGCAGCCTTCTGCCATTTTTCCTGTTGTGCTTCCAGTTCCTGTTGCAGCTGGCGGTCGGCGGCAGCATCCATGGGGATGGCGTTCTCGTCGAGTTTGAACGCCAGCCCCTCGATCTGACGGTGGCGTGACACGGGGTGGGAGACAACGAACAGGGTGCCGTGCTTCTCGACCTGGAACACGTCGCTGCACTTCTGGTAGAGCATGGTGCCGATGTGTCCCTTCATCGTCTTGTCGTGGCTGCCCTTGTTCTGGTGCATGACCACGACGATGCAGCAGTTGTGCTCGTTGGCAAGGGCGGCGAGGCTGTTGACCATCGTCTGCGACTCGATGACGTCGTTGTAGTTGTAGATCAGGTCGGCAATGCCGTCAACGATGACCAGGTCGGGGTGCTCGACCTCGATGGTGCGACGCACGAACTCATAGCGGGAAATCTCGTCGCTCTCGTCCTCGGTGGCGATGTCGGCACCCCGCAGACAGGACACCTCGATGTCGTCGTGGCGCTCCTCGGGGGTGAGGGCATGGATGGTCTTGAGGATGCGGGCGGTGTCGTTCCTCGCCTGCTCGGTGTCGATGAACCGCACCTTGCCCTGCTTGAGCAGGTTCTCGCAGTTGGTGAAAGCATCGGAGCCCAGGAAGATGGCGCTCAGGATGTCGCAGAAGAAGGTCTTGCCGTTCTTCCACTTGGCACTGACGGCGACCAGGTTACCCTTGGGCAGCGTGGGCACGTCCCCGATGCGGATGAGATAGTCGGGCTCGGGATAATCGACGTTGCCGTCGATGACATACTTTTCTTTGATGCTGGAGAATTTATTTTTTGCCTTCTCCTCGGCAAGCAGGCGGGCTTGCCACCTGTCTTCATTGATGTCGTTCATGGTAAAAAAATAAAAAAATAGTTTTGACCGTGACTTTCACGGTCCTCGGCTGCAAAGATAAGGTAAAATTACCACAAAGAGCAAGAGAAAACGCAAGAATAATTTGCAAAATTACCAAAAACTACCGATGACGGTAGCCATTTAGGGCGGTTTATTGTTGCCTGATGATGGAGGCATTGCCGTTGAAGGCGCAAATCTCGGCAGCAAGGGTGTTAAGGCTATGGAATCGGCTGTAGTCAGTGCGTGAAGGCACGCCGTTGACAGGTGCCATCTCATCGATTTCCCACGCCTGCTTTACCGCTTGACCCAGCGGTGAGAGCACGACCTGGGGTCGCTTGGCATCATCGCCGAGCACTCCGAGCAACGGAGACCTGCCGCTCACCACCACCGTGATGAGATAGGTCCCCCTGCCGTAGTAGTCGTGGCCTGGATTGCGGGGCCGATAGGACGTATTGACCATTACAGGCATCTCGCCAGTAACCATAGTCGGTGTTTTTTAGTTTTGGTACCGACAAAGATACTCAATTTCATCCCCCAAAAAGGCCCATCGGTTCAAGAAAAAAAGAAGATGTGCCATAAAATCGGCACATCCTCTTGTATGGTGTTGTCCCGGTGGTGGGTCAGTTGGCGTAGAGCATGTTGAGGATTTCGTTGAACTGGCTCTCGCTCTTGAGGCCATCATTCTTGAGGAGCATGATTTTGTCCATGACGCGATCCAGATAGTCGATGCTCTCGTTTTTCTCCTTCTTGTTATAAACTTTCCAGTACTTGGTGCCCTTGAGCTCCTTTTCAAACTTCTTGTACAGGTCGCTGGTCGAGGAGAGGTATTTCCACTTGTTGGCCGACAACTGTTTCTTCATCTTCTCCATGAACTCTTTCAAGTCCTTGGTGTACTCGCCGTATTTCTCGACGAGTTCCCTTTTCTTCATCACGTCCTTGGTCTCCATGCCCTCAAAACTGCGCAGGGCCTCGTCGATGTCGGCCTTGTTGTAGGGGTTGTAGAGCACGTCGGCGATTTCCTGTTCATAAACCAGGTCGTCGCGTGTGGCAAACTTCTCCTTGCGCAGCTTGGTCTCGCTTTTCAGCTCCTTCTCCAGCGCTTTCTTTTGCGACTCCAGGTCTTTGATTTGCGACTTGAGTTCATCGATGCGCTCCTGGAGCTCCCTGATGGCTTCTTCGTTCTGCTTGATGTTCTTCTCGTGGGTCTCGATGTCTTTCTCGAGGCTCTGCACGTCCTGTGCGCCCACGGTCGGCGACATGGCTGCTATCGCCATGACGGTCATTGATAAGACGAGTAATCTGATTCTCTTCATAGTGACTGTTTATTACTTGGATGAGTTAATCTGCTGGCAAAGGTAATACAATGTTTTCACTTTTTCAAGTGATTGTTGTCATCTGGCAATAGAAATCCCATTTTTTTTGCCACCATCAATTGATGGCTGCACTCTCCAAAACAGGCACTGCCGCGTGACGATGGGGTATATTATATATAAAGCGAAAGTGCACTTTTTCACAAAAGCACACCATCTTCATAACCAAAATTCAAGTATATATGTTCTTGTTCTTTGTTGCCTCTTATTTAAAATGATAGGAGAGTGCGAAAGCACCCTATCTCTTGTTTGCTGGTGCAAAATTACTAATTTTCTGTAGTAAGCGCCAAATTTTTTTATATGTTATAGAATATAAATTCGATATTCTTTTTCTGAGCTGGGTTTTAACCCGCTCATTTTCAGTAATATAAAAATTTAGGCAAATGTGAAGATTTTTTTATTTTTCACGGAAAAACAGGTTGATAGCCGTTCCGTGCAGGTTCCAGTGCTCGCGAATCTTGTTCTCCAGGTAGCGCTTGTAGGGGTCTTTGATCCACTGCGGCAGGTTGCAGAAGAAGATGAACGTGGGCACATGGGCGCCCTTGAGCATGGTGATGTACTTGATCTTGACATATTTGCCCTTGACGGCAGGGGGCGGGAACGCCTGGATGTCGGCCTGCAGCAGATTGTTGAGCTGCGAGGTCGGTATGGTGACCTGGCGGTTGTTATAGACGTCTATTGCCGTTTGCAGCACTTTGTGGATGCGCTGCTTGGTGAGCGCCGACCCGAAGATGATGGGGAAGTCGGTGAACGGTGCGAAACGCTCACGTATGGTGGCCTCAAAGTGAGTGATGCTTTGCTGTGTCTTGTTCTCGGCGATATCCCACTTGTTGACGAGCACGACGAGTCCCTTGCGGTTCTTCTGGATGATGGAGAAGATGTTGACGTCCTGGGCCTCGATGCCGCGCGTGGCGTCGATGAGCAGGATGCACACGTCGCTGTTCTCGATGGCGCGGATCGAGCGCAGCACCGAGTAATACTCGATGTCCTCGTTGACCTTGTTCTTCTTGCGGATGCCGGCGGTATCCACCAGGTAGAAGTCAAAGCCGAACTTGTTGTAGCGTGAGTAGATGCTGTCGCGTGTCGTACCGGCAATGTCGGTGACGATGTTGCGCTGCTCGTCCATGAGGGAGTTGACGAGCGACGACTTGCCGGCGTTGGGCCTGCCCACGATGGCAAAGCGGGGCAGATCCTCCTCAATGGGCTCTTCGCTCTTGGTGGGCATGCGCTTGACGACCTCATCGAGCAGGTCACCGGTGCCGGTGCCGTTCACCGCCGAGATGGAGAAGGGCTCTCCCAGTCCCAGGGCATAGAACTCGGCCTCGGCATACATGCTCTGGTTGTTATCGTCCTTGTTGGCGACAACAATCACGGGCTTGGAGGTGCGCCTCAGGATGTCGGCAACGTGGTCGTCGAGGTCGGTGATGCCGTTCTTGATGTCCACGACAAAGAGGATGACGTCTGCCTCCTCGATGGCAAGCGACACCTGCTTGTTGATCTCTTCCTCAAAGATGTCCTCGCTGTTCACGACCCATCCGCCGGTGTCCACCACCGACATCTCCATGCCGTTCCACTCCATCTTGCCATACTGGCGGTCGCGGGTGGTGCCGCTGGTGTCATTAACGATGGCTGCCCGCGTCTGCGTCAGGCGGTTGAACAGTGTTGACTTGCCCACGTTGGGCCTTCCCACGATAGCTACTAAACGTCCCATATTCAGTTTTAACTTTTAACTATTAGCCGTTAACTACTAGTTCTTGGTTATTCTTCTTGTTTTCACTAATCTCTAATCACTCATCTCTCATCTTCAAGTTTGGCAAAACTTGAAATCTTCACTCGATATAGCCGAAGGCGCGCAGTTTGTTCTCCTGGTTGCGCCAGTCTTTCTCGACCTTGACAAAGAGCTCGAGGAAGACTTTCTTCTCAAAGAATTTCTCGATGTCTTTACGCGCCTCGGTTCCCACGCGCTTGAGCATCTTGCCCTGGTGCCCGATGATAATCCCCTTTTGGCTGTCACGCTCGACGTAGATGACCGCCATGATGTGGATGGCATTGTCGCTCTCGTCAAACTTCTCGACGATGACCTGGCTGGCATAGGGCACTTCCTTGTCATAGGTGGTCAGGATCTTCTCCCTGATGATCTCGGTGACAAAGAAGCGGCTGCTGCGGTCGGTGAGTGCGTCCTTGCCGAAGTAAGGGGGGCTCTCGGGCAGCAGTTCGACGATGCGCTTCATGATGTTATCGACATTGAAGTTCTCGAGTGCGCTGGTGGGAAAGACCTCGGCGTTGGGCAGCAGTTCTTTCCACTGGTCGATGAGCTTCACCAGTTCCTCATTGCCCTTGAGCAAGTCAATCTTGTTGATGACCAGCAGGATGGGTATCTTCTCGCGGGCAACGCGGTCAAGGAAGTCCTGATTCTTGGTCGGCGTCTCGATAACGTCGGTGACATAGAGCAGCACGTCGGCGTCGATGAGGGCGCCGGTAGAGTACTCCAGCATGCTCTGCTGCAGGCGGAACTTGGGTTTGAGAACACCAGGGGTGTCGCTGAAGACGATTTGGTAATCGTCGCCATTGACGATGCCCATGATGCGGTGTCGAGTGGTCTGCGCTTTGCTGGTGATGATGGACAGACGCTCGCCCACCAGGCGGTTGCTCAGTGTTGATTTACCCACGTTGGGATTGCCCACGATGTTTACAAATCCGGCGCGATGCATTTCTTTGCTTTTGTTTTTTAGTTTATAGTCCTTAGTCCTTAGTCCTGAGTTAACTTCTAACTCCTAACTCCTAACTTCTAACTCCTAATTCCTAATTTATTCAAGAAGCATCGCTACCCTTACTGTGTCGTTACATGTTTGAGTAGTGATGCTTCAAGTGATGTGTCCGGGCGCTTTACAGCGACCAGATAAGGTAGATGGCTCCCCAGGTGAATCCGGCGCCAAAGGCGGTGAGTACCAATTTGTCACCTTTCTTGATAAGGTGCTTGTTCTCGTCCAGGCACAAGGGAATGCTTGCTGCACTGGTGTTACCGCGATTTTGGATGTTGACCAGAATCTTCTCCTCGGGGAAGTTCAGGCGTGCGCTCACGGCTTCGATAATGCGCAGGTTGGCCTGATGTGGAACGAACCACTGGATGTCGTCTTTGGTCAGGTTGTTGCGCTTCATGATGTCCTGGCTCGAAGTGAGCATGTCAACGACAGCATGACGATAGACAGCACGCCCCTCCTGGTAAACGCAATGGAAGTTGGCGTCAACCGTCTCGTGGCTGGTGCGCAGGGCCGAGCCACCTGCCTTATAGACCAGGTGCTCGAGGCCTGAACCGTCCACATGGAAGATGCCGTCCATGACGCCGATGTTTTCCTCGGTGGGCTCCATCAGAACTGCAGCTGCCGCATCGCCAAACAGAGGACATGTCGCACGGTCGTTGTAATCAACCATGCTGGACATCTTCTCGGCCGATACCACAATCACCTTCTTGTACATGCCGGAGCGGATATAAGCGGTCGCTTCGTACATTCCCACGAGGAATCCGGCACAAGCGGCCTGGATGTCGTAGGCATAGCACTTCTTCTCGATGCCCGTTGCGTGGGCAATGATCGAAGCCGTCGAGGGGAATCGATGGTCGGGATTGGATGTCGGACAGATGAGCAGATCGATGTCATTGCGGTCTACACCGGTTTCCTCAAGCAGTTTGTTCACGGCCTGGATGCCCAGATAGGATGAGCCGACCGGCTTCTTGAGAATGCGGCGTTCCTTGACACCGACACGGGTGGTAATCCACTCGTCATTGGTGTCCACCATCTGTGAAAGCATCTCGTTGTCCAGGATATCGTCAGGGATATAAGAGGCGATACCTGTAATTTTAGCATTCAGCATAAGCTAAAAAGCGTTATCTTCAAGTTGCTTATTGGTTATTGAAATCAATATCCCAAATGAGGATGAACACACGATGGCTCCAGCCCATTCAGGATACTATTCTGCTTCATCTCACGGCGATATCGCCAGTGGGATTAGGCCTCCTCTTTGCCCATCACGTTCTTGCCACGGTAGTAACCGCACTCGGAGCACTGAGCGATGGTCGGAGCCACAGCCACGTCGTGGGTGCGGCGCTTAGCGGTACGAGTCTTAGACTGTCTTCTTTTAGGATGTGCCATTTTCTTGTTGTTATTTAAAAATTATTGTTCTTTCAGTTTTTTAAGCGCCTCCCAACGGGGGTCGGTGCTGGTTGTTTCACTCTGCGGGTCGTCATCATCGTCGGGGACGGCCTCGGCGAGATGGCTGTCGAGCACTTCAAGCATGACGGGGTTGCAATCCTCTTCATTCTCATGACAATGCGTCATCGGTATAGCGAGCAGCACCGTGTCACGCACCAGGGGCGCGGCATCCAGCTCTCGCCAATCCGATGGCACTATCAAGAGCTCGTCGTTGCTGTCGTCAAGCTCTGTGCCCATTTGCTCCACGTTCAGGCGGTAGTCCACGTCCACCGGCAAATCCAGGTCATCAAGACAACGGTCACAAGCTGTGGTGACTGTGCCGTGGCATGACACCTCCAGGCGGTAGGTCGTCTCGCTCTTGCGCGTCACCTCGAGAGTGACATCCACATCGGCACGACGCACCTCAATTTGCTCGTCAAGGTTGAAAAACGACTCATCAAGATGACACTCAATCGCATGAGTGCCAAATGGTAACGTCTTGATTTTCAACTTCAAAGCATCTACCATCACCTGAAATTTTCGTTAAAGCGCCACAAAGGTATAACAAATCCCGCTAATAATCAACGTTTTTACGTTTTTTTTTCTTTTTGTGACCCAATTCAAATGAATCTCACAGTAGGGCCTCGCCTTGGCGTGACCGTGCTGTGAGATTCAGAATAATAGGTTATTTTGTGATATTCACATCCTACTTGAGCATCTCTTGGATGGCGCGTTCAAGCTGGCGGTCATGGCCGCTGAGGTAGTCCTCGGGGGTGTTATACACTTCGATGTCGGGCAACAGCGGGGTGTTCTCGCAGTAGTTGCCACGCATGTCGCGGCAGCCCACCTGCGGGATGCCGAAGATGAGCGAGCGGTCGATCAGCGTTTCCCACCACACGGCGGTCATCGTGCCAGCCACGGGAGCGCCGATGAGTTTGCCGATGCCGAGTTCACGATATACCCACGGGAAACCGTGGCCGTTGCTGTAGTCGTCCTCACACATGAGCACGCATGACGGTTTGGTCCACTTGTTGAACGGGTCAACACCCACGGCCTTGCCGTGAGGCACAAACGTCTGGTACTGCTTGCCGCTGAGCAGGGTGCACAGGTCGTCATGCAACCAGCCGCCGCCGTTGTGGCGCTCATCCACGATGACGGCCTTGCGGTTGCGGTTCTTGTCGCTGAGCAGTTCGCGATAGACGGTGCGGTAGCTCTCGCTGTTCATCTCCTTGACGTGGACGTAGGCCAGCTGGCCGCCCGACAGGCTGTCAACCAGCGCGCGGTTGCGGTCCACCCAGCGCTTGTACAGCAGTTCGCTCTGGGCGCCCTTGCTGATGGCCTTGATATTGACGTCAAAGCGCTTGCCGGCCTTGGGGTCATAGACGCTCACGCGGATGGGCTTGCCGGCCTTGCCGTCGAGCATCCAGTTGTAGTCCTCGCCAGCGAGGATGTCGTGGCCGTCAATCTTTTCGATGATGCACCCAGCCTTGACACCGGTATTCTTCACGTCAAACGGGCCGCGCTTGATAACCTCCTCGATGCGCAGGCCGTTACCCTGATAACTGTCGTCGAGGAACAGGCCCAGGGCTGCCGTTTGCAGCGTCGGCCCGGCGGGGTTGTAGCGGGCGCCCGTGTGGGAGCCGTTCAACTCACCCAGCATCTCGCTCAACATGCCGCGGAAGTCGTAGTTGTTGTTGATATAGGGCAGGAAACGCTTGTAGTTCTCGCGGTAGCCTTCCCAGTCCACGCCGTGGATGTTCTCGACGTAGAATTTGTCCTTGACCTGCTGCCAGATGTGGTTGAAGATGTACTCGCGCTCCTGATAGGGGCGGTAGTTGAAATTGGCTTCAAAGTTCACGGCCTCGGGCTTGCCCTTTGCCAGGTCAATCTTCTTGATACCGCTGCCGGTGCACACAAACAGGCTCTTGCCGTCCTTGCTGCTCTCCATGGAACCCATGCCCACGCCTTTCAGCACGATTTCGGTCTTGTTCTCGCGCAGGTCGTGCTTCCACAGGTCCATGCCGCCCTCAAATGCCGCCTGATAATACAATGTGTCGCCACCGTTCGAGAGCACAAAGTCGCCCAAGCGTGACGAGTTCACCGTCAGCCTTGCGATGCGGTCACGGCAGTTCTCCAGGTCAAATACCAGCGGCTGCACGGCGGGTTTCTCCTCGGCAGCGGCGCCTTTCTTATTCTTTTTGTCGTTTTTCTTCTTGGCGTTCTTTTCTTTGTCGGCGGTCTCCTGAGCTTTCTTCTTTTCCTTCTCGGTCTCCTCGAGCAACACCTTTTCCTCCTTGGTCATCCTGAAGCGGTCATAGGCATCCAGGTCCAGGAACATGATATAGACGTCGTTCTCACTGCCCCAGCTGCCATGGCTGCGGTAGCCAGCACGGTCGCTCTCAAATATGATGGCCTTGCCGCCCAGCACCCACTTGGCGTTGCCCTCGTTGTAGCCGCTCTCGGTGAGGTTGTGAACCTCGCCGTTGCCACTGGCGCTGACCAGTGCCACGTCCTGGCTGTTCCACCCCCCCTCGCCGATGTAGGACGAGAGCAGCCAGCGGCTGTCGGGGCTCCACTCAAACCACACGTCGCCGTCGCTATAGGAATAGATGTACTTGCCATCCATGAGCGTGCGCACCGCCTTGCTCTTCACGTCAACGGCGCGCAGGGTGGCGCGGTCCTCCAAGAAGGCCACGCTCTTGCCGTCGGGGCTGTATTGCGGCTGGATGCTGGTGTGGCCCGTGTTGGTGAGCTGCTCTTCCACCAGGTCGGTGGAGTAGGTGAACAGTTTCTCGTCCTTGGTCTTGATGCTGGTCTGGTAGATTTGCCACATGCCGCCGCGCTCGCTGTCATAGACGATGCTGCGGCCGTCGGGCGAGAAGTCGATGGTGCGCTCCTGCTCGGGCGTGTCGGTAATCTGCTTGGTGGTGTTGTACTCCACCGAGGTCACATACACGTCACCGTGCATCACAAAGGCGATTTCCTTGCCGCTGGGCGACACACTGATGGAGGTCGCACCGTTTTTCTTGATTTGGCGTATCAGTTCCTTCTCGCTGAGGTCGGCGTTGACGGTGATGTTCACAAGCCGAGGCGTGCCGCCGTCGGTAACGGTGTAGATCTCGCCGTTGTAGCCATAGCACAAGGTGCCGTTGTTGGCCACCGACAGGAACCTCACGGGGTTACCCTTGTGGTGGGTGACTTGCTGGGCCTTGCCGCCGATGCTGTTCTTATAGATATTAAATGTGCCGTCCTGCTCGCTCAGGTAGTAATAGGACGTGCCGTCGGGTGCCCAGCGTGGCGTGCGGTCCTCGCCCTCAAAGCCCGTGAGCTTGGAGAACTTGCCGTCCTGATTGAGCCAGATGTCACGCGTGATGGACGAGGTGTGGTGTTTGCGGAAGGGGTCCTCATAGCCCTTGATGTCGTGGTACAGGATATCGCCACGGCTGTTGATGCTCAGGTCCTGCATCGGCAGTGCCGAGAACAGGTGTGCACGGCCGCCGCTGGTGCTTACCTGATACACCTGCGGGAATGAGCGGCTGGCAAACAGGATGGATTGGGACGTGGGCATGTCGGTAGCCTCGAACAGCACCGTGCCGTCGTCCTTGAAGCACAGCGGCGTCTCGTTGCCGCTGTCGGTGGTCAGGCGCAGGGGCGCGCCGCCCTCCTTACCGATGAGATACACGTCCAGGCTTCCCTCGCGGGCCGAAGCAAAGGCGATGCGTTGCCCGTCGGGACTCCACACGGGATAAGCGTCATAGGCGTCGTTAGACGTCACCTGGTGGGCGGTGCCACCCTGAGTAGGTACGGTGAAGATGTCACCCTTATAGGAAAAAGCAATCGTTTGCCCGTCGGGCGAGATGGCGCAATAGCGCATCCACAGCGGGTTGGTTTGCGCGATGGCGCTGACAGCCATCAGTGCCCCGGCGACCAGGGCGAGTTTTCTCAAAAATATCATGCTGTAAATAGGTTTAAGTTAGTTTTTCGGCAAAGGTAAATAAAAACTGATGAATTATGTGTACCTTTGCTCTATAAATTTGGTATGGATATGACAGAAAAAGAAAAGATGTTGTCGGGGCAGTTATACTCGGCCGTGGACAAGGAACTGATTCGTGAACTCAACGAGGTCAAGAACTTGATACAGCAGTACAACAACATTCTCCCGACCGACTTGGCGAAGCGGCGCCAGATGCTCAACCAGATTCTGGGCGAGGTGGCCGACGGCGCCGCCTTCATCAACCAGCCCTTCTATTGCGACTACGGCAAGCACATCCGTGTGGGCAAGCGCTTCTTTGCCAATTTCCATTTCACCGTCCTCGATGAGGCCCTGGTGACCATTGGCGACGACTGCTTCATCGGTCCTAACGTGAGCATCTACACCGCTTGTCACAGCACCGACCCTGTCGAGCGCAATTCCCGCATAGAGTGGGCCGAGCCCGTCACCATCGGCGATAACGTATGGATTGGCGGCGACGTGGTCATCCTGCCCGGTGTCACCATTGGCGACAACGTCACCATCGGCGCCGGTTCGGTCGTGACCAGGGACATCCCCTCCCGCACTATCGCCGTGGGCAACCCCTGCCGCGTCATCAAGCACATCTAACCCATTCCCGTCCAATTCATCCGCACCCATCTTGCACTACACAAAGACGCAAAGATCATAAACTGGCATTCGCACCCCTATAAAAATGGAATGCGGATGCCTTTGTACTTATTGTATTTATTTCTATGTTGCACACCAAGGTAATTAACATTTTTAACTTTCTGGCTTCATCAGTTCAAGTTTAGTTATTACCTTTGTGGTCAGAGA
>CADAFP010000002.1 GCA_902787185.1 uncultured Bacteroidales bacterium | reverse complement strand
GATACCTATGCCCACATCGACGGCGGCCCGAGCAACCCGGGCTACTTCACTGAATGGAAAGAGGCCTATGTTGTGTACACCGAGGAGAACACGACGCTGGCGTTCTACTGCGACGACCAGCGTGATTCCCGCCCAGGCAGGATATACGACCTGAACGAGGGCATTATTCCTCCCGGTTGGGTAAATGACAACACATATCAACAGGTGACGCAGGCCGTCTTTGACCCCTCGTTCGCCGATGCCCGCCCGACGACCACCTGCGGATGGTTTGATGGCATGAATAGCCTTCTGTCCATCTCGGGTATGAATTATCTGAACACCAGCGAGGTGACCACGATGATTATATGGCAGGAATGTTCAATTCCTGTACAAAAATAACGAGTCTGGACCTGTACAGTTTCAACACCTCCAATGTGACCAACATGCTCGAGATGTTCAATGGATGTTCCAGTCTGCAAACCATCAATGTGAGTGCTGGTTGGAGCACCGCTGCCTTGAGCGAAGACTATCTGATGTTCATGGACTGCAGCAGCCTCGTTGGCGGTGAGGGCACGGCCTACGATGCCAACCACGTGACTGCCTCCTATGCCCACATCGACGGCGGTCCCGACAACCCCGGCTACTTGACCGACCCCTATGCACCCAAGGCCTATGTAGTGTTCACGGCTGAGGATGAGACGCTGACGTTCTACTATGACCACCTGCGCGGCACCCGCTCGGGCACCATCTACAGCCTGAACACGGGAAGAGACAACCCCGCTTGGCATGATGATCAAACCTGTTTGCAAGTGAAGTATGCAGTCATTGACCCCTCGTTTGCCGAATACCGCCCGATGACCACCTACGGATGGTTTTATGATATGGAGTATCTTGAGTCTATCACAGGCTTGGAATACCTGAACACCAGTGAGGTGACCAATATGGAATACATGTTCGCTGCTTGCAACGAATTGACAAGCATCGACTTGAGTCACTTTAACACCGAAAAGGTGACCTTTATGGGAGGTATGTTCATTCACTGCAATAAAATTAAGAGTCTTGACTTGAGGAGTTTCAACACGGCCAAGGTGAGAGGCATGAGAAATCTTTTCGCTCTATGTCACGCACTGCAAACAATCTATGTCGGCGATGGTTGGAGCACCGCGTCGGTGAGTGACGACTTTCAGATGTTCATGGAATGCAACAGCCTCGTTGGCGGTATGGGTACGACCTTCGATCCCGCCCACATCAGGTCGGAGTATGCCCACATCGACGGCGGTCCCGACAATCCGGGCTACTTCAGCGAGAAGCCTGCCTACATTCGTGGCGACGTGAACAACGACTTCAATGTTGATATTGCTGACGTGACCGACCTGATCGACTATCTGTTGAACAAGGATGCCGAGGGCATCAATCTCAATGCTGCCGATGTGAACATTGACGGCAATGTGGATATTGCCGATGTGACCGGCCTGGTTGACTACCTGCTGAGCGGAGCATGGCCTGAGATGCCGTAACCCGCAAACGAGACCTATACGGTCAACGGCGTGTCATTCACGATGATAGGCGTGCAGGGCGGCACTTTCACGATGGGCGCGACGCCCGAGCAGGGCGATGAAGTTCAAGACTGGGAGAAACTAGCCCATCAGGTGACGCTGTCAAGTTACTGCATCGGTCAGGCCGAGGTGACATCCCACGGGACCAGCTTCGGGTTCTGTCCGCGTGTACCGCGGCGGCGCTTGGAACGTCCTCGCCAGGGCTTGTCGCGTGTCGCTTCGGTCCGATATCATACCGTCGAGCTCAGTCAACCACCTGGGGCTGCGCCTTGCCCTCTAATTCCTTTATTAAAATAGCACAGATAGGAGCCGATTAGGCTTGATGTGCCAGCCAGGATATGAGAAGAGGATGTGCCAGAATTTTGATGGCATATCCTCTCTTGTAATGCTAGAACAATTTTTTTTACTATATTTGCAGCAAAATTCATTATTTGCGTTTTTAATTGCTTGTATTATGAAGAATCCATTACTTTCTCGGATGGTTGTGTTGGTGTCGGTCATGATGTGCGCCATCGGAGCCAGCGCCCAAGAGGCCTACGCCTGGTACTCGCCGGGGGCCAATTCGCTAACGTTCTGCTACGACAACGAGCGCAGCATCTGTGTAGGCACGACCTATGACTTGAACGATGGCGCCGTCGAGCCCGGTTGGATAACCGATGGCAACAGTGCTTATGTGAAGTATGTTGCCTTTCACCATTCGTTCGCCGATGCCCGCCCGACATCGACCTACCACTGGTTCTACCAAATGCATAACCTTGAATCCGTCATTGGGATGAGGTATCTGAACACCAGCGAGGTGACGTGCATGGATTATATGTTTCATGCCTGCTATGAATTGACGAGCATTGACTTGAGTTATCTCAACACGACCAATGTGACAAGCATGTCTGGCATGTTCTCCCGTTGCACCGGTTTGACGGTACTTGACTTGAGCACCTTCAACACGGCCAATGTGGAATCTATGGATTATATGTTCAATGCTTGTACCAATCTGACGACCATCTATGTCGGTACCGAATGGAGCACAGCGGCTGTGACCAAATCTACCGACATGTTCTATAACTGCACCAGCCTGTTGGGCGGCAAGGGCACCCCCTATGATGCCGACCATGTGGATAAGGCCTATGCCCACCTCGACGGCAAAGATGGCTTCCCGGGCTACTTGAGCGATATCGTCCCTGGGCCCTATGCCTGCTACACGACGGCAGACAAGACGCTGACGTTCTACTACGATAACCAGCGCAATACGCGCCCGGGCAAGACCTATGACCTGAACGAGGGCAGAAACAATTCTGGTTGGAGAGATGATGGCACCAACAACGAAGTGAAGAAGGTGGTCTTTGACCCGTCGTTCGCCGAGGCCCGCCCGACGACCACCTACGGTTGGTTCTACGGCATGCAGTGGATGAAATCCATCGAGGGCCTGGAGTATCTGAACACCAGCGAGGTGACTCTCATGAATTATATGTTCTATGACTGCAGTGACTTGACGAGCATTGACTTGAGTCATTTCAACACCGACAAGGTGACACACATGCCTGGCTTGTTCTCTTACTGCCAGAAACTGAAGAGCCTTGACCTGAGCACCTTCAACACCGCCAATGTGGAAAAAATGGATTATATGTTCTCGATGTGTGTCAATCTGCAAACCATCTATGTCGGCAGCGGATGGAGTACAGCGGCTGTGGACGATTCCGGGGATATGTTCTATGGCTGTACGGACCTGGTGGGTGGCAAAGGCACGACCTATACCAGGGACCACATTGGATCAGAATACGCCCATCTCGACGGCGGTGAGAGTGACCCGGGCTACTTGAGCGATATCACTCCTGCGCCCTATGCCTGTTACACGGCCGAGGATGCGACACTGACGTTCTACTACGACAACCAGCGCGGTCCTCGCCCTGGCAAGACCTACGACCTGAACACTGAAAACGACGAAACCGCTTGGCGCGCCGATGGCATCAGCACCAACGTGACCAAGGTGGTGTTTGACCCGTCGTTCGCCGAGGCCCGTCCGACGACCACCTGCGGTTGGTTTAGCGGGATGACGTTGCTTCGTCCCATCGAGGGCATGGAGTATTTGAACACCAGCGAGGTGACCAGTATGAAGCACATGTTCTATAATTGCAATGAATTGAGGAGCCTTGACTTGAGTCATTTCAACACTGCCAAGGTGACAGACATGTCGGGCATGTTCTCTCTCTGCGTATATTTGACGAGCCTTGACTTGAGCACCTTCAACACCGCCAATGTGGAGGCCATGGATTCTATGTTCCATGCCTGTATCAGTCTGCAAACCATCTATGTTGGCGACGGATGGAGCACAGCGGCAGTGACCGAATCCGGGAAAATGTTCAATGACTGCATCGACCTGGCAGGCGACAAAGGCACGAGCTACGACAACAACCACATCGACAAGGAGTACGCCCACATCGACGGCGGCGCCAGCGACCCGGGCTACTTGAGCTACGTCGCGCCCCAAACCTATGCCTGCTACACGGCCGAGAACACGACGCTGACGTTCTACTGCGACTACTATCGCAGTAGCCGAACGGGCACGACCTACGATTTGAACGATGGCGCTGTCGAACCCGATTGGACAACCGATGGCACTAATGCCAAAGTGACCCATGTGACCTTCGACCCCTCGTTCGCCGAAGTCCGTCCGACGTTCACTTGCTACTGGTTCTACGAAATGAGGAAACTTGAAACCATCACCGGGATGAACTACTTGAACACCAGCGAGGTGACGCGTATGGATGACATGTTCAGCCGCTGCTATAAATTGACGAGCCTGGATTTGAGCAGTTTCATCACCTCCAATGTGATGGACATGAATGAAATGTTCAGGGGCAGCAGTGCTCTGCGGACCATCTACGTGGGCGATGGTTGGCAGTTGAGTGACATGACTCAAGCGATCTCTAGAAATGTGTTCAATGACTGTACCAGCCTGGTTGGTGGCAAGGGCACGACCTATGATGCTAACCACGTGGGCGCGGACTATGCCCACATCGATGGAGGCCCCGACAACCCCGGCTATTTCAGCGAGAAGCCTGACTGGGGCGACGTGAACGACGACGGCAGTATTGATATAGCCGACGTGACTGACCTGATTGACTATTTGTTGAGCAAGAACGCTGGGGCCATCAATCTCGATGCTGCCGATGTGAACCAGGATGGCGACATCAATATAGCCGATGTGACCGGCTTAGTTGACTACCTGCTGAGCGGAGCATGGCCTGAGATGCCGTAACCCGCAAACGAGACCTTCACGGTCAACGGCGTGTCATTCACGATGATAGGCGTGCAGGGCGGCACTTTCACGATGGGCGCGACGCCCGAGCAGGGAGATGAAGTTCAAGACTGGGAGAAACCAGCCCATCAGGTGACGCTGTCAAGTTACTGCATCGGTCAGACCGAGGTAACATCCCACAGGCCCTGATTCGGGCTCTGTCCGCGTGTACCGCGGCGGCGCTTGGAACGTCCTCGCCAGGGCTTGTCGCGTGTCGCTTCGGTCCGATATCTTGCCGACCAGCCCAGTCAACCACATTAGGTTGCGACTCGTCCTTTAGTTTTGTCTTGCGCTCTTAAATTTGCCTAAGGGCATGGACTACAAGAGACTGTGTCATAATACGCTCTTCTGACTTTGATTGGACTAACGGCCTAAGAGTTAAGTGAATCGGTATCCGCATTCCTGACATCGGGGTGCGGATACCTTCGTTCAATTCGCTAAATTGGCCGACGTTTACCATTATGCGGATATGCGGAACAGTTAACGTCAGTTGCCGTTTCTCAAGCCGCCCACCAGGTCGTCGTTTTCGACTGTAGTGCTCGTTTGCTTGACGCGCGTGTTGCTGGAGCCGAAGGCATAACTCAACGACAGTTGCACGTTGCGCTGGTTGAAGTGCCCCACACCGTGGTTCACATAGTCGCCCTGGGTGATATAGTCTTTGGACACCTGGTACTTGTGCAGGATGGAGTTGGCACTCAAGCGCACCGTCAGGCGGTTGTCCTTGAGGAAGGAGCGTGACAGGCCCAGCATGATGGTGGGGTTGGGCATGGTGCTGTAGCCATACACATGGCTCACATCGTGCCCGATTCCGTGCCACATGCAAGTCGCTGTCGCGCGCAACTTCCACGGCAATTTCTGTGACAATTGGGCATACAGGTTGCCGCCCCAACCGCTATGGGTGAGGTCCTGGGACGGGTTGTGATAGCGCTTGTAACACAACTCGCCGTTCATGACGAGGGTGGTCTTGCCTGTCACCATCCACTGCAGGAAACCGCCCACGCCCGCCATCAGGTAACGGCAGTCGTTGCTGACGGTCGTGCACACGATGCCGTCATGTGAGGTGCGGGACCACCCGATGAGGTTGCGGGTGATGGTCAAGGTGGGCTTGACATTGAAGGTTATGCGGTTGCCCGTGTGCTGGAAGTTGAGGCTCAGCATGTTGTTGCGGGCACTCGACAGGTGTGGATTGCCGTACTCTATCGTTGTGGTATAGCGCTTTACAGCCGGATTGAGATACTGGATGCCGGGGCGGTTGAGGCTCGTTGCCCACGACAAACGCAGGCTGTTGAACGGTGACAGTTGCCAGTGAACGCTCGCCGAGGGCACCAAGTCGTGCAGGTCGCGCCCAAAGGGCTCCCCGTCGCCATTGGGGTAGCTGGCGAAGAAGTGGCTGTACTCGTATCGCAAGCCGCCGCGCAGGGTGACATCGCCCACCGTGTAACGCCATGAGGCATAGGCTGCCCCCACATGCATGTTGTGCTTGAAGCGGGTGTCGGTGTCAAGTTCCGCAGCGCCGTCATAGTTCATGCGGTTGTGGCTTTTGTTCTGGCGTAGGATATATTTGCCGCCCACCTCCAGCAGGTGATGTTCCCATAGCGGCAGTTGGTAGTCGAGTTGCCAGGTGTGCTCGATAAAGCGTTCCTTGCCCCACTTGCTGTAACTTTTGTAGTCAAACTGCGGATTGACCAGGTTGATGAGCGAGTCATACTGTTCCTCGTGTTGGCCCGTGGTCGAGAACATGTAGGACGCGGTCAGCACTTCGTCCTTGCGGCTGGTACGATGTTCCCAGTCGGCACGCCCGTTCCATGTCATGCCCCCATATCGCGGCATGAAAAACGGGTTGTCATAGGATGTGAGCAAATGCCCTGCCGCATCATTATACTCGATGTGGCTGTCGCCGTGAATTTTCAGACCATAGCGGTAACCGCCAAAGGATGCTGTAATTAGATTGAGCGAATCCACCTCATAGCTGGCATTCAAATCGAGGTGATATACCCAAGCGGGTTGATCGTTGCGATAGTGATTATACATGCTCGCCCCCGTGTCCTTAAAGGTTGTCCAGGTCTCGTCCTCGCCTGCAAACATGCGGCGCGTCTGTCTTTGGAAAAATGCGGTTGCTCCCATGGTGAATTTACCCGCGCGTGCAGCGATGTAGGCACTCGCATTGGGGGTGCCGAAGGTATTCATTGAAGCTGTCACTGTGCCGTTCACGCCCTCGATGCGTGCACCCTCGACGGTGACGATATTCAGGATGGCTGTTGCCCCTTCGGCATCATAGCGAGCACCAGGCTCGGTAATCACCTCGATTCTCTTGATTGTGTTGGCTGGCATGGCACGGAGCACCTCTTTGGGGTTGGACGACAAGGCCGGATCGGGGTGGCCGTTCTTGTAAATCTTGAAACTCTCACCGCCGTTGACGTGCACCTTGTCCTCGCCGTCAACGCTCACCAGCGGCACCTTGCGCAGCATGTCGAGCACGGTGCTCGTGCGCGCCTCGGGGTCGGCCTGCACGTTGTAACTCAAGCGGTCGTCCAGCGTTTTGACCAGCTGGCGCATCGTCACCACCTCGACATCCTTGAGCATTATCGTGTCATTGACGCTCAACTCAACGCTGTCCTGTTTTACTTCGGCTTGCCCCATATTTTCCTGGGCCATCACATTAGCGGCCGTCACCATGACAGCAGCCATCATTACAACTGTTCTCAACATTTTCATTCCTTGTTTTTTGATTGATTTCGGCGGCAAAATTACCCTCCTCATCCCACTCAGCCACCTTCCCTCGACTTACCAAGTCTTAATCAAAAACTTATTTAGTCTTAACACCCTGCAAAAGTTTTTCTACATACATTATCTTTACTTCAACTTTTATCGCTAACTTTGCAACATGTCAAATCAACCAATGGCATGGAACAACTCGTAGAAATACCCAAAGCACAAGTCATCATGGCATTTGTCGCCACTTGTATTGAATCGACTGCTCGCGTCCTGAATACTACATATCAGGAGGTGTACAGCCGCATGAAGCGTGTTGGGTTGATTGAGCGGTATATTATACCTCATTATGAGTCCTTGCATACCGAAAGCCGCGAGAATATAGCAAACGGCATGATTGAATGCCTTAACCGATGGGAGAAATCATGATGAGTGAGGTTGTTGTTTTCCATGGCGGGACGGACATAGTTGAGGCGCCAATTTGCAGGTTGGGTCGCAGAAACCTGGATTTTGGACAGGGGTTTTATGTGACAGACATTCGTAAACAAGCCTTGGATTGGGCTATGCTGATGGCTGACCGCAGAAAAAAAGAACCTGTGTTGAATAGATATCTCTTGAAACGCGATGCCATCTTGACCGAGGGTCGTTGCAGAATCTTCAAGGCTTATGACCTCGATTGGTTGGAATTCATTGTTGCCAGCAGGCGAGGCCAACAGGTTGCAGATGCCTATGACTACATTGAGGGTGGTGTTGCCAACGATAGAGTGGTTGACACGGTTAACCTTTATATGCTCGGGCTGATGGACATTGACACTGCATTAGGACGATTATCCCAACATCAGCCAAATAACCAGATGTGTTTACTCAGCCAAGACCTGACTGACAAATACCTGATTTATGATGGAACCGAAGCAATATGATGACCCCGTCAAATCACCGATTGTTCAAGAAATCATCTTGAGTAACCGCATCGGTGCCATTGCAGTGGAACTGGCCAAGAGGCTTAATATTGAGCCTGTAAAAGCATTGGAACTGTTCTACGAGAGCCAGACTTGTGCCGACTTGCATGACAAATCCACAGGCCTCTATCTTTACAGCGACCTCTATATCGCCGACGAGTTTATCCAGGAGAGTCAGAACCTTCAATAGGTTTTTCTCCACATTTTTGTTTTTCCATAACATCTTCATTCACATTTCGGCACTGATGACGTGTTGAAAACTTATTTAGTCTTAACGGAGGTGAAGACTAATGGGTTATTTGTGTATTTTTGCAGGTGATGAACGTGAGGTTGAAAAATATTGCGGTATTGGTAATCGTGGCGCTGCTGGGCGTGTTTGCCTATCAGGCATATTGGCTCGTGCAGCTTTACCACACGATGAGCGAGCAGGTGGACAACGACATTCAGGAGGCCATGCGCGTCGCCGACCTCAAGGAGGTCTTTCTGCGCCTCAAGAGCATCGAGGAAAAAGGGCCCCATGGTATGATGGACGTGAGAGCCGGAGTCGAGGAGGATGGCAGCATCGTCGCCAAAAGTGTCACTACCACTCAGGTCACGCTTGACGGCGACACGCTTGAACAGAAGACCGGTGTCGTGCTGCGTTCGAGCCCACAGCCTGATAGCGACAGTATAAAGAGTGAGAATGCCTTTATGAGAATGCTCGAGGAGCAGATATCGGTCACCGAACTGGCTGCGATGATTCAGCAGGGCCTGCACTTGGGTGTTGACCGCTTTGAGGGTACCCGATATGAGAAATATGACACCCTGCTCACGGCAGGATTGCGGCAGTTGGGGCTGAGCGGTGACCACCGTCTGGTATGCATTAAGGCCGACACGGTCTTTAGCCATGCGACGGCAGGGTACACCCCGAGCAAGCGGGCGCGGCAGTTTGTCTATAACTGGACAGATTATGGCCGCTACGAACTCACCATCGAACCTGCCACGGGACTGGTCTTGCGGGAAATGATCGGCATCCTGATGGCCTCAGGGCTCATTGCCGTGCTGTTAGGCTTGGCCTTTTATTTCTTGATAAGGACCATCATCAGGCAGCGTACACTCGACGAGATGAAGACCGACTTCACCAACAACATCACCCATGAGCTGAAGACGCCCATCGCCGTGGCCTATGCCGCCAACGATGCGTTACTCAACTTCGGCGAGCAGGCCGATGAAGACAAGCGGCGCCATTATCTGACCCTGTGCCGCCAGCAGCTGGAACGGCTGAGCGGCATGGTCGAGCAAATTCTGTCGATGAGCATGGAACGGCGGCGTCAGTTCAAACTCAATGTCGAGACAATCAACTTCTCCGAACTCTTGCAACCCGTCATCGAGCAACAACAGGTGAAGGCTGATAAACCCGTCACCTTCACGACTCATATTGAGCCTGAAGGCTTGACCGTACAGGCCGACCGCGCTCACCTGAGCAACATCTTGAACAACCTTATCGACAACGCCATCAAGTATTCCCCTGGTGAGGCGCATGTCGAGATTACCGCCACATCCACGGCCCTCAGCGTTGCCGACCATGGCATGGGCATCGCTGCCGACAAGTTGCCGCACATCTACGACAAGTTCTACCGCGTGCCCACGGGAGACTTGCACGACGTCAAGGGCTACGGCTTGGGACTGCATTATGTCAAAACGATGGTCGAAAAGCATGGATGGAGCATCGATGTGTCGAGCACAATGGGCGAGGGAACGACATTTACCATCATTTTCCTATGAACGAGACCATCAACATACTGCTTGCTGAAGACGAACGCACCCTGGCGATGATTATCCAGGACACGCTGGATGGCCAGGGGTTCCATGTGACTGTGGCAGACGACGGTGAGGAGGCGTTGAGGCTGTATGCTGTCAATAAGCCCGATGTGCTGGTGGCCGATGTGATGATGCCGCGTATGGATGGCTTTGAACTGGTGCGCCGCATCCGCAAACAAGACCAGCAGACGCCTGTCATCTTCTTGACGGCGCGTTCGGCAGTTAACGATGTGGTGCATGGCTTTGAGATGGGAGCCAACGATTACCTGAAGAAACCTTTCGGCATGCAGGAACTCATCGTACGCATCAAGGCTTTGTTGGGACGGGCATGCACGGTTGCGCCCCAACCCGAACAGGTCACGCGTTTCACCATTGGCCAATACTTGTTTGATGCTGTCATTCAGCGGTTAACGCACGTGCCGACAGGCAACCGCATCGAACTGTCCTACCGCGAGAGCGAGATCTTAAGGCGCCTGTGCCTGCATCCCAGCGAGGTGGTGACGTCCCAGTCACTGCTTCTCGAGTTGTGGGGTGATGACAGTTTTTTCAACAACAAGAGCCTGCATGTGTTCATCACCAAACTGCGGCACCGTCTCGCTCTTGACGCACGCCTACGTATCGTCAACGTGCGGGGTGTCGGTTACAAACTGATTACGGGAGACTGAGCCTCACTTCACGCTCGCCTTGCGGGCGCGCGGTTCCCATGAGAGAGGCGCTTGTCCCTCGGGCTGGACGATGACGGGCATACCGACGTAGGCAAAGTGCTCCTTCAACGTGATGATGTCTTTGTCGAGCAGACGGATGCAGCCCTCACTGGCGCGACCCGGGACGGTGTTCTCGTTGTTGGTGCTGCCGTGGATGCCGATGCCGCGATGGCCAGGCGTCTCAAGCCGCAAGAACCAGTGTCCGTAGGCCTTAATCTCGCCACGTCCGTCCTTGAAGTCGTGTTTCCAGGTCGAGGCATCCTGTATCATTGTGATTTTGAAGGGTTTGCCAGCAGGTGACTCGGGGGTGCGCATGTCACCGCGGCGTTGCTTGTTGCCCTTGTTCTTGCCCATGCAGCAGGGGTATTGGGCAACAAGAATTGTGTCACCGGCAGCATTGCGGTCATACACGCTGAGCAGTTGGTCAAGCTTGGAAATGACGATAAAAGCCGTCCCACTGGCTTTGTCGGGCAATGGCGGCAACTGAGGGGCCGCTTGGGCGGGAGTCGGGGTGCTGTCGGTTGTAAGGATGGTAACGGCGGGTTGCGCCTTGTCGGTTTTCCCTGAGCATGCTGTTGCTGCGATGGGCATGAGCAGGGTGATGAATATGGCGAGTTTATTAAGCATGATGATATTATTGTTTATGGGACAAAAGTAATACAAAAGTGATAATTGTGCAATAAAAAAATCCGCGGCCTTACAAAAGGCTACGGATTCACGTGTGTTCCAATAAAAACTATAAACTTGTGGTTATGAAAATGTAACTGATGTCTTCAATCTGAATGTGATCTGGAAAAAAGTTTCTTTCGCTTTGTGGTGCAAAAGTATTATTACTCGGAATGTGACTCAAAAATATTATACAAACAGGGCATTTTTATCGACAAAGCCCCTACCTATTTCATTATTTCTTCCGAAAACAATTATAAATAATCGGTTGCATTAAGTACATATAGACAAAAGCGTCAATATTTTTGGCGAAGTTTCTAAATTTTATTAATTTTGCAGCCGTTAAATGATATCAGTATCAAATTACAAACCAATAGTTTATAAATATTATGTATATTGAAGAGATTCATGCCAGAGAGATTTTGGATTCACGTGGCAATCCTACTGTAGAAGTTGAAGTAACCCTCGAGAGTGGCGACATGGGCCGTGCATCGGTGCCCAGTGGCGCATCGACGGGCGAGAACGAGGCCCTCGAGCTGCGTGACGGTGACAAGAACCGTTACGGTGGCAAGGGCGTCTTGAAGGCCGTTAAGAACGTCAACGAGGTGATTGCCCCTGAGATTGAGGGCATGGATGCCTTTGACCAGCGCGCCATCGACATGGCGATGATTAAACTCGATGGCACTCCCACCAAGAGCAAACTCGGCGCCAACGCCATCCTGGGCGTGTCGCTTGCCGTGGCTCACGCTGCCGCCAACTATTTTGGCATTCCCCTGTATCGCTACATCGGTGGTACCAATGCTCATGTGCTGCCCGTGCCCATGATGAACATCATCAATGGTGGCGCACACAGCGATGCCCCCATCGCCTTCCAGGAGTTCATGATTCGTCCCGTGGGCGCCAAGACCGAGGTTGAGGCCGTTCGCATGGGTGCCGAAGTATTCCACGCACTGGCCAAGCTGCTCAAGAAGCGCGGCCTGAGCACCGCCGTAGGTGACGAGGGTGGTTTCGCTCCCGCACTCGACGGCATTGAGGATGCCCTGGACAGTATCGTTCAAGCCATCAAGGACGCTGGCTACAAGCCCGGTGACGACGTGAAGATTGCCATGGACTGCGCTGCCAGCGAGTTCGCCGTAATCGAAGACGGCAAGTACTTCTATGATTACCGTCAGCTCAAGAGCGGTCAGCCCAAGGATCCCAAGGGCCGCAAGCTCAGCGACGACGAGCAGATCGCCTATCTGGAAGAACTCATCACAAAGTATCCCATCGACTCCATCGAGGACGGTCTCGACGAGAACGACTGGGAAGGCTGGGTTAAGCTCACCAAGAAGATTGGCGACCGCTGCCAGCTCGTGGGTGACGACCTGTTCGTGACCAACGTGAAGTTCCTCGAGAAGGGCATCAAGATGGGTGCTGCCAACTCCATCCTCATCAAGGTGAACCAGATCGGTTCGCTCACCGAGACGCTCGACGCCATCGAGATGGCCCACCGTCATGGTTACACCACCGTGACCAGCCACCGCAGCGGTGAGACCGAGGACACCACCATCGCCGACATCGCCGTGGCCACCAACAGCGGCCAAATCAAGACCGGTTCGCTCTCGCGCACCGACCGCATGGCCAAGTACAACCAGCTCATCCGCATCGAGGAGTACGGCTACAAGAAACTCATCTGATTCCCCTCAACAGCGCATTTCGCTTTGTTTAAAACGGCGCATTTCGCGAATTGAACGAATCATTGAGGCAACCGCATTGTAGAGACGCAACATCCCTTGCGTCTCTATTTTTTGATGCCTGGTTGGCATTCAGGCTCATCACCCACTCAATATAATCCGGTGTCAACCTCGACTTTGCCATATTTACCTTTTTTATGGCAAAGGTAGAAGACACATCATTAGAATAAAAGGACTAAAAAAACACAAGGCCCTAATATAGGACCTTGTGTTGGGTGGTGTTATGGAGTGTCTTCACATCATGATGCCAGGACAACCCGTATCATCGAACCGCTCCATTGGCGGCAACGGCTCCTTGTCCCAATTGGTGCCTTTGTACTTCCGCTCAATCTCCTCAAGCATTTCGCGGCGGTATTCTTCCTCCTCTCGCTCGGCCTTGGCCTTCAGCGCCCTCCACCGCTTCGAGAAGATCATCATCAATTCAGGAGACAGGTAAACGACCATTCCGGCACACAGTAGCCCAAATTCCCAGTTGACCAGCAATCCCGACAACACCAAGACCAGTAAAGCCACGGGAGCCATGATTAATCGGCTTGTAGTGTTATTTGTGTTCAGTTTCATCGTTCCGTCTCCTTTCTATCCTTTAGACTCCCAAAACGTCGTTTCGTTTATTTCAGCTCCACCGTCGCAATGGCGGCACACTGACTTTATGCTCAGTACGGCTACAAGAAACTCATCTGATTCCCCTCAACAGCGCATTTCGCTTTGTTTAAAACGGCGCATTTCGCGAATTGAACGAATCATTGAGGCAACCACATTGTAGAGACGCAACATCCCTTGCGTCTCTATTTTTTGATGCTTGCGTCTCGTCCAGCGACATTACCCATTTAATATAATCCGGTGTCAACCTCGACTTTGCCATAATAATTTACTTTTTATGGCAAAGGTAAGTGGCGTTAACCTATACAGAAAGGACTAAATAAGTCACCCTCACTAGGTGACTACATATTATTACCTAAAAAGACTCTCAAAATCTCGATCCCATATCCTTGGATCATCAACAGGAAGAATTGGAACATGCTCATCATCATCCATCGGCACGCCCTTGTATTTCCGCTCAATCTCCTCAAGCATTTCGCGGCGGCGCTCTTCCTTCTCTCTCAGCTCGCGTTCCTGCCTTTCCAGCTCATGACGCCACATCTCAGGCAACGAACGCAGGCAGCACCCCAGCAGGAAGATACCCATGCACCCAGCCATTACCAGGAAACCATGCCACACAGCCGTCAGCACGTCGTTGCCCCCGTGCAGCCCGCTCCACAGCGAGCCGCACAGCCAGATGCTCATCCACATCAGCATCATCAGCCGGCCGCGCCTGTCTAAACCCTTATTTCTCTTCCGTGGCATCGTTCCGTCTCCTTTCTATCCTTTAGACTGCCAAAACCCCGTTTCGTTTACTTCAGCTCCACCGTCGCAATGGCGTCACTTGATTGTTTGCCTTCAATTTGCACAAGCTTGCCCGTGCGTTAGCACGTTTATGGTACCAAGGCGAGGCCCACACCGTCATATCTCATGCAGAAACGGACTGATTCAATTGAAAGGTTCTTTTTTTGGTGTAGATTCTGTCAAAAAATGATGGCAATGTGATGGTTGGCGTCAAAAAATCATGAATAAGCGTTTGGTTTTAACAAAAATGATTATCTTTGCGATGGAATCACAAATAAACTGTATTATGAAAAAGATTTTATTTTCTCTTATTGCTCTGATGGCGGTGATGACCGTCCAGGCGCAAACCATCTGTGGCTCATGGCAAAACATGGAGTCTGAAGTTACAAGTCAGCAAAACGGTTCCTATGCGATTTTCTCAGGAATCTATACCTTTAATGAGGACGGCACCTTTAGCACGGCTGCCGATTACACGCTCTCAACAAAGCCGGCCAAGACAAAAGCTAGGGAAGTCGCCTATGCTGCCTATGTTAAGGGTACCTATCGTATCGAAGGCGAAAAAGTGGTGATGAATTACGATTTGAATTCCATCAATCTGGAATTGGTCAGCGTCTCGGAAAACGGTAGGGTAGTGGCCTCGCCCGAAAAGAGGACACCCTACACCAAAGATGAAGTCAAGTCCAAACTTGCCAAGGTGTTCAAGAATAAGACTTGCGTTGCCCAATTTAACGTTGATGGTACGATGCTCCAACTCACCGACATGAACGATGGCAAGATGGAATCGCTGATTCGTATCGTGACGCTCAAGAACTGAGAAAACTCTCTCTCGTGAAAGAAACAAGTTCCCGCAACCCGTCAAGGCGTGCGGGAACTTCTTTTTTCAATAGATCGGCGGCTGCATTTTTGTGCTTTGGAGATTAAACTTTAAGTGGGATTTGGAATCTTATTACGGTGGAAGCCGGTAGCTGATGTCAAAAAATGGCGTCAATTCGTGCTTCAGATTAAAATAAATGACTAATTTTGTGACGTTAACAAATTCTTATTGATTATGAAGAAAGTTTTATTTTCACTTATTGCCCTGATGGCGGTGATGACCGTCCAGGCACAGTCGATTTGCGGCTCATGGCGCTCCGTGCAGCCTGTTGTTGAAACCGAAGAGGATGGTTCATTGATTATCCAGAACTACACTTACACCTTTAATGAGGATGGCACTTACTCGATGACTGACGAGATTACGCTCTCGAGTGAGCCTGCTCCGACGATGGCTATTGAGATTGCTGTCAGCGTTGATGTGAGGGGCGCTTATGCCCTCGATGGTGACAAGTTGACGATCACGCCTAATGAGGACAGCTATAAATATACCGTGCTCAGTATCTCAATGAATGGCCAAGTGGCAAACAACCCCATGATTAAGTCTCAGATGAATTCCATCTTCAGCAGCGCTGAATTCAAGGAAGAGTTCCTCCAGACTGTTGAATACACCGCCAAGGTGGCTGACTCGTCATTGGAGTTGACTAACGAAGATGAGACGCTGAACTTCACTCGCTTTGCCACCATCAAGAACTGATTATCAACAGTTTTAAAGCAATAAATAACTCCCGCAAGCCTTCAATGGGCCTGCGGGAGTTTCTGTTTGTCTAAATCTAAAATCTAAAGTCTAACATCTCACTTCCCCGTGTAGTAACACTTCACCTCGCCCACTGGCAGCTTGCCCACGAGCAGCAGGGGAATGCGGCTCTCGTCGGTAGCCATCCACACGGTGATGTTGTCGCTGGACTTCTTGCCGCCCTCCTGGGTGAAGCGGAAGTTGATACGGTGTGCCTGGCGCTTCTTGCCGTCACGCATCTTGATGCTCTCCACACCCTTGTAGTTGATGGTGAGGTACTCCTTCTCTTTGCCCGAGAAGATGACGGTGGTGTAGTTCTTGTTGCGGCTCAACTCGTCATAGTCGAGGTTGCGCAGCATGTAGAAGACGCTCACCATGTCATAGGCCTGCGTCTTGGCGCTTAGGTCAATCGAGGTGGTACCTTTCTTGCGGTAGCGCGTGCAGTGGGCATTGGTGTGGCTGTAGTTGTAGGAGAACTTGATGACGTCGCGGGCATAGTAGTCCTTCTCGTGCGTCGCTTTCTCGTAACGCAAGGGCTTGAGTTTAGAATCCATCGTGCAGCGCAGCGTGTCGCGCACGGGATACACCTTGTCGGCCCAGGAGCGTGTCTTGCCCGTGAGTTGCGAGTAGTAACCGCCGTCTTTGGTCTTGTGGATACTCAGCGTCGCGTCGGCGGCATGTTTCCATATCACACCCCAGTGATAGACGATCTCGTAGTTAAGCGTCTCGTTACTGAAATCTCTCGCCATCGCCTGCTGCGGGAGCAGCATGGCGACAACGAATAGTACCATTGTCATCCAAGTTTTCATCTCTCTTGTCATTTGTTTTGTTCCCTCATTAGACCAGCGGTTTGCGGTTTGGTTTAATGCGGGCCACGATGGCAAGCCAGGCTAAGGAACCGTCACGGTTGTGGAGCTGTCGTCATAGTAGATGGTGGTGTTCTCCTCGCTCGAGCCCATGCTTTTGGTGATGGTGATGCGCCCGCCCTCAAACTGTGGCAATGCGGTGAAATAGATGGTGAGCACCGCTGCGGTGTCGGCAGGAAGCGATGTGAGGCCCGATGGATACACTGCCACAATCCAGTTGCCTTTGGTCAGATTGGAGGCGATGTTCATTTGCTGGCGCTTGGCGTGCTTGGTCAGCTCGATGTCATCCACTTCCAGCCCGTCAGGCAACTTCATTTTGAATTGGAAGCCACGCGTAATCTCATTGTTGGCCAGCATCACGTTCACCATGGCGCTGGAGTCGGGGGCAATCTCAAAGTCCTCGATATAGATGCTGTTGCTGCGTTGTGCCATGGCCGTCAGCGTTGCGACTGCCACCAGCATGGCTATCATTAGGCGTCTCATATTCTCTTTAATATCATTGGTTCTCACCCGCAAATGTACAACATCTTTCCCATTCCTGCAACTCCCACGAGGCATGTGCTGAAAATAGTAAATTTTGAAAAAAAGTAGGGTAAAAATATTGACAAAATGCAAACAATATTGTAATTTTGCAACGTCAAAATTATTGTTTTACCATTTTATCACCTTTTATCGCCATGAATAACATGAAAACAGAACAAGTGCACAGGGAACTGTGCGCCCGCCGTGACAAGGAATTTCTTGAGTTGTATCTGCCCACACTCGATGCCCTGCTCGAGCAAGGCCTCCCGTTGGCCAAGGCGCGTCGCGCTGCCGTTGAGTTCACGCTCACCAACGGTCACCCGCACTACCATGTGGAGCACGAGCGCGCCTATCGCTGCGTGTGCCACCTGATGAATGCCGAGAGCAAGAAAGGTTGTGGGGCGCGCACCTATCGCGCGATGGACGACTTGGGCCTCGCCAAGGGCCGCCTGCGCCGCCAGATGTGGTATGAAATCACCCGGCAGGTGATGTCGCTGAGGGAACGCGGCATGAGCGTGAACCAAGCCATTGACCACGTGCTGGAGCATTGCCGTGCTTCGCGGTTTTACATCTCCCCGGCCACAGCCTTGACCAAAATCTGCGGTCAAGCCCGCCTGCGCACCCTGCGCTAAGGGACAAGAGAAGTCCCCCGTGCCGTGGCTATGCCGCGGCCTCTCAACACCAGAATACTAACGAATAAAACACCAGAAAAACCATGAATCGACACAATTATCGCATCGACATCGTCATCGACCTTGACGAAATCCAGCAAGCCATCTATACCGAAGGCGTGTGGCACCCCGCCGAGAACGCCACCGCCTGGGGCGTGAACAGCAGTAATGAACCTATTGTGGACCGACGCGTGCGCGAAGGTCTTGACGACCTGATGGCGCGCATGAGCGGCTACATCGTTGACAGTAACATCAACTTCAATCTGGAACGCCAGAACATCGTACTCGGCTTGGGGCTGGAAAAACGGCCGTTGCTGTCGCTGGCCCGTGACCTGAAGAATGCCATGATCTCAGCGCTTGCCAACTACACGCTGATGAGCCTATACGGAGACGAGGACAGCATCTATGGCACGGCATGGCGTCTGCACCGTGCCCGCGTGCTGTTGCTGCTCTCGCGCCCGTGAGATGCGCAGTATGGGTTAAGGCAGTTTGTGAATGAGGGTGAGGCCGTCGCGCAGGGGGATAATGACCTTCTCGACGCGGCGGTCTTCCTTTACCTTGTCGTTAAATGCCATCACGCCACGGGTTTGAGCTTCGCGCTGGGCCTTGGGGTCCACGACCTTGCCCGCCCACAGGGTGTTGTCGGCGATGATGTAACCGCCATCATTCAGGTAGTCCATCACCAGGTCGTAGTACTCGACATACTGTCGCTTGTTGGCGTCGATGAACACGAGGTCATAGCGCTCACCCAGCGTCGGGACGATGTCGCGCGCGTCACCGATGTGCAGACGCACCCGCTGGCCATAGGGCGACAGCGCCAGGTGCTCACGGATGAAATCTTCCTGCTCGTCGTTGATTTCGATGGTATCGACGTGGCAGTCGTCGTCGGGCAGACCCTCGGCAAGGCATAGAGCCGAGTAGCCGCTGAAGGTGCCCAGTTCGAGCACGCGCCGCGGGCGAATCATGCGCGTCAACATCTTGATGAGCCTTCCCTGCAGGTGGCCCGAGCACATGTGCCAATAGTAGTTCTGCACATGGGTGTCGTGGTCGATGCGTGCCAGCGCCGCCGGCTCCTCATCGATATGCCCCAAAATATACTCCTCTAACTCCTCACTCATAAAGACAATGTGATTTAGATTGTTTCTTGTAGCTGTATTGGAAGACAAGAAAGACAATAAGAACAATAAAAAGTATTAATGACGGTATTGATGAATGACATGACCATCCGCTGCAATGATTTCGTTGGTCTCTTTGTCAAAGAAATAGCGCTCGACCTTGACAAGTTTTGAGGCAAAATTGACAAGAATGCCACATGGGTGCTTAAGTAAGCGCATGTAATTATATAGCTGAGAGCGCATGTTATTGTTCAAGTCATCGGTGGCTTTGCATTCCACAATAATGTCCCCCTTACATAAGAAATCCACTCGGTAAACTGCTTCCATGGGCTTGCCATGATACAAAGGGTGAAAGGTCATTTCACGATTAAATGGAATCTCTTGCTCTTCAAGTTGTAATTGGAGACCTTCTTGATAGCAATATTCATTCAAACCTGCCCCTAGCTCCTTATGGACTTCATAGATGGCCCCAACCACATCATACAAGTGCTTTTTTAAGAATTCTATATCAATCATAAAATAGAAAATTGTCTTTCTTGTCTTTCTTGTCTTCTAATTTACACTGGAGGGGAAGGAGTGGAGGGCTAGGCGGTAGCTGTCGAGGCCGAAGCCGGCGACGATGCCCTTGCAGACGGGAGACAACAATGACTTGTGGCGGAAAGGTTCACGGGCGTAGATGTTGCTGATGTGAACCTCGATGACGGGGGCGGTGATGGCGGCGACGGCGTCGGCGATGGCCACCGAAGTGTGGGTGTAGCCTCCGGCGTTGAGCACGATGCCGCAGTCGTAAAAGCCCACCTGCTGCAGCCGGTCCACTATCTCCCCCTCGATGTTGCTCTGATACACATCGATGGTGTGCTGCGGGAATTGCTCAATCAGTTCCTGCAGGTATTGGTCGAGTGAACGGTTGCCATAAACCTCGGGCTCTCGCTTGCCCACGAGGTTCAGGTTGGGGCCGTTGATGATGTGGATGACCATTATTTCTTGAAGTAGTACAGGAAGGAGGCGATGCCTTGCAGCGCGGGCTTGCGCTGGCCCTCAATCTCCATCTTAAAGTCAATCTCGGCCTTGCAGATGCCGCGCAGGTCGGCGATATTGTGAAGCTTGGTGACGAGACGCACACGGCTGCCGGTGATGACGGGCTGGCCAAAGCGCATCTTGTCCATGCCATAGTTGACCTGCATCTCCAAGTTGTTGACTTCGATAATCTGGTTCCACAGGTGGGGAATCAGCGACATGGTGAGGTAGCCGTGGGCGATGGTGCTGTGATAGGCACTCTCGGCCTTGGCGCGCTCCACGTCCACATGGATCCACTGGTGGTCGAGTGTGGCGTCGGCAAACATGTTAATGCGGTCTTGATCGACGGTGAGCCATTCGCTGGCACCGAGTTCCTCGCCCAGATGCGAGGCAAATTCTTCGTATGAATTAATTGTGAGCATATTTTTGATTTTAGTTTCTGTTTTCAGTTTTTCAGTGGGTCGAGGAGGAGAGGCGTCGGCGCATGATCAATGCGGTGACCATGCTGGTGAGCAGGCCGACAGCGGCAACCAGGGCCATGGTAATGATCACATCGCTCCATTGCACCTCGACAGGATAAGCGTTGATGATCATGGTGGCAGGGTCGCCACTCAATCGCAGCCAGCCGAATTGCTGCTGGCACAGGCACAGGATGAGTCCGATGACCACGCCAGTCACGGCACCCACCAGGGTGATGAGCCATCCCTGGAGGACGAAAATGCGTGAAATCTGGCGGTCGTTGGCTCCTAAGGCACGCAATGTGGCGATGCTCTCGTCCTTCTCGATGATGAGCAGCGACAGCGTGCTGATGACGTTAAACGTGGCGATAATCAGGATGAAGGCGAGCAGCAGGAAGGCCATCCATTTCTCGATGTTAACCAGGCGGTAGGCCTCGCGCTGCTGCATCAGGCGGTTCTTCACCTGATAGCCGCTGCCCAGCACTTGGCTGATGCCGCGCATCACCTGCTGTTCATTGGCACCGGGTGCCAGTTTTACCTCAATCTGGGTCGCTTCGGTCTCGTAGTCAAACAGTTCGCGCGCCACATCCAATGGCACGTAAATCAAGTCGGCATCGTAACTGTTCTGCTGTAGCTGGAAGATGCCCGACACAAACAGCGAGTCCTGCCTGAAGGCACCCATCGGGTTGGCAAGGTTGACACGTCCTTGCCGTTGCGGCGCGTACAGATGCACCATGCCCAAGAAATCAGGTCTGACGTAGAGCCTGACGGCAGGCCCAGCTCCAGCCACGGCATAGCGTGATACCTGGTCGCGGAGCTTCCACACGCCATCGACGATGACCGAGTCCATGTCGTTCATGGTGTTGTAGTCGTCAGGGACACCCTTGAGGCGCACGGGCATCTGCAACTGGGCGTACACCGCAAGCGCCTGGTCCTCGATGACGGGAATAGCCCGCTCGATACCCGGGACGTTGCTTACGGCGGTGATGACGCTGTCGGCGTCGGCAACGGTCTTGCCCACGGTTGCCGTGATGGCGACTTGCGGGTCAAGCATCGCCAGTTTGCCCATAATGAGCCCTCTGAAGCCGTTGAACACGCTCAGCACGCAGATGAGCGCGGCGGTAGCCACCACGACGCCGCACACAGCGACAATCGAGATGATGTTCACCGCCTGATGCCCCTTCTTGGACACCAGGTAACGCCACGCTATCTTCAACGGCAAGCTCATAATCAATTCTTGGAGTTCTCAGAGTTCTCGGAGTTTTCGGAGTTCTCGGAGCGTTTGTCGCCGGCAAGGAGCTGGTCGATGTGGTCGATGTAGTCGAGGGAGTCGTCGATGTGGAACTTCAGTTCGGGGCAGCGGCGCAGCTGGTAGCGCACCTGCTGGGCCAGCTGGTGGCGGATGCCGCGCTCGTTGGCGGTGATGTTATCCATGATGGCCTGGGCGTTCTCGCTAGGGAAGATGCTCAGGCGCACGTTGGCGACGCTCAGGTCGGGCGAGACGCGCACGCTGCTCACGCTCACGAGTGTGCCGCGCGTCTTGGCTGTCTCACGGCGAAAGATCTCACTGAGTTCCTTCTGTACCAGGCGGCTGATTTTCAGTTGTCTTGTCGTATCCATATTCTTTCGTTCTTTTTTGTTTTGCGGCTGCAAAGGTACAACTTTTTCTATAATATCTTGCTGATATGGGGTATATAGATGACCTTGAAGGATAAAAGAGGAACCGGGGATGACGAACATCCTCGGTTCCAATCGTCGCGCCAGTGATGGCGCTATTCAGTTGGGATTACTCCTCGGGCAGCATGACAACCTCTACCTTGTTGCCGGCCGACAGGAGCTGACGGGCGAAGGCGGCGATGGTCTCAGGCGTTTGAGCCTTAACGATGTCGAGCACGCCGGTGTGGCCGTCAGAGCCGGTGAGCAGATAGTTTTGGATCTGCTCCAGCCAGTAGCTGTTCTCCTTGAGTTCGGTAGTGTGATCCTTGATGAAGAGCTCCTTGATCTCCTGCAGGGTGGTTGCGTCGATGTGATTGCAAGCCTTTGCCATCTCGTCGTTCATGATCTTGACGGCGAGGTCGGCAAATTCGGGCTTCACGGGGCATGAACCCATGATGGCGGTGAAGAAGTTGTTGCCCTCGTAGGTGGACCAGCCTCTTGCGCCAGCCGAGTAGGCAGCACCGTTGTCCTCACGAATCTTCTGCAGATAAATCTTGCTCAGCACCTGACCCAGGATGTCGGCCTTGATTTGGTTCTCGAGGGTGTAAGGCGTCTTGGCGTCATACCAGTAGATTTCGGCCATGGCCTTGGGCGTCTCGCTCTTGCGGGTGAAGTGGGTGATGGTTTCGCCCACGGGGTGGGTAGCGATATCAACGAAGTTGGTCTGCTTGCCCTTCTTGCCGGGCAGGCTGGCGATGTACTGCTGGATGAGGGGACGGATCACCTCGTCGTCAAAGGAACCTACAAACGTGAAGGTGTAGTTGGCGGCATTGGCGGTGCGCTCCTTGGCGATCTGCAGCATGCGGTCATAGTTGACCATCTTCAGCATGTCGGCATTGACGGGACGGTTGCGCCAGCTGTGGTTGTTGAGGATGTACTCAACAGAGTCCTCAAACACGTTGCTCGGGTCGAGGTCGCGGTTCTTGAGCATGGTCTCGACTTGACCCATAATACGGTTGAAGCTGTTCTCGTCCTTGGTGATGTCGGTGAAGTTGAGGTAGATGAGCTGGAACATGGTCTCCAGGTCCTTAACGGTGCTGGAACCAGCGAGTTCATCGGTATAGTCATCCATGCTGAACATCACGCTGGCGCGCTTGCCAGCGAGAGCCTTTTGCAGCTCGGTGTTGGAGAAGCCACCCAGACCGCTGGTCATCGATGCGATGGGAATCATCGAGGTGTTCACCAAGTCCTGCTCGCCATAGAGCGATGAACCACCGCGCTGGAAGGCGCTCATCTGTATCTCGTCCTTCTTGAAATCGGTCTTCTTGAGGATGACGCGTGCGCCGTTGCTCAGTTCGAGCTCGGTGTAGCCAAAGGTGTTGTTGGTGCTCTCCTTTTTGATCTTGCCGGGCTTGGGCAGCTTGGCAATCAGGGGCTCCTGCTTCACGTTATCGACAAATGCCTCGACATCGGCGTTCAGACCGGCGTCAACGGCGTTCTTCAGACCCTCGGAGGTGGGATAGACGGCACCATCCTTCTCCTGGTTGAAGTTCATCACGACGAGGTTCTCGCCAGTGGTGGTGATGAGCTCGGGAATCAACGAGTTCACCAGGTCGATGGGCAGGTTGGGAACGAGGGCTTGCATGATCTCATACTTCTGCTCGATGGAGGGCATGGGCTCGTTGTCGAGATAGTTGCGGTAGTATTGAACGGCGAGAGCCTCGTTGGAGATTTTCTCGCGATCGTTGTAGCGGTTCTCGAGGCGGCTCATGTACTGCTCCTTGGCGCGCTCATACTCGGTGGCGGTGAAGCCGTGCTTGGCGGCGCGCATGGCCTCGGTGACAACGGCTTGAACAGCAGCCTCGGTCTGGCCATCCTTGGGGAGGACCATCATGGTAAAGGCCTTCATGCTGTTGGCCAGCAGGTAGTTGTCATCACCAGCCATAGCCTGGAGATAGGGGCAGTCGGGCTCCTGGGCCTTCTCGGCGAGACGGTCGTTGAGCATGTCGCCCATCAGGTCGATGCCATAGTCCATGATGAGGTACATGAGGTCGGTCTTCATCTCCTTGGTGAAGAAGGGCTCATGCTTGAACATGACGAAGACTTGGTTCATCGCCTGCTCTTTGTCCTTGTCAATGACGATGATGGGTTCCTCGTTGTCGGGCACGGGCTCATCAACAACCTGTGCGGCGTTGGGATCCAGGACGCAGTCCTTAAACATGTCCTTGATCTGGGCCTCGATGTGATCCACATCCACGTCACCCACGATGACCAGGGCCTGGTTGTCGGGACGATACCACTTGTGGTAGTAGTCGCGCAACTCCTGATAGGGGAAGTTGTCCACGATTTCCATCAGACCGATGGGCATGCGGCGGCCAAACTTCGAGCCGGGATACAGGGCCTCGAGCTGGTTCTCGAGCATGCGCTGCTGGGCGCTGCGGCGCAGGCGCCACTCCTCGTGGATAACGCCACGCTCCTTGTCAATCTCCTCGTCGGTGAGCAACAGGCCGTTGCTCCAGTCCTTGAGAATGAGCAGACACGAGTCGATAGCGCTCTGGCGAGTGCTGGGCACGTCGTTGATGTTGTAAACGGTTTCGGTAATCATCGTGTAGGCGTTCAGGTCCTTACCGAAGGCGCCGTTGAAGTGCTCACTGCCGTTGAAGGCCATGTGCTCCAGGAAGTGGGCGAGACCACGCTGGCTCTCCTCCTCCTGGATGGAGCCTACGCGCTGGGCAATGTAGAAATTCACACGGTGCTCGGGATAGTCGTTGTGACGGATGTAGTAGGTCAATCCGCAGTCGAGCTTGCCAATGCGCACCTGGTCATCCACGGGGATGGGCTGACCGGTTAATTGCGCCTTGACGGTGCTGGTGCCAAATGCCATTACCATTAACAGCATCACGGCGAATAACTTTCTCATTTTCATGTAGTTGTAAAATTGGTTTTATAAAGTGATTGATACAGTAATTCTATTGTAGTTAGACGGCTTGAATCGCTGTTTGGTTGCAACACAGGGTGTTAAATACCAAACTAACCTGCAAAGATAGTCTTTTTTTCATAATATGAGTCATTTGATGCCAGTTTTTGTCCTCAAGGCCGTTATTCAGTGCCCCTTGACCAAGGGCATTGCCTGCGAGATGGTGCCTCCCGCTGCCTGCCGAGGCGGGCTTGCCTAGCCGTTCAAGAGTTGCCAGGTTCACCTGGTTGTTATTGCTGCTCATTTCCATATCGTGACGTTTTTTGCCTATTAGACGCACGTGAGGGCCAAAAAATTACATGAAAACGCAAAAAAAATGTCATCGTTGCCACTTGGGCATGATGACATTCTTTTGTACAGTGGTCCTGATGGCCCGTCAGTTGAGCAGACGTGAATTCAGGATGTCCCAGTGCTTCTTGCCGCGTTCCTCGTCGATTCGGGTCCATGTCGCCCTGATCATGTAGGCTCCGGTGGCTCCCAGGCTTGCGAAAGCACCCGTCATGAGAACAGCGAGCAGCCAGATGTGTTGCTTGGCAAAAATTGTCGCCAGCGCGCTGCCCAGCGTGAACAGCGCAAGGCACACGGCCATCGCTGTGATTCTGCGCCCCAGGGCATTGTTCTTCGCAGTGTTCATAGTTAGAAATGTTTAGATGATGAATAATAAAATTCAATTTTCTAAAGTGCTAAGCACTTCAGAACTTGAAGATTAAAGATTAGTGATGAGTGATTAGTGAAGAAAACTTTTTCAAAGTTTGCGGGTTTTCGCCCCTGTGGGTCTATCCCTAATCACTAATCTTTAATCCCTAATCTTCAAGTTTCCTAAAGGGGCAAAGCCACTTTAGAAACTTGAGTAATATAATAATTAGGTGTTCCTTGTGTTGCAAAGATACTGCTAACACAGGGTTCTTGTCAAGCTTTGTGGTCACAAAAAGCGCGATTGTCAATATTTTTTACGCTTTTGTGTCTAAATATTTGACACCCACCGCCTTTGCCTCAAAAAAAACTATGCCAGAAAGAGGCTATCGCGCTTCGCGCGAGAAATCAAACAAAAAAATAATAAATATTTTTTGATTTCTCGGCCGTTAGGCCGATGAATCTTTTATGTGGCCAGGAGGTGGCGTGGTTTACTGGTCGCGGTTGACGTCGTTGATTTGGCGAATCATCTCATCGATGTCACACTGCATCCTGTGGTAGAGGAATACGCCCAGGGTGGCGCCGATGGTCGCTCCGACGATAATCGGGATGACCGACATTCGAGCGGCCATTTCGCCAAGGGCCAGATGGCTCTTGTAGAACTCATAGATGAACCACAGGAGCCACAGCATGGCAACCGTCAGGCTGATGCGGTGCGACTTGCTGCGGTTGGCCTTCATCTTAGTGAGCCGGCGCGCGGTCTCGACCATGTCGTCGCCCATGCGCTGCACGTCGATGCGGTTGATGAAGTAGTCAACGATGATCGAGCTCAGCATCAGCACGATGGTGACGATGATGAGCGGCCACGACAGATTCTGATCATATTTCATCCAGATGAACAGGGGGATGCAGAACATGCCGGCAGCGGCAAGCATCATGCTGGTGCGGTGCACGTTTTTCATCTTGCCCTTGATGGCCTCTTTGACCAGTCGCAGGTTGAGGTGCCCCTGCTCGTCCACCTTGTTCTTGATGGCGTTAAGTTGCTGGCGGATATCGTCGAGTTCGTTGAAGTCGTTGTTGTTGAGATTTTCCATTGTATCGTGTGGTTTTTTTAATTCATTTGTTTGAGTTGTTCCTTAATGCGGTGCAGTCTCACTGAGACGTTTTTCACCTCGATGCCGACGATGAGCGCGATTTCCTGGTAGCTCATGTTCTCGAGCCATAGCAGGACGATGGCGCGGTCAAAGGGTTGGAGCCGCTGTATGCGCGCGTGCAGCATGTCGGTCTGCTTGTTGTCGGCATCGTTCTTGTCAAACAGGTTGATGCCTTCCAGCAACGGTTGCGTCGGGTGGCTCTTCTTCTTACGGTCGATGGAGATGCACGAGTTGAGCGTGACCTTATAGATCCACGTCTTCAAGTCGCTGTCCCCCTTGAATGAGGCGAGTCCTTGCCAGAGTTTGATAAGGGCTTCCTGGAAGAGGTCATCCACCTCCTCCTTGTCCTTAGAGAACATGTAGCACACGGTGTAGATGGTGCCCTTGTTCTCGCGGATTAGGCGCGCAAATTCGGCTTCGTTCAGTTCCATTTCAGTCGTTTTTGTCCCTTAGACGCACAAGGTATCTAAAAAACTACACAATATTTCTATTTTTTTCAGAGCTCTCAGAGCTCTCAGAGTTCTCAGAGTTCTCTGAGTTCTCGGAGTTCTCGGAGAACTCCGAGAGAGATTAGAACGTTTGCATATCCACCAGGTGCTTGTAGGCACCGCCGGCGGCGATGAGTTGGTCGTGGGTGCCGCGTTCGATGATGCGTCCGTCCTGCATGACGCAGATCAGGTCGGCGCCCTTGATGGTGCTCAGGCGGTGGGCGATGACCAGCGTGGTGCGCCCGTGCATGAGTTTGTCGAGGGCGTCCTGCACCAGGTGCTCACTCTCGGTGTCGAGGGCGCTGGTGGCCTCGTCGAGGATGAGGATGGGCGGGTTCTTCAAGATGGCGCGGGCGATGCTGATGCGTTGCCGCTGTCCGCCCGAGAGCTTGCAGCCTCGGTCACCGATGTTGGTGTCGAAGCCCTGCTCGCTGGCCATGATGAAGTCATAGGCGTTGGCGATGCGTGCCGCCTCCTCGACTTGCTCGCGGGTGGCACTCTCGACGCCAAAGGTGATGTTATTGTAAAATGTGTCGTTGAACAGGATGGCCTCCTGGTTGACGTTGCCCATGAGCGAGCGCAGGTCGGTGACGTCAAACTGGCGGATGTCGGTGCCGTCGATGCTGATGCTGCCCTCCTGCACGTCGTAGAATCGGGGCAGCAGGTCGGCCATCGTGGTCTTGCCGCTGCCGCTCTGGCCCACGAGGGCGACGGTCTGGCCCCGCTTGATGTCGAGCGTCACGCCGTCGATGACCCAGGCGTCGCCGTAGCGGAAACGCACATTATTATATTGTATGCCTTGCTCCATGCTGGTCAGCGGCATGGGGTGCTCGGGCGACTTGATGGGGTTGTCGGCGGCAAGGATCTTGTCGATGCGCTCCATCGACGCCAAACCGCGTTGGATCGAGTAGGCGGCCTTGGACAGGTCCTTGGCGGGGTTGATGATGTTGTAGAAGATCACCATGTAGTAGATAAACTTGGGCGCGGTGATGCTGCTGTGGCCGCCCAGGATGAGCGTGCCGCCAAACCACAGCACGATGGCGATGGTCAGGGTGCCCAGAAACTCGCTCATGGGGTGGGCGAGGACGTAGCGGCGGTTCATGCGCGTCTGGATGGAGCGGAAGGTCTCGTTCTCGCCCTCGAAGCGGCGCCTCACCTTGTCCTCGGCGTTAAAGGCCTTGACGATGCGCAGGCCGCCGATGGTCTCCTCGATGTTGCTCAGTAGCACGCCCCACTGGTTCTGCCCCTCGAGCGAGACGCGCTTCAGGCGCTTGCCCACGCGCCCCATGATCCACCCGGCCACGGGCAGCAGCACCAGCACAAACAGCGTCAACTGCCAGCTGATGACAATCATCATCACCAGGCAAGCGATGATCATGATGGGGTTCTTGAAGAGCATGTCGAGCGAGGTCATGATGGAGTTCTCGACCTCGGTGACGTCACCGCTCATGCGCGCCATCACGTCGCCCTTGCGCTCGTTAGAGAAGAAGGCGATGGGCAGCGCCGTCATCTTGCGGTAGATCTGGTTGCGGATGTCGCGCACCACGCCGGTGCGTATCGGGATCATGTAGAAGAAGCTCAGGTAGCTGCTTCCCGTCTTCAGGCCCGTCATCAGCACCAGGGCAGCGGCAATGGCGGCCAGGGCCGTCGATTGCCCGTAGCGCTCGATGATGCACTGCACGCCGTAATAGAAATCGTTGACCACCACGTCCTGCAGACTCGCGCTGCCCAGCGGCATGAACTGGTAGGTGTTGGTGTTCAACCCGAAGAGCATCTCCAGGATAGGGATAATCAGCGCAAACGAGAACAGCGTCAAGAACGCGGCAAGCAGGTTGAACACCACGTTCAACACGATATACTTCTTGTAAGGCGGCACAAACCGCTTCAACAGTTGCCAAAATCCTTTCATACGGCAAAGATACATTATAACGGCGAATTATGCTAATTGAACGGATTTTTTTTGGCTGCCGCACCACTTTCTTTTCTGTCTCAGAATGAAACGAATTCAAGCGAATGGGCTGACGCACAACTACAAACAACGGCGAATAAAAGCAAGAGCGCGTCAGCCCTCAGAACTATCAGACTAATCCGTAGTTTGAAAGCAAGAGCGCGTCAGCCCTCAGAACTATCAGACTAATCCGTGGTTTGAAGGCAAGATCGCGCCAGCCCTCAGAACTATCAGACTAATCCGTAGTTTGAAAGCAAGAGCGCGTCAGCCCTCAAGAAATATCAGACTAATCCGTAGTTTGAAAGCAAGAGCGCGCCAGCCCTCAGAACTATCAGACTAATCCGTAGTTTGAAAGCAAGAGCGCGTCAGCCCTCAGAACTATCAGACTAATCCGTAGTTGCAAACGAAAGAGGGAGTGCCCGGTGTGGGCACCCCCTCTCAGCAAATTGAGTTATGAAAAATTACTAACCTTCGCAGGTCTTTTTTTTCAATTGTTAGCGAATCACCTTAGTGGTGCTGGTCGTACCGTCGCTGTAGCGGGTAACAACGATGTTCATGCCGTCGAAGGGCTTGTCGCTCTGCATACCCAGCGAGTTAACGTAGGTAACACCAACGATGGCCTTGCCAGCGTAGAACTCGTTGATAGAGGTCTCAATATCCTCGGCAGTGCCTTCAACCTGAACGATGTAGTATTCCTCGGAATTCTCATCAACTTCTCCGTCGCGATTGCCGCCACGCAGGCTGTTGGGCTGTGCAATCTCATTGACGTTCTTCTTGTAGTAGAAGCGTACAGCGATAAGCACATTAGCGGGATCCTCACTAACGGGAACACCGAATGCCCACTGCAGTTTGGGCTGGCCATTCTGCCATGCTTGACCAATTTGAGTGTGAGAAGCCTCGACTTGGTTGGTACCCAGCAGGTAAGGAATGGTCAATTCGCCATCGTCGGCCAGAACCTGAACGGTCTGACCCTGCGAGTTGGTCTGAGCGACATGCTTGAAGTTGCGTGCGCCAGGATACAAGCACCATGCGCGGTACATGTAGGGAACATAGCTGTTGACGTCACGGTCGTTCTGTACATTCTCGCCGTCGCAAGGAACAATGCCAGTGATGTCAATGATGGGTGTGTAGATGCAATACCACTCATTGCCAACCTTGAACAGACCTTCCCAACCGGCACCGGTATCCTCGACATTGTTGGCACCGCTCTTCGAGCCAGTGATTTTTACAGTCACGTCACCCAACTTCTCACGCTTGATGTCCGAGCCGTAGCTGTTGTTCTTGCCGTCGCCACGGGCAGTGTACAGACCATAGGTCCAGATGACAGGCACGTAGGAGAGCTCGTCATTATAGCTGCCCTGAACATAGTTGGTGTCGAGACGCTCAGCGATTTGAGTGCCGAGGTGGTCATATCTGGGAGTGATACCATCAGTATGGTTCTCGAACATGAAGTACTGGACGTTGCCGTCAACCAATTCATCAAACTTCTGGAGCTGTGAGATGCGGTGAGGCACGTCAATCACGGGATAATTGGCATTCATGTCACCGCGGTAGAGAGAATAGTACAACGTGTTGCGATCGGGATGCACGTTATAGTCCATCTCACTATTGATGGCATTTGCCGTCAAATGCATGTCAATGTCATCGTCCACCTGTTTCTTGGTGTACAGACCTTGGATTGACGAGTTGGTCTTATAGACGGGGATGTTCACGGAGTTACTGCTCTTCTCCTCGTTATTGACCGTCTCCTTCATGATATAGGTGTAGCCGTTGGGATGTTCATTATCGAACGTGGAAGCCAGGAACTGGTCAATCATCATGATTTCCAGATGTTCGCCATCTTCATCGACTTCGAGACTTTGCAGACTGAGCAGGTCATTGGGATTATTATAGGTGCCGTACATCTCCAGCCATTCACCACCCGCGGGGGTAACAGTGACCTCTCGAGTAGCGGGATCGCTGGCAGCCTTACCGTCTTCCTTAGCGGTGGCGGTAGCGGTAACGGTGTAACTATTGACGCGTGGAGTCAGCGTGATGCTGGCCGTGCCATTTCCAGTCACTGTCTGATCGCCGATGGTCAGGGTTACGGTACCATTACCAGTAGCGGTAACAGTCACATTACCGTTGGCATCAGGCTCACTGACAGAAATCGTAGGAGTTGCCGTCTGCAGGAACGGGATGATGATGGTCTCGGTAGCAGGATCACTCACATCCTTGTCACTCTCCTGGGCGGTAGCGGTAGCGGTCACACTGTAGGAAGTGTCGGTGCGCGGTACAGTGATGCTTGCGCTGCCGTTGCCGGTAGCTGATTCATAACCAGGCACATTCAAGGTCACGGTGCCGTCACCGGTAGCGGTGATGACCACGTTGTCGCCGTTCACCACGTAGGAGATGGTCGGCGTAGCAGTCTTGTTGTTAGCCTCAACAGTGAAGGTTACCTTCGGCAGGAATTGGCGGACACCACCACTAGAGTAATGACCATTTTGGTTGGGTGTTGCAGTACTCGAGCGATAACTGTTGTATCCGGTATAGGTGCTTTGATTAACACCGTAGAAATCCGTTGCTTTGTATTGACCTTCGGCGTTTGATTGGAAGTCAATAAGCAGGTTACCGCCATTGTAAGTGAACGGCTCATCGAACGTGATGGTCATCGTGTTGATACCACTTGTAATAACATATCCTTCAGCTACTGTGGTTACATCATCAGGCACAAGGCGGGTGATGGAACCCAGGGAACTAGCAAAAGATGCCTGAGTGGTGGTACCCAACTTGACATCCCAGTCAACAGTTGAAAGATTAGCGTCCAGGGGTGCTGTAGCATAGAACGTCATTGATGTGAGGGTCTTGCCCACAAGGTTGGTCAACAGCTCCTCAGGATAGATCATCTGGTTGATTTGGTAATCGTCACAATATATGCCATAAATGGGAAGATACCTGTTCGTATTAGTTCCATCACAGATGGTTATGTCACTAGAGCAAGTACCGTTCAATGTGATGACCACATCCTGGGCTCCAGTACTGGATAGGGTAAGAGTAGCAGTATGGGTGCCATCGGCAGTGGGCGAATAGGTGATGGTGAGAGTACCACCCGAAGTTCCCAAACTGGCGGGGCTAACACTGAACAACGAAGCATCAGTACCACTAAGTGTGTACGTAATGCCGTCTGTCAGGTTGGCACCAGTGACGGTCACTGTCTCGGTCGTTGCTTCGCCAGGTGCAGTATTCATGCTGACACTGGTAGGCGAAGCGGTGATTTTGGGATCCGTTGACGGAGCCTTGAAAATCAGCTGTGCAGCCAAATCGCCTCCCAATGTGGAAGTTACATCGTAGAACTGCGAGGTGCCATAAGAATAAGCATAGGTTTCGTGGCTCGTGCTATTGGGATTCACAAGAATGGGCGTCATGGTATAAGTGTTACCAGCAGACGAGCTTGATTCTTGGTAGTATCTGTATCCAATCCAGACAGTAATTGCTGTGTCAGGGACCTCAAATGTAACAGGCTGATCAAGATAATACTCATGCCATTGAGTCCCACTAACATCTACATAATTTCCACTTGACTGGAGGTTAAATTCATTGATATCGGAAACATAATGATTGGGACCTTCAGTAGAGATAAGGAAAGAATAGCAACTTACAGTTCCAGTAGTAGCAAAGCGGTATCCGACGATTTCTTGGCCAATGTATTGCTCAATTTCTGAGCGATCAAGAATAGCCGTGATATCAACTCTACCTTGATCTTGAATAAGATCGTACAATCCTTTACCAGTTGCGCTGAAATAATCGGTGGTGTATGGACCAACGAGGAATTCACCATCTGCCGCGTTGATTTTGGCCGGAGCACGGAAAAGTCCTGAAGCAGAAGCTTGTTTACCCCTATCTAGGTATACAGATTCTTTGCCATCTGCTTTGTAGGGCAGCATTTGCGCGTTAAGCGACAGGGTGAGCAGTGCAAAGACTGCTGTCAAAATATATATCTTTTTCATCGCTTATGTCGTGTTTAGTTGTTAGTATTTTTTTCACCATTCTCGTCGTATCCAGGCTCAATTACTTGGGTATTGGGCCTTTTCTTGATGCGGTAGTAGGCCTTGTTGCCGTCCATTACCAGTTCAAGATCCATGACAGGGATTACATTGCCCTTGTTGTCGTCACGATACAGGGTCAACGTGCGGCCCGTAGTGCCCACATTACCTGCGGTGATTCCAGTTTCGCCTTGCACACTTAATGCATGTGGTGCCAGCCAGTTGCGGTAATAGTTCACCTCCTGGTTGGTGCCGTCGTCGGTCACGTAGTCGCTCTCGTAGCGCCACCACTGCAGACCCAAGAAGTCGTACTTGCCGGGGACGGTCACGTCATCGGTATTACTCTTGGCAAAGAAGGTGTCCTGATTGGTGGCTTCGGTGGGTGTGCCGATTACATAGTAGTAAATGTCATAGTAGCTGGGGTCTCCGACAGGATAGTCATAGGTCCAGGTGGTCTGGCTGGTGCCATTGGGAGTCACCAGCGTGGTGTCCATGTCACCGTCGCCATCCTTGTCACGGATCTCATACAGATAATAGGTTTGGGGAATACCATCGCTATGGGTAATTACATCGAGGTTGTCATACCAATCGACAGTTACAGTGTAGTAGTCTTCCTGTGTCTGGGAAGGCTCAATATCGGCATAGAGGTCAATCATGTACATACCTACAGTGGGCTGATGGGCTTCCTCATAGGTGCGGGAATCTAATTGTCCACGATTGTCGGGGATGTATAATACAAGACTGTTAACACGGTTCTCGGTACTTCCATCTTCACTTGACAGCGCAAAGAAGTGTTCCATGTAGTTCACGCTTTGGCAATCATGAATTACAGGATAGGTTGTACCTTGCTTCATCTTCTCAAAGAAGTCGCTGTGGTCTTCAGTACCGCCTGATACAAAGGGGCTGAACTCCTCATACATGTTATAGAACGGAGCACGGTCAGCTAACCTTTCATAATTACCATCGCGAGTGGTCCAAGCATTCTCACTACCAAAGAGCTGGAAAGTCTTACCCTTACTGATAAAATAGAATTTGTTCAGGTCACCAGTGTAAGCAAAAATGGTACCTGCATTGGCAGTGCCCTCCTGGACGCGCAAACCATCGGTCAGCAGCTGCATCTCAGCAACATATTTGTTATAGTAGCTGTAAAGTGCGCTATCGGTATAAGTGAACTCCTCGGCTTGGCCAGTTGCGTAGTCAAAATCATCTTTAAGCTTAACGAGCACAACACTATAGCCATTCTCGGTAGGAGGAGTAACGGGACCATGTACCAAGGACTCTTGACCACCCCACGTAGAGTTCAATAAATGCAACTCAGAATTGCCATTATAATAAGTAGCATTGTTATACTCATACCACGAAACCTTATAAGTGTTGGTTCTGTTCGCAGTGCTGGAGGTGTTTCTTGCGTTCACATAAACTCTAACGCCGCCATGGCCAGCGAGCACACTCGAGGAAATCGTGAAACAGGTATAAAAGTCTGTGTAGCCATCTGGCATCTTCCAATAGTACCAACCGTTGGTGTCACGTGTTCTGGTCATATAATCCTTAATGGGCATCGACCAACCAGAGGGAGGGGTATCGCCGTCGTCAACATCGTAATATGAAAATGGTTGGTTACTGCCATATTCATAAAGAGCGATATAAGTGATATAGCAATTGCTGTTCATAGCGATAGTGATATCTTGGGTGACATCGCCGCTAAGCCAGTAACCAAAATCGCAACCATCGTATGCCAAGTCTACGTTCATAGCTTCGCTATACTTAATACCAGGCATCGCCTGGTCGGCGTACAGGCTGCGGATAAACCAGAACATCTGACAGGAGTCGGTGACAGGTTCGGTGTAACTTGGAGAACCCTGTAAAACACCCTGTGCATCATACCAAGTGTAGTGCTTGCCGTCATACCAGGACTTGATATGAGTTGCGGGAGCGGTTTGGTTGTAGTTTGCGCGCTTGGGGGCTTTTGACGGCTGGCCATTAACACCCTCTGCTTGCAAGTTAGAAGACCACTCGACAGGCTGACCTTTCGAGCTCTCCATCATCATCGGCTTCGTCATCCTCTGGAAGAAGGGTGACTGGTACCAGGGGGTACCCTGGGGCAGCTTCTGAGCCGATGCATCAATGGTCCAGCCCACCGCTAGCAGCAGGCCGAACATTAAAATTGTAAATTTACGTCTCATAATTATGATAAAATTAAAAATAAATAGGTTTAAATTCATCAAACATGAGTAATCGCGCATCAATAAAGTGGTTTTGGGTAGCTTTCGCTCGGCTAAAGAGTACGGCTCGCCGACTTTAGTCATGTGCAAGCTTTATGATGGTAATGGATTGATATGTAAGCTTTTATATCTCATAGGGGATACAGCAATCATCAATGTCAGTCCTTCACTCTTTGCTCAAAGTCACTTTACGATACTCAAAATTACGTCTATAGTTGCTGCAAAGATAATGCCAAATCTTGGATATGACCAAACAAAATCAGTTAAATTTTTATTATATAATGTGGATTACAGTGACAACAGCACGATTTTTTTCAAACAACAAGAACATTTTTCAAACAACTTGAACAACATGGAACAACGGGAACAACTTTTTTGTTTTTTGGGCATCCGCGTTCTTTCTTTCAAACAACGGGAACAACTTTTTCAATAAAAAATTGTTGTTTAGGTTGTTTATCGTTGTTCATGTTGTTTGATATGGTTGTTTGATATGGTTGTTTGATATGACGGAAGAAGGTCGCCGATGGGTTGCCACCAGCGACCTTCAGTGGGGTCTTTCAGGGTTTTAAATGATTGCGGTTATTTTTTTATTAGTTAGGAGTTAGAAGTTAGGAATTAGGAGTTAGGAGTTAGGAGTTGTGGGTCACACCTCGCTGTTAACTGTTCATTCCTCATTTCTAATTCCTCATTTCTAATTACTTAATGATTCCCATCTGTTTGCCGATCTTGATGAAAGCGTTGATGCACTTGTCGAGGTGCTCACGCTCGTGACCGGCCGAAACCTGCACGCGGATGCGGGCCTGGCCCTTGGGAACAACGGGATAGTAGAAGCCGGTGACATAGATGCCTTCCTTCTGCAGTTCGGCGGCGAAGTCCTGCGACAGCTTGGCGTCGTAGAGCATCACGGCGCAGATGGCGCTCTGCGTCGGCTTGATGTCGAAGCCAGCGGCGAGCATCTTGTCGCGGAAGTAGTTCACGTTATCTACCAGCTTGTCGTGCAGGGCGTTGCTCTCTTTGAGCATCTTGAACATCTCGATGCTGGCACCCACGATGCCGGGGGCGATGCTGTTGCTGAACAGGTAGGGACGCGAGCGCTGACGCAGCATGTCGATAATCTCTTTGCGGCCAGTGGTGAAACCACCCATGGCACCACCGAAGGCCTTGCCCAGGGTGCCCGTGAACACGTCGATGCGGCCATAGATGTTGTACTGCTCGGCCACGCCGTGACCGGTGGGGCCTACGACACCTGCCGAGTGCGACTCATCGACCATGACCATGGCGTCATACTTCTCGGCCAGGTCACAAATCTTGTCCATGGGAGCCACGTTGCCGTCCATCGAGAACACACCGTCGGTGGCGATGATGCGGAAGCGCTGCTCCTGGGCCTGCTTGAGGCACTCCTCGAGCTCGCCCATGTCGGCGTTGGCATAGCGGTAGCGTTTGGCCTTGCACAGGCGCACACCGTCGATGATCGAAGCGTGGTTCAGCGAGTCGCTGATGATGGCGTCCTCCTCGGTCAGCAGGGCCTCAAACAGGCCGCCGTTGGCGTCGAAGCAGGAGCCGTAGAGGATGGCGTCCTCGGTGTGGAAATAGTCGGCGATGGCAGCCTCAAGTTCCTTGTGGATATCGCTGGTACCGCAGATGAAACGTACCGATGACATGCCGTAGCCATGGTGGGACATGGTGTCGGTGGCAGCCTTGATCAGGCGGCTGTTGTCACTGAGGCCCAGATAGTTGTTGGCACAGAAGTTGAGCACCTCGTCGTTGGGCTTCACCTTGATATCGGCGCGCTGCGGCGTGGTGATGATGCGTTCGTTCTTGTACAAACCGGCAGCCTTGATGTCGGCGAGCTCCTTCTGGAGATGATCCTGGAATTTTCCAAACATGATAATTTCTCTTTTTAAAAAGTTTATTAATCGTTAAGGTTGAATTAGATGCCACAAAGGTAGTGCAACTCGCGTGGAGCGCCAAACAAAAAAGTGATTTTTTTTTTACTATCCCATCTATAGAAACTATAGATGCTATAGAAACTATAGCCTGGGCGCCCACCCCCTCACTAATCCCTAATCCCTAATCCCTAATCTCTAATCCCTAATCAGCGGGCGCCAGCCCGCTTTCAATCATTGTCGGCACTCGAGGCGACGCGGCCTTGCAGCAGGGGTGTGTAGGACTCCTGGCGCTCAGGGGCCTGCTCCTGCTGGACGGTGGTGCGCTCCTGGGAGCGGTTGCGGCGCTTGCGGTGATGCCAGCGGCCGTTGTCGGTGGTCTCTTCGCTATCGCTGTTGTCATGGACGATGATGGCGCTGTCGAGCCGCTTGCCGCCGTTGAGGGCATAGAGCTCATATTGCTCGATGATGGTAATGAGCTTGGTGGGATAGTTGACGTCCTCGGCATAGCCGCAGTCGCGCAGACCCTGCGCCCAGCTGCGGTAGTCCTTCACGTCAAAGTGGTAGAGGATGCTGTAGCGGGGACCCTGGAGGAAACGCGCGTGGTCCATGAAGGAGTCCTCGGGGCTGCCGTACTTGCGGTAACCCACCTGACGCAACGAGTCGCTGCGGCCATAGACCTCGCCCTTCCAGTTATACGCCTTGATGCCAAAGTGGTTGTTGGCCTCGAGCGCCATCTTGCTCTGCCCCACGTAGCTCTCGAGCAGCCCCTGGGCGAGAGTGATGCTGGCCGGAACGCCATACTCGCGCTCTCCCTGCAGGGCTATCGCCTTGTAGCGCTCAATGTAGTCCAGATATCGTTGGTGTTTGGTCTGCGCAGGGGCCGAAAAGGCACAAAACAGCGCAAAAAATAAGCAAAAATGCGAAATTTGCTTGCGGATTGAAAATATTTCTATAAATTTGCGTCCCAAGTAGCAAAATATTCTGTTATACATGAATGAAAAGAAAATCACCACAAAGGTAAGGATTTATTCTTATACAGAGCTCACCGAGGAGCAAAAAAAATTGGTGGACATGGCTCGCGAGGCCACGATGAACTCCTATTCGCCCTATAGCAACTTCAAGGTGGGAGCAGCCCTCTTGCTCGACAACGGCGAGATGTTTATCGGTGCTAATCAGGAGAATGCGGCCTTTGCAGGCATCTGCGGCGAGCGCTCGGCGCTCTATGCCGCCGGTGCCAAATGGCCGGGTGTGCCCGTGAAGGCTGTCGCCATCACCTCGTTCACCCGCGGCGAGTTTGTCGAGGAGCCCACGGCGCCCTGCGGCGTCTGCCGCCAAGCCTTCCTCGAGTTTGAGAAAAACGGCCATCCCATCGAGCTGATTCTCGCCGGCAAGGAAAAAATCTACATCCTCGACAGTTTCAAGGATACCATGCCGCTATCGTTTACCGAATTTTGACGCACCACGCGCTAACCGGGCCTCACGCCCAAGCGCCGAGAGCGCTTTATTGAGCCATTAAGGATAACACCAAGGGAAATCCAAGGCAGCCTCGACCGCTGTCATGGATGTTCCCTTGATTTTTGCCTCATTTTGTTGAAGAAAAAGTTAAAAATGTATAGTTAGCGGTTGAATAGAACAAAACAATCATTATATTTGCAGATTGAAAAGTGGCAATAATGATTGAATCTAAGGGTAACAGGTTCTCCCTTGATTGGAATAATCGGATGAATTGAACCTACCAAAATTCAATTTGTACCTATGAAGAAGGTTTTACTCATGTTAATGGCGCTTGTCCTGTCGGTTCCGATTTGGGCGAGTGAGTACACGGTGACTATCCATCGTGGCGAGGGCCTGTATCAAGATGGTACGGGCGTCTATTATTGCGTCAAGGACGGTATCATGATGACGTTTACCGATGGCCTTGACAACGACAACTACCTTATCGAGCGTCGAGCCAAGACGTTTGAGGTGCGTTCGGCCAACTACATCATCAAGAAGGTCGTGTTCCACTGCGTGGATAACACCACCCAGGACAATCTGGACTGCTTCTACTGGGGTCCCACGACCATTTCGCTGGTGAGCAACTTCACCTATCCGGGCCAATTGGGCAACTATTATGTCACCAACAACGGCTATGACGGCGTGTGGGAAGGTCAGACAGCGGCCTTCATGTTCACCACTGCCGACGGCAAGCCCGTGCGCTTCGGGTCGGTAGAGATCACCTATGACAAGCTGGATGGCGACATCTTTGAGCTGGTGACGCAGCGCAGCCAGGTGGTTAATGGCGATACCTATATCATTGTGAGCCAGAATCATGACAAGGTCATGAGCTTCAAGAAGACCGACGACGCCACATTCCCCTCGGCCAATATCGTCGAGTGGATGAACGCTGCCAAGACCAAGGTCAAAGTCGATGGCAATGCCTGCATGGTCAGGATGCTGGGCGCCAAGGACACGACCTACACCAGCAGTGGTAACCAGGTTACCCGCCGTGTGGCTCGACTCAGCACCTTGAACAACGGTTATATCCGTATCGGCACAGGCACCGACCAGGGCAACTTGCTCGTCACGACCAGTGTCAATGACTATTCCCGAGGCCTCATGTACTTCGGCACCAACTACAATTTCCTGTGCTGGTTCATGGGTGACAATTACAGCAACTCGAGCCACACCATCAGGTATGACGACACCGACCACTCGTTTAAGGTGATGAGCACGGCCGACAGTGACACCCGCGTGTGGCTGTATAAGCTGGCCCAATCCTATAATGTCTATAAGGAGTGTGACCCCAATAACGGCGGCTATATTAACATCACCGACGGTGTTTGGGAAGACCAGTCGCAAGAGGGTGAGACGGTCGAGTTCAAGTCCGGCACCAACTGGGGCTATCGCATCAAGCGGGTTGTCGTGATTAACCTTACGACCAATGATACTACGGTGCTCACCCCCGATGAGGTCGCTGCCGACGGCAACAACTACCACTTCGTGATGCCTGGTGCCCATGTGAAAATCCGCGCCGAGTTCTACGAGACCGAGCCCGACCTGTACCTGCTGGGTACCGCCATGGGCCGCACCAGCTGGGTTGCTTCAGGTCCCAAGTTCAATTATGATGCTGTCAACGAGGAGTATTACCTTGACGTTTACTTCAAGGGCGGCAATGATGATGCTGGTGCCGATCAGGACTACGGCTACTTCAGCCTCACGAAACGCATCGACACGGGCATCACCTGGCAAACGGCTCAGGCTGGTGCCGGCGACTGGGGCTTGCTCAACGGCCAGCGTCTCGCCGCCACGTCCAACAACTATGGCGTGCATGACGGCATGACTGAGATACCCCTGTCCAGCAACAATCCCAACAACGCCTTTAAGATTCCCGCTGGCGTCTATCGCATCTATGTGAACAAGGCCATGACGCAAATGCGCATCGTGGAAACCCCTCTGTCACTGACGATTAACCCGCCCAGCGGCGAGTATCCTGTGGGCACCCAAGTGACGCTCACCAGCGACCTGGAGAGCACCGTCCATGCCATCGCCGACTACCACAACGTGAACGAGGACGATGCCACATTTGTTTATATAGTGAACAATGGCACGCCCACCCAGGGCGACTCCTTCTATCTGGAGCAGCCCATCAGGCATGACGTGTACGGCGAGTCCTACATCGGCTACATCAAGGTGAGCAACACCGCCGTCTATACTGTCATTGAGACTCCGCTTGCCTATATTGAGGACGAGATCGATCCCGACAACGACGTCATCGTCTCGGATGAACTGATTGGCGCCTGGGCTGTCGATTATTACAACACCGAGAAGCAGAAGCAGTACAAACTGCTGTGGGCAAGGGACGAGGCCCTCTCAATCAATCCCACCTACATCAATGCTGAAACCCAGGGCGACTATGTGAGGTATGCCGGGTTCCAGACCTCTGAGTGGCTGCAGAACAACTGGGTGGTACTCGACTTCTCCAACTTCCCCGATGTCGACGTCGATGCCCTGGTGAATACCAAACTCAGTGCCGGCACCGTTAAGGGTCACTACAGTGATGGCGAGAACTACACCATCGTGTTGAGCCAGATGCCAGAGCTCAATGGCGATGCCACGGGCTACTATGGCTACTGTGAGGATAACAACGAGACCAAGCACAACGACTACCTGTACAACCACTACATGTCGCTCAACTTCAACCAGGCTAACCTCAGCCTCGACGGCAACCCCGGAGCGCATCCCGGAACGGGCTCGGTGGTACAAGACACCCTGTTGTTCTTCATGAATCCCAAAATCCAGGAGGTGGCCCATGTGATGGGTGTCTGGATGGGACAAGGATATAATGGCCAAGACGTCTTCACGGTTTACAACCAGCAGGGAACCAGAATCAACGGCTTTGACCTGTCGGGCAGCTTCTATGTGGATTGGACCTTCAACAGGCTCACCAGCTCGGGCAAGATTTACGGCAAACCCAGCGAGTTGCAGGACACCGCCTACACCTTCCATGCCGGTATCGCCCGCTCGGCCTTCGACCCGGGTGCCCCCAGCGGCACCTCCGGCATGAGGTCGCCCAAGCCCACCGCCCCCGACGGCAGCTTCATGGTTTATCCGTTTGACTTGCCCAACAGCCCGTCGCCCACTTCGGTTCAGAACTTTGTGGCTCTGCGTCAAGTTGTTGACGTGCGTTACTACAATGTGATGGGTATGCAAAGCGACAGGCCGTTTGAGGGCATCAATATCGTCGTGACGCGCTATAGCGACGGCAGCACATCTACCGTCAAGATTGTCAGATAGTTGAACGGTCTTGACTGTCTGTAGCGAAAAAAAGTCGCGTGGCCCCCACATTGGCCGGGGTCACGCGACTTTTTCGTAATAAGGTGGGGCATTACTCCTTAGCGAGAATCATGTCGATGATGGTCGTCACGTCGGCAATGTCGATTTGACCGTCTTGAGTCACATCCGCTGCCATGAGGTCGATGTCGCCCTGATGGCTAAGGATATAGTCAATGAGTGCCGTCACGTCGTTGATGCCCACACTGCCGTCACGGTCCACATCGCCCAAGATGAAAGTGTCATCCGTCATGTTGAGGTAATACCACTTGGTGCCTTTTCCCACGGTCTCGCCATCGCTGTAGTAGTAGAGGTAGCAGAAGTATTTCCACCCGTCGATGAGGTCATGGTCAAAGTCGAATTGTAGGCTCGTGGACTCGCCGGCAGGGAGGTAGAGCGGTTGTGTCTGGCTGAGCAGTTCGGTGCCTACATTGGTCTCGTTGTTGTTGATGCGGTACAGGCGCACCGAGAAGTCCTCGTTGTAGGCCGTCGTGCCGTTGTTGGTGATATCGGCGATGATGCTGTAGCGGTCGGCGGTGATGACGCGCCCACTCTCGTCGGTGATGTTGGAGATGCGGTATGACACGTCAAGGTTAGCCGTGGGCATGGTCTTGATGGTGATGTTTTTGCTGTACAAGGTCGGGGTGCCGCTCTCGTTGAGCGAGAACGTCAGTGCCTTGGTCCCCGCCGCATCGGGCGTATAGCCAAACACGAGGTTGCCCGTCTCTCCGAGGGCAATGTCGGCAAGTGCCATGGCGGTAAGTTCCCCATACACAAACATATAGACCAGATTGTTGGTCGTGACGCCAGTGTTGGTGACGTTCAGCGTGATGGTCAAGGGTTTGCCGTGGTTCTGAGTGCCCGAGAGGGTGCAACTGTTCACGGTGTAATTGGTTGTCGTGCCAGCAGTGCCGTAGCCCTTGATGGAACAGGAATAGCTGCCGTTGAAGGTCACCTCGATGTAGTTCACTTCTGAACCGATGCAGGGCCTATAGTCCTCGGCGGGATAGATGGAGTAGATGGGCAGAATGCGGTAGGTGCCGCTGGTGATGCCACCGCCGAAGTCCAGCGTCCTGCTGCTTACCGAAATGTATTGGCCGTTAGCCACGGCGCTGGAGGAATAGCGCATGAACAGCACGTCAACCAGTTCACCGTCAAGGCTGTACAATCCCCATCCCTGACGGAACTGCGACGCGACGTTGGTGTTGTTGACAAATTTGCCCGACACCGTTACCGAGAAGTTGCTGGACGCGGAGCTGCGTGTCGTGTTGCTGCGGTTGATGGTGAGGTCCTGGAAGGTGAATGCCGCTGTGCCCTCGATGCCGTCATAGTTCGGTTCCAGGCCGATGGCTGCACCCTGTCCCTTGACGTAGCCGTAGGCTCCCGCCGCGCTGCCGATGCCCTCTTCGCTGGGATTGAGCAGGTTTAGGAGAAAGTAGCCGTTGCTCTTGCCGGCCCATCCCCAGTTGATGTGGAAACGTCCCTCGCCGTCATAGCCGTCGCACACAAAGGCGTGCCCCGCCGACTGCTTGTTGCCGCCGTAGGCCACGGGACGCCCTGCCGCCAACTCGCTGTAGATGGTGTCTTCCCATGACTGGGTGCTGAAGTTCTCGCGATAGATGTAGTGGGCCGAGTTTTTGTAGCCGAAGTAGGTGATTAACTTGCCGGGAATGTTGCGGGTATAGCCGCCGGTCGATGACAGGCCGAAATTGGACTGAAGCGACGTGGTGCTGTACAGCATCAGGTTGGCGACCGCCAGGCAGGCGTCGCTGGTGCTGTCGTTGGTGTAATAGGTGTCGTGCATGCCCTCCCAATCAAAGTCGATGGGCGTCAACGACGGCATGACGACCTGATAGGTCTTGCCGCTGTTGGAGGTGTAGCCAGGAATCGTCGTCGTGGGGCGTTGGGGATATTGCCAATAGGCCATGATCTGGGCCATCGCCACGGCCACACATCCCACATAGGCGTGCGCGTAGCTGCTGCCGTCGATGTGGGGCAACAGCACGCTGTAGGGCATACCCTGGCCCCACCGGACGGGCAACATCGGCGCGATGGGGGCACGTGAAGCGGTGCGCGGCTCAGGTTGCGCGCCGGCGGCGATGGCCTCAACTTGGGCGGCATAACCGTCCAGCCATTCCTGCAAAGCAGGCGGCACGTCACCGGCATCATAGCTGCCGCTGTCGCTGTAGCCCAGCACAGCGGGGAGACGGTCATCGCCTGCAACAATCACAAAGCCCCTATTGGCTGCGGCGTTGAAGATATAGTACGCCGCTTGTCGGGTTACAGGGGTTACAGCCGTGGCTGGAGCACCTGAAGTCAACTTGGGGGAGGGGAACTGTTTTGCCAGGAAACTTGTGGCGATTGCACGCGCCTGGTGTTCAGTAACAGGGTTGGCAATAGCGGCACATGCAGTCACTAAACACGTCAAGATGAAAAGGATACGGATTCTATACATGAAAATGGTCTTTTATTGATTACGCAGGCAAAGGTAGTGATTTTTAACGAAATCACTGTTCTATTTTTCTCGAATTGTGGAAAAAAATGGCACAGGTGATTTTAGTGTCAAAAATAATAGTATCTTTGCGCCGTTAAAACAGACCGAGCTTGTGAAAAGTAAGTAGAAGTAACTATGCGAAACATCGTATTCATCGCGTTTTGCGCCATTTCGATAATGGCTTCGGCCCAAGTGGTGACTTTGGACTCATGCCGTAGCATGGCGTTGCGCAATAACAAGGAGATTCAGCAGACGGCCCTTGCCATCGAGAAGGCGGGCTACCAGCGCAAGGAGGCTGCTGCGGCCTATCTGCCGCAGTTTGACTTCACGGCGGGCTATATCTACAATTCCCGCAAGGTGTCGCTCATCAAGGAGGACCAGATGCTGCCCACCAAGTCATTCAATCCCCAGACGGGCCAGTATGACTACAATCTGCTCATCGACCCCACCACGGGCTATCCCGTGCAGGTCAATGGCCAGTATGTCCCCACGACCGTGGCGTTGCTGCCCAAGAGCGGCCTCACCTATAACATCCACAACCTGATGGGTGGAGCACTGACGGTGACGCAGCCCATCTACATGGGCGGCAAAATCACCGCCATGAACCAGATTACCGACCTCGCCGAGCAACTCGCCCGCGAGATGCGCGAGAGCAAAATCGAGGATGTCATCTATAATGTCGATGCCGCCTACTGGCAGGTGGTCTCGCTCTGCGCTAAGCAGAAGCTGGCCCGCAGCTATGTGAATCTGGTGCAGCAGTTCGACAATGATGTTAAGGCGATGGTCAACGAGGGCGTCGCCACCCGTGCCAACCAGCTCGCGGTGGACGTGAAGCTCAACGAGGCCAATGTGGACCTGACTAAGGTGGACAATGGCGTGACGCTGTCGCGCATGTTGCTGGCACAACTGTGCGGCCTGCCCGTGAACACGATGATGACTCTCGCCGACGAGGGCCGCGACGAGTTGGGTCTCTCCCTTGCACCATCCAACTACAATTTAGATGAAGTGTATGAGAAACGCCATGATGTGCGCTCATTGGAACTGGCCACCAAGATTTATGACCAGCAGGTCAAGGTCGCACGCAGCGAGATGATGCCCAAGCTGGCAGCCGTTGCCGCCCTGCATGCCACCAATCCCAACAGCTATGACGGCTTTGAGAACCGGTTTGGCGCCGGCTTCAGCATCGGTGCCACGCTCCGCGTCCCCCTGTGGCACTGGGGCGGGTTGAGCAATAAGGTCAAGGCTGCTCAGGTCGATGCCAATGTGAAGCGCCTGGAACTCGACGATGCCAAAGAGAAAATCGCTTTGCAGATCAGTCAGGCTGCGTTCAGCTATCAGGAAGCGTTCAAGACCTATGAGGCCACCAAGGCCAATCTGGCCCAGGCCGATGAGAACCTGCGCATAGCCGGTATCGCCTTCAAGGAGGGCATGGGCACCATCGACGAGGTGCTTGGCGCACAGACTGCTTGGCTCAAGGCCAACAGCGAGAAAATCGATGCCGAAATCAACGTGCAACTCACCCACGAGTACCTCGACAAGGTGATGGGCACAATGCGCTATTAAGAGACTCGAGATTACCAAGGACGTCTTGAAAAATTGACAACTAAAAACTAAAAACAATTATATGGAAAAAGACGAACAGAGAACTGTGGTCCGCAAGAAGGACAAAGCGCTGCTGGCAGCACTGGCAGTGTTTGCGTTGGTGATAGCCAGCATCGCCATCGTGGGCATCCTGCTCATCCACCCTGCCGACACGACCATTCAGGGTCAGGCCGACTGTGACGCTGTGCGCGTGAGCGGCAAACTGCCTGGACGCATCGTGCGATTCTACGTCCATGAGGGTGACACGGTGCACAAGGGCGACAAGTTGGTGAGCATCTATTCCAGCACTGTCGACGCTAAGCACTATCAGGCTCAGCAGGCTGCTGCGGCTGCCGCTTCCCAGACCCAGAAGGCCGAGAAGGGTACCCGCGAGGAGTTGAAGCAGGGCGCTTACAACATGTGGCAGCAGGCGATTGCTGCACAGACCATTGCCGAGAAGACTTATCAGCGTGTGGAGAACTTGTTCAAGCAAGGTGTCGCCACCCAGCAGAAGCGTGACGAGGCTAAGGCCGCCTTTGATGCCGCCACCGCACAGGTTAAAGCCGCCAAGGCCCAGTATGACCTGGCCGTGAAAGGCGCCCAACAGGAGGACAAGAACGCCGCCAGGAGTATGGCTAACGCTGCTCGTGGCACCGTCATGGAGGTGGAAAGCATACTCGAGGACCAGGTGCTTGTAGCTCCATGCGACGGTGAGGTGAGCGAGATTTATCCCCAGGAGGGTGAACTCGTGGCTATGGGCACGCCCATCATGTCGATTGCCAAACTCGACGAGATGTGGGTGAGCTTCAGCGTGCGCGAGGAGGTGCTCAGCGATCTGCCCATGGGCAAGGAGGTCACCGTGCGCATTCCCGCCCTGAACAACCAACCCGCCAAGATGTCGATTTATTACATCCACGACATGGGCAGCTATGCCACCTGGCAGGCCGCCAAGGCCCAAGGCCAGTACGACAGCAAGACCTTTGAGGTGAGGATGCGTCCCACCAGCAGGGTGCCTAATCTGCGTCCCGGCATGTCGGTGCTCCTCGAGAAATAAGATTAATTAACAGTTAACAGTGAACAGTGAATAGTTAACAGTGAACAGTGAACAGTGAATAGTTAACAGTTGGCGGATGCCAACTAGGGACTAGAAACTAGGGACTAGAAACTAAGGACTAGGGACTAAGGACTAAAAACTAAGGACTAAAACATGATACTGAAATACATAGGGAATTCGTTTAAGCGCGGGTGTGTTCAACTCGTGCGGCGACCTATGTACTTCCTGCTCATCGTTATCATGCCGATTCTGTGTTGCTGGTTCCTCATGGATCTGGTCAAGGGCGGCTCGGTACAGCGTGTGCCGGTAGGTATCGTTGACTTGGATAACAGTATCCTCTCCCGACAGGTATCACGAACGCTGAACGGACTGCAACAGGTGAACATCCGCCATCGGTACACCAATTTTGCCGAGGCGCGCGATGCCGTGCAGCGAGGTGAGGTATTGGGTTTCTTCCTCATTCCTGAGGACCTGGAAGAGCATGCTTTGGGCGGTCGCCAGCCCGTGGTGAGCTACTATGTGAACTACGCTTTTTATGCCCCGGCCTCGATGCAGTACAAGGGTTTCAAGACCATGTCTCTGCTGGCCAATGGCGCGATTGTGCAGACGGCCCTACGCACTGTAGGCTTGCCCAACCAGACCATTGCCGCCACCTTGCAGCCCTATCAGACCCACGTGCATGCGCTCATTAACCCGTACACCAATTACAACTTCTACCTCAACTCGACCTTCGTGCCCTGCTTTTTCTCGCTGTTTATCCTGCTAGTGACGGCATTCTCGCTGGGCTTGGAGATGAAGTCGGGTTTGACGCGCCAATGGCTCAGGACCTCAGGCGACAGCATGTTTCTGGCTCTGGTGGGCAAACTGGTGCCCCAGACGGTATTGTTTACTGCCGTCGGTTGGTTCATCCAGTGGATGATGTACCGCTGTTACGATTTCCCGCTCAACTGTAACCCGTGGAACATGCTTGTGGCGATGTTCCTGCTCGTGGTGGCCAACCAGAGTGTCGCTGTGCTGTTATACTGCTTTGTGCCCAACTTCCGCTACGGCACGATGCTGTGCACCCTGTTTGGCATGCTGTCGTTCTCGTTCTCGGGCTTCTCGCTGCCCGAGGAGTCCATGTACTCGTGGGTGACGGCGATAGGCTATGTCATGCCCATCAAGTACTACTTCCTCATCATGGTTGACCAGTCGTTGAATGGCATCGACCTGTATTATTCCAGAATCTATTACGCGGCGCTCGTGGGATTCACCATCCTGCCCATGCTGCTGTCATGGCACTTGAAGAAAGAGTGCATGAATCCCGTGTATGTGCCTTGATGATAAGATATGACCGAGAAAGTGAAACATAGCAGATTCTTCCTGTGGTTCATCCAGGTGCTCAAGGTGTGTGGCCGTGAGTTGCTGCTCGTCTTCCGCGACGAGGGCGTGGTCATCTTTTTCCTGGTGCTCAACGCCGTTTACCCGGTATTCTATTCCATCATCTATAATCCCGAGGTGGTGCGCAACGAGCCTGTGGTTGTCGTTGACGACAACCGCACCGCGATGAGCCGCGACTTTATCCGCCGCATGGATGCCACCCAGGAGGTCAAGATTGTCGGCTATGCCGCCAATATGCAAGAGGCGCAGGAGGCGATGCATCTCAAGCGCTGCTACGGCATCCTGCATGTGCCGCGCGACTTCGGGCAGAGCGTTACCCGTGGTGAGCAGGGACACATCCTGCTCTATTGCGACATGAGCGTGATGATGCGCTACAAGGCGTTGTTCACAGCCTTGAACAATGTCACTCAGACAATGGGCAATGAGCGTTTGGCGGCCAAGGTCGAGCCCGTGCTCAACACGAGCGGAAGCGTCATCGAGAGCCGTCAGGTGCCCGTGGGCAACAGGGCGATGGGTATCGCCAGCGCCGTGTTGCTGTTCATCCTGCCGCTGGTGCTCCAGCAGAGCATGATTTTGGGTATCGCCATGCTGCATGGCGGTAGCATCGAGCGTCGTCGCCGCAATGGCGGCCGTGACCCGATGGCCATTGAGGCAGGCGTGAGTGCCACCATCATCGGCAAGATGATGTGCCACCAGATTATCTATGTCATTCCCGTCATCTATGTGCTGCACTATGTGCCCTTGATGTTCGGCTTCCCGCAGTATGGCAACATCCTGCACATTATTTGCCTGGCGGTGCCGTTCATCATCACTGTCTCGCTTATGGGACAGACATTGCAGGCCTTTGTCAACGAGCGCGAGAGCGTGTTCCTGCTGTTCGTCTTCTCGTCGGTGGTGTTCGTCTTCCTGGTGGGCGTCTCGTGGCCGCGCTACCTGATGTCGCGTCTGTGGTATGTCGTGGGCGACTGCGTTCCAGCCACCTGGATGAGCAACGGTTACGTCCTCATGCAGACTAACGGCGCCACCCTCTATCAGGTATCCCATCACTACTGGATGTTGTGGCTCCAGGTGCCCGTGATGTTCACGCTGGCCTATCTGGTCGAGCGTTTCGTCAACCGCCGCCGTTACCGCTCGTGGATTGCCGCCAGCGAGGACAATCCCCGCGTCCTCACCCGCATCGACCTCGCCAAAAACGGCGTGGGGTAAATTCCCCTTACATCAGTGCGGAAATAAGAAAATAATCCATATGGTCTTTTTGAAGAGACCCCTCTTTTTTGTGTCAATATCTATAGATTTTGACGCGTTTGTTGTTATTATTTGGCGAAAAAGCATTATTTTTGCGATGGATAATCAAGCAAAATGAAACTATATTAATTTGAACCTAAAAAACCAAAAAACAATGAAAAATCATATTATCTTACTGCTTTGCTTAAGCATGTTATTACCGTGCTTTGCCCAAGGGTTGGAACAGCCAACCGAGTTGCCTCTTGAATCGACTGTCAAGAGTACTATGACAGGAGACGTCGACAATGATGGAAAAATATCGATTGCAGATGTTGTCGCTATCGTCGATTACATTTTATCCGGCTCATCTGATATCCCTGCTGCTGCCGATGTCGATTTTGATGGAGTCGTGTCGGTTGCCGATGTGGTTTCACTTATTGATGCTATCATGAGCGGCCAGCAGGAGATACATGCAATCTCCTCGGCCTACTACTACATTGGCACCAGTAACAACTGGACCCCCTATGATGCGACTTATAAGCTCGACAATGGCGGTGGCAATGTGTATGCCAACCCCGTGTTCACGGTGGAGATTCCTGCCACCAGTGGCTACAACTGGTTCAAGATTTATCCTCAGGAAACCATGGATGTTGCTGAGGCTGACTTCTGGACTGCGGATTTCATCGGTTACTCCCAGGATGGCGCCAACGGGATGAGTGGAACCTTTGTGGAAGGTCCCAATAATCAGGTGGCTTTCTCGTTCAAGCTACCTCCCAGCACTACCGTCAGCTATCGCCTCTCCTTTGATATGAAAAACCGCACCTTTGAGTTTGAGCCCATCTTAGACTCTGATACCGCTCAGGCCAATGAATTGTTCAAGAAGTGCTATGACTATGTCAATGGGGGTGTCCATCTTAACGGCATGGATGACGGATATACAGATTATGTGCGTCAATTGTGGAATTCTAACGAGCTGACCACCGACGAGGCTATCTGCGCTTGGGGTGATACAGGCATCCCAGCATTCAATTTCAATCATTATGATGCCACTCATCCGATGTTGGAGGCTTCTTACTTTTCATTGTATGCCTGCATTGGTGTCTGCAATGAATACCTGGACCAGTTTAGTGACATTGATGCTACCAAGACGGCCGAAGTGCGTTTCCTGAGGGCACTGCACTATTTCTATCTGCTTGACTACTGGGGCAATGTGCCGCTGGTCACCACAACTGGTGTTGACAATATCCCGCAGTCATCGCGTGTCGAGCTATTCCAGTGGCTGGAGCAGGAATTACTCAGCCTGCGCGAGAGATTGTGTGACCCTGTGGCCCGCCACGAGGGTGAAGTGGATTATGGCCGCGTTGACCGTGATGCCGCTAACCTGTTGCTGGCACGACTTTACCTGAATGCACAGGTATATACCGGTGTGGCCCGCTGGGCCGATGCCGCCCGCTATGCCAAGATGGTCATCGACGGTCCTCACAAACTGCACACTCAGGGTTATGCCGGCAACGGCATTGACGGTGTTTATCGTGAGTACACGCCATACCAGATGCTGTTTATGGGTGACAATGGCAATACCGCAGCTGCTGCTGAGGCCGTTTTTCCGCTTCCCCGTGATGGTGCCCAAATTTTCATGGACAATAGTATTTACGGATGGGGCGGAACCACATTCTTGATAGCATCGACTTTTGATTGGAATATGCACGAGAATCCGTATAATGATTCTGAACTTAACGGTTTGGGAACCAACGGACAGTGGGCTGGTAACCGTGCCCGTCCTCAGCTGGTTCGCCAGTTTTTCCCCAATGACGATGCCCCAGTTGGGCAACCAGGTTATATGGTGGCAAAATTGGGCGGGGACGACCGTGCGTTGTTCAACACCGGTAGTGGCCGCACTCTGGAGAATACAAATCCCAGTGATTTCTTTAACGGTTATGCTGTCGCCAAGTTCAACAATTTCAAGACCAACGGCAGCGTCGCCAGTCACCCAACTTTTTCCGATGCGGATTTCTTCCTGATGCGTTCGGCCGAGGCCTATCTGACCTACGCCGAGGCGCTGACCTGCCAGGCAGGAGGAGTTGCCCCTGCCCAGGCCGTCGATGCCCTTAACGCTATCCGTGCCCGTGCTCACGCAGAACAGCGTACGTCTTACACCCTCAATCAGATTATGGACGAGTGGAGCCGTGAGTTCTACTTCGAGGGGCGCCGCCGCATGGATTTGATTCGTTTCAACTGCTTTGGCGGAACGACTGATTACTTGTGGAGCTGGAAGGGCGGCATCTTGGGCGGACGCAACTTCCCTGCCTTCCGCAACGTGTTCGCCATCCCTGCTGCCGCTATGGTAGCTAACCCCAATCTGGTTCAGAATCCTGGTTATGAAGAAGAGGCGGCTCAGACCATAACGTTCGACTTGAGCACCCCAGTACACACGTTGGTTGACATCGATGACTTTATGTATATCCCATTTGAGTGGACCGAGCCTGACTACTACTTGCCCTCTTCTTTGTACTATCGTTTAGAGGTATCCCCCACCAATGAGTGGAATGTTTCGATTGATGAGGCTGCCGCCGACAAGACCGGCCAATTGCAGGCCGACTATGCAGTTTTAACACCTACTCACATACGGTCATTAAGCAGCGAGATGACGGTAGTAGAACTGAATTGGGCGCTTGCCCAGATATGTCATTGGTCCGAGGACAACCTGCCTGATAGGCAGACTGTATATGTGCGATGTGTGGCAAGTGATCAATATTATTCCAATGTGGTAAGTCTGGAGATTAAACCATACTATGTGGGAACTGCTGGTCAACCTGTCAATTTGTGGTATCTCGTGGGTGACTGTATCGGCAGCAGTCCTTGGAGCAACTATGGCGTCTACGATATCGGTTCAGGCCTCATCCCGACCTATCCCGCTTATGATACCGACGGCACGTTAATGCCTGGCTGCTCCATGTACGTTGGCTATTTCCCCGAGGGTGGCCAGTTCAAGTTCGTCCACATCCCTGGGGACTGGAGCGAGCAGCTCAACTATACCAATGTGGTAAGTCCCGGATGGTTCCTGTCCGATGAGGATGGTGACAACCACAACATCGGCATCAACGAGGCTGGCTATTACACCATCCTGATCAATGCATACAATGAGATCACCATCGAGAAATACGAGCAGGAGCCTACCCTTTATGAGATGATCTCCATGCCTGGCGACTATCAGGATTGGATGCCCGAGAGCAGCGCGATGATGGCTGTCAGCACGATGGCCGACATGAACCTGATCAACCACGACTGGTTTGCCGAGGTGACCTTTGACCAGAATGCCGAGGTGTTATTCACCGCCAACGGCGAGTGGGACATGATTTGGGGCAATGCCACCGACTTCCCCTACGGCTTGGGCACCCCGTTTACGGGCAACATCAAGGTTCCCGCTGGCAGGTACACCGTGATGTTCAATGACATCATGGGTACCTATAGTTTTGTTGATTTTGATGCCGACCCCGAACCGTATGTTCCCGTTATTCCCTATGTTCCGAGTATTTCAAGTGCCTACTACTACATCGGCTCCAGTAACGATTGGACCCCCAATGACGCAACCTATAAGCTCAACAATGGTGGTGGCGACGTTTACGATCATCCCGTATTTACTGTGACGATTCCCGCCACTGACAATGACAACATCTTCATGATTTATCCCCAGGAGACCATGGACGCTGATGGGGATGAGTTCTGGAACTCGGACTTCATCGGCTATTACAGTGAAGCATCTAATGGGATGAGCGGCACTTTTGTAAAAGGCCGCAATAGTGTGGCCGCTTATTCATTTGTCATTCCTGCAAGCACCTCTGCCGATAAATATAAGTTGACATTTGATATGCTGAAACGCACCTTTAATTTTGAGGTTATCGAGAAACCGGTTGAACCGACTCTTCCCGACCTGTGGTACCTGATGGGTTCCGGTTTTGGTGATGGCTCTTGGCACAATATGAGCACTGATGATGTCGGTGTTTCGTTGGTTCCCATGTATGGCATGCCCGGCTCAGCCAACATCTTGAAATGGGTGGGCTATCTCGCAGCTCGCAGGACGTTCAAAATCATCCATACTCCGGGTGAGAGCGAGCAGCTCAGTATGGTTGACGGTGTGATAGCCCTCAATAATGGCGAGGGTGGCAATATCCGTGTTAACGATGCCGGCTACTACGAGATTACGGTCAACACGAGCACTTATGAAGTGAATATCGAGAAACTGGACATTAGCCCAAGCGCCTATAGCACGATGGGTATGCCAGGAGGGTATCAGTATTGGAATCCCGGCGCAAACCTGATGACAGCTGTTAACACCAGAGCTGAGAATCATGATTGGATTGTGAAGGACTTCGTCGTTACCGAGGCCACAGAGCTCAAATTCGCTGCCGACGGCAATTGGTATGCGAACTGGGGTGGTTCTGAATTTCCTTTCGGTTTAGCTGTTGAAAACGGTCCCAACATCCCCGTCGCCCTTGGTACCTACACCGTCATGTTCAACGACATCTTGGGTTACTACTACTTTATGGCGCAATAAAGTAAGGAGGAGTTCATGAGATATTCCAATAAAGAACTATCGATATCATAATTGCATGATAAGGTTGTGGGTTTGGAGATAATCAATAAAAAGGAACCGTCCCTTTTTTACTTAGGTGGGGCGAAGGTGCTGGTGTGGCGGCTAGAAGAGGAGGCGACGCAGTTGCTGGCGTTGTGTCGTGACGCAGGGGTGCCATGCGAGGACTTGATGGAATTGCCGGTTAAGCGTCAACGGGAAAAGGCGGCCGAGCGGCTGTTGCTGTGCCGTGCCTTTGGGCATCCGGTGGTGTTGTCCCACACCGAGCAGGGAGCGCCATATGTTGAAGGCCTTGATGTGAACATCAGCATCACGCACACGATGAGGCTGGTGGCGGTGGCGACAGATGACGCTCAGGTTGTCGGGCTGGATGCCGAGCAGTTGGACCGTCGGCAGGTGCTGAAAGTGCGGGATAAGTTTCTGAACGCCAAGGAACAGCAATTCATTGCGACTGATGACCTACCTGCCCACGTCATCGCGTGGACCGCCAAAGAGGCCATCATCAAGGCCGAGCGCAACAGCGCCCTCGATTGGACCGAAGGCATCTGTCTGGACCCGTTCTGTCCCAACGGCGACGAGACCGTTTTCCATGCCCATTGCAACGGCAGGCAGTATCGCCTGGTGTCATGTCCTGTCGAGGGACACTGCGTCACCCTGGCCCTTCTTGACACGGGCCAAACCCGCCCGGCGGTGCAATAAAGACGGGAAAATCTCGTTATATGATTGTGTGCTTCCCATGGGAGAATCCAAGGGACGCGCTTGGCACTATATACACGCAGTAAACAATGGGAAAACAGATGATAAGAAACTTGGTGCGTTTGGTCATGTGCATGGCGGTGCTGATGCTCTTCTCGGGCAGTATCCATGCATTGGACAAGACCTACTATGCTCCTGTCAGCAAGCTCGCTGACGGCAAGTGGGTGAAAATTGCAGTGAGGGAGAGCGGCATCTATCAGATTACCGCCGAGGACACACGCAGTTGGGGCTTGGGTAGCGACTTGTCGCAGATTCACATCTTCGGCTACGGTGGCGCGCCATTGAGCGAGATAATGCTCGGTGACAACTATGCCGATGACCTGCCTCAGATGCCTGTGGTTCGCAGCGATGACCGTCTCCTGTTTTATGCCCAAGGACCTTTGACTTGGAAGAAGTTGATAAGGAGCGATAATGACACCTTGACTCACTTGCAGGTGCAACATCCTTATTCCCTCTCGGGCTTTTACTTTGTCACCAATGATGCCCGTTTCAGCGACATTGAAATCCCTAAAGCCAACAATGCCCCTGTTGGCCCGCTGAAGACCACCTACATCGAGCGTCTCTTCCACGAGCAGGAAATCGTAAACCCTGGCGAGACGGGGCGCGCATTTCTGGGCGAGAATTTCGCCTCTAACCGCAAGCAGACGTTCAATTTTGACTTAAATGGTATTGTCAGCGACTCCAAGGTAAAAATGTATTCCGTGTTTGCCGCTCAGACGACAGGCGGATCCAGCCAGTTGAATTATGCCGCCAATGACTCGGCATTGCGCAGCGATGGCGCTGATATTATCCAGAAGGTCAACAGCCTGACTCACGATCATTACATGTTGAGCCGGTCGGTCAAGGAGTTTAAGCTCAAAGGCACTGATCAACTGGCATTGCAGGTGAACTATACCTGCAACGGTACGTTACACCTGGCCCGTCTGGACTATATCACACTCAATTTCAAGCGCCAACTGGCTATGCGTGACAATAGCCTCGCATTTTGCCTTGATGACACCGATAGTGAAGCGACTTACTGTTTGGCTGGATGCTCTGGTAGTACCCGAGTGTGGGACGTGACATTACCGTTTGCTCCGATTCAGATGAACGCCCGTCTGGAAGACAGCAAGTTGATGTTCTCTCCCTCGCAGGGAGGACGGCGTGAGTTCATCGCCTTCAATGAGTCGTCGAACGCTTATTCACATCCCGAATATATTGCCGATGTCGCCAACCAGAATATTCATGCCCAAGCCACTCCCGACATGATTATCTTGGCTCCCAATGCCTATATGGATCAGGCACGGCGTGTGGCTGCCCTGCATGAGAAGTATGACAACTTCCGTGTGCTGGTTCTGGACCACGAGAAGGTCTTTAACGAGTTCTCCAGTGGTGCCCAGGATGCGATGGCCTACCGTCGCTTGTGCAAGATGTTCTATGACCGCGGCAAGAGCGAGGATGGCCACAGTTTAGGCTATCTGCTGCTCATGGGCGGCGGCAGCTATAATAACCGCCGAATTGGTGAAAATTCCACTGCCAATAATTTCCCCCGTCTGCTCACTTGGCAAAGCGAGGGCAGCTCCAACGAGGACAATTCCATTACTACCGACGACTACTTTGCCGTGCTCGACGATGGCAGCGGCGCTACCACCCGAGACAAGATGAACATCGCGGTGGGACGCATGATTGTCAAGAGCGTCGAAGAAGCGCGTGCTGTGGTCAATAAGTTGGAGAAATATGTCACCAAGCCCTCTTATGGCTCCTGGAAAAACCAGATCATGTTCGTCGCCGACGATGAGAACAATGGTGACCACATGACGCAGTCCTTGGAAATGATTGACTCGGCTCGAGCCAATGGCGGTGAGAACATGGTGTACAACTATGTGTTCATCGACGCCTTTGATGCAGTGAGCAGTGGCGGCTCCCGCAACTATCCTGATGCCCGTACCAAGATGTTCACCTCGTTGAACGAGGGTACCTTGTGGTGGAACTACATCGGTCACGCCAGCACTCAGAACTGGACTGGCGAGGGCCTGTTGATGCGCTCCGACGTTGAGAACCTGCTCTATTACCGCCACCTGCCAGTGCTCTACGCTGCCACCTGCGAGTTCTGCCGTTTTGACAACTCGACGGTGTCGAGTGGCGAACGCATGTTCCTCAATCCCAATGGCGGCACCATCGCTGTGATTTGCCCCGCCCGCATTGCCTACATCAACGAGAACGGCATCTTCAGTAAAGCGGTGTCACGCTATATCTTCTCGCGTGACAGTGACGGCAAGCAGCGCCGCATTGGTGACATCATGAGATTGGCTAAGAACCAGTTGGATATCGCAAGTGACAATAACCGGCGCTTCATTGTGTTTGGCGATCCTGCCATGCGTTTGGCCTATGCGCCGCTGACCGCGCGCATCGAGACCATCAATGGCGATTCAATCAAGCCTAATGTCACCCCGGTGTTCAAGGCACGCGAGCAGGTTGAGTTTACCGGCAAGATTATCGGTCTTGACGGCAATGTGGCTACCGATTTCAACGGAGCCATCGTCTCGACCTTATTCGGCCCCGAGCAGTCGGTGACCACTCACGGCTATCCTAACGGCTCTGGTGTCAAGGTAAGTTATGATGACCGTCCCAACCGCCTCGCCATCAACGTGGATACCGTTATCGGCGGCCAGTTCACCTTGCGCCTCATTATCCCCAGCGAGGTCAACAATGAGTATGACAACTATCGTCCGGCGCAAATCAACCTGTATGCCTATGACAGACGTGACACGCTCGAGGCCATGGGCTCTAACAGCCATTTCTTGATTTACGGCTACGAGGACGAGTTGGTGACCGACACCATCGGCCCGGCCATCATCACCATGGGCTTGAACAACGAGACCTTTGCCAACGGCAGTGACATCAACGAGTCGCCCCTGTTGCTGGCGACAGTGAGCGACGAGAGCGGCGTGAACTTCTCTCAGGCAGGTATCGGCCATAGCATGACGCTCACCCTTGACGGCATCACGAGCTACAACGATGTGGCCAGCTACTACACGCCGCTGTTTGCCGACGAGGGAACACGGGGCAGCATCAGTTATCAGCTCAGCGACCTCTCACAGGGCATGCACACTCTGCGGCTGCGCGTGTGGGACGTGTATAACAACGTGAGCGAGAAGACCATCAGCTTCAACGTCGTCAATGGCCTCGCGCCCGAGATTGCCGACATCTACAGCCTGCTCGATGGCTCGGCAGGGGAGACCTCCTTCTATGTGAAGCACAATCGTCCTGACGCCGTGGTGACCGTGACCATCGAGGTCTATGACCTGATGGGACGTCCCGTGTGGCGTACCACCCAGTCGGGCCGCAGCGACATGTTCACCTCGACACCCGTCGTGTGGAATCTTGTGGATATCGGTGGCCGCCGTGTGCCGCGCGGCATCTACGTCTATCGTGCAACCATCACGACCGATGGCGTGCAAGCAGCCACCAAGTCTAAAAAGCTCGCTATACCGGCAAGTTAAATCCCGTAGTTGTGATGGGCTGAACTTGGAGGCTGGAACCAGCCGTTTGAGGTGCGCGATAGGAAAAAAGAAAAACTGCGCTACCTGAGTGGGTGCATTTTAAACAATATATAACACACTGAGGAATGATGAAGAGATATCATGCACATTTGGTCGTGTGCCTTGCTCTGTTGGCAATTTGCAACATCAGCATGCAGGCATTGGACAAGGATTATTATGCGCCTGTCAGCAAACTGGCTGAGGGCCAGTGGGTCAAGATTGCTGTCAACGAGAGTGGCATCTACCAGATTACTGCCGATGATATCCTCACATGGGGTCTGGGAAGCGACCTGTCGCAGATTCACATCTTCGGCTACGGTGGCGCGCCATTGAGCGAGACGATGCTCGGCGACAACTATGCCGACGACCTGCCGCAGGTGCCTGTCGTGCGCTCGGGCGAACGCATTTTGTTTTACGCTCAGGGGCCCACCACCTGGAAAAATCTGAACGATATATTCGCCCACGTGCAGGTGCAGCATCCCTATGCCAACACGGGATGCTACCTGGTCACCAACGATGCCCGATATCACGATATCGACATCGCCAAGGCAGACAATGGCGCAAGCGGCCCCTTGAAGAATACCTTCATTGAGCGCCTCTACCATGAGCAGGAAATCATCAACTTGGGCAAGACTGGGCGCACCTTTTTGGGCGAGAGTTTTGCCGAAAACTGCCACCAGGCGTTCAACTTTGACCTGAATGGTCTGGTGAACGGCTCCTCGATCAAGGTTTATCCCGTGTTTGCCGCCAAGGCGAGAGGTGCAGCCAGTACCTTGACCTACAGCTACAACGGCATAACGATGCCGTCGATTAGTGACGACATCATTCGCCCCGTGTACAACTCCGCAGTGCATTTCGATATAGCGAAATCGCTCAAAACTTTCACCCTTGACAATACCGATAAACTCTCGTTTCAGGTAGATTATAGCTGCCCAGGCACGGTCGAAGAAGCCCGTCTGGACTTCATTACCGTCAACTATGAGCGCCAGTTGACGTTGAAGGAGGGTGCTCTGGCTTTCGGTTTGGACAAAGCGGGCCGCGACACCACTTATCAGCTGGCGGGCTGTACTGGTTCCACCCGCGTGTGGGACGTGACCTATCCTTTTGCCCTGGTGCAACAGAACATCGTCATGACCGATGGCATCGCCACGTTCAGCCCTGCCGCGAGCGGGCGCCGCGAGTTCATCGCCTTTGACGCGTCAGATGCTGCTTATGCTCATCCCACGCTGGTGAGAGAGGTAGCCAATCAGAATATCCATGGCCAGGCGACCCCCGACATGATTATCCTCGCTCCTGCTGACTACCTGGAGCAGGCGCAACGTGTTGCGGCGCTGCATGAGCAATATGACGGCTTCCGCGTGCTGGTCCTTGACCACGAGATGGTGTTCAACGAGTTCTCGAGCGGTACCCAGGACGCGATGGCCTACCGCCGGCTGTGCAAGATGTTCTATGACCGCGGCAAGAGCGAGGACGGCCACCGGTTGCAGTATCTGCTGCTGTTTGGCGGCGGCAGCTACGACAACCGCCTGATAGGCACTGATGCCAACTCGCTGAATTACCCCAAACTGCTCACATGGCAGTCCGAATTCAGTTCCACCGAGGACAATTCCATCACCACCGATGACTTTTTCGCCATGCTGGATGACGGCAGCGGCATTAGCCCGAAAGACACGATGAGCATCGCTGTGGGCCGCATGATTGTCAGGAATGAGGACGAGGCGCGCATCGCAGTGGACAAGTTGGAGAAATACATCACCCAACCCGATTACGGCTACTGGAAAAACCGTATCATGTTTGTCGCCGATGACGAGAACCAAGGCGAATTCATGATTCAGTCCAATGACATGATAGAAACTGCCCGTGCCCATGGTGGCGAGAATATGGTTTACAACTACGTGTACATTGATGCCTTTGATGCCGTGTACGAGGAATGGCAACGCACCTATCCCGATGCCCGCGACAAGATGTACAGCACCCTCAACGAGGGTGTCCTGTGGTGGAACTACAATGGCCATGCCAGCCCCCAGCAATGGACCACTGAGGGACTGCTGACAAGTTCCGACGTTGAGACTCTCTTGGATTACAGGCATTTGCCCGTGTTGTATGCGTCAACATGCGAGTTCTTCCGCTTTGACAACGATTCGGTATCGAGCGGCGAACGCATCTTCCTTAATGCCAATGGTGGCGCCATAGCGGTCATCTGTCCCGCCAGGATTGCCTATCTTTATTACAATGGTATATTAAATAGAGCGGTGGCGAACTACATCTTTGCAGGAGACGAGAGTGGTCGCCCCAAGCGCATCGGCGACATCATCAGGTTGGCAAAGAACGATTTGATTGTTTCAAGTGACAACAAACTCCGCTTTCTGGTATTCGGCGATCCCGCCATGCGGTTGGCTTACGCCCCCATGACTGCCCGCATCGAGACGATCAATGGCAAGGCTGTTGACGCTCAGGACGGTGAACCGTTTGTGTTCAAGGCCTGTGAGTCGGTTGAGTTCGGCGGCAAGATTATTGGGCTGGACGGTGAGGTGGCAACAGGCTTCAATGGTGCCGTCATCTCGACGCTCTATGGACCCGAGCAGTCGGTGACCACCCACGGCTATGGAAATTATTGGGGTAAACAGGTGACCTACGATGATCATCCTGACCGCCTCGCTATTACCATGGATTCTGTCGTTGACGGCGAGTTCACGGTGCGAGTCATCATTCCCAGCGAGGTCAACAACGAGTACGACAATTTCCGTCCCGCATTAATCAACCTGTATGCCTATGATAGCCGCAACAAGCAGGAGGCAAAGGGCTCTAACAGCAATTTCTTCATCTATGGCTATGAGGAGGAGCATGTGACCGACACCATCGGTCCCGACATCATCACGATGGCCTTGAATGACGAGTCCTTTGTTGACGGCGGTGAGGTCAGCAACTCGCCGCTGCTGCTGGTTACGGTTGCCGATGAGAGCGGTGTGGATTTCTCGTCGGCAGGCAATGAGCACTGCATGACGCTTACGCTCGACAGCACCACCATCTGTAATGACCTGGTGAGCTATTATACACCCCTGTTCGCCGAGCAGGGAACTCTCGGGAACATCCGCTACCAGTTGTGTGACCTGACGCAAGGCCTTCACACCCTGACCCTGCGCGTATGGGACGTGTATAACAACGTGAGCGAGAAGTCCATCACCTTCAACGTGGCAACTGGCGGCGTGCCCGAAATCGCCACATCCGATGACCTCGATATCTACAGCGAGTTCAATGGTTCAGAGGCGACCTTCTATGTGCGCCACAATTGTTATGGTGCCAAGGTGAGCGTCACCATCGAGGTCTATGACCTGATGGGACGACCCGTGTGGCAGACGACACAGTCGGGAGGTAACACCATGCCCGTTACTTGGAATCTGTTGGATGGCGGTGGCTGTCGTGTGTCTGGTGGCATCTACGTCTATCGGGCAACCGTCACGACCGATGGCGTGCAGGTAGCCACCAAGTCTAAAAAGCTCGCTATACCAGCAAATTAACACATTCCCAAATTGGGAAACAGACAACAGGGGCATTGGCATTCGTCAGTGCCCCGTTTTCTCATGACCATCACATCCTGTGGAACTCATAGCATAACATTTGTTAAAAATCGAGTCTTTTTTTAATAAAATGTGTTGTTAAGTGCTTGACGTTTGAAAAATTGAGGTAAATTTGTCGGTTGATTCTATCCTAACGTAGATGAAGATTACCAAGAATAACGAGAACAGGGCAATACTTCCCGAGCCGACCATTAGGCGTCTGCCGTGGTATTTGTCCTATGTCCGCATGCTGGATCACCTGCATGTGGAGTATGTCTCGTCCACTCAGATTTCCAAGGAACTCAACGTGCAGTCATCCCAGATTGCCAAGGACTTGTCGCTGCTGAATGTGAAAGGCAAGACGCGCATTGGCTATGAGGTGAGCAGCCTGGTTGCCGAGTTGGAGGATTTCTTGGGCTTCAACCGTCAGCACGATGCCGTGGTGATAGGTGTCGGCAGTCTGGGTACCGCATTGATGCAGGACCGTGGTCTGGAGCATTATGGCCTTAACATCGTGGCCGGTTTTGATGTCCGTCCCGAGGTGATTGGCCAGAACCTGGGCGGCTTGCCCGTTTTTGACATCAACGACCTGTTGTCGTGGCAGCGCGACCATCATGTGTCTATCGCGATTATCACTGTGCCTGTAGATCAGGCTCAGGATGCCGCCGACCGTGCCATCGACAGTGGCGTGACCGCCTTGTGGAACTTCACGCCCTACCGCATCAAGGCGCCGCAGGACGTTGTCATCGCCAACACGTCGATTTATGCCCACTTGGCCATCATCTACAACAGGATGCAACAAACGTTCATTGACAGAGAGTGACCATTGAGCCGCAAGGCGAGAGGGAATTGAATTGTAATGAAGGTCATCGGATTCACATCAAATTATGGTGAGCATGAGGAAACGCCACGTTGTTACCTCATGGCCGATTCTTCAATCCTTTACACGGGGAGGCCTTTTTTCCTGCCCGACTTCGCCAGCAGCTTCATTGCCGTGCCCACCCTTGTGGTGCGCACAGGCAGGTTGGGCAAGTGCATAGCACCGAAGTTCGCTCACCGCTATTGGGATGCCCTCACCGCAGGGTTCACGGTGCGTGCCGTGAATAGTGATGACGAGCGTCTGACGGTGCTCGACCGCGCGTTTGACGGCGCGCTCATCGTTGGCGAGTGGGTGGATGCCGCCAGCTGTCCAAATGCACTGGAAACCATGGTGCAGATTACGGTTAACGGCCAGGAGGCGGCAAGTCGCTGCCTGGGCGAAATGCACCATCAGTTGGCCGACCTGCTGGCTGGTGTGAGCACGCGGTGCAGCATCAAGATGGGCGACCTGCTCATCACCGGTGATGCTGGCGAGGGCCACGTGCTGGCTGCTGGCGACCGCCTCTGCGCCAGTGTTGACGGTCACCCTGTTCTTGACGTGAAAGTGAGATTGTGACAACTGTTGAAACAGAAACGATATATATAGTTGAAAATACAAAACTAAAGATAATTGATATGAGCAAACTGACAAAATTTCAACTTGCTTGCATGGCTATTCTGGTGGCTTTCTGCGCCAGCACAGCCAGCGCTTTTAATCCACAAATCTATGCGACCAACTCCAGGCTGGCGAATGGAAAATGGGTGAAGATTTACATTGTCGAGAGCGGAATGTATGAAATCACCTACGATGAACTGCTGGAGATGGGCTTCAGCAACCCTAACAACGTGAGGGTGTATGGTGGTGGCGGCAACCGCATCAGTGAGGTGCTCAACAACACCTCGTGGGATGACCTGACCCGCGTTCCCATCATCCGTTATGGAGACAAGTTGTGTTTCTATGGCAGCGGTATCACTGCATTCTCCATCAGCCACTATTCCTCGACGCCTCATTTCACGCGTGTGTTCAACCCCTATGATACTGTGGGTTGCTATTTCTTGACTGAGGAAAATGGTAATGACTTGACTCCCAGCAATAAGAGCACATCGGTTAACAACTATCAGGATGTGTCCTCAAGTTTGTCCTACTTCTATCACGAGAAGGAGGAAACTTCCATCAGCAGTTCGGGTAAGGAAATGCTGGGTGAGGACTTCTTGGCTGGAGACCTGAGGATTCCTTATTATCTGCCTGAGATTTGTGACAGTTCGCTTATGGTTCACACGTGCCTTGCTGTGAATGCGTCGGACGTGTGCTATGCCAACGCGGTATTGCACAACGGCGATGCTGCCGACACGACGGTTTACACATTGTCGTCATCTCGTATCTACAATCCCTCGAGTGCCTTCATCTATTACAATTTTGCTGCTCCTTATGCATCGATGAAGCTCAGCGAGCCTGCCGAGAGGGGTGAATTTGAACCCTACCTCGTGTTCGACAATGCTAATGCCAACGTCAATATAGCTCGTCTGGACTATTTCATCCTGAGCTATAAGCGTAATAATATTCTCAAGGACGATGAGGAAGGTAACCAGTTCTTTATGGGTTTTGCCAACACCAATGGCAATGAGCGTTTCTTGCTTCCTTCAGCAAGCCCCACCATGCGTGTGTGGAGCCTTAGTAACACGCGTTTCCCCGTTAATATGGTGCTGAATTCATACAGCGGTCCAAAAGGCGAGGGCAAGTACTTCTTCTCTACCTCGGCCCACACCTCGATCTATATCGCTTTTGACCCCGCAAAGAAATTGAGGAAGATTCTCCGCTACGAGCCTGTGGAGAATCAGAACCTGCACGCGCTCCCCACTCCCGACCTGTTGATCATCACCGACAAGATGTTCCATGAACAAGCTGAGCGTATTGCCGAACTGCACCGTGCTGTCGATGGTATTGATGTGCTTGTCGTTGACCAGGACAAGATCTTCAATGAGTTCTCGAGTGGCCGTCGTGACGCTATGGCCTACCGCCTGATGTGCAAGATGTTCTATGACCGCGACAGCGAGAAGTTCAAGAATCTGCTCCTCTTTGGCCCCGGTACCTTTGATAACCGTGCCCTTATGGGTGACCATCCTGGAACGCTCCTCACCTATCAGAGCGACAACAGTAACTATGAGGACTTCTCATTCACGTCCGATGACTTCTTTGGATTCCTGGCCGACAACTCGGGCAGCAACGTCTCGGCTGACGTGTTGAGCATCGGCGTTGGCCGCATTACCTGTGAGGATGTTGAGGAGGCTAAGAGCGACGTTGACAAGCTCGTTGAGTATTATGCATATCCCGATTATGGCGTTTGGCGCAATAATACCATGGTGGTTTCGGACGATCGTGACCTTGGTATGTACATGTTCCAGGGTGAGGGCTACAAGATGAAGATTGAAAATGAGCTGAACACGGGCATGCATGTGACCTCGGTTCACGATTCACAATATCCGCGTTCCAACACCGAGACCAACCTCGATCTTGAACGTAGGACAGCTGTCATGGGTAAGCGCTTGTTGAGCAACACCTTCAAGAATGGTGTTTATTTCGCCACCTACGTAGGCCATGCCGGCCCCATCTCTTTCACCAAAGTGAACAAGATGTGGACAACCAGCGATGTGGCACGCACGTCCTATAAGCATTTCCCCATCATGTCAACCGCTTGCTGCGATGTGGCTCACTATGACAACGATACCCGTGGTATCGCCGAGTCGATGTTCCACAAGCGTGACGGTGGCGCCATTGCGATGATGACCAGCTCCCGCATGGTGTTCGCTGCAGATAACGACAAGCTCAACAACTACTTCATCGATGCCATGTTCTGCTACGACGCCAAGGGCTACATGCCTACCCTGGGCGAAGCCTACATGAACGCTAAGCATGGCTTCACGTCGTTAAATAGCAACAAGATGTCCTTCTTGTTGCTGGGTGACCCCGCCATTAGGGTCAATTATCCTATCTCCCGTTTCAACATCACCAGCATCAATAATGTTGACGTGACCGACTCGACGGCAACGGTCAATTTGAGCCCGCTCATGCAGTTTGAGATTCAGGCCCAGGTGGTGGATGCCGAGGGTAATCTGGATACCTCCTTCAATGGTGATGCAACGGCAACGCTCTATGACCGCGAGGGTTTGTACACCACGCTCACCTTCTCGGCTAATGGCGTGCAAACGACCCGTGACATTTACACCAACAGGGATAAGCTTACCGAGGTGTCGGGCCGTGTGACTAACGGTCTGTTCACGGGAACGATGATTGTTCCTCGTGCTCCCGAGGCCAGAAACAACACGGTGTTGCTGCGTGTGTATGCTCACAAGGACAATTCTGACTACATGGTGAACGGTTTCAACCGTGACATCACAATGTTGTCCCTGGATGAGACTGTGGCAATCAGCGATACTCAGGCTCCGGTCATCACTTCGATGTTCATCAACGATGAGAACTCGTTCTCTGATGGTGCCAATGTAGGCACTAACTCGGTACTGTATATCACTGCTACCGATGACATGGGTATCAATGTTCGTTCCAATTCGGCTGACTGCACGATGTCACTGTTGCTGGACGGCGGTAAGAACTCCTATCAGGATATTACCAGCTTTGCCACGCTCTCTGACGGCTGCAAGGTTGTCAACATCGAGGTGCCCATCAATAACCTGGGCGAAGGCCTGCACACGCTCACCTATATCGTCTATGACATGGTGGGCAACGAGGCCACCCGCACCATTACCTTCTTGGTAGGCCAGAATTCCGGCATCACGTTGACTGCCGACGCACTGCCCGCGTTCCTCAACAAGGACGTTCACTTTGACCTGGCAACCACGATGCCGCGTATGCCCGAGGTGGTGCTGCGTGTCACCGATGCTACTGGCAAACTCGTGTGGAAGACCACAACCAACGATTCCCGTGTGACTTGGGACTTCACCGACATGTCAGGCAACAAGGTGCCCGCGGGCCTGTACCGCTACTTCGGCACCTATAACGATGGCTCCAACTATGGTGGCACCGATATCCAGCGCCTGATTGTGCTCGACGCGCTCAAGACCGCCAACTGATCGTTGACATCAAGGTAAAAACAGCCACGCGGGAGAATCATCATCAACGATTCTCCCGCGTGACCTTTGTTGTGGCCTGTGTTGTGTGTGTGGCCTTAACGGTTAGGTGTGCATATAATAAATGTAGCGGCCTCACCTTGGGTGAAGCCGCCACATATTGTTCTTTGTTTTGTCGTTGTCTTACTCGCCGGGAGCGATAGCACCAGTGGGGCAAGCATCAGCGCAAGTACCGCAGTCGAGGCAGGTATCGGGGTCGATCGAATAGATGTCACCTTCCTTGATAGCGTCGGCGGGACATACTGACTGGCAAGTGCCACAAGCTACGCAGCTGTCAGAAATTACATAAGCCATAGTAGTGTAAAAATTTTAAGTGAATTAATGTATTAATAATGTAAATAGTAAACAGTAGGGCAAAAGTACTGTTTTTATTTGAATTGGTAGCACATTTTGAGGATTTTTATTGCCCCCAATGTGATTTTTTGCTTTTTCTTATCCATTTTCAACCTTAATTGGGTTTATTTTTGTACCTTTGATTTCCAACAGACAAGAAAGTTTAACGAGACGTCATTTTTTTTATCGCTATGAATCAAATCGACTGGAAAGAAGCACTGGGCAAGGCATTTAATGTGCCAATGCCCAACGAGGATACCGCTCCCGACGAGGCCCCTGCACAAGAGCCGGCCCGCGGCGATGCCCTCCAGCAGCAGGGCAAGCAGATGCTCGACATCATTCTCGAGCGTAAAGGACGTGCTGGCAAGCAGGCAACTATCGTCACGGGTTTTTCCTGCGATGACGAGGCGCTCAAGCAGGTGGCATCACAGCTCAAGCGCGGCCTGGGCGTGGGAGGCAGTGCCCGTGGTGGCGAGATTCTCATTCAGGGCGACTTTCGCCAGCGCGTGCTGGACCAGTTGACGTCTATGGGATTTAAGGCACGTGTCATCTGACGTGGTGAAAAGATTCATGTGATTTTGGTTATGAGTAACGATATCAATACCCAGTCTCAGGCCGAGGGCCGCAACTTGCTTGTCCTCAAGGCATCGGCAGGCTCGGGAAAAACCTATAATCTGGCGTTGCAGTATATCAAGCATCTGCTCTTCACCAAGGAGGGGGAGGGGCGTCTGGTGCCGCGACGTGCCACGGGAGATACCCGCATCCTGAACGCGCATCGCCAGTTGCTTGCCATCACCTTTACCAACAAGGCGACCGATGAGATGAAGGAGCGCATCGTCGATGAGCTCTACCGCCTGTCCCAGCCTGGCAAGGAGAGCAAGTACCTGAAAGGTTTCGTGGAAGAGAGTGGCCTGGACGAGGGGCAGGTGCGGCAGTTGGCGCTTCAAGCGTTGTTTGAGTTGATGTTTGACTACAGCAACTTCAATGTGAGCACCATCGACTCCTTTTTCCAGTCCATCCTGCGCAATTTCGCGCGTGAACTCAACCGCGACTACAATTACGATATCCAACTCGAGGAGGACTATGCCGTGCGCGTGGCGGTCCACAAATTCCTGTTGTCATTAGGTCAGCAGGGCAAGCCCACGCAGGTGGACCAGTGGGTCAAGGAGTATCAGCGTCACATGGTTCGTGGTGATGCCGACAAGAAGAACTGGAAATTCTTTGACGACGGTGGCGACCTCAATAAGTTGGCCAAGCAGATCAACAGTGAGCTGTTCCGCAGCCGCATGGGCGAAATCCGCCAGTATCTGGGCCATACCGATGAGGAGGGATTCCACAGCGATTTCACGGCGATACGCCGGTTCAAGCAGGCGATGCATGACGTGGTAGAGCGCTGCAACGACGATGTCGCCACAGGACTGCAGCGCATCAAGGACGTGTTGCAGCCCCTGGCCGATACCTTGTGGGGCGGCAGAACCTTCCACTCGATGCTCAACAAGGATGTCCCCGAACCTTTTGACGAGAAAGCGTGGGGTGGCGTTGACGAGAAGAAGATTCTCAACCAGTTCGGCAAGAACAAGCCCGACGGTGCCACTGTGGAGCTGCTCGTGAGCCTGATTCAAGAGCATTTCAGGGCATGCCACGTCGCAGCCTTCTTCAAGCACATCGAGGACAACTTGGGGCTGCTGGGACTGCTCGCCATGATTGACCTCTTCCTGGAGGAATACCGCCATGAGAACAATTCCATTCTCATTGGTGACACCAATGAGTTAATCGGCACCGTGCTGGATAGCGGGTCAGACTTTGTCTATGAGCGTGTGGGAACGACCATTGCCCATTTCATGATTGACGAGTTTCAAGACACCAGCGCAAAGCAATACGAGAATTTCAAGGGCTTGCTGCGCGAGAGTCTGGCCAGCGGCCATTTCAATATGCTCATCGGCGACGCCAAGCAGTCGATTTACCGTTTCCGTAATGCCGACCCGACGGTTTTCCGCGAACGGGTAGCTGCTGACTTCACCGATGACATCTATGAGGGTGACATGGGCGGTGGTGCCGTGACCGAGGGGCCACGCCCTTCATCGGTGAATTACCGCAGCTCTCGAGAGGTTATCGAGTTCAATAACCGCTTGTTTGAGTATGTTAGGGACGTCTATTGTGAAGGCAACGTTACGGTAGGGATGACCTACCACGACGTTCGTCAAGGCTTCCCCAACGACATTGATACAGCCAAATTGCCGGGTTACGTCAGGGTGTATTTTGACAACTACAGCCAACTGAAGGCCAGCGACGACCTCGCCGTGGTGGCACCAGCCACCGAGGATGATGCCGGCGGCAAAAACGTCCTTGACGTCCTGCCCCACTTGCTGCTGCGCCTGCATGAGCGCTATGAATGGGGCCGCATCGGCATTTTGGTTTACAAGAATAAGGAGGGTGACAAGGTGGTGGATTGCATCCTTAACCACAACAAGCAGGCACCAGCCGACCAACAGATCAGCATCATCTCGGGCGAATCGCTGCTACTTAACAATTCTCCCATCATTAGGCGCATCATCGCCATGCTGCGTTACATCGATATCAGCCGATATGGCACCGAGGACGAGGACGCTGCCGATGACGCGGTGATGACCACCGAGGACGATATCGCACGACGCATACGTCGCAAGCGACTGAGCGACCAGCGCCTCTACACGGCATTAAACGGCTTTATCCAGGCGATTTCGGCTCATGCGGGTGCCACACCCCTTGAGCATGGTGCCATGCTGATTGAAAGCCTGGAGCGGACAGCCAACGTGTCAAGTGACGGGCAGGAAAATACCGCCGACACCTCGTTAGACGGCCTTTTACCGCCTGCCGGTGAGCTCACCACGCTGGTGAGCATTATTGAGACCATTATCGCCCACTTCAAGCGCGGGGCCGACACGGCCGACGATGTGGACCGTGAGACGGCCTTCCTGTATGCTTTCCAAGACACGGTGATGCAGTTCTCGGCACAGCGCAATGGCGGCAGTGTGCGTGAGTTCCTCAAGTACTGGGACGAGAAGATGGGCACTTTGGCCGTGAGCGGCGCCACGTCGGGCGACGCCATCAACATCATGTCAATCCACAAGGCCAAGGGATTGGAGTTTGACTGTGTCATTCTGCCTTTTGCCGATTGGGAAATCGACGATAACTCCCGCGAGCGTAATTACTGGATGCCGCGTGAAGTCTTTACCGATGTGATGGCAGGCTTGGGAACGGTAAGCCCCGATTGCCCTGCCGAGATAGTCCCCTCGTTGCTTCACGTGGATAAGACTGCGACCGTCAAGCTCTTGTGCGACGGCGTGCTCGGCGAGAGGGCGAGTGCGTTTGTCGAGAAGCAACTCAATGATGTGCTCATCGATAACCTCAATAAGACCTATGTGGCGATGACGCGTCCACGCACCGAACTCCATATCTTTGCCGAAGCCAAGGCCGGCAATGTGGGTGGACTGCTTAAGGATTTCGCGGTCAAGGGCGGCCTGATGACGCCTGTCATCGGTGCCGAGGGCTGGTTTGAGACGGGTACGTTCTCGACCCGTGAAGACTTTGCCGCCCTCGAGGAAAGAAAACGTGAAAGCTCGCCTGCGGGCAATGAAGATGATAACCCTGTGGTCCGTGGCGAGATTACGGGATACACCGTCGATGATATCCCCATGAACCTGCAAGTGAGGATGGATCAATTCTCCACCCCCGCCATCAAGGCAGGTCTGCGACTTCACGGCCTGTTGAGCCGGATTCATGACCGTGCCGACGTGGAGCGGGCGATTGACCAGGGTATCAAGCACGGCATCATCACCGATGACGCTGATGACGCGTGCGGTACAGACAGCATCGACGCCCATGTGCGCCGCCCCATCATGGACGGCCAGTGCCGTGTCGCTGCCTGGTTCGACCCTGCCAATGTGGTCTATAGCGAGCGCACCATCACTCTGGCCTCTGACTCGTTGTGGGACGATGACGGCATCCTAAACCTGCGTCCTGACCGCATCGTGCGCCTGCCGAGTGGAGAATTGCTCGTGATTGACTACAAGAGTGGCGAACGACACGACAAGAAGTATTGCCGTCAAGTTAACCGCTATATTGCCCAGTTGCGGCTCCTCTTCCCCGATGTCCCCATCGCCGGGCGCATCTGGTATGTGACTCATGATGTCATCATCGACGATAAAGGCACGGTTTTGGATTTCATGGCACCCGGCTCTTGGTGATGCGTGGGATTTGTGTTAAATTTGCGGAAATTAACATCAAACATAAAAAGAATAACCAAAATGAAAAGATTATTGCTATTGATGGCGGTAGCCCTTGGCGTGCTGGCCAGCCATGCGGCGGTCAAAGTGGACCGCATTGAGCCCACCAACTGGTATGTGGGCCTGAAGGATCCCAGTGTTCAGCTCATGGTCTATGGCGAGGCCATCCGTGATGCCGAGGTCTCCATCGACTATCCCGGTGTGACCATCGACAGCCTCGTGAGGCTCGACTCGCCCAACTACCTGCTGATTTATCTCAACACCCGTGGCGCGCAGCCTGGCACGATGGAGATGACCTTCAAGCAGGGCCGCAGCAAGAAGAAAGTGAAATATGACCTGCTCGCCCGTGAGATGAGCGGTGACAAGCGCATGGGCTTCACCAATGCCGATGTGCTCTATATGCTCATGCCCGACCGCTTTGCCGACGGCAACCCGGCCAACAACCAGATTGCGGGCATGGAGGCTTACAAGAATGACCGTACCGAGCCGAGCTTGCGCCATGGTGGCGATATCGAGGGCATACGCCAACACTTGGATTATTTCACCCAGTTGGGCGTGACTGCCTTGTGGTTCACCCCCGTGCTGGAGAACAATTCGCCCGATGGTCACCGCCACTCGACCTATCACGGCTATGCCACGACCAACTATTACCGCGTGGACCCGCGATTCGGCACCAACGAGGAGTACCGCCGCCTGGTGGACGAGGCCCACAGCCGTGGCCTCAAGGTGGTGATGGACATGATTTTCAACCACTGTGGCGATTATCACCCCTGGTTGAAGGATATGCCTGCCCATGACTGGTTCAACCAGCCCGACTACAAGAACAACTACCTGCAGACGAGCTACAAGCTCACGCCCGTGATGGACCCTTATGCCAGCGAAGTGGACCTCAAGGAGACCGTCGAAGGCTGGTTCGTCCGCTCGATGCCTGACCTCAACCACCACAACGTGCATGTGATGAACTACCTGATTCAGAACAGCATCTGGTGGATTGAGACAGTGGGCATTGACGGCATCCGTATGGACACCTATCCTTATGCCTACGCCGACGCGATGGCCCGCTGGATGAAGCGTCTCAATACCGAATACCCCAACTTCAACGTGGTGGGGGAGACATGGGTCGAGAATCCTGCCTATACCGCCGCCTGGCAGCGCGGCAACAAGATGGGCAAGCCCGAGAGTTACCTGCCCACGGTGATGGACTTCTCCTTCTATGAGAAGATTGACAGCGCCAAGCACGAGGAAACCGACGGCTGGTGGCGTGGCTATAACCGCGTCTATAACAGCCTGTGCCACGATTATCTGTATCCCAATCCCGAGAGTGTGATGGCCTTTATCGAGAACCATGACACCGACCGCTTCCTGCGCAACGGGCAGGATGTCGCCGCCTTGAAGCAGGCCCTTGCCCTGCTGCTCACCATCAAGCGCATCCCGCAACTCTATTACGGTACTGAAATCCTGATGAACGGCACTAAGGAGGTGACCGACGGCAACGTGCGCAAAGACTTCCCCGGAGGTTTCCCCGGCGACCCGAAGAATGCCTTCACTCCCGAGGGCCGCACCCCTGCCCAGAATGACATGTTCAACTGGCTGAGTGCGCTGTTGCATTGGCGCCAGGGCAACAAGGTCATTATCGAGGGCAAGATGACGCAGTTTATCCCCAAGGATGGCATCTATGTCGTCGCCCGCACGTTCAAGGGACGTCATGCCGTGACCATCATCAATGGTACGACCAGTGAGCGCCAGATGAAGCTGGACCGCTACAGCGAGGTGTTTGCTGGCGCCACAGTTGCCCGCGATGTGCCCACTGGAGCGCGCGTCAGCCTTGCCGATGGCGTAATCAACCTGCCACCGCGTGGGGTGCTTGTGCTTGACTTCTGATTGTCTGTAAGACGATTATATTAAGATTTAACGTGCTGGATATTGCATAGTTGATAGATTGTTACTATATTTGCGCTGTCAAAGAATGACGGTTAGGCAATAATGGGCAGTTTTCACAGATATTACAATCGAGGTCGATTCCCGACGCGCTTTTGGGGCAAACGGGCATTGAAGAAGATGAACGGCAAGAAACATGCCGCTTTGCCCGAATGGGCCTTTCCCGAGATACAGGAGGGCAATTTCTCCCATATCCTGGACATCGGGTGTGGCGGCGGTGCCAACATCCAACGGATGCTCGACATGTTCCCAAAGAGCGTGGTGACCGGTCTTGATATCTCGCATCACGCCCTTGACTTGACGCGTGACGTGAATGCGGCTGCCGTCAGCGGCGGCAGGTGCTATGTGGTGGGTGGCAATGCCAACCAGATGCCGTTGCCCAAGGAATCCTTTGACCTGGCTACAGCGTTTGAGACGGTTTATTACTGGTCAGGCATCACCGCTTGCTTCACCGAGGTCCTGCGTGTGCTCAAACCCGGAGGCACCTTCTTGATTGCCAACGAGCTCGATGGACTGGCCGAAAATGATCGCAGGCTCGAACGTGTGGTCGGTATGTTGCGCATTTACAATATTGACGAGCTGGTGAGCGCCCTTACCGTAGCGGGTTTTGTCAACATCAATGCCCGCCATGACGAGAAACGCCGCTTCATCAGCATCAAGTGCCAAAAGCCCTAAGTGGGCGGTTTTAAGGGTTAATAGAATGGGCGGGACCTGGAGAATTGATCTTCTGGTCCCGCCTCTTGTTTATGATAGGATAGATTTTTATTCCACAAAGTTCTTGAGTTCCGACAGTGCGGGCAATGCCCTGCCTGACTTGTGGTTCCACAGTCCGGCGTTATACCAATTGGCATTGACGTGGAGCGTGCTCCAGTTACTGCCTCCCAAGCCATACTCATTGGCCTCGGGGAACCACCAGAACAAGCCCTTGACGTTGTCAAACTCCTTGAGCTTATTGATCAGGTCGATGGTGAATTGGCGCTGACCTTGTTGTGAGATCGGCCAGGTCGATGAGCAGTCAACTGAACCTCCCATATCGTACTCATAGCTGTATCCGGTCTCCACAATCATCACGTCCTTGTCGGGGTAGGAGGCCTGGAGGGTACGCAGGGCGGTGTTTAGCACGTTCAGCAGGCCGTGGTAGTATGGATAATAGCTCAACCCGATGATGTCATAGTCCACGTCGTGGTTCTTCATGTAGTTGTAGAACCCCTGGAGGGTGCTTGGACGGGGCACACGCTCGGTGTGGAGGATGATTTTTGCGTCGGGGCATTCCTCACGGCAGGCATTGCCGGCGGCCGTCAGCAAGCGGGCAAAACGTGCCCAGTTGGCCTCGCTGCTGTTCGAGAAGCATTGTATGAGCTGATCCTTAGGAGTGCCCACGGGTCCCCACAGCATGCCGTAGCTGATTTCGTTGCCCGTCTGGATATAGTCGGGTGTGGCTCCAGCCTCCTTGAGGGCGCGCAGGCAGTCGCGCGTGTATTCATATACCTGTTGAACCAGGGCATCGTCGTCGAGCGAGGCCCATGCGGCAGGCGTGTACTGTGAGGCGGGGTCGGCCCACGTGTCGCTATAGTGGAAGTCGAGCATGAACTTCATGCCAGCCTCCTTGATGCGTCGTCCCAGCACCTTGACGGTGTCCAGATTCTGGATGACGCCCTGTTCCATGTGTTCGTGGCTGGCGTTCTCGGGGTTGACGAACAGTCGCACACGCGCAGCGTTCCATCCTTGCCCTTTGAGCCAGGAAATCAGTTCATCGATGCGCGTGCCGCTGTTGTCATAGTAGCCCACGTTGCTGATGTTGTAACGCTCGCGCGCCATCTTGTAGTGGGCCTCATATTTGGTCAGCATCGAGATGTCGCCACCCACGAGCCGTGCGGGTTCCTCCTCTTGAGGCACGTCGCCCAGGATGATGCCGATGATGGTGTTCAGGTCACTGATGTTGACTGTGCCGTCATGGTTTAAATCGGCCTGAGTGCCATACTCGCCCTCGAGGATAAGGTTGATGATAAAGTTGACGTCGCTGATGTTGACGGAACCGTCGCCGTTCACATCGCCTGTCACAGCGGCATTGGCACTGAGAGTAGTCAGTGCCAATGCCAAAAACAGTTGCTTGAAGATTTTTCTCATTCCGTTTCCAGGTTATGCTCCAGCAAGAATCACATTGATGATGTAGTTAATATCGCCGATGTTGATGGTGCCGTCACCATTCACGTCACCTGCAGTGGTGCCATTGCCCGAGAGAATCATGTTGATGACGAGATTCACGTCGCTGATGTTCACCGCGTTGTCGCCGTTCACGTCGCCCTTGAGGCCGTTGAGCAGGGGCAGATAGATGTCGGTCACGTCGTTGACCTCATACTGGTTGGTCTGCGTTGCGATTTCAAACACGCTGGTCTGCTTCACATTGGAGACATCCACGGTCTGGTGCTCACCGGCAGTGGTGCCGCCCTGGTTGAAGACGAAGTTCATGTAGTAGTCCTTCTTGGTGATCTGGTAGGTCTGATAGTAGAACTTCATGCCGTCAACCTCCTTGACATCGGTGATGGTCTCGCCGGGCCAGCCGCCGTTCATGGGATTTTCGCTGCTGTCCCAGCTGTAGAAGTTCACGCGGGGCCAGTTGTTGGGGGCAACGGTCGGGTCCTTGAGATAAACGGTAATCTCATAGGGGACAAAGCCGTCGTCGGCGCCGATGGTGTAGTGGCGGGTGATGACACCGGTCACGGCACCGTTAATCAGCAGACCAGCCTTCATGGTGCAGCTCTTGTCGATGTTGACTGAGCTGCCGTTAGCAACGATGGTGCCGTTGCTGGCGGTAGGCTCGCTGCCGTCAAGGGTATAGACGAGCTGCGCATTGTCGCTCTGGCTCACGGCGGTGAGTTTGATGCTCTGCTTGCCGGAATACTCGCCACTGGGCTTGCTGGCCCATGCCGTCTCGGTCGTCTTGCTCAGCGCCAGGCGGTAGTTGGTACCGCTCACCACCTCGACGTAGGTGTCGGGGATGGCATATTTGGTGCTACCCATAGCGGCAAGGGCAGTGCCGTTGGTGCCGATGGTCAGGTGCACGTAGTAGTTGTCGATAGAGCTGACTTTAAATACTTGGCTGGTGCTCATGTTGTGGATGCCCGCCAGCTGACGCACATAAATCATCTGCTTGATGGCCTCCTTGTAGCTCATCCAGTGCTTGAGGAACACACAAGGCGTACCAGGCATAATCATCAGGAAGGCATTGCCGGCCTCGACGTTGAGGCGGATGGGGTCGTTCTGATTGTTGGCGTCGCGGTACTGCGTGTCGTGGTTCTCGATAAAGGTGATTGAATAACGCTTATAACCGGCCATCTGGTTCAGCGTCTTGCCGTTGGACGAGAGTTTGCTCCAGCTGTTGCCGTTGGCAGCGTCACGCACCACATAACGGAAGGGGAAGTCAAAGGCGGCGCTTTGCACCACGTCGTCAACCTTGGTGCCGTCAATCCAGTTCTTGACGGCGGTGGGGTTGCCGTCCCAATACTCACCCACCGAGTAGGTGGGCTGTGAGTAGGCGTTATACATGCCCGTGAACGAGGCGGAGTAGCCCTTGGTCATGTCGTAGCGGAATCCGGCATAGCCCAGGTCCTCGAGCAGCATCTTCAGGTAGGCCTTGACGTTGGTCTGCACATTCTCGCTCTTGTGGTCCAGGTCGCGCATGCCGCCCCAGTCCTCGCCGGTGTCGTTGTTGTTGCTCAACTGATAGCCGCGGCTGGTGGCCCACTTCAATGTCTCGCCGCCGTCATCATTCTTGCAGATGTCGGTCGATTTGAGCTGATAGGTCACGCCTTTGTAGGTCTCGGCAGGGAAATCCACCCAGTTTGAGGCATTCTTGCGGTGATTGATGACCACGTCGGCGATGGTGCCGATGCCTTTTGACTTAAAGGTGTTGATCATCGAGGTGAGCTGCGTTTTGTTGCCAAAGGAGCTGTTGTAGTTGGTGAACCAGTACTTGTCGTCATAGCCCATCGAGGTGCCGCCACAATTGGCACTCTGCGGAATCCACACGAGCTGGAAAAACTCGGCAAACTCATCGGCCTGGGATTCCAGCACGGCCCATTTGCTGTCGTTGAAGGAGTCCCAGTAGAATCCCTGCAGCATCACGCCTTTGTAGTTGGCAGGCCAGCCCTGTGCCAGCATCAGCAAGGGCAGCATAGCAACGAATGCGGTTGTGATAATTTTCTTCATAGTGATAGTGTTTTAGTTCTGATTGTTATTCTTATCGCAAATATAGTAAAAATCCTCAATTCCAAACCCTTTGCCACTTTTTCTCTTGAAAAAATCATCGTGCAATCGTTTGCAGGCTAAACAAAGCGGGGATGCGCCACACGTGAGGCGCATCCCCGTTAGGATTGTTGTTTGGTGTTACAGGATTACTTGATCACCTTGCTGGTGCTCATGCTGCCGTCGGTGTAACGGGTAACAACGATGGTTACGCCGTTAGCCTGGCTCATCTCCTGACCCATCACGTTGTAGTAGCTAACGCCAGCAACGGTCTTGCCAGCAGCCAGTTCGTCAACGCCTTCACTTACCTGAGAGATATTGACGAGCATGTTCTCAACGTCAACGTTGATGTTGTACTTCTTGTGAGAAGCTACCTTGAAGCTGTTGTCGCCCTTCTGCAGCATCATGTCCATGCCCATCATGTCCTCGTTAACGAGGTAGGCATTCTCGATGGCGCCCAGACGGCTGCTGGTGATAGCACCCCAATCGTCAGCGCTCTCAGCGAGCTTGCTGGTGAAGGAGAAGAAGCTGTACTCGGTGTCGTCACCCTCGTCCTTGTTGGTACCGGTGCCCTCAACCTGAGCGTTGTAGTGAACCTTGTCCTCGGTGGTCATGGCAACACCCATGTTGGGTGCCCAGCCCATGCCGTTCACCTCACCCAGGATGTACATAGCCTCGATGGGATCGGGAGGAGTGGGCTCACCCTTGAGTTCAGCAATGCAGTTCACCTCTTCGGTCTCGACGTTGAAGGTGATGTGGATGTCATAGAGACCGCCCTCAACATAACACATATAGTCCTCAGCGGGACATGCCAGACCCCAGTCATGGTTGGAAACAACCTTGAACATGATCGTGGTCTCGGGGAGCTCGACATCATAACGGTCGAACACGTAGATACCATCAGCGTTCTTCACCATGTCATTATCCCTGTTGCTGGGATCCCACTCGGTGCCAAAGATGGCAGCGGGGGTACCGGCTACAGTGACATAGGTCCAGGGATCGTCAACGTGAGCATTACCTTCGACGATGAACTCCATGTTCTCGATGTCGAAGGTGAAAGTAAACATAGTGGGTTCAGAACCGCAAGCGAGCTGATAAGCGCCGCTGCCGTTACCCTGCTTCTGGGTTGCGATGTACTCACCCAGGGTTACCACCTGGTCACTACCGGTGGTGGGGCCAAAGCGATACTCGCCGTTGAACAAGTCCCATTCACCAGGGTTCTCAGTCAAGTTGTCAGCGAATACAAACCAGATGGTACCGCTGAGCTCAACGGTGAGGCTGTAGGTGCCGTCACCATTGTCGTTCATCTCCATACCGTCACTGGTGTTCCATTCACCAAAGGGAGCACCGCCGACAATGTACATGCCGGCCTGCATCGACAGTGCAAGCGCTGTCATAGCGATAAGCGTAAAGATTTTCTTCATAATAGAATTTAAAAGATTATAGATTAATAATGTGAATAAAAAAGTAATCTTAGTTTTAAGTTGTAAGTTTTAAGTTTTTAGTACGATTACTGTCGCCTGAAAAATGATGAGACTATGGTATTCTTATCTTAAAACCAAAAACTTAAAACTTACAACTCGATTTGACAAGTTACTGCTCCATGAAGTAGTAGTAACCCAGGATGTCGTTGAACATCACGGTGTAGGTGCCTGGGGGGACAGGAATGTCATTTCCGTTCTGCACACCTTCGCCCACGGGGAAGGCAGCGCCAGCACCCCAGTTCACATCCCAAGTGCCGTCGGCGGCAAACTTGAGCGTGGTGGACTCGGTGATTACAAAGTCCTTCACAATCCAGTCGTGGTTCTCGTTCTTGGTGTTCACTGCCGTCATCAAGTTCTCGGCAGGATTCCAGCCCTGATAATTGCCAGGCATACCAATCATAGTATATACACCAGGGGCGATGTCCACCTTCTCGACAGTCACTTCATAAGTGTCGGAGTTGACCGTAATCTCATAGTAACCGGATTCGGTAATACGGATGTTGCCGCCGGCGCCATCGTTGTGGGCGATGACACCGTCAACCATACTGAGCTGCTCGCTCTGACCAGGAGTGTGGATAATTTTGAACGTATTGCGGGCTGAAAGATAACCCACCCACTTCAAGATGTTGAGTGAACCAGGTGTGCCGTACATGGGCGTCATCGATACGCCGACACTCTCCATGCCCTTGTTGGTCCACTTGCCATCGCCGAAACCGGAACCTACCAGGTACCACAGGTCGGGAATGGTGAGCGGAGCAAGGATGACGTGAACCTTAAACTCGTCGCTGGTCATCGTGGTGGCGGTCTTGCCATTGGTCATCACCCACTTGATGCGGGCGGGAATGTCACGCTGCTCCATGGCGCGGCCATAGTGGTCAACGACATACTGGTTCAGCTCGTTGGCATCCATGTATCCATCGTTGCTGATGACATAGGTCTCGCCATCGAGCAGGATGTAGGTCTCGGCATGGTAGGTCGTGTCCGACGTGCCTGGAATTGTCATGTCGCACACCTTCACAGTCTCGGTGCCTGCAGGGATCTGTGCATAGTCAATCAGTCCAACCTCGCTGGCGGTAGCAGAACCGAAAACAATGTCTGCGCCCTGGGGGTTGACTTGAGGCTCTGCCCAGTCCTTGTAGTCTTCGCTACATCCGGCCAGTAACAGGGCCATTGCTGCGATATATAAAAACTTCTTCATTTTCTTTATTCTTAGTTTTTAGCTCTTAGCTTTTAGCGCTTAGTCTTTAGCTTGCAATGCCGTTGCCTGCTATCGGCTAATTGCTAAAAGCTAAAAGCTTGTTATTAATTACTCTGCTTGGGGATAAAGGTGTAAGTACCCATAATGTCGTTGAACATGATGTAGTACGTGCCTGCGGGAACCTTGATGTTGTTATCACTGTTCTGGTTGCCAAGACCATAGGGGAAGTCGGTGGCATTGCCCCAACTCATGTCCCAACCGCCGTTAGCAGCGAACTTGACTCCACCATCCTCGGCAAAGGTCTGTTCAACAAACCAGTCGTGGTTGATGAGGTTATCCATCGTGCTGACAGGCGTCATCGCATTGTCCTCAACCTTCCATTCCTGATAATCACCAGGCAAGGTAATCATGTTATAGACGGTGGCTTCCTTCTCATACTTCTGGATAGTGATATCGCCATCGCCGCTAATCAATATCATGTAGTAACCAGACTCCTTGATGCCGATGTTGTGGTTGTCGCCATCCTCATCAGACAGGAAGCTACCAGGATTCTTCACATTGGTGAAGGTGAGCTGTTCATCCCAGCTACCGGGCACATGCACGAACTTGAACTGGCCACCCTCGGGGAAGTAGCCCACATACATCGAGCCTGCCATGAAGGAGCCGTCGGTATCGTAAGCAGGATACGTCGGGATAAGGCCGAGACCAATACCGGTAGCATCATTAGCCCATTCCTTGCTGCCGATGCAGTTACCCACCATGTACCAAATGTCGTAAACCTCCGAAGCGTTGATGTAATAGGGCTTCACGGTGAGGCTCACAGGATTGGAGTGGATGGTGGTGGCGCCGGGAGTCGAAGCGCTCAGGCGCAGCCAGATGGTCATGTCCTCGGGAATCACACTCTCCTCGTCCCACTGCTCGATTCTCACGATGGCCTTGGCAAGATCCACGGCATTGAGCTCACCGGAGCAGGAAGCGAAGACTGACTTGATGATGTCATAGGTGGGCACCAGGCTCTCGTCGGCCTTGGCGTCGGCAACCGAAACAGACCAGTCATTGGTGGGAGACACCTCAAACTGATAGTCCACAGCAGCAGGCCAGCCACCATAGTCGGGGTGCGACCAGGTGAAGGGTATCGAAGTGGAGTAAGCCAGGTCAACATTGTTTTGAACAGGGTTGTTGAGCGTGAACCCGGTGGGTTGAATCAGCGTGGGGTTGGAATCGCGGTCACTCTCACACGACGTGAACACAATCGCCATGCTCAACAGCATCAGTGATGATAAAAATATCTTTTTCATGTTCTTGTTGTCTTTAATTAATGTTAGACATTACTGTAGCACATCAATAACCCGGATTCTGTTTCAGCTTGGGATTGGCAATCAGGTCATCGTTGGGGATAGCAAACACATTGCGGTCGGCCGAGAAGGGACGACCCTCGTAGGCACCACCCTTCCACTGCCACAGGTAATCGTTGTTGCCGCCAAACTTGCCAAAGCGGATCAAATCCATGCGGCGACGGCCCTCGAAGTAGAACTCGCGGCTCCACTCCGACAGGATCTGGTCGAGTGTCACGCTACGCAAATCGGTGGCGTGAGCACGACGGCGCAGGATGTTGATGGCGTCCTTAGCTGCATCGGTGTTACCCATGCGGGCCATTGCCTCGGCATAGGTCAGATAGGCCTCAGCCTTGCGGATGTAGAACAGGTGGGAGTCGGCAAAGGTAATGCTCTTGCCTGTGCTGCCGTCACACTTGAAGTTGTTGAACTTGACGATGGCATAGCCATAGGTGAAGTCTGACTCATTCTCCACATTCAGGTGGCGACCAGCGGTCTCAAACAGAGCGCGGTCGTCGCCAGCAGCCTCATATACCTCATAGGCGTGAGCCTCGGGAGCGTCATCGTTGGGGAAGAACTGCCTGATCAACTCGGGACGGGCACGGTTGCCACCCCAGGTGCTGTTGTCATACAAGCCGTTCACCTCACTGGCATCATACATGTTGGGATGACAATCGGCATCCACGGTGGAGCAAATCAGGAAGTTGGTACCGCCCCACGAGGTGGTGCGCTGACCGTCCTGAATAACGGGGAACAGGGCCTCTTCAGTAGCGCCGTTGGTGCTGTTGTCACCCATGAACAGCATCTGATAGGCTGTGTACTCGCGATAGATACCGTCAGTGCCCACGCCAGCATAACCATCGGTGTGCAGTTTGTAGGCCGAGTTGATGACCTTCTCGGCATAGTCGGCGGCATCTTGCCAGCGTGCAGTGCCGGTATAAACTTCCCAGTTCAGGTACAGACGGGCCAGCAGCATCCATGCAGCAGCCTTGTCAACACGGCCGTAACCTTCCTGACCAAACTTCTTGGGAGCAGGATCGTTAAGGATTTGATCACCACTGCCTTCTCCAATGATGTCGAGCAATTCTTGCTCGATGAATTGGCAAACCTCGGCGCGGGGCAACTGTTCAGGATCCTCACCCGAGATGACGGTTGAGAAGGGAATGTTGCCAAAGGCATCGGTCAACAGGAAGTACTGGAAGGCACGCAGGAAGCGAATCTCGGCAGTCATCGTGGCGTCATGGTCGGCAAACTTCTCCATATAATGGTTGCAGAAGGTGATGCCGATACACAGACCGTAGTAGTAACCGCGCAGCATCGGGTGGCTGGCGTCATAGGTGTTGTGGCAATACTCGGGAATACCGGTGTCGCCCCAGCCGCAGATGGCCTCGTCGGTGGTCAACTCGTTGGAGTTCCACATCTGGCGGAACTTGTGCTGGAAACCGCCGTCCAAACCATCAACGTCAACATTGTCATCACCGCCGTTGTTGCCCGATGTGGCAAACACCGAGTAGCATTTGTTGAACATCTGCTCAACAGTCACGTCGCTCTTCAGCGCGGGGTCGATAGGCTCGACGTCCAGGTCGTTGATACAGGAGGACAGACCTCCGACCATCAACAGGGCGGCAACTGCACATTGTATATATTTGAAAAACTTATTCATTGTCGTATCTCTGATGAAAAATTAGTTATAATCTGTCAACGTAATCAGAAGTTCAGACTCAAACCAAGGATGAACGAAATGGGACGGGGGAAGATGTCACCACCGATACCGCCGAAGATCTCGGGATCGATACCGTCATACTTGGTGATGCAGAACACGTTGCTGGCGGTAGCATAGACACGTCCGCTGACGCCGTCATAGCTGTTGCGCTTGAACAGGCCGCCGAAGCTGTAACCCAGCGTGATGTTGTCACACTTGAGGAACGAGGCGTTCTGTACCCAATAGTCGGTCATGATGGAGTTGTTGTCATAAGTCTGCCAACCCAGCTCTACCGACTTCACGGGACGGTTGTTCAGGTAGAAACCCGAAACGGCCTCGAGTACAGATGCGGAACTGGTGTTGTGGTAACCCTGCATCACGTTGTTGTACATGTAGTTGCCGATGCTGGCACGCAGGCTGAAGCCAAAGTCCCAGTTCTTCCAGTCCAGACGCGATGCCAGACCCATGGTCACGGGAGCATGCGGTGACTTGTAGAAGTACTTGTCATCCTCACTGATGACACCGTCACCGTTGCGGTCAACGACCTGACCCTCGATGGGCTTGCCGTTCACATCATAAACCTGCTGCAGTACGTAGAAGCTGCTGGCGGGATGTCCCACGGCGTGAGCCTGGACGTTACCGTTGATGCCGATGCCGCCAGTCATTACCTTGAAGGTGGGATCCTTGTCGAGCAACTCGGTGATCTCGTTGCTGTTGTAGGTCAAGTTGTAGTCGATGTTCCACAACAGATCGGTGGTGGAGATGGCCTTCCAGTTCAGTGAGAACTCGATACCGGTATTGCGCAGCGAACCGATGTTCTTGAAGAAGGCGTTCTTGAAGCTGGTCAGTGCCGAGAAGGCAGTCCAGTTCAGCAGGTCGGTGGTCTTGCGATAGTACCAATCGATGCTACCGCTCAGGCGCTGGTTCATGATACCCCAGTCAATACCGATGTTGGTCGTCGTGGTGGTCTCCCACTTGAGCTCGGGGTTATAGACGTTGGGCTTGGCCTTGGAGCCGTCACCAACCAGGTCGTAGAATGAACCCACGCTACCGTTGCTGATCACGTAGTTGTTGAAGTAGTTGTAGTCACCGATGCCTTCCTGCTGACCGGTCTTACCCCAACCGAGGCGCAGTTTCAGGTCGCTGAAGGGGCCACCCTTCATGAAGTCTTCCTCGTTGATCTTCCATGCCAGGGCTGCCGACGGGAACAGTGCCCAGTGCTTCTTGAAGCGGGACGAACCGTCGTAACGCAGGGTGAAGGTCAACAGGTAACGGTTGGCATAGGTGTAGTTGGTACGGCCAAAGAACGATACCAGGTAGTTCTCAGTGCGGTAACCCAGACCGTTCTGCTGCATGTAGATGCCGTCGCCGTAAATCATACCGGCCTTGGGATCGCCGATGTGGTAGTTGTAACTGGGAATCCACTGGCCAGGGCCTCCTGAGAGGGCACCTTCTTTTTCGGCATCCTTATCAGTGAAGACCAGCGACGAGTTGCCGGGATAGGTGCCCCATGACTCGTTATACTCCTTGCGCCAGTTGTGCTGCCACTCGTAACCGGCCATGATGTCGAAGTGATGCATGTCGTTGAAGTCCTTGAAGTACTGGGCATAGGTGCTCAACTGCAAGTTCTCCTTGGTCTGCGTGTAGTAACTGTTGTTGCCGTAGTAGTTAGAGGTGTTGGAGACGTTGGCACTGATGTTGTGGCCGTGGCCGCCAGTGAAGTCACCACCCAAGGTGAGGTGGAGCCTCAAATCCTCAAAACCGTGAACCTTGTAGTCGATGTCGGCAGTGCCGATGAAGGCGTGTGACCAACCCGTGTTGTCATGGTTGTCGAGCATAGCGACGGGGTTGTAGGGTGCGTTGCCGTTCTTGGTGTACTCGCCCCAACCGGGATCGGTGGGGTTCAACTGCAGCCAGTCAAAGTAACCGCCCACAACACTATACATCGGGTCATTGGAATAGATGGGCTGTGTCGGGTCCATGCGCACGGCATTGCCCACAGCACCAGTGTCGGCCCAGCGTGACTTGGTCCACGCCAGCTTGCCGTTCAGGTTCAGCGTCAGGTGGTCCTCAAAGAACGAGGGATTCAGGTTCAACGCCGTGGTGACACGTTTGAAGTCCGAGGTCTTGAGGATACCCTGCTGGTCAGTGTAACCTACCGACAAGCGGTAGGGCAGGAAGTCCTTAACCGAACCGGCCAGCGTCACGTTGTGGTCGTGACTCAAGGCGGTGCGATAAATCTCGTTCTGCCAGTCGGTGTTGGCGTTGCCCAGCAGCGACAAGGCGGTCTCCTCACGGGTGTCGCCGGCGAAGATATCCTTCACGAAGGCACGGTACTCGTCACCGTCCATCACGTCGATGGTACTCTTCTTCATGCTCAAGGTCACACTACCGTTGTAGGACAACTGAGGACGCTGGCCGCGACGGCCCTTCTTGGTGGTGATGATGATGACACCGTTAGAACCACGGCTACCGTAGATGGCGGTGGCCGATGCGTCCTTCAACACGTTGAAGCTCTCGATGTCCTGGGGGTTGACCAGTGACAGGGGGTTGGACAGACCGCTCACGCCGTTGTTATCCATGGCGATACCGTCGATAACAATCAGCGGGTTGTTGCTGGCGTTCAGTGACGAACCACCGCGGATGCGGATGGTGGAACCGCCACCGGGGCTACCGTCACCGCTGGTGACGCTCACACCGGCAACCTTACCGCTCAGCATGTCTTGAGCGCTCACAACGACACCCTTGTTCTTGGCATCGGGCTTGAGGGCCGTTACCGAACCGGTCAAGTCGTTTTTCTTGACTACACCGTAACCGATGACCACCAGACTTTCGAGCATCTTGGTGTTCTCGGCAAGGGTGACGATAACTTCGCTGGCTGCCGTCACCTCCTGGGTGTCGTAACCAACAGACGAAATTTGGAGCTTGGCGCCCTTGGGCACTCCTTCGAGGGTGAAGTTACCGTCAAAATCGGTAACAGTACCCTGTGTGGTGCCGACGATGCGAACACTCGCACCGATGACAGGCTCGCCGGTAGCATCCTTCACAAGGCCATTCACAGTAATCTGTGCATAGGCTCCCAGCGACAGGAAAAGTCCCATCACGAGGGTTAGAATCCTAATAGGAATTCTGATGTTTACCTGCTTCATTTTTAAATTTTTAAAGTTAATATTATTTTGGTAATCAATATTTTAGCAGTTGGCATAATCCTTTGTTGCCGCAGTGCAAAACCTCAAATTTGGTTATTTCACACCTTTTTAAGGCTTTTATAACAAGGCAAAAATAACATTTTTAAAATGATTTCACTTTTTTTATAATGTTAAATTTTTCAAGAAATAAATGCAATCGTTTGCGCAATTCGTTTTTTAGTTATATCTTCGCCGTGAAATCTTGAAGATTTCATCTTATTCCAACACTAATTACCAAATCAAGTGAAGTTCAAACGCAATGAATGACAATAGACAAATGACGATGAAGGACATCGCCCGAGAGATGGGCGTGTCGGTGGCTACAGTGTCACGGGCGCTCAGTGACAGTCCCAGTATCTCGCGTGAGCGGCGTCGGGCCATCCAGCAATTTGCGCGTGAGCACAATTATTTCCCTAATGTGATTGCCGAGCAGCTGCGCCACAGCCGCCGCAACCCGTCGCGCGCCATCGGAGTGATCATGCCCGAGATGGTTCACTACTATTTCTCATCCATCCTTGACGGCATCGAGAGCGAGGCTTCGGCACGCGGCTATCACTTGATTGTGGCCAAGAGCAACGAGAACTATGAGCGTGAAGTGCAAATCTGTGGTGAGATGCTCAAGAACAAGGTGTGTGGGGTCATCGTTTCCCAGGCCAAGGACACCGAGCGTTATGACCACTTCGAGCGTCTGGAGTCGGCAGGCGTGCCGTTGGTGTTCTATGACCGCATCTGCCCCGCGATAAACGCCAGCAGGGTGGTGGTGGACGACTACCAGGGGACGATGAACGCCGTCTCCCACCTTGCCGAGACGGGCTGCCGCCGCATCGCCTTCTATGGCGCGTCGATGAATATGGTCATCGCCAAGAACCGCTTTAACGGATATCGCGATGCGCTCTACAAACACGGGCTGCAGGTGGACGAGGCACTGGTGCGCATCTGTGACAACCGAGCCGATGCCGAACGCATCACCCCTGCCATGATGCAGATGGAAAACCCGCCCGACGCCTTCTTCGCGGTCAACGACGAGACGGCAATCGGCATCCTCTCGGTGGTCAAGCGGCTGGGATATGTTGTCCCCGACCAGGTGAGCATCTGCGGCTTCACCAACGGTTTTCGCGCTACGGTCTGTGACCCGATGCTGACAACCGTCGAGCAGCGCGGCTCCCAGGTGGGCAAGGAGGCGGCCGACATCCTCATCGGCCTGGTAGAAGGCACCCTTCCCCGCGACCACGCCGAGAAACGCATCGTCAGGACCCGCCTGGTCCTCCGCGGCACCACCCGCCACCCCTAACTTTTACAACAATCCCCTGATACTAAACGACAAGAAATAATAAATTAAACGACAAGAAAGACAACAAAAACAAACTGACAAGAAAAAAGAAAACAATAAATACAAATTTATATCATTGATGATGATTGATATAGATAATCTTAAAGGCCATATCTTTGATGTGATGGGTGCCTTGTATGAGGTTCATAAGGAATTGGGGCCGGGCCTTAATGAATATTGTTATCAAGAGGGGCTAAAGATGCAACTCGAAGAGCAGGAGATTCCCTTTAAGAGGGAATTGATCATTCATCCCACTTACCATGGTAAGGCTATGGATGCTATTTATCGTGTTGATTTTTTATGCAAAAATGATATAATCATTGAATGTAAATCTGTCGATGAATTAAATAGCGACATGAGGGCACAGCTCTTTAACTATATGCGCTTACTGAAATGTCCTTGCGGTATCATTGTTAATTTCGCAGGGAAAAAAGCAGATATACAGCGGTATTTTTATGATGATGAAGAAAAAAACATCTTGACTGTTGATGGTCGCATTGTTCATAGATATCGCCAATAAAAATATTGTATTTATTGTACTTATTGTCTTCCTTTTATTATGAAGAGTTAGAAGAAGAAAAATATTGTTTTTATGGAGAGAATGAAGAGATTTTTGGTTGTTGTGATGGCTGTCGTGGCGTTGTGTGCGGCGGCTCAGGTGGAGAGGCCCAAGTTGGTTGTGGGCCTTGTTGTGGACCAGATGCGCTGGGACTACCTTTATAATTACCAGTGGGGCGAGGGCGGTTTCAAGACCCTGCTCACCGACGGTTACCGGTGTAATAACACCATTATCGACTATGTGCCCACGGTGACTGCCGCCGGGCATGCCACCATCTACACGGGGACGACACCCGCCTTCCACGGCATCGCTGGCAACAACTTCATGCTTCACGGCAAGAACGTGACCAGCGTGCAAGACGACACCGAGCGTGGGGTGGGGGGTAATGACAACACACGCGGCAAGTCGCCCCGTAACCTTGTCACCACCACCATTGCCGACCAGCTGCAGCTTGCCACCAATTTCAAGAGCCGCACTGTGGGCATCGCCCTCAAGGACCGCGCCGCCATACTTCCCTCAGGGCATCATCCCATCGGTGCCTACTGGTACGATAAGGGCAGTGCGTCGTTTGTCACCAGCACCTACTACATGAACCGATTGCCACGCTGGGTCAGCGACTTCAACAAGAAGCATCGAGGCGAGCTGGCTTCTGACCTCAACAACCTGCCGTTAGGCACCACCATGACCTTTGCCCTCGCCGAGCAGGCGCTCATCAACGAGGGGTTGGGGCAGGGTGACGTGACCGACATGCTCACCATCAGCGTCTCCAACACCGACATGTGCGCCCACTACTACGGTAGCCACTCGCCCAAGGTCGATTCCATCTATTGGCAGCTCGACCGCGAGATTGCCCACTTCATTCAGGTGCTGGATGAGCGCATCGGACGTGGCAACTACCTGCTCTTCCTCACTGCCGACCATGGTGGTACCCACAGTTATCCCCGCATGACGGCTCACGGACTGCCCAGCGGATGCTGGCACAACCCCGACGCCCTCGTTGCCGCTAATGCCTTGTTGGAAAAGCAGTTTGGTGTGAAAAAGTTGCTCAAGGAAGAGATGGAATACACCTTCTACCTCGACCACGAACTCATCGCCGCCGCCCACCTTGACTATGACGAGGTGATGCGTGCGGCCTGCAAAGCGCTGGAGCAGCCCGAGGAGATCCAATGGGCCATCGACGTCGCCAACATCGACAGCTATCCCATCCCCACGATTCTCAAAGAACGCATCAAGTTGGGCTACTTCCCCGAGCGCAGCGGCGAGATCTATGTCGTGCCCCGCACAGGCGTGTATGCCGGCAAAACCGAGTGGGCCGGCTCCAACCACGGAACGTGGAGTCAGAGCGACTCTCACATCCCCCTCATCTTCTTGGGGTGGCACATCCCTGCAGGCGAGACCTCGCGCCTCACCCACATGACCGACCTCGCCGCCACCGTCTGTGCCATGCTCCACGTCCAGGCGCCCAACGCCTGCATCGGCACCCCCATCTTCGAGTAGAAACATTCTACTCAAGATTTATCAAACAACAGAGCAGCATGTTCTCAACTTGGACAAAACGTTTTAGAAAAGTGTCGGTGCCACTATCACATCAGAACTTTTCTATTAAGAATTCTTATTAAATAATTACTTGATTTACAATTTGCAGCAATTAACAATGAGCAATTAGTTGACCAGAAATAATCATACTAAATGGTCAAACATGTTGCATTCCTCGCATATTTCATTCATTATTAATGCAGCTAAATCACTGCCATCTGCCAAAACAGCTTGAATGAAGTATTGTTGGGCCTGTTTTTTGTCAAAAGGTGACATAGAACGCAGTGTGGAATAAATGCTCTCTTTAAATGCAAGTCCCCTGGATATGAGTTCTTTTTGGCAATTTAGGACATCTGAAGTTGAGACATCCAGTTCTTGACAGGTATTAAGGAAAAACTTAATACCTTTTTGGCTGCGAGACGCCAAACACATTTGTGCTACCAATGTTGCCACATATGTTTTCTCTGAAGTGGTCATGATGGAAAGGCTATGATGTAATATATTAATTCGTTCAAATAATGAAATAACTTGTTTACAAAGTTGTCATCTGTTGGCTAATAGTTTTTTATGGCTATTGCATAGATAGAAGCGCCTAAGGGAACGTCGAAATTATTGATGTTCAAAACCGCAGGGGCAATTGTTGACCGTACATAGTATTCGGGCAAAGGGTTATTGAGCCCTTTGCTATATTCCTCAAAGAAATAGACCACACAATCTTCCATCTCTTTGCGACTACATCGTTCATTTGCAGTTAGAATATAAATAAAAGATGCCAGTCCCTTGATTGTGTCATTTTGGTTATTAAGCATCCCCTTTGCCATCATATACATGAAGCAATTCTGGGTGAGTCCTTTCAGTCTTGTCACATCCATTTTATTGAAATATGCTAGTATCCTACAAAGTTATTTACCACGAATTTATTTCTTCTGCATCATCGAGCAGGCCGGCGATTTTTGAACACACCTGTTGCAGTTCCATTTTATTCCCGAGGAGCCAATAAGGTGCTAAAAACACTGACCTCGGACTAGAACTGACGATTTCGCCAATCTCGGACAGAATGAATCTCCCATGAATGACTTTTGCCTGTATCTCACCTTGGGGAGTACGCTTATGGAAATCAAGTCTGATTTCCTCCACTAATGCCTCCAAACGACTGATTTTATCATTAATCAGGCCTATTTTCTTTAAATTTCCGAAGAATCCCATAATCTGCTGTTTTATAGTTAATTTAATCTAGTTTCTAAAGTAGATGTTGGTTATTTATCGTCTTCTTCAGAAACCTGAACTATTAGTAATACCCTGTATCGTCAATGTCAAACGTGTTTAGGATTGTTACATTCATATCTTTGGCCATCGCTTCAACCGTTGAATTATACTCGCTTGGAAAATCGCTCATGCTCATGGAACCAAAGAATGAACTATTAGAAATTCGGCAAAGAATTGACGCCCAAATTAAGAACACGAAATCTCGTTTCTCTTTAGACATTTGTTTTATTATGTTAGCCATTTCCCTGTCTTGCATTGAGTTAACGGCATTCATAAAGGATTGAGGGTCACCCGTGCCATTCATCCGTATAAGAAGAATTTTTAAATAAATATTTTGGGCTTCATTAATGTTGTGTTTTGGGGCAGCGCGATGGAATAAACCTCCAAACAAAGAAGGATTATAATTGCATCTGGCAGTAGTAATTGCAGATTTTAAAATCGCAATTCTTTCAGTTCTTGTAAAATCGTTCCAAGTCATAATAGTGTACGTATTATATGGTTTCGTCTATGATTAATTAGTAATAAAGTTTATTGAACATATTCAATTTTGGTCACTATTAATTGCTGCTTGCTGATGGTGTAGAAGCCTACGCCGCAATAGGAAAGAGGCATATAGCGAATTCGGATGATTTCCTGACCATCTACCATGAAGGCTAACTCGTCAGCTTCCTTGACTAACGTCCACTCTTGTTCAAGGTTTTTCTTCTTTTTCCACTTGATGCCCTGATGGTAGCTGCCTACTTCTCTGTTGTTTTCAAAACGTCTGAAACTGACGGCATATTCGTTGAATGAGAAGCAATAGAAGTTACCGTCATCCCGATAGTTGAAAATCAGACCCACTTGTTTGTCATTTTTGAGTTTGTCGATGAAAACATGAGCAGTAATTCTGAAATCCTTTTCCACATTGATTGGGGCATAACAATGGGTTTTAAGCGCCACTTCGTCATGTTTGGACTTGATGTCCAGTTTGCCGTTGATAATGGAAATAGCGCCAATTTCCCCATCAATTTCCCCTTCGTTCCAACCATAAATATTGGCGCTGAAATCATCAATAACCACATTGGCATTGGTGACAAAAGTCATGGCTGCAACTAATAGCAACGTTAAAGCATTCTTTTTTTTCATTTGTTTGATGATTAATTAATTAGTTACTATACAATTTGCCTATTCTCGTCTGCAATTCTTGGATGAGAGTTGTGAGTTCTTTTGGAATCCTATCCACTTCAACAAACTCGCCATGTTTGCCCAACTTGGTGGCAGCAACTTCACTCATGATCTTTATTTGGAATGCCACCAGTTCGGGGTTGGAAATATCCCTGATAACCACCCGGTTTCGCACCTCCTTATCGCTCATTGTGAACTCAGTGTAATGCCATGGGGTTTGTACATAACCGCTATAAAAGTCTGTTGTTTCGATTTCGTCGAAATAGTTGAGCAGGATCTGATGCAGGAGTTTCCAGGCGGTCTTGGTTTCAATGCTTCCGTCATCCTTTTGGGTGTAGTACTTTTTATCGACTTCAATCGTGAAGAACTTATTCACCGCACCTGAAGGCTCTGTGCCATTAATGAAGCCGTCGGGCTGCATTACAAGATGCAGACTCGCGCGATTGTCACCACCATAAAACTTGGTGTTGATGGTGACAAAACCATCACACTCGACCCGGATGACAGCCACTGCATTTTTCTTTTTGGGACATGGAAATTCACCATAGCCATTTCCGACAAACGTGTTGTCAACATAGATTGAGGCCTCCTGTGGTTCCACTGAGACTTTCACAACCTTGGTCCTTGCAATTGCTAATGTGTATGTCATTGAACACAACATAAACACAAATGTCAATAATAATTTCGTTTTCATATTCTGTTATTATGTATGATTAGTAAGTTTTTGCCTTTCGACCTCCTGATGAGTAATGCAGATCGCGTACAATCTGCAGGTCAATCAGTTCATTCTTTAGTCGTCCTTCCTTGCTAAAGGTGCGACGGTACACTTCCTTGCCGTCTTCATAACATGTTACCACGACGTCTTGTTTCGAGTTAGGGAACACATAAGTCACGAGTGATGTGCCTGCATATTCTCCATCAATATAAATATCAATGGTGGGATCATCACAGGAAAAATTGAGTCTTGTTGGAGCGACACAGGCAACCAGCAGTGCCATGACGCAGGAGATAATAAGTTTCAGAATTCTATATTTCATATTGAGTGAGGAATTTAAAAGTCAATGCCGATTTTGAAGTCGATGCCTCCACAGTTCTTCTTCTCGGTGAAGTGGTTGTAATTATAGTCAATAATGAAGAATTCAGACTGCTGCATCGTGTAGCCAAATCCAACATTCAACCCGATGTCTTCTGTGAGTTCAAACCTGCAACCGACCGACGGATTAATGTACACGCCCTTCACGTCAATCAAACTATACCCAACACTCAAATCTATGAAGGGGGTTATCTCCTGGCACAGAAGGTCGCTGCGTAAATTGACAAAAATAGGAAGACCGCATAACTCATCATTCCCATTAAAATAGTAATTGAATCCCACACCTAGGCCCGCAAAGAATTGGGGGGCAATTTGATAGCCATGGGTCGTCATAATACCGATGCGGTCATGTTTTTTTCCCCAGTCACCCACGCCAAGTGTATAGGTGATATTAGCAAAGCCTCGGTAACCCTGCGGAATACCATCATCTTCAAAGTAGATTGCATTTGCCATAGAACATGACAATAACACTGTTGTAATCAGTAATAGAATCCTTCTCATAATAAGTTGATTTCTAATTGTTTGTTGATTGAAATAATAGTGGTTTCTAACTATCTCATTACGAAATGCAAAATTATGGCAAATAAGTATATTGAGGGTTTGTCTTGTGTTGTGCAGAATGCTACAGAATTGTTGAATTATCTTCTACATCTGTATGGTTTTCCTGACAATAAAGGGAAAAGAAGTTGCGGTTCAGGATGATGCTGATGCGCTCGAGCAAGCGGGTGTCGATGCCCTGACGCTTGAAGATGTTATACACATTGGTGCGGTCGCAGTGCAACTTTTCTGCGAGCCAACTCACACCGCGTTCCTGGCGGTGCAACTCTGCCTGTATTTCTTTACCGATGTGTATTGCCATTGATTTGTAACCGCTCAAATGGCAGTCTTCTGTTCTCAGGGTCTTATTAAAAAATGACCCCCTCTTGGATAGCATTTGGCAAGAGGGGGTGTCTTGCATTTGCCGGAACGTGGTTTGACAATTCTCAATACCTAAGGTCCCGGGCCCCCTCTATCATAGTGGGGGACTGTATTTTCCTTTTTTTTATATAGCCGCGATATTGGAACTTGAGTGAAAACCAGGAGGCTCGCGGGGTAATCGCCTCATTGTTTTATTCCCAGTGTAAGTCTTCATTATCATCTACTTTAGGAATTATTATTATAAAATATAAAGGTAAGTCCATTGGGGTCGTGACAGGCACGGCTCAGTTGGCAATGCAAAATTACTGCTATTTGCAACTGGGTGTCATAATTGCATATAGCAGATAATGCTACGAATCCGTTGAATTATTTTCAGCACCAGCGCCCTCTCTGGGACAGTACAGGGCAAAGAAGTTGCGGTTCAACACATCACTGATGCGTTGAAGCAGAACCGTGTCAATTCCTTGACGCTTGAAGATGTTATATACGTTAGTGCGGTCGCAGTACAACCTCTGCGCCAACCAAGTTGCGCCGCGCCCCTGCCTGCGCAGCTCAGCTTCAATTTCTCTTCCGATATGAATCGACATAACTGTACTTCTTATTCTGCCACAACGGTTGCCCGTTGTAGCATGGTCTAAAAAAAAGCGAGAAAACCATATAATAGCTCTCTCGCTTTAATGCTTTACTCTAATATATATTGCATCGGTAAAACATCGTTCTGCTCTAAGCTGCAAAAACTTCGGTCGCTTCTCACCCTTCTTAGTTTAATCCTATTGCGAATCTCACAAGAGGGCGTAGCTTCCCTGAGCTTTAATTTTTATATCAACAATGTTTTACCGTAGTATGTTAAGATGTATCTGTCATATTATATCATAATAACATGTTTATAATATCTGCATTTTTGCCGATGCAAAAATACACAAAAGGTTAACGAACAACAAATTTTTTGTGTAGAAAATTTTACCACATTTTTCAATCCCATCAGCTCAAGATTGAAAAAACCAATGTTAATGGGCTCTTTTTGATGATAAAATAGTAACTTTGCAGGATTATAAAAAACTAATCAAACAACAAAAACTGACAGCAATGTGAGTAAAAAGGCTATTCCGCACGTCGAGGTATCGATATTGTGCTGATAGTAATATCTTTGAGCGTGACATGGGAGCAAATGATGAGATGATAAATAAAGTGGCTGAACTATCTGCGTCACAGGACTACAAGTTACTGTATCATGATACGTGTGCCATCATTGACGATGCTCGACTGCATGCATATCGTGCTGTCAACGTCTCGCTTACCCTTCGCAATTGGCTGCTGGGGGAACGCATTGCCGAAGACGAACTCGATGGGGCCGCAAGAGCTGAGTATGGCAAAAGTGTAGTTTCAACACTTGCCGAAGATCTGACAAGAAAGTATGGTGCTGGATTAGACCGTAAATCTTTGTATAACTATCTGAAGTTTTACCGTTGTTTTCCTGACATTGTCGACGCGTCGCAGCGACAATCCAGAAAAGTCGACGCAGTGAGTCGACTATCTGACACGATGGCCGTAGCACGGTGCCAATTACTGCCTTGGACGCATTATCGGGAACTCATACGTGTGGAGGATGCTGATGCGAGAAAATGGTACGAACAAGAAGCCCTGCGTGAAATGTGGAGTACCAGAACACTGCATCGCAATATCGGCTCTCAATATTACTTCCGATTGCTGAAATCTGCACATAAAGACAAGGTGATTGCTGAAATGCACACGTTGACTGCAGACATGCAGCACGACAAATTGGAGTTCATCAAGAATCCTGTGGTTGCTGAATTTTTAGGATTGCAGCCTAATACAGATTTCACTGAGACTGAACTGGAGAGCAGCATCATCAGCCACTTGCAGAAGTTCATCATGGAGATGGGTAAAGGCTTTGCTTTTGTTAGTAGGCAGCAGCACATTCGCACCGATATGGGGGATTTCTATATTGACTTGGTGTTCTACAATTATATCTTGAAGTGTTTTTTCCTTATTGACCTCAAAACGGGGCAAATTACACATCAAGACGTTGGCCAGATGGATATGTATGTTAGAATGTTTGATCATTTGAAACGAACCGAGGGCGATAACCCTACCATCGGACTATTGCTATGTGAGGACACGAGCCGCGATATTGCGCGGTATAGTGTGCTACACGGCAGTGAACAATTGTTCCAGGTCAAGTATATGCCTTATCTTCCATCAGAGGAAGAGTTGAGGCGCGAGATAGAGATGCAAAAGGAGGTTTTTCGTCAACAGCAGTTGGAAAGCCTGAAAGATAACAACGAATAAATTCATACAAAAACATAATCAAACAACAAATAAAGAGAACAATGAGTAGAGAGACTTTTCCTCATCTTGAGGCGTTGCGCGACGAGATGCGCCGCCTGAATGTGGATGCCGTCATCATTCCCGGCACCGACCCGCACCAGAGTGAATACATCTGTGACCATTGGAAATTCCGTGACTGGATTTGTGGTTTCACTGGCAGTAACGGCACCGCCGTGGTAACCCTCGATCAAGCTGCCTTGTGGACCGATTCCCGCTATTTCTTGCAAGCTGAAATCGAGTTGGAAGACAGCGGTTTCGTGATGATGAAGGAGAATATGGGTAACGACCCCACCATCCACGAGTGGCTGAAAGAGGTGCTCGAGGAAGATTCGGTCATTGCCATCGACGGACGCCTGTATAGCGCTCAGGATGCCAACCAGCTGGAACGCTTCTGCGGCGAAAACGGCTTCATGCTCGCCACCGAGTTCTATCCCGCCGACAAACTCTGGACCGACCGCCCTGCGCGTCCCAGCGAGCCCGCCTTTGTCCATGACGTGCAGTATGCTGGAGAAGAGGCTGCCGACAAGATCGAGCGCCTGCTCAAGGTGCTTGAGGACAATGATGCTACGGCCATGCTGGTGACTGCCCTCGACGACATCGCCTGGCTGCTCAACCTGCGCGGTAATGATGTGGCGTTCACTCCGGTGGCTATCGCTTTTGCTTACATTTCACAGAATAACAGGGAGCTGTTCATCGACGAGAACAAGGTCACCGACGAGGTGCGTCAGCACCTCAAGGGCTGTGGCGTGAGGATTCGTCACTATGATGACATCGTCCACTTCCTGGAGCGTGTGAGTGAGCACGAGGTGGTGCTCATCGACCCCAACCGCGTGAGCGACACCCTTGCCAACGCTCTGCCGTGCCAGAAGGTGTATTTCCGTTCACCCATCACCGACCTCAAGTGCTTCAAGAATGATGTGCAGATCGAGGGCTTCCGCCGTGCCATGGAGCGTGACGGCGCCGCACTGGTGCGCCTGTTCAAGTGGATTGAGGAAACGGCACCCACAGGCACCATCAACGAGGTGGACGTGTGGAACAAGGGTATGGAATTCCGCTCCCAACAGGCTCTCTATCATGAGGATAGCTTTGCCATGATATGCGGTTACAAAGAGCATGGCGCAATCGTCCACTATGAGGCGACCGACGAGAGCGCTTCCACCCTGCATGGTGAGGGCATTCTGCTCGTGGATAGTGGCGCGCAATACCTTGACGGTACCACCGACATCACCCGCACAATCACCTTGGGCAATCCCACGGCTCAGGAGAAGCATGACTTCACGCTCGTTCTCAAGGGCCACCTTGCCCTGCAGCGTGCCAAATTCCCCCGCGGCACGACTGGCTGCCAGCTCGACGTGCTTGCGCGCCTGCCACTGTGGCAAGAGGCCATGACCTATGGCCACGGCACAGGCCATGGTGTGGGACATTTCCTGGGATGCCATGAGGGGCCGCAGAGCATCCGTACCAATCTTGTGGATGTCAAGCTGCTGCCGGGCATGATCACTAGCAATGAGCCTGGCCTGTACAAGACGGGCGAGTACGGCATCCGCACTGAGAACCTGTTGTTGGTCGTTGAGGCTGAGAAAACCGAGGATTTCGGTGAGTTCCTCACCTTTGAGCCGCTGACGCTCTACCCCTATGACCTGCAGTTGATTGACCGCTCGATGCTGACGGCCGAAGAGGTGGCCCAAATCAATGACTACCACCGCATGGTGCGTGACCGCATCACCCCGTTGCTCAATGCCGACGAGGCCGCTTGGCTCGCAGACAAAACTCGTGAGATTTAGGCTTTAGGCATTAGGCTTTAGGTTTTAGGCATTAGGCTTTAGGTGTTGGGTTTAAGTAAACAATTGAAAACTGACGACTGAGGCGCAAGATGTTGTGCCTCAAAAAACTGACAAATAAAAAATGGCTATTATCAAGAAAGTGAGGGGGTTTGACCCCAAGATTGGCGAAAACTGTTTCCTGGCCGACAACGCCGTTGTTGTGGGCGACGTGACCATGGGCAACGATTGCAGCATCTGGTTCAACGCCGTGCTGCGTGGTGACGTGAACACCATCACCATTGGCAACCGTGTCAACATCCAGGACAACGCAGTGATACACACCCTGTATGAGAAATCGGTCACCGAAATCGGCAATGACGTGTCCATCGGCCACAACGTGGTCGTGCATGGTGCCAAAATCTGTGACATGGCACTCATTGGCATGGGTAGCATCATCCTGGACCACGCTGAGGTTGGCGAGGGCGCAATCGTCGCTGCCGGCAGCGTGGTGCTCGGCGGTACCAAGATTGGACCTCACGAGTTGTGGGCAGGTAGTCCGGCGAAGTTCAAAAAGATGGTTGACCCCAAGCAGGCCAGCGAGATCAACGTGAAAATCGCCAAGAACTACCTCATGTACTCGACCTGGTACGAGGAATAAAAAACGATATCAGTTTTTAGTATTAATAAACCAAAATTCAAGATGAAGAAGTATTACTTATTGGCAGTTATGGCCCTCATGCTGGCATTTGTGCCGGCATGGGGCGCCATCTATATGGTCGGCAACGTCCCCTTTGGCAACTGGGACCCAAACAATGGTGTGGAGATGGTCGATCAGGGCAACGGCATCTATAAGCACACGGTGAACATCAGCGGCACGGTGTGGTTTGTGTTTGCCGATGGCTTGAATAGTGATTGGAACTATTTCAATGCCAACTACCGCTATGGACCCAATGGCAACAGCACCCAGGATGTGACAATCGGCACGGAGTACTCGACTCAAAAGAGCAACAACAACCATGCTTACAGGTTTATCGGCGAAGGGAAGGACTACACGTTTACCTTCAATCAGAGGCAACTCACCTTCAGCATCGCCGAGTATCAGGAGCCTGAACTCCCTAATCCCTACGACTTTCAGGTGGGCGACGTGAATGGCGATGGCAGCATCAACATCAGCGATATCACTGAGGTCATCGACATCATCTTGGGCTCGTTTGCCAACTATGACAAGAGGCGCCGTGCCGACGTCAACTTTGACAACACAATCAATATTGCCGACCTCTCAGTGCTCGTGGACGTCATTGTGGGTGGAGAACTGCCTCACCAAGTCAAGCAGGGCTATGATTACGTCTGGGATGACGAAGCCCTGCCCGAGATTCACCTCTCGGTGAGCCTGAGCGAGTGGAACAGGTTGCTGGCATTATATGATGCCAATGCCTATACAACCCAGTATGTTATGGCCGATGCCTCGTTTGTCAAGGATGGCGAGACCACGTTTATCGACAGCGTGGGACTGCGCCTCAAGGGTAATACCTCGCGCCGTCGTCCCGAGGGCCGTTATGGTGAGACGCACCAGCGCAACAACACCGATTGGCATCATGCCCACTTTGGGGTGAATCTGCGCAAATATGTTGATGATGACGCCCATACCATCCAGGGAGTGCGCAAGCTGCATCTCAAGTGGTTCAAGGACGACCCGATGTATGTGCGCGAGATGTTCTGTTATGAATTGTTCCGCCGTGCTGGCGTGTGGACGGCCCCGCGCGACAACTACTGCCGCTTGTGGCTCAACGTCGAGGGCGATAGCCATGAGGCATACTATGGCGTGTACGAGATGATTGAGCCTATCGATAAACGCTATCTCAAGGACAGAAAAGCCCTCTTTGGCAGCGACAAGGGCTACCTGTGGAAGTGCCGCAATGCCGCGGCAGGCCTCAACAATCCTAATGGTGACATGTGGTATGACGACGACAGTGATGACCGCCATGCCTACACCCTTGAGACGCAGACTGCCGAGTTTGACAGCGCACGTGTGCAACTCATCGACTTTATGAACAAACTCACCAACCTCAGCGACAGTGAGTTCTACACCTGGATCCAGCAGGTGACCAACGTTGACCTGTTGCTCAAGACCTATGCCGTCAACGTCGCTGTGGGCATGTGGGACGACTACTGGAACAACGCCAACAACTACTACATCTACTTCAATGGCACAGGAACCACGGGCTACCAGTTCTTCTTCATCCCCTACGACTACGACAACACGTTAGGCACCAGCCTCAGGTGCGGCAATCAGGATGATGCGGGGCGGCAGAATCCCCTGCATTGGGGTGTGGACAACAACCGCCTCATTGCCAGAATCCTCAAGTTTGACGATTTCAAGGCGGTTTATGTGGCCCATCTTAAGGCGTTGGTTAATCCGCGAAATGCCATGATGGACCGTAATATAGCCCAAGCTCGCATCCTCCATTGGCAGGAAAAAATCGAGGAATACATCGACAATGACACGGGCGAGGACACCTTTATCGAGGACAAGCCGGCCTCTTGGAGTAACCACAGCGAGTACAACCTGTTGAAAAACAACAGCGACAACTTCTTCACCGTCAAGGCCAACACCATCAACGCATTACCGTAACAAAGTAGAGAACGACAATAATAAGCCCTATGTTTGCACCGGCATAAGTCAAACATAGGGCTTGTTTCTCATTGTTAATCAATTTAGGCGAGGCCTAGGTCGAAGTCTTTCAGGAATTGGGTGAAATTGGGGTTGTGTTGCTTGATTTGCTCCACAACCTCGCGCGGGGACAGTATTTTGGGCGTGTCGATGGGCACTTCGCTCACCTTGACGTCGAGCATCAGGCGGTCATTCTTAACGGCGTCACTCAGGAACTTCAGCAGTGCCGTTTTGTACTCTTCGACGTTTTTCTGTTCGGCGGGACTGCCCACAGTCATCACATAATGCTCAGGGCTGTTGCCTGGCTGCGGTGTGGCATAGGACATGGTCGTGCACAAAGCCCGTTCTTGGGGGTGCTGGTCGATGTAGCTTTGCCAGGCGTCAAGTAGCTGCTGGGCGGTGAACGGTTGCGTGCGCTGCGGCGTAGCGGCAGTGGTTTGCTGCTGAGTAACAGGAGCGTTGGGCACATTCACCATGATGCGGGGCTCATTGCCCACGGCTCGTGGCCTTGGCCTTGCGTTGGCCGATGGTTGGGCGGCAGGGCGAGGAGGCATCGCTTGGGCTGCTTGAGCAGGGTGTGGCGCTTGCGGTGGTTGCTGGGGCTGTGGCGTCTGAGGTGCCTGAGGCGCCTGAGGCGCCTGAGGCGTTGGCGCTTTAGCCACGGGAGGCGCTGGCGCGGTTTGTGCCGTGCGCGGCTGCTGCGGAGCAGGCTGTGCCGCAATCTTTTGCAATGAAGGCTGGGCAGCGGGCTGTTGCATCGGAGCCACAAGTTGACACAGCTTGACGAGCGTCAGTTCCACCAGCAATTGCTTGCTGCTGGCGTTGCGGTAATTCAGGTCACAACTGTTGCACAAGTCCAATGCGCGATAATAGAACGCGGGCGACAGTTTGGTGCTCTGTTGGCCATAGCGGCTGGCTACCTCGTCGTTCATCTCGAGCAGCTTGCGCGTTTGGGGCGTGCTGGCCACCATCAGGTCGCGCAGGTGCTGTGCCAGCCCGTTGACAAAGAACTGTGAGTCGAAGCCCTTGTCGCGTATTTCCTTGTAGATGAGCAACGCCTGCATGACGTCCCCGGCAAGGAAGGTGTCCACAAGCCTGAAGTAGTAGTCGTAGTCGAGTACATTCAGGTTATCGAGGGCACTCTGGTAGGTGATGTGTCCCTCGGTCGAGGCGGCTACTTGGTCAAAGATGGACAAAGCGTCGCGCATGGCGCCGTCGGCCTTTTGGGCGATGACGTTGAGGGCGGCGGGTTCGGCCTCGATGTTCTCTTGTTCACACACATACTGCAGCTGTTGCACGATGTCGGGCACGGTGATGCGCGCGAAGTCATAAATCTGGCAACGCGACAGGATGGTGGGGATGACCTTTTGCTTCTCGGTGGTGGCAAGGATGAAGATGGCATACTCGGGCGGCTCCTCAAGCGTCTTGAGGAAAGCGTTGAACGCGGCCTGCGAAAGCATGTGGACCTCGTCGATGATAAACACGCGGTAACGGCCCGTCTGCGGCGGGATGCGCACCTGCTCGGTCAAGTCGCGGATGTTGTCCACGCTGTTGTTAGACGCGGCATCCAACTCGTTGATGTTGTAGGAGCGCTGCTCGTTAAACGCCAGGCATGACGGGCACTCATTGCAGGCCTCGCCCTCAGGCGTGGGGTGTTCACAGTTGATGGTCTTGGCAAAGATGCGGGCGCAGGTCGTCTTACCCACACCACGCGGTCCGCAAAACAGGTAGGCGTGAGCCAGACGGCCGCTGGCGATGGCACTCTTCAACGTGTGCGTCAACGACGGTTGACCCACCACGCTACGGAATGTAGCAGGCCTATACTTTCTCGCCGATACGATATACTTGTCACTCATTGGGTTACAAAATGGTCTGTTTGTCTAATCTGCAAAGATAGTGCAAGTCGAGCGGAGCGCCAAACAAAAAACTCATTTTTTTGTTTGCACTTCCGAGACGCCGCCTATCTTCGCCGTCAGGCAACAGTAGTGAAAGTCGAGCGGAGTGCCAAACAAAAAACTCATTTTTTTGTTTGGCACTCCCGAGACGCCGCCTTATCAGCAGATGTCTCTTGGATGGTGTTTATTCATTTTTGCTTTCCGATAGCCCGTATTGTTCCAGCAAGAATTGTTTCTGCTGCTCAATTTCCTGTTTCAGCTCTTCCTCTGTGGGCAGATATGCCATATATTTAGTTGCAAAAATCTGCTCGCTTTCGTGTAGAACAGAATATCTGGCAATGGTGTTGTCCGTATCTGTACATAAAAGGACTCCAATTGTCGGGCGGTCATCTTTCTCTTTGACCAGGTCATCATACATCCTCACATACATATCAAGTTGTCCAATGTCTTGATGAGTGAGTTTATGCGTCTTTAACTCAAAGATGACAAACCTCTTCATCTTGAAGTTGTAGAACACAAGATCAATAAAGAAGTCTGCGGTATCTGTTACAATATGCTGCTGCCGTTCGACAAAGGCAAACCCTCGTCCAAGTTCTAAGATGAATTTCTCGAGATTATCGATAAGAGCCTGTTCAAATTCCGTTTCATTATAGGCTGTGTTTTGCCTAAAACCCATGAACTCGGCCACCATGGGATTTTTGATATATTCTAATGGACTGCTCTTATCGGTTCTCGCTACATCGGTTGCAGATGCTGGTATTTGAGCGGCAAGACGACGCTCGTAGAACTGCGTTGAAACATTTCGATCCAATGTTGCCACGCTCCACATCTCTTTTGCTGCTGTATCAAGATACCATTCCCTCGCTTCTTGAGATGAGACGGATAACAGCCTTCGAACATGTGACCATGAAAGATTTTGCACACGCGTGTGCAAAATCTCCCAATCTTGGAACATGAGGTACAAACGGCGATAGTAAGCAAGATTACGACGACCGTAACCACTACCGTACTTCTTTTGAAGTCTTTCAGAGAGTCCTTCAATCAGTCGGCTTCCGTATTCGGCACGTTTTTCCCCTTGCTGCTCTTCTTCAACTATTCGCTTGCCAATTTTCCAAAAAGTCATTATTGAGACTTGACCGACTGCTGAATATGCTTGTTGGCGACCATACTCAATAATTGAAGATATTTCAGAATAGAACTCTTCATTAATCACAACAAGTGAGTTGGTCTTATTGTCTCCCATAATAAAAATCTGTCTAATACATGGTCTGTTTGTCTAATCTGCAAAGATAATGCAAGTCGAGCGGAGTGCCAAACAAAAAACTCATAAATAAATTTTTATTAATGAATATTCGTGGGAATTCATGGTCATTCGTGTTCTTAAAAGGCCGTAGAGCAATTTTTTGAAACATGAATGTTCATCAACGTCCATGAATGCTCATAAATTGATTAAGTTTTTTGTTTGCATTCCCGAGACGCCGCCAATTTTCTCACTATGGGCGACGATACTACATTTTCATTTGTTTTATGGTCGGGTTGTTCATTTTTTTGTAATTTTGCGCAATCATGAAAGGGAAGAGTGATATCAACATTCAGCATCCTGAGGTGTGGGAACTGCTTGTGTCGATTGACGACAGGCAGGTGGACTATATCTTGTTCACGCCGACGGTCAAGGGTTCGCTGGTTACTGGACAGGTTCTGTTGACCGACACGTCGTTGCAGGCGCTTGAGGATGCCATCTACGACACGCCCGAACTGCTGGGCGAATACAAGCGGGTGCGGGTGGTGATCCACTCGCGCCACTTCGTGCTGTTGCCCTTGGACGTTGAAGATGACGACTGTGGCATGCTGCTGCGTCAGGCTTTCCCTGCCGATGATGGCGACGCTGCCGTGTGCCAAACGGCCGAAAACGGAGTGAAGATCGCTTACCTGATGCCGAGGGGACTGATGGCGTTTCTGGGCCGCACATTCAATTATCCCATGATTTGTCATCATCTGGTGCCGCTGTGCGGGTACTTTAAGGAGCAAGTTCATGAGGCTTCTGTGGCCCGCATGTTTCTCCACTTGAGTGGCGAAAGCATGGACATGGCTATCTATCGTGATGGTGCCCTGTTGTGTGCCAACACCTATCCTTATACCAACGCCCAAGATGCGGCTTATTTCGCTCTTGGGGCATGGCGGGCAAATGGCTTGGACCAACTTGCCGATGAATTGCTTCTTGCTGGCGATGGCGACCTGCGTGCAGCGGTGACGCCTGTGCTGCGGGAATTTGTGAAACATGTGATGCCTGCCGTCTATCCTGCCGCAGCAATGCAGCTTGGGCGCAATGCAATGCGGGCTCCGATGGAATTGATACAGCTTGCCTTATGCGAATAATCAGTGGAAAATACGGGCGTCGCCGCTTTGACGTCCCCACCAATATCACCGCACGCCCCACGACCGACATGGCGCGTGAAAACCTGTTTAACGTCTTGGGCAATATCATCGACCTCGAGGACAAGGCCGTGCTCGACCTGTTTGCCGGTACCGGGGCCATGAGTTTTGAGTTCCTCTCACGCGGCGCGGCCCATGTGACCGCCGTCGAGAAGGCACGCACCCAGGCCGAGTTCATCAAGCGTGTTCAGCAACAGCTGGGCGACCCTAACCTGACGCTGGTGCGTGGCGATGTGTTTAAGTTTCTCGCCACATGTCGCCAGTCGTTTGACGTGATTTTTGCCGACCCACCCTATGACTTGCCGCGATTTGCCGAGGTGCCCAAACTGGTCCTCGACTCCCCGCTGGTGCATGAGGGCACACTGTTCATCATGGAGCATCCGCGCGAGCATGACTTCAGCGCCTTGCCCCATTTCTCGCAGCAGCGCGTTTACGGCAAGGTAAATTTCTCTCTGTTTGAAATCAATAATACCAAACCTGAATAATGAAAACTGGTCTTTACTTGAGGTGTGTGACTCTTGTGGGGATGCTGACAATAGGTGTCACGATGTCATCCCAATCACTGGTTCCTGCCGATAGCGTTGCCCGCTTGCTGTCACCCACTGTGGTCACTGCCAAGGACGTCAGTCAGCAACAGGTGACCAATCCTCTGGAGGCCATCAACGGTCGTGTTGCTGGTGTGACCATCCAAAAGAGCAACAACGGCGCTGCAGCGATGAATGCTGTGCGCGTGCGCGGTACCACATCGGTCACTGGTGGCAACGACCCATTGATTATTGTTGATGGTGTGTTCGGTGACCTGAACACCCTTTCGTCGATATATCCATCTGATATCGAGAGTTTTACGGTGCTAAAGGATGCCAGCGAAACCGCCCAGTATGGCTCGCGTGGTGCTTCGGGTGTCATCGAGGTGGTCACCAAGAAGGGTGCTGCCAACCGTGCCACTGTCACTTATAACGGCAGTCTGGGCGTGTCCCATGTGAGCAAAAACCTCAAGATGCTTGATGCCGCGGGCTACCGCGATGCCGTGCGTGCCCAGGGTGGTATGCTCATTGATAAGGGATTTAACACAGATTGGCAGAAGGCTATCCAGCAAACCGCCTTCCTTCAGGACCATCACATTGCTTTCATGGGTGGTGGTGACCGTTCGGGCTACCGTGTGTCGCTGGGATACATGGACCACGACGGGGTCATCCTTCATAACAAACTGCGCAATCTGACGAGCAACATGAACATGCATCAGCGCATGTTCAACGACCTGTTGACCATCGAGGTGGGCGTGTTCGGCAATGTGCAGAGAGACATGACCTCCGTCTATGATGTGCAGAAGACCTTCTACTCGGCTCAGGCATGGAATCCCACCTTCGGCACCGAGCGCAACAGCTCGGGCGGCTGGGACGGCTTCACCTACGCCAACCAGATTAACCATCCTCTGGTGCTGATGGATAGCCGCACCCAGGACAAGACGACTCACCTGAGCACCCATGCCAAACTCACTTTCGACTTGACGCCCAACTGGAAGCTCTCGTTCTTCGGCGCCTACAGCCACAACGAGGTCGAGATAGCCCAATTCCTGCCGACGAGCATCTGGAGTGGCGGCAAGGGATTCCGCAGCAGTGCCAAGACCGAGTCCTGGCTGGGAAATGCCATCGTGACGTGGGACAAGTCGTTGGGCCTCAATCATATCAATGTGATGGGCCTTGCCGAGGTGGAGCGTAACATCCACTCGGGATTCTATACCACAACGACTGGGTTCTCTACCAACGCTATCGGCATCGATGCCATCCAGGCGGGATCGGTGACGCTGTGGGATGGCACTGGCAGTTACCGCAACGTCCCTTCGCTGGCATCGTTCATGGCACGTGTCAACTATGACTACGACAACCGCTACTCGTTGACCGTTGCCGCCCGTTCCGACGGCTCGTCGAAGTTCGCTTCGGGTAACAAGTGGGGTTTCTTCCCCTCGGTTTCGGCGGCTTGGAACATCGGCCGTGAGGCGTTTTTGAAAGATGTGGAGTGGCTCGATGACCTCAAGTGGAGCGTAGGCTACGGTTTGGCGGGTAATCAGGGTGCCGTGGAGAGTTATATGGCTCAAAAAGTGCTTACGCCTGCGGGTATTCCCCTTGTGGGCGAGAAACTGGCTGTGACGCTCGATGCCTTACTCAACTCTAATCCCGACCTCAAGTGGGAGGTGAAGCGCAGTTTCAATACCGGCGTGAGCGCAGCCTTCTTGGGCAACCGCATCATCGCCTCGTTGGACTTCTATACCTCCAAGACGACCGACATGCTTTACTTATATAATGTCGGAGTGCCCCCGTTCAGTTACAACAAACTGCTCGACAACTTGGGCTCGATGCGTAACAGCGGTATCGAGTTGGCGTTGGGTCTCTCGCCGCTCACCACGCGTGATATGGAGTTGAACATCAATGCTAATGTCGCCTACCAGTACAACAAACTGCTCTCCCTGAGCGGCTATTACAACGACTTCTGGCTTGAGGCCCCCGCCGAGGTGGATCTGGTCAACCTCAACGGCGCGGGTTTCCACGGTGGCAACAACCATATCGTTTATCAGATGGTGGGACAGCCGCTGGGCGTGTTCTATCTGCCGCACTGCACGGGACTGAAGAGCGACGGGCTGGGTGGCTATGTGTACGAAATCGCTGACCTTGACAATTCGGGCGACATCGACATCGCCAACGGCAAGGACCGCCGAGTGTGCGGCCAGGCGATGCCCAAGGTGCTGCTGGGCAGCAACATCAACTTCCGTTTCAAGCAGTGGGATGTGACGTTGCAGATTAACGGTGCTTTTGGACACAAGATTTACAACGGCACCGCGTTGACCTACATGAACATGAACAGTCTGCCGGGTTATAATGTGTTGGCCGACGCCCCAGGCCGCGCCATCAACGACCAGACAGCAACCGACTATTGGCTGGAGCGCGGCGATTACGTTGACTTTGACTACCTTACCCTGGGCTGGAACGTGCCTTTGGGCAAGAGTCTTGCACGAACAATCAGCCGTCTGCGTCTGGCGCTCACGATAGATGAGTTGGGCACCATCACGGGCTACTCTGGCCTGACGCCCATCATCAACAGTTCGTCGGTCAATGGCACACTGGGTGTTGACGACAAGAACATCTATCCCGTCACCCGTTCCTATTATTTAGGAGTTACCGTAACATTCTAAAGCACAGACAATCATGAAACGATATATCATCTATAGCCTGACATTGGCCGCCGCTATTCTGTTGCTGGTTTCGTGCGAAAAGTTCCTTGAGGACAATCCGACTGACCGCCTGCCCGAAAACGAGGCTTACAATACGGTGACTGACCTGTGGAATAACGCGTTGGGCAGCATTTACCTCAACGTTGGCGGTAGCGCCCCGTCCCAGGGACTGCAGGGCACTGCCCGCGGAGTGTGGGACCTGAACACGTTCTCGACCGACGAGGCGATGATTCCCACCAGGGGTGCCGATTGGTATGACGGCGGTATCTGGCAGAACCTGTTCCTGCACCGCTTCGGCAATGTCGATTTCACGGGCGATACCTGGAATTACCTCTTCAAGGAGGTGCTTGCCTGTAATCGCGCCTTGGAGCGCATCAACTCGTTTGCCCACTCCCATCCCGGCGAAGATGTGAGCACGATACGTGCCGAGGCGCGTGCCCTGCGTGCCATGTTCCTATTCTATGCGATGGACCTTTATGGCCGCGTGCCGCTGTTCCTGAGTTCTGACCCGACGGTCGAGGAGATGAAACTGCAATCCCGCTCCGCGGCATTCAGGCATATCGTTGAGGAGTTGCAGGCTGCTGACGAATACCTTCCAGTCCTACGCAGTCCCCAACCGGGAGAGTATTACGGGCGCATGACTCGTGACGTGGTGGACTTCTTGTTGGCGAAGGTACTGTTGAATGCCGAGGTCTATGCCGACGATGACTGGACCGACGGTCAGCGTCCCGACGGCTCTGCAATGATGTGGACCGTTGATGGCGAGACGATGAACACCTGGCAGGCCGTGGAACATTATTGCATCATCATCGGGATAAGCGGATACACGCTGGCCGATGAATTCCAAGACAATTTCGACATCAGCAACGAGGAGTCGCCCGAACTGATTTTCACCATCCCGATGGATATCTACAACTGTGCCAACCGCTTCACCCAGCAGTTCCGTTCGCTGCACTACAACCATGCTTCAGCCTTAGGGCTGAACGGCGAGAATGGTCCGTGTGCGACCATTGAGGCGATGAAGGCATTTGGCTACGATAAGGGCGTGGACGCTGACATCCGCCTGTTCTGGACCTACTTTTACGATCAGGTATATAATGACAGGACGGGAGCGACGGTCACCCTTGACGACGGTTCGCCACTGGTTTACTATCCCCTGGCGGTGAAACTCGACCTCTCCAACAACCCGTATGAGAAAACGGCTGGCGCGAGGATGCGCAAATACGAGGTTGACCTGGCGGCGATGAGCGACGGACAACTGCGCCGCAACGACATCGTGCTGTTCCGCTATGCCGACGTGCTGCTGATGCAGTGCGAGGCCATGTTGCGTGACGGCAGGGCGGGAGCCGGCGCCGATGCCTTGCTCAACCAGGTTAGGGCACGTGTCAAGATGCCGGCGCGAACCGCTACGCTCGATAATGTTCTTGAGGAGCGCCTGTTGGAACTGGCTTGGGAGGGATGGCGCCGCAATGACCTCATCCGTTTCGGCCTGTTCACCCGTCCTTATACCGACCGTCCCCAGACCGATGCCGACCGTCACGGCTATACCCTGGTGTTCCCCATCCCGGGCGAGACACTTTCGGCCAGCGGCAGCGCCCAGAATCCTGGATACTGATAAATCAAGGTCTATAGTCGCCTTGCCTGGCAAATTCCGGAGACACGGCATCAACGACTTCCTATAGGGGCGTGTCGCGAATGCCTCTCGAAATCGGGTGTCAAAAAGCGTATGAGTTGGCGTGATTTGCCGTTAAATCGTTTTTTCATTGTATCTTTGTCGCCGAAATGAAAACATTCAGCCGCTGGTTGCGCAACATATTGATTTTCTTCTTTACCTCGACGATTCTGGCCGTGGTGATTTTGAAGTATATCCCCGTCTATATCACGCCGTTGATGCTCATACGTTGCGTCGAGCAGATGATTGATGGCGAGTCACCCACGCTGTGCCATCATTGGGTGCCGCTGGAACGCATCAACCACAACCTGCCTCAGGCGGCGATGGCCAGTGAGGACAACCTGTTTCTCAAGCATGGCGGGTTTGACCTCGAACAGATTCAAAAGGCCCAAATCGAAGCCCAGGAGGGCAAGCGCCAGCGCGGTGCCAGCACCATCAGCCAGCAGACGGCCCGCAACGTCTTCTTGTGGCAGCACAGGTCGTGGCTGCGTAAGGGCTTGGAGGCTTATTTCACCTTTCTGATTGAGAAAATCTGGGGCAAGGAACGCATCATGGAAGTCTATCTCAACTCCATCGAGATGGGCAAGGGCATCTATGGTGCCGACGCCGTGGCACACATCAATTTCAACACCACCCCCGACCGCTTGACCAAAGACCAGTGCGCCTATATCGCTGTCTCGCTGCCCAATCCCTTGCACCGCGACAGCGCCCATCCAAGTGCCAAAATGAAGAAGATGCACAACACCATCAAGAAGCGCATGAACCAAATCGACCAGTTCCCCCGCGACGTCTGCGCCCAATAATTTTTAGTCCCTAGTCCTTAGTCCCTAGTTTCTAGTTGTTAGTCCGTTATCTCCGTAAATTCCGTAAATTCCGTTATTTCCGTTTTCTCCGTCACAGCGTGCACCAGAAGGTAACCAGAAATGGCACCGAGAAATCGACGAGAAAGCTATGGAACAACGAGAGCAGGACAAAGTCCTGGCCGCTGGTGCGCGTGATGATGGGCAGTGTCGTGTCCATCGTGGTGGCACCGCCGCAGGAGATGGGGGAGAGAGGTCCGAAGTATTTAACCAGCAGCGGGGCGCCCAGCAGGGTGAAGACCTCGCGGATGATGTTGGCCAGCAGGGCGATAGTACCCAGCTCGGGACCTCGGTATTGCGTGATGAAGATGCTGGACAGTGAGTAGTAACCAAAGCCTGAGCCCACGGCCAGGCAGTCGGTGAGGCTGCGGTGGGGCAGACCAACGGCGGCAATGGCGGTAGCCGTGAGGGTACCCACAATGGTCATCAGCGGCAGCAGCATCAGGCGACGGTCCAGACTCTTAAAGGTTTTGAGCAATGTGGTGTTGTTGCCCACGGTGATGCCTACGCAGAAGAGCAGCGCGCACAGCGTCAGGTAGCTCACGTTGCCATAGGCATTCAGGTCAGGCAGCAAGTGCATCAGCCCACAGGCGATACCCGCAATGAAGAACGCCACAATGATGAGGCTTCCCTTCATGGCTTCCCTCCTTTCTTCCTGCTCACCCATTTCCACAATGCCCACGAGAACAGCACCGTGCCGGCGATGCCCGTCATCGCGAGCCATAGTGCCTCAAGTCCCAAATCGCGGATGCCTCCCACGACCTGCGGGTTCTCGCCCACCTCGACGCCCAAGAAGAACAGCAGCAGCCAGATGAGCACCGTCACCGCATGAGGCACCACTCGCAACCGCCGTTTCCTCATCAGGAAGCCGACAGCCATTCCACTGAGCATAATGGCAACAACTTTGAGCATAAGGCTGCAAAGTTAAATAAAAAATACTACCTTTGCCATTACAAATATAATAAAAGGATCATTATGAAGAAATTGCTATTATTATCGGCCGTTATGGCCTTGTTCGCTTGCTCAAATCAAGGCCGTGTTGACAACAGTGAGACTACTACACTTTCATTAGACACCTCAGCGCTGGTACAGCGGGTAAATGACATCTATGACGCGACCTTCAAGCGCTATAACGTGGCCGATTCGACCACTGATACCCACGAGGCGCCCACTGCGGCTGCTGATAGCCTGTTCTGCTCCCAGGATTGGAACGATTGGACGCTTAAGGTGAGGTCGGCCGATGAGGCCCATGCCGCCGAGGGCATGATGGGGTTCTTTGAGGCTGATTATTGGATCATGGGCCAGGACTGGCAAGACTTGTCGGTGAGTGATGTCCGTGTCGTGTCAATGACCGATTCTACTGCCGTAGCCGAACTGAACCTTCATAACTGCGGCAATGTAACAGCAGTGCGCTTGGAAATGGTGAACGAAGGCGGCCTGTGGAAGATTGACAATTTCATCGATGTCACCAACAACATCGACTGGAAAGCCAACATGAAAGAATACATTAACCAGGAATCAAATCAACAATGAGAAGGTTTTTGCTATTGATAGTGGCAGCGACGATGTGTCTGGGCATGATGTTGGCAGCACCTGCTAAGCCTGTCCCCTTTACCCACACCCAGAGCGATGGCTCTACCGTGACATTGATGATGGTGGGTGGTGAGCGTAGCCACTCGCTGATGACAATGGATGGCTTGACGGTCGCCCGCGACAAGGGTGGCGACTACCGTTACACGGCGGGCGGCGCGATGAGCGATGTGCTTGCCCATGACGAGGGCCACCGTGGTATCGAGGAACAGGCGTTTGTCATCGCCTACCGTGACCAGATGACGCTGGAGACATCACGACGCATGGCGCCTCGCCGTGTGGGCGAAGCCGCCACCCAGGTGCCCACGATAGGCTCGCCGCGCATCCCGATTATCCTGGTCAATTACACCGATATCAAGTTCGTCGATGAGGATCCTCTGGCTACCTTTGAGAACCAGTTCAATGAGAAGGACTACAGCTGTCTCCATTATTTTGAGACGCAGTCACGCGGGATGTTCTCACCTCAGTTTGATATCTTGGGCCCTGTGGAACTGCCGATGGACCGTGCATATTATGGCGGTAACATCCGCAAGTTCGGGCAGGAAGTTGACAAAGGGATCGGAACAATGATTTTTGACGCCTGCACGGGACTGACGGGAGTGAACTTCTCGGACTATGACAATGACGGTGACGGCGAGGTCGATGTGGTGGTCGTGCTTTATGCCGGTGTGGGCGAGGCACAAGCTTGGCGCTACGTGCCTGAGTGCATCTGGCCGTGCCAGTGGGACATGCAGGAGGCTTACAGCTGGTCTTGCAGCACCACGGGACCTTTTGAACTCGATGGTGTGCTCATCGACAGGTTTGCCGTGTTCAATGAGCTTGAGGGCAACAACAATAATAGCACAAATATTGACGGCGTGGGCACTTTCTGCCACGAATTCGGGCACTGCCTGGGCCTCCCTGACTTCTATAACACCGCCGGCGGCTACTCCTATGGCATGAGCACATGGGATGTCATGGATAACGGCTGTTACCTCAACAACGGACACACGCCGGCAGGATACACTTCCTATGAACGCAATTTCATGGGATGGATGGACCTCATCGACCCCGTGGAGGACACCCGTTACTCATTGGCACCGCTAAACTCCGACCTTGGCAGTGCTGTCAAGGTCGTGAATGACGCTAACCCCAATGAATATTACCTGCTGGAATACCGTGTCCATAGCGGTTGGGACTCTTACCTTCCTGCCGAGGGCATTCTGATTCTGCATGTGGACTATGACGCGCGGGCATGGAATGACAATGAGCCCAATAACAACGCCAGCCATCCGCGCATGACGCTCATTCCCGCCGACGGCGTACTCTCGAGCTCTAACAACAGGACTGACACGTGGCCACAAGGCGGTCTGGACTCGCTCACCAACAACTCGGTGCCTGCCGCCACTGTTTACACGGGTGGCTATATGAACAAGCCTATCACGGGCATGACAGTTGACCCCGAAGCCGAGATTGCCGCTTTCTGGTACATGAAGCAGACGGTTATGATTGGTGACGTGAATAATGACGGCGCGGTGAACATCAGCGACGTCAACCTGGTTGTCGATGCCATTATCGCGGGTAAGCAGGATGTAACCTGTGACGTGAACGGTGACGGTGTCATCAATATCACCGACGTCAACACCATCATCAGCATAATTCTCAGCGATTAGCCGCATCCATCGATATCGTCCTGGGTGATTAGGCCCTTTGCGTTTAAAAATTAGCAGTTAGCGTTAAGCATTCAGTGAGGCATCTGTTCATTCTGGGCGGATGCCTTTCCCACAAGCAATAAATCACAAAGCTAAGTGGCCCCTCCTCCGTACCTTCATATAACAATCCTACCGCATCAAGTTTTGGGAATCTATCGGTCTGATATTTCCCCAAAACTCAAAAAATAATCAAGTTTTGGGGGTTTATCCAAGTATTTTTTGACCAATAGAGCATTATCATGAATATTTTATTTTATGGCCATTCGTGGATATTTATCTGGGAATCAATTCAGTTACTGAGGATTTGGTTGATGATGGCGTTGATGTCGGCGATGTTGACAGTGCCGTCGCCGTTGACGTCGGCTGAAGAATCGGTCGAGCCGGACAGAATCATGTCGATGATGACGTTGATGTCTGCAATATTCACTGCACCGTCACCGTTCACGTCGCCTGGGGCGGGGGCATTAGGGTCAAAGCCCAGTTGCTGGTCCATCCAGGCGATACGCGCTATGAGCCATTGTTTGAGCCATGCCACCTCTTCGGCAAAGTTATTGGCAATGTAATAGTTGGGCCACACATATTGCCCCCATCGTGGCCATGCCTGGCTGTTGCGGTCCACCGCTCCGCCAACGGTGAGGACCTCGGCCAGCGAATCCACGACGGCCATCAAGCGGTCCTGCTGCAGGTTGCTGCGTCGATACTGTGCCCAACGGGCCTTCAAGGCCTTGGTGTAGGCGGGGTCGGTGTTGAGTTTGTACCACCAGCAAGGGATGAGTATTTGGTCGCCCGAGGTCTGTAACATGTTGTTGTTGCGGTACGACCAGGAATTAGTGTGCCATGCCCCGTAGTAGTCCGCATTGCCATAGGCTAGGTTCATGTCCCAAACCACCATCTTGAAACGCGGGTCCTCGCTGTCGCGCCGCTTGAAGAATTTGCCGCTCAGCCGATAGGCATCCACGTTGTGGCCCAGTTCCATGGCCAACTGGTAGTCTATGAAATTTTGCCTGTCCAAGAACTCCAGATAGGTTGACTCGCTGCTTGGCCTAAATTGCATCAACGAGGTTTCCATCTGGTGGATTCGGCCATTGATGTAGTTCACTTGGTCTTGTGTGAGGTCTTCATAGTCAGGCGATTTGTAACGGATATAGATGTACCTGTTGGAGTATGGCAAGCCGGTGTTGCTCAAGGGATGATATTTCGAGACATAAGTCACTTCGCCCTCACTGCGGTCCACTTCCATGATGTAGCCGCCAGTCAGCGCGTCGCCGCTGTAGCCAGGGTCGGGAAGGTTCAGTCGATTCTTGCCGTTAGACACCACCTCTGAGAGGATGTACACCCCAAAGTAGATGCCATCGACAAACAACTCGCAATAGCGACCTTGAGGCGTGTATTCCATCCACGGACGCGATATCTCAAACGCGAGCAGGTCACGCATCATGCTCTTGTCGGCAAACGGTGCCAGCAATGCCCAGTTGTTGTCCTTACCCATCCCGAGGATATTCACTTTCTTCTTCACACCGCCCTTCTCCAGCGGTTTGTCTAATGGACGGAAAGAATACGGTTTCTTGTCACTCATGTAGTAAGAAGAATAGCCACGGTAGCGCAGGGCCACGTAGCCCTCATAGTCGATGTGTTGACCGGGGTGAGCCACCGTGTCGGCATAGTTGAGTTCTCCGTCGCCGTTATGTAGAATCTTCATTCTTGCCGTCATGCGCACCTCGCGGTCAATATACTTACCATCGACGTCAATCCACACAATCGGAAGGTTGGTTGAGGTCAAGCGCACGTCTTGATTGTCAGGCGGATAGAGCCACCATGACATCGCATGGGCCGTTTCGGCCAGCGTCAAAACCGACAAGAGGAGCAATAACAGTCGTTTCATTTTTTAGTAGGGTTATTACGGGGGTGGTGCTGTAGAATTTCGTCGCGCAGGCGGGAGCGGTCGATGTGGACGTAGATCTCGGTGGTGGTGATGCTCTCGTGGCCCAGCATCTGCTGGATGGCACGCAGGTTGGCGCCGCCCTCGAGCAGGTGGGTGGCGAAACTGTGGCGCAGGGTGTGGGGACTGATGACCTTGCGCACTCCCGCCAGTTCGCACAGTTGCTTGACGATGTGGAAAATCATTTGGCGCGTGAGCATCGCCCCACGGCGGTTCAGGAACAGGATATCCTCACTGCCGCGTTGGGCTACCTGGTGGGAGCGGGTCTGCTCCAGATAAAGGCTGATTTGCTCGATGGCGACGGGCGAGATGGGCACCAGGCGTTGCTTGTTGCCTTTGCCCTGAATGATGACATAGCGCTCTTCCATATAGAGCTGTGACAGGCGTAGAGTCACCAACTCACTCACACGCAGGCCGCAGCCGTATAGCGTCTCGATGATAGCGCGGTTGCGCTGTCCTTCGGCCTTGGACATATCGATGGCCGCTATCATGGCATCGATTTCGGCAATGGTGAGCACTTCAGGCAGATGGCGGCCTATTTTGGGGGTGAGTAGCAGTTCGGTAGGGTCATTGTCCATAAACCCTGCTAACCGCAGATATTTGTAAAAGCCTTTCACACCGCTGATGATGCGTGCCTGGGACCGCGGCTGGATGCCCACGTCCTGCAAGGTGCAGACAAAACGCTCCAGGTCGTCGGTGGTAGCCTGCTCAACGGCCACACCGGCATCGGCCAGGTAGCGTGTGAGTTTGTCCACATCGTCGCCATAGGCCTGAGCGGTGTTCACGCTCATGCCCTTTTCCAGCGTCAGGTGCCCCAGAAACCGCTGTTTCACGTCAGCTATGTCAGTAATGGGTCTCATCTGTAATCTCAACTCCCTAATGCCTAACACCTAAAGCCTAACACCTAAAGCCTAATGCCTCAGTCTCCCCCTAATAGTGTCGTTCAACAGTGGGTCATAGTTGTCATTGGCAATGACTGTGACCTCATTGTCGTCGAGCGTCATCCACAGGCGGCGGTTATCGCCACCGTCAAGCCAGTCGAGGCGCAAAGCGAGCGTGTCGCCCTGCCAAGCAAAGGCAGCCACACTGGTGAAAGGCCGACGTGTGCCATCGAGTTGGTTGCGGCACTCCATGATGTAGATGGGACGCTCATCGCTGGTGGTGAAGCGCCATTCACCCCATCCTGCTACGGCGCGCAGCGGGCCGCGATGGTCGGTCATGGTGAACAGCATATCGTCACCCTTGCGGTTCACCTCGATGGTTTTCAATCCCAGCAGGTTGTCCTCAAGGATGATGGTGTTATCCAGCAGTTGCTCTTCCAGCGGGTGGATGCCGTCGCCCTGTGGCATGTCAATAGCCAGGTTGACGTCAGTCACCTTGAGGGGCGGCGCTTTCTTTCCAATCATCGGATCGACAAAGCTATAGTAGATGGTGTTGAGCTCGTCCCCATAGTTGGCCGCCCTGCCGTTGATGACAAAGACCATGTCGAGTTTGGGCACCACATAGATGACTTGACCGCCATAGCCAGCAGCAAAGAAGGATTCGGCCCGAGGGTGCTGGATGGCCTTGGTCTGGTAGCCGTAACCCAGATAATAACGGTCGATATTGTATCCCGTGAACCACGAGCGGATGGTGTGCCAAATACCGCGCAGGAACCTCACAATGCATGTCTTGAGCGACGCCTTGGGGGCGGGTGATTGGGTGGAGATGTGCATTTGGGTCATCTCGTGCATCCACTGCTGGCTCACCAGTTGCTTGCCCTGCCAGTTACCCTCGTGAAGCATGAGCAGGCCCAATTTGGCTTCGCTCTCGGCGTGCAGGCGCAGTCCCCATCCGGCGGTCTCTACACTGTCGGGTGCGAGTTCCCAATCGGCTTCGGTGATGTGCAGGGGTGTGAAAATGCGTTCCCGCACATAATCCAGCACGCGCTTGCCCGTCACTCGGGTGACAATCATCGCCAGCGCATGGGTACACATCGAGTCGTAGGTGAACCGCTTGCCCACGTTGGCAAAGTCGCCCGCAAACCAGGCCGTCAGCCAGTCGGCATCGCCCTCGGGGATGCTTAGGTCGGGTTTACGGCCTGCTGCCATCATCAGTACGTGGCGCACGGTCAGGCTGTCAAGGGCGGGGGAGAGCGTTGCTGGCATCTTGTCGCGCAAGTACTTGCTCATCTTGTCATCGATGCTGAGCAACCCGTCATCGACGGCAAGCCCGATGGCCATGGCGGTGACCGTCTTGCTGGCGCTGTACAGGGTGTGCAGGTCGGTGGCGCGGTAGGGGGAGGCGTGCATTTCGCCGATGACCTTGTCGTGGCGCAACACCATCAAGTGATGGATGTCCACATTGGGCAAGTCATTCAGTTTTTTATACAGGTGCTTGAGCATCCTGGAGTCCACACCCTGCTCCTCGGGAGTGGAGCGGGGCAGGTCTCCCACCTGGGCCACTGCAGCGAGGCTCAGAACCATGAATAGCAATATTGTGATAATGCGTCGGGTCATTTCACAGTGAATGGGATGGTCTCAGGTTTGGAATTGGGATAGGTGTCGAGCATGGTCACTTCGTTTTTGTCGAAGTCAAAACTGAGCTTGGTGCCGCTAATCCAGTCCACATAGTGCAGTTTCACCTCAAGCGTCAGGGGCGATGTCCAGGCTGCGGCAGCGGCTACAGTGAAACCATTGGCAAAGCCCTGCATACGGTTGATGGAGTTGATGGAGTAAACGGGATAGCCGTTCATCGGGCTGTGACGCCATTGGCCATAGCCCAAATCTATACGTTCCTCGGTGCCGTCATTATAAACCATCCTAATGTGTTCAGGATTTACTAAATACACTTCCTTCAAGTTATGCTTGTTGGGTTCGAGTGACAACCTTCCCCAAACAATCTTCTTTCCACTCGTTTTCTTTCCCTTCGGTAACGACAAGGTGGCTGTCGAGCACAACTTATCCAGCCGCTTTTGCAATTTCTTCTCGGGTTGAAGCGGCTCTGCTTTCATGCCGGGCATCAGTTGGTTCCAGATGCAGGCCAACTCCTCGTGCCCATAAAGTTTCATGCCCAGGATGACCACGACGAGGTCTTCCTGAGGCACCACGACGGTGTATTGTCCCATGGCACCGTCGGCGCGGAACGAGCCTGGCCACTTGCTCTGCCACACCTGGTAGCCGTAGCCCTGATTGCCGTCGGTGGGCGGCACGGTCGTCTTGGCTCCGCCGTCGATGAGCCTCGAGCAGGCTTGCGTCACATAGTCGGCGCTGACCAGTTGCTCACCGTTCCAGTTACCCTTGTTCAGGAGCAGCAGGCCCAATTTGGCCATCGTCTCGGCCTGCACGCGCAGTCCCCAACCGCCCGTGTTGATGCCATCGGGACTGGTCTCCCAATCGGCGATGGTGATGTGCATGGGTGCGAACAGTTTCTTTTGCAGATATTCCAGCATCGTCTGGCCCGTCACGCGCTGCACAATGGCCGATAACATGAACGTGCACATTGAGTCATATTGGAACAGGCTCCCCGGCTTGTCATCGACAGGCTTGGCCAGCCAGTCCTTCACCCAGTCCATGCTGTTGTTGCGCATCGTCCAGTCGGGTTTCACGCCCGACGCCATCATCAGCAGGTCGCGCACGGTCATTGCCGCCATATTGTCGCTGACGTGGTTGGTGCGTTTGTCGGGGAAGAAGGTCATCACCCTGTCGCCGAGACGCAGCAGGTTCTCGTCGATGGCGATGCCCACCGCCAGCGAGGTAAACGTCTTGCTCGCCGAGTAGAGCGTGTGGCTATCCTCGGCGCGGAAAGGGGTAGGGTGCAGTTCCGCAATCACTTTGCCATGGCGCACCACCATCACATGGTGTATGTCACACTCGGGCAACGCCATCAGCGAATCCATCATGTCGATAACCGCTTGGGTGCTGACACCCTCGGCCGCCGGCGTGCTCCGGGGCAAGTCTCCCACCTGTGCCGCCAGCAACAGCGGCAACAACGCCAATAATATAAGAATTTGCCTTTTCATCTTATATCCAATAAATCAGTTGATTAAACTGTTTTCTCTCATCAAGAATTCGGTAATCTTTTGCTTGTTTGGCAATTCTAACTCATATTTTGCAACAAACAGCTGTGGATCGACAAATGGTGCGAGATACTGTACCATTTCTTGACCATATTCCGTACAAAGCAATATACCCACTGGTGGATTGTCATCGGGTTGCATATAATGTGCCCGATAGTATTCCATGTACATGTTCAATTGTGCTACATCAGCATAATCCAACCGATGAGCTTTCAATTCCACGATGCAGTGGCATTTTAATATGCGGTGATAAAATACAAGGTCAGCCTTATAGTATCGATTATCAATTAGCATTTTCTTTTGGCGGGATTCAAGACAAAAACCCAGACCTAACTCTAACATAAAATCTTGAAAATGGCTTATAATTGATTGTTCCAGGTCTGATTCATCGATAACTGCATTAGATGATAGCCCCAAGAACTCAAATGTGAAAGGCGATTTTATCTCCTCTTTAAATGTGATATCTTCAGCCTTGTCGTTGACCTTTGCAGCGAGCAATTCAGGTCTTTTGCTCCAACCGCTGCGGATGTAATAGTTCGAATCAATCTGTCGTTTTAATTCTCTGTAACTCCATGGCCCTCTCATCGCTTCTATCGCGTAAAAAGCACGTTGAATGGGATCATCAACATGTAAAAGCAATGTGATGTTTGAGTAGGACATACGGCTAAATAGCATTTGTGGCACTGGAACCACTTCGCCATCAGCCGTTAACATAGCAAAACCATCTTGAGAAATAGATGCGGACTGATTGGCTGGTAAAAAGCCAGACAGTGTTTGCCCTTTTGAATTTAACTGATTATCAATAAGTTCCAAAAAGCCAGACAGCGTTTGGCTTTTTATTGAATGTTGGTTCAGATAATCAGCAATCGGCACTATCAATTCAGGGAAATATAAGTAAAACTTCCTGTAATTCTTTAAACTGGATACGCCAAAACTTTTGTCATCCAGTCTTTTAGATAGTTTAGTTAGCAGTTGATTCCCATATTTAGCTCGGTCTGCACCGTTTTGTTCATATTCGACAATGTAAAACCCAGTCAACCATGCCCGAACAGTTACATTGCGATTAATGACCATTCTTGCATTTTCCTGCAATGCATTAGTTGAATTCTGAATACGCTTGACCAGCAATTCAAAATTTAGTTTTGATGCTTCATGAACGGAATTAGATGGACTCATTTGATTCTCCATAAAACTTGTTATTGATAGTTTTTGAGGGCTTGTTCGAGTTCGGTGCGGATGAGGGTTTTCAGTTCTTGGGGGGCCAGGACTTCGATGCTGGCGCCGTGGGACATGAGTTCCTCCTTGAGGTCGTAGGTGATGCGCATCTTGTAGGTGAAAATCGAGTAGTTGTCATGCACCTCCTCCTGTTGGGAGCTGTGAAGCGGCAGGGCACGGAAGTATTTGGCCTGGGTGGGCTCCACGCGCAGGACGATGCGCTTTGCGCTGTTCTTGTTGGTGATGATGCCGAAGCAGTCCTTGAAAAATTCCGGCGGATTGATGTTGTCGGGCATCTCAAAGGTGTCCTGCAGGATGTTCAGCTGGCTGATGCGGTCAAGCGAATAGGTCTTGACTTGCCCATCTTTCACGTTCTTGCCGATGACATACCATAATTGCTTGAAAATCTTGACAAAATAAGGTTCAAGCGCGACCACTGTGGGCAGGGAACGCGTGTAGCTCTTGTAAGAAAAGCGAATGCGGCGGTTCTGCTTCAGCGCGTCGATAATCACCGGCAAGTGCTCACGCGCCGATGGCACATTCTCGAGCATGATGCGCTCGCTGATGTCATGGGCGTTGCTCAGCATCCCACTCATCGACACCGAGTCCACCAGCCATGACTGCAGGCGTGCGCTGCTGTCGCCCGTGTTGGCGATGTAGTACTCAAAGGTGGACTTGTCGCACTGGATGTTGATGTCGAACATCTCCTCAACGCCATCGCGGTAATGGAAGAATGTGCGGCGTGCCAACGGCTTCCCCTCGCTGATGTCGCTGCGCAGCCAGGCCTTGTTCAGGTCTTTGAGGGTGATGCGCCCATAACGGCTGATGGTGTCCACCAGCCATACGTATCGGTTTATCAGGTTGCGTGCCATTGAGATTCAGTTATTAGTGAACAGTGAATAGTGAATAGTGAACAGTTAACAGTTAATAGTGAACAGTTGTCAATGAATCTGTTATCTAATATCTGTTAACTATTCACTGTTAACTGTTCACTTTTCTTGGTGAGTAGGGCGAGGCCTATCATCGTCAGGACGGCGTTCAACAGCAGCAGTTCGAAGCCCAGCGTGTAGTCATATTGGTTTTTGAGCCACATCTGGACGAAGAAGCTGATGACGGGTGCCGCAATGCACACCAAGGGAACCAGGCGGTCACGCACGGGACGTTTACACATCATGCCAAAGGCAAACAGGCCCAGGATGGGGCCGTAAGTGTAGCTGGCGAGGGTGTAAACCGCGCTGATGGCGTCGCTGTTGCTGATGGCGTAGAAAATGAGAATCACCAGTCCCATGCCCGCTGCCATGGCGATATGTACCATGCGGCGGGTGCGTCCCAGTGCCCTATCGTCCTGCTTCTTGTCGGCCTCGAGGATATCGACGGTGAACGAGGTGGTCAGCGACGTCAGCGCCGAACCGGCAGCCGAATAGGCGGCGGCAATCAGTCCGATGATGAACACCACGCCCAGCAGCACGGGCATCCCTTCACTGAAGGCCACCGTGCCAAACAGTTCGTCGGTCTTCTCGGGCATGGCGATGCCGTGGGCGCGCACGTGCAGGGTGAGCAGCGTGCCCAGTATCAGGAACAATGCGATGACAATAACCTGCAGGAATACACTCACGATGAGGTTCTTGGACGACTCGCTGGCGTTTTTGCAGGCCAAGCTGCGCTGCATCAGGTCCTGGTCAAGGCCTGTAGTGGCGATGACCATAAAGATGCCCGCGATGAATTGTTTCCAGAAGTAGGTGCCCTCTTTGGGGTTATCAAAGTAGAACACGCGCGAAGTTTCGTCGCCAGCCACGGCGCTCCACAGTCCGGCCATGTCATAGCCCAGCCCCTTGGCGACAAAGTAGATGCTCAGCACCACCGACAGGATGAGGCAGAAACTCTTTAACGTGTCGGTCCAGATCACCGTCTTCACACCGCCTTGCAGCGTGTACAGGAAAATCAGCGCGATGGTGACGATAACGTTGATGATAAACGGGATGTGCAGCGGCGAGAACACCAACAACTGCAGCGTCACGCACACCACGTAGAAACGTACCGCGGCACCCAGCATCTTGCTGATGAAGAAGAACCACGCGCCGCTCTTGTGGGTGCTGCCGCCGAAGCGTTGCTCAAGATAGCCGTAGATGGACACCAGGTTGCGCTTGTAGAACAGCGGTATGAGCACGTAGGCGATGACGAAATAGCCCACGATGAACCCCAGCGCCATCTGCAGGTAACTGAAGCCTTTGGTGACCACCATACCGGGCACCGAGATGAAGGTCACGCCCGAGATGGGTGCGCCCAGCATGGCAATGGCGACGATGAACCAGGGCGCTTGACGGCCGCCGCTCAGGGCAATCGACGTGTCACTCTTGCGTGACGCTGCCCACGAGATGATAAACAGCAGAATAAAGTAGCCAACTATCGTGGCAAGGACAATCCAGGGAGTCATATTCTTAATTAGAAGTTAGGAGTTATTAATTAGGCTTTAGGCATTAGGGCGCGGATGCCAACTAAGGACTAAGGACTAAAAACTAAAAACTACTCCTCATAGAGGAGATACGGCTTGCGTTGTGCCTTGAACAGTTCCACGTCGGCTTGCCAGGTGGCCTTGATTTCGGCGGCGCTCTTGCCTTCGGCTATCATTTGGCGAACGCGGGTGGTGCCCATCAGTTTGTCAAAGAAATCGCTCTTCAGGTAGAACTGTTTGCCGTTCTTGCTGAGGTTTTGGTAAGCGTCGATGACATATTCCAGGTTGATGCCCTTGGCGATGACGGCTTCGGCATCCAGGTTGTGCAGGTCAACGCCGTGGCACAGCACGTCCATTTGGGTGGGCGTCTTGGCACCGGGGCGGCTCTTGGGCGTGAACTCAAAGTCATAGCCTGTCATGTCGGGGTGGCCATACACCTGGAAGGGCCAGTCGGTGCCGCGTCCCAGGCTCACCGTCGTGCCCTCAAAGTAGCACATCGACGGATACAGGTAGATGCTGAGCATATTGGGCAGGTTGGGGCTCGGGGCGATGGGCAACTCATAGCGCGTTTGGTGCGTGTAGTTCTGGCAGGGAATCACCGTGAGGTCACACTTCTTGCCATCCTTGAGCCATCCCTCGCCGTTGGCCATCTGAGCCAGTTCGCCCAACGTCATGCCATGCACGGTGGGGATGGGCAGGCGGCCCACGCCCGACTTGAGCGTCATGTCTAGGATGGGGCCGTCAACGTACATGCCGTTGGGATTGGGCCTGTCCAGCACCATGAATTGCTTATTGTAGGTCACTGCGGCATCCATCAGGTTAATCATCGTCACATAATAGGTGTAGAACCTCAGTCCCACATCCTGAATGTCGGTCACGATGACGTCGATACCGTTCATCACCTGCTGGCTGGGCATCGGCGACTTGCCGTCATAGAGCGAGGCGATGGGTATGCCCGTCTTCTCGTCAACGCTGCTCGACACATGTTCACCCGCGTCGGCATTGCCGCGAAAACCATGTTCGGGCGAGAAAATCGTCACCACGTTCACGCCATTCTCGAGCATCAGGTCCAGCGTGTGCTTGTCGCCCACCATGCCCGTCTGGTTACTCAGCAGCGCCACGCGCTTGCCCTTCAGCAGGGGCACGTAGGCATCGGTGCGGGCGGCACCCAGGACGAGTTCGCCGCCGGTGGCATCGTCTCCGTTTGTTTGCTGACCCACCTCGGTGGCCGGGGCGGTGGTCTTGCCCGTGTTGCCGCCACAAGCCTTCAGGGTGGTCATCGATGTGAGCGACAGCATGGCCGCTAACATGAGCACATAAATTTTGGTCATTTCTTTCATAAATCGGTTCTTGACAGTTGATACCGCAAAATTAGACCATTTGAATCAATTAGTCAACACTTGCCCCAACAATTTTGCCAAAATTTGGCACACCCCCGCTCCCTCAAACAACTCAACAACAACTCAACAGCCCCAACAATTCTTTTTTTTACACGCAGGCTTTGTGGTGGGTCTCCATGCGGGAAACGGGTGTGTCGGGTGGGGAAAATCGTGGTTTTTTGATGATTTTTATCGGCAATGGCGGTCAATTGCACGATTTTATCTAATTTTGTCCCTTCACGGATGCCCGTGAACAACGATTGCCGTTGAAACTTAATAGAATAGCTACTCTCTAAATTCCCTTGTTATGAAACATATAGTATCATTGTTAGCCACTATATTGCTGGCGGTGGCACAGGTGTCGGCCGCCGACGTGGATCTGGCGACGGCGCAGGCTATCGCCGAGCGATATGTGCGTGGCACTACCGCTGGCACGCGGCTGGCTGGCAAGTCCGCGGCCGAAGTGAAGTTGCTGCACGCCGAGATGAATTCCTCGCGGCCCGAGCAAGCGGTATATTACATTTTCAATAGTGGGGACGGGTTTGTCATCGTGTCGGGTGACGATCGTGCCCAGGAGATTCTTGCTCACGGCGACCGCAGGCTGGACCCCAACCGCATCCCTGACAACATGAGGTTCTGGCTGGGCACCTATAAGAAGCAGCTTGAGTACCTGCAGGCTGATCCGGGGCTCGTCGTTGAGGTGACGAAACCCGACAATAGCCTCAGGTCCGCCAAGGTGGGTCCCCTGCTCACGGCCGAGTGGGACCAGGTGGCACCCTACAATAACTATTGCCCGACCTATAGCGGCATGCGGTGCTTGACGGGCTGCACGTCCACGTCGCTGGCGATGGTGTTCTACTACTGGAAACACCCGACCGCGCCGACGCCTCCTGTCGAGGGCTATACCAATGTGAGCCCTGTGTTTGACGTGCCGGCGTTGCCTTCAATCACCTTTGATTGGGATAACATGCTGGACACCTACACGGCGGGCTCATACAACGAGGCCCAGGCCGATGCTGTGGCTTGGCTGATGCGCTATGTGGGGCAGGAGGAGAAGACGCAATACACGCCCAGCCTGAGTGGCGCTATGGGCACCGATATCCTGCGTGCCGTCAAGTTCTTTGGCTATGACGAGAGCGCCAGGATAGAGTTCAAGACGATTCTCGATGTGTACGGCAACGACAGCATCGTGAACTATACCGATGACGAGTGGGCCGACATCCTCCGCAACGAGATGTTCGAGGGTCGCCCAGTGGTCTATTGCGCCTACGACTACACCTACTGGACAGGCTGGAACGGACATGCCTTTAATATTGACGGATATAACGCCAAGGACAACACCTATCACGTGAACTGGGGGTGGAGCGGCGACGGAAACGGCGAGTTTGCCCTCAACGCCTTCAAGGTCAAAGACTACTCCTTTGAATATGAGCAGCAGATGATTCTGGGCATCCAGCCTCCTGTCACGGGGCCTGCCATCAAGGTGAGTCCCCCCATTTTGGACATGTATGCCTGCGTCGAGGATTCCGCAACAGCCACCTTTACGGTGAGAGGGCAGGAGTTGGGCACGCCCATCGTCTTGACGCTCAATGATGAGAGTGGAGCCTTCTCGATTGACGAGGAGCGTGTGCCCATCAGCCAGGAAGAGGAAGGCAAACTCATCACGGTGACCTATGCGCCGCAGCAAAGCGGCACCCACACCGCCACCATCACCCTGAGCACCCTCGAAGCCACGGGGGCTGTTGACAAGACGGTGACCCTCTATGGCACGGCTGTCTTGGACACCTCCACGCCCGTGATGCTCCCCGCCGACTCCGCATTCATTAACCTGACTCAGTTCCGTGCCAACTGGGCGGATGAGACGCCTGGCAGGTTTGTTCAGAGCTATACCCTTGAGGTGATAGCGCGTCCTGCCGTCGAACTGCTGGCTACCATCGACGGCAGCCGTTACACGGGCGGTTACGAGAGCATTACGCTCGGCTATCCCTGGGTCACCAACGAGGTCATGGGAGGCCAAAAAGCGGTTTACATCAACAACAATAACGGTAATGGCTATATCTCCTATATTGTTCCCAGCAATTACACCAACGATGTGTTTACCGTGCAAATCACGACCGTCGGCGGTTCATACGGCAGCGGCAACATCACCGTCGGCTCCGACCAAACCCCGGCTGTCGGGCACCAGTTCAGCGGCGGCGAGACCTACAATTGGCTTGTGACCGCCAGCTCGGGCGAAAGAATCACCATCACCACCAACGATATTTACTATTCCCCCGATATCAGCATGATTAGGGTGTATGCCGGAGAACTCAATAACCGCCAGTCGCTCAACGCCGTCAGCGAGAATGGCGATGCGAGTCATCGCGTGATTACGGGCATTACCGACAAGTTCTGCCTGGTCAAGAACCTTGCCGAGGGCAGAACCTTCTTCTACAAGGTGAAGGCGACCTATATCGACGGCACCCAGAGCGGCTGGAGCAATTCGCCACGGGTGAACCTGTTCCTCAACGAGCATGACTATGAGTTGGGCGACGTGAATCACGACGGCACGGTGAACATCACCGATGTCACCGACTTGATTGACCGGCTGCTCTATGCTGGAGGCGTCTGTGAACTCTGTGCCGACATCGACGGTAACGGCCAAATTGACATCAACGACGTCACATCGTGCATCGACATGGTGTTGAGTCCCAACGACTGACCCTTGCAGCCGTTACTTGCTTTTTGTTGTCGTTGAGGCCGTCGTGCACGTACTATTGGGAAAAAATAGTATCTTTGCGGGTTGAAATGACGATGAGACTGGCTGGGCGCATATTGGTCGCGTATTTGTTGCTGACGGTCCTGTTCACAGGGGCGGTAGTGGCGACGTTTGCCATTCCCCGTGATGCCATCGAGGGGCACCTGCGGCAGTCGGTGAGCGAGGTGGTGGAGGATGGCCAGATGTTCACCTGCCAGGCGGGCTTTTTCAAGCCGTACATTATCGGCGTGTTCACCGAGTGCCTGATGCTGGACATCGCTTATTGTGCCGACACCAGCAGCCCGTTGCAATCGGCGATGGAGAGCCGCTTTGTCATAGCCGACTCCTCGCCCGTGGCAGGCATCAAGGTACTCTTGAGTGAACCTGACAGCCCCCGGTTGCAGTCCTTCGTCTATAGCCGCTACTGGCACGGCAGCCAGTGCCTGTTGCGCCCCCTGTTGTGTGTGACCACCATGCGCGGCATCAGGACGCTTAACGTGGTGCTGCTCCTGTTGCTGCTGGTTGTGGCGACGGTGGTGATGGTCAAGCGGCTGGGGACGGGCGACGCGCTCGTCATCGCGCTGCCCCTGCTGGCAGTGATGACTCCCACGGTGCCGCTATGCCTGAACTATGTTCCCACCTTTGCCATCGCGCTCGGGGCCTCACTGCTCATCCTGCTGTGGAACCGGGCCACAGGAAATCGTGGTAACGCTGTCCTGCTGTTCTTTGTCGTGGGAGCAGTGACGGCCTTCATGGACTTGTTGACCACGCCGATGGTGGCGCTGGCGGTTCCCCTGACGGTGTATATGCTCTACCGCAGGCCGCACGACACTTGGCGCTGCCTGATTACCTTGGCGGTGGCTTGGGCGGCGGGTTACGCCCTGCTGTGGGGCACGAAATGGCTCCTCGCGGGGCTGGTGTTGGATTTTGACGTCTTTGGCGATGCCATGGGCGCCGTGACGCAGCGCACGGTGGGCAAGGGCGAGCATGACTTCATGATGTGGTGCCTCAAGTGGAACGGGGCCCTGCTCGTGGCCGCTGTCGCGCTGACCGTGGCTGTGGCGCTCCTGTATGGGCGGTCACGGGACGAGATGCGCCGCCACAGCTGGATGCTGGCGATTGCAGCCATGGGTTTTGTATGGACTTTTGTGCTGCTGGAGCACACCTGGCATCATCTTCATTTCACTTGGCGCACGTTTGTCGTGAGTGCCATCGGAATCGCGTTATATCTGCGTTACACGACCGACCTGAAGCACCCCTTGGCGTTATTCAGGGAGCGTCACGAGAACCGTCACATCGATGACCATAAACTGATAGAGCAATGAACAGGATTGCGGTAATCATACCTTGCTATAACGAGGCTGCCACCATCAGCCGGGTGGTGACGGATTTTCACGAGGCCTTGCCCGAGGCGCAAATCGTTGTCGGGGACAATAACTCACGTGACGGCACTGCCGATGCCGCACGCCAGGCCGGTGCCCGAGTCATCGCCGAGCCCCGCCAGGGCAAGGGCAACATGCTGCGCACGTTGTTCAACACCGTGGATGCCGACTGCTACCTGATGGTTGACGGCGATGCGACCTATCCTGCTGCCAACGCTCGTGACCTGTGTGACAAGGTGCTGAGCGGCGGCTGTGACATGGCCATCGGCGACCGCTTGTCCTCGACCTACTTCACCGTGAACCGCCGCCCCTTCCACAACACGGGCAACCGCCTGATGCGCAGCCTCATCAACTGGATGTGCGGCAGCAATGTGCAGGACATCCTGACGGGCTACCGGGCCTTGAGCCGCCGTTTTGTCAAGAATTTCCCGCTGCGCTCCCAGGGCTTTGAGGTGGAGACCGAGATGACCGTCCATGCCCTGGAACACAGTTTCAAGGTCGATTCGGTAGCGGTGGAATACCGTGACCGCCCGTCGGGCAGCGAGTCCAAATTGAGCACTTTTACCGACGGCTACCGTGCGCTGAAGACGGCTTTGGCACTCTTTGGTGAGCACCGTCCCCTGCGGCTGTTCAGCATCATCGCCGCCGTGCTGCTGGTGCTGTCGCTGGTGCTGGTGACGCCCGTGCTCATCGAGTACTTCCGCACGGGCCTGGTGCCGCGGTTCCCCACGCTCATCGTCAGTGGCTTTATCGCCCTGCTGGCGATGCTCATGTGGGTGAGTGGCCTGATTCTGGAGGTCATCACGCGCAACCAGTGGAAACAGTACGAGCACCAGCTCATGCATTACGACATGGATAATCATCAACCTGATATTAGCAATTAGGCCTTAGGCATCTCGGCACCTAAAGCCCACTGAATTAAGATATAAAGACAAGACATGCTGTTTAACTCATTCCAATTCCTGATATTTCTCCCGGTAGTGTTCCTGCTCTACTGGTTCGTCTTTCGTCAGCGGCGCTGGCAGAATCTGCTGGTCGTCCTGGCGAGTTACGTCTTCTACGGCTGGTGGGATTGGCGCTTCCTGGGACTGATAGCGCTCACCTCGGCCTGCAGCTATGTCAGCGGCCTGCTCATCGAGCGCTTTGAGGGCCAGCGTGGACGGCAGCGCATGGTGAGCGCCGCCAACATTGTGCTCAACCTGTTGATACTGGGCTATTTCAAGTATTTCAACTTCTTTGTCGAGAACCTTGACCTGCTGTTGCGGTCGGCGTTGGGCTATCATCTCGACTGGGTGACCGCCGAGATCATCCTGCCTGTGGGCATCAGTTTCTACACCTTCCAGGCGTTGAGCTACACGATCGACGTTTACCGTGGCCGCATCGCCGCCACCCACGATGTGGTGGAATTCTTTGCCTACATCAGCTTCTTCCCCCAACTGGTGGCTGGCCCCATCGAGCGTGCCACCAACCTGTTGCCCCAGTTCCAGCAGTCACGCACCTTTGACTACGGCAGGGCGGTGGATGGCCTGCGGCAGATGTTCTGGGGATTTTTCAAGAAGCTCGTGGTCGCCGACAACTGTGCGATGGTCGTCAACCTCACGTGGGGAAAATATGACGTGGTGTCGGGCGCAGACCTCTTTCTGCTTGGCGTGAGCTTCTCCCTGCAGATTTATTGCGATTTCTCGGGATACAGCGACATCGCCATCGGCTGTGCGCGCCTGTTCGGCTTCAACCTGATGCGCAACTTCAACTATCCCTACTTCTCGCGCAACATCCCCGAGTTCTGGCGCCGCTGGCACATCTCACTGACCTCGTGGTTCCGTGACTACATCTATATCCCGCTGGGCGGCAACCGTTGCAGCCGTGGGCGCATGATTTCCAACGTGCTGATAGTATGGGCCATCAGCGGCCTGTGGCATGGTGCCAACTGGACCTTTATCTGTTGGGGCCTCTACCACGCTGTGCTGTTGGTGATTTATAATCTGTTGGGCATCAACACCAAGCGCAAGCCAGTCGTGGCCTTCGGGCGCTGGCTGCCCACTTGGCGCGAGGCGTTGCAGATGATTATCACCTTCGCCCTGGCGGTGATAGGGTGGATTATCTTCAGGTGCGAGGATATGACCGAGGCCTACCATTTCCTGTCACGCATGTTCACCACGATGTTTGACAGCATGCCCGTCGTCTTCGGCAAGAAGGCGCTGATACTGGGTTGTGTCGTCATCGTGGTCGAGTGGCTGCAGCGAGGCAAGCAGCATGGCCTGCAGCTCAGTTCCACCCACGGCGTGTTCCGCTACAGCGTGGCGCGCTACCTGCTGTATGCCACCCTTCTGGTTGTGATGTTCTTCTTTGCCGGTGAGGTCCAAACATTCATCTATTTCCAATTCTAAGCGATGAAAAAATTCCTGAAAAAAATATCTTACACCCTCTTGCCCGTATGGCTTGTCGCCGTGCTGGGAGTGTGCTATTTCACCCTGATTGTCTGTCCCGAGGTGACCGGCGACATCGGGCGGTTGGCGATTATCCCCTTTGGCCATGAGTATGATGAGCGGTTGGAGAAAAACTTCATTCAGCAGGACTTGTTCACCACCGTATTCTCGGTGCAGGAACTCAAAGCGTCCAAGGGTGACGTGGTGACCATCGGCGACTCTTTCTCGGAGCGTGGCAGGGACGGCTATCAGAACTACTTGGGGCAGCATGGCCTCAAGGTGGTGAACGTCGGCCGTTACCTGTATTACAGCCCGGTGACCTATGCCTACGAGATGATGGATTTGGGCATCATCGATTCCACCAACACCTCGGTGCTGATTGTCGAGAGCGTGGAGCGTGAGTTTAACGGCTTCATGTCGGTATTTCGCCCGTCACGCCAGCTGGAATCTGAGACCAAGGTGAAGAAAAAGATGATTCTGGGCAGTGCCAACGAGTGGTCTCTGAACCGTGCCAGGGATTTCATCGTCTATCATTCCGGACTGATGACGCCTCCCATTCTCAAGAGGAAACTTAGCAGGGACTTCTTCACCAGCGACAATCCCAGTGAACTCTATTTCTATGCCAACGACATCAAAGGCACTTCCTTGAACTTGAACGACATCCCCACCATCCAGGCAACCTACCGTTCCCTGCAGGAGAAGGCCAACGAGAAGCACATCACGCTCCTCCTGCTGGTGGCTACCGACAAGTATGACCTCTATCAGCGCTATATCGTCGACAATCCCTATCCCGAGAAGACTGTCAACGAGGAGATAGACCGTTTGTTCAACCACGATCCCCACATTATCCTGGCCAAATTTTACCTGCAGCCCCTTGTGGACCGTGGCGAGAAAGACGTTTACCTCTACAACGACACCCACTGGTCCTACAAGGCCGCCAAGGTCGTCGCCGACGAGCTCTACAACAGGATTCAACAATTCAAATAGTGCTGCCCGCTACCCGTTAGGTGCAACACCCCTCCGTATAATCCGTCATCTCCGTATAATCCGTCATCTCCATCACCTCCCTATCATCCGTTCTATCCGTCCCCCCTGTGCACATGGAAAAAGTGGAAAAAATCAGGCACCGTCATCGAGTGGGATGGCGGTGCCCGTTAGTTTATGGCGTTGTGTCAACGATTTCTCGTTACTTGACGACCTTGGTGGTCGAGGTGGTGCCGTCGGTATAGGTGGTTACCACGATGTTCATACCGTCGAAGGGCTTCTCGCTCTGCAGACCGGCGATGTTGACGTAGGTCACCTTCTCGATCTGCTTGTCGGCGATCACCTTCTCAACTGCCGTGTTCTCGTTGAACTTGGACATCACGTCGGCGGCATGGTGGATACGGTTGTTGGTGTCAACAAACATGACGTTGGTGAGCTGCATCTCGGCGCTGGCGGCGTCAAACTCGTCGGTGACGGTGAGGGTCAGGCGCAGCACCTTGCCTTCGTTGCCGGCATAGAGATGGTTGTTCATCGACACGTTCATCAGCGTGTAAACGTTCTCTTCCACGTCATGCTTAATCGTGTAGGAGGTGTGGTCCTTGCCACGGTCCACCGGCTCGACAGCGGTGAGTTGCATGCCGCGGGGCAGTACCAGCTCACACTGCATGGCATGGTAGCTGTTCTCATCGTTGTTGAGGGCAATATCGATGGTGCGGGTCATGTCGGCATTCACAGTGGTGGACTCAACGGTGAGTGCGTCGCTGGTCTTGACAAACAGCCTCTCAATCTCGTTCTTGATATCCATCAGCGACATGTGATTGCTGTTGCCGAGAATCATATCGATGATTGCCGTCACGTCCGAGATACCGATCTGGCCATCCTGGTCAACGTCACTGGCCAGCAGGTTCACGGGCGTTGTGGGATCCAGGATGTAGTCGATGAGGGTGGTCACGTCGGCAATGTTCACAAAGCCGTCATCGTTCACATCACCCAGGATGAAGTCGGGAGCAAAGAAGAAGTTCATCCATTGGTCTGCTTCTTTGTACAGGGCAGTTGCTTCGTCGTTGGGGGTGATCAGGGGGATTGACGGCTGGTCCACGCCGGCCCATACGCCAACGCCCAGCTCGGGCACATCCTCGGCAGCGGTGTGGAGCACTCGCATTCCCGTCATACCGGCCATTGCCGAGTCACCCAGGAAGACGATGGACGAGGGCAGGAACACCGTGTCCATCTCCAGGCTGTTGTTATAGAAGGCGTAAGGCTCGATGGTCTGGACACCGTTCTTGAGCAGGTGGCTCACATTGAGCAGGCTGTCGTCGGCAAAGGCATAAGCGCCAATGACCTCCAGCGTGGGCTTGATGCGGGCGGAAGCCCTCTTGGGAGAAATCACACCGGTGTTGTCACCCGTGGGGCTGCCGGTGGAGTTGGTGTCCCATTTGCTGCTGGTGGTGGAAACCGTGCCTAAATCGGGCAGCTCCACGTGGGTCAGGTAGGGGTTATGGGCCAGTGCACCGTCACCCAGGTGGGTCATGCCGTCGGTCAGCGCGATGCTCATCAGGCGTGTCTGTGACAATGCCCAATCGCCGATGCTGTTCACGGCTATATGCTTGATGTTGATGTCCCTAAGACCAGAGTTGATAAAGGCCTCGTCGCCGATGCGTGACAACTGACTCTTGGCGGCAAATCTGATGGTGGTCAATGCGGTACAGCCGTTGAAGGCGCCCTCTTTGATCGCTCTCACGTTGTTGCCGATGGTCAGCGCATTCAAGGCGGTGTCGCCCAGGAAGGCAAATCGGCCAATCTCAGTTGAATTCACGTTGGCTTGCGTCAAGGCGTTGCAGCGTGAGAACACACCGTCGCCCATCGAGTAAACGGTAGAGGGCAGCTCGATGCTCGTCAGGCCCGAACCTGCAAAGGCATAGTCCTCGAGGTAGGTGACCGAGGCGGGCAACTCAATGCTCTGCAACTGGTCACAACCTGCAAATGCGGCATAACCAATGCCCTCGATGCCGGCAGGCAGGATGACCGACGTCAGCGGCTTGCCAAAGAAGGCCGTACGGGGAATCTCATTGCCCAGATAGTCGATGTAGGTGCCGTAAACGGGAACACTTTTGTTGTAGGGGACGATGGTGACTTGGCTCAAGTCAAGCACGGTCAGATGGTTGAGATTCTCGGTAATGAAAAGGAAATCCCGGGCATCCATCGAGCCGCTGATTACCAGTTCGGTAATTTCAACGTCATCGTCAATGACCTGTGCGAGTTTACCTGGCGTGATGTTTACCGTCAGCGCTTGGCAGGCAAGGGCAGTGACAGCGGTCAGCACCAGTAAGGAAAACAATTTGCGCATTTTGTATCTCTTTTGATTGTGTTGATGTTAATTTCGGTCTTTTGAACCCGCAAATTTACACATTATTTTATGCCAATCAACAGATTTAACTATTTTTTTGGTTTTCACACCAAATACGGTAATCCCAATGTCCTGCAGAATAATTGCGAATTTATGTGCAATATTCAAGATAAAGGGCGTTTTTTTAACGTTTTTGTTATCTCTGTTCCAATTTAAATGAGTATCTTTGCAGCGTGTCCCTTAAAGATACAAGACATTTGGAAATTTTGCTCAATCGCTCTCGAATCACCACCTCGAAAAGTGCGAGCACAAAGCAGAACTCATTGGATGCGTGAAATACCCGCGCAGATGTGTCCCTATAGAGTTTTGCGGCTTGTGGTGAGCCTGAGAGCGTATGGCGGAAGTCTGCGCTTTTTCTTTTTGTATTTAAGCCAATTTCGCTTCTTCCGCTGTAAAAAAACGTCTTGGGGCGTTGTTGGCTTCGCATCAGGATGAGTGGAATGAATAAATCGCATAGAAAGTGAAAACCGTCCCGTTGCAAGCGGGACGGCACTTACACCAAATAGAAGGTCTAATACCGAATATTTATTATGAATACAATAGTTAATGGGCTTCTCCAGCAGTGACTGCAGCGGAAGCCCTTTTCCTTTCCCTTGGTGCTATAGGTTTAGCGTTTGCCGGTCATGATGTCGAGCACCATCTGGTCGGTGGCGCACATGGCGTCGGCACCGATGACGGTAAGGTTGCGGATGCTGCGGTCCACGTCGTCGTCGATGATGCCCTCGGCGCTGGTGACGTGGCGGCCCTCGATGGCGAGTACGGCGCTGAGCAGGGCCGTGGAAACGCCCGAGGCAATCTTCAGCGCGCAGCTGGGCTTAGCGCCGTCACAGATCATGCCCGTGAGGTTGGCAATCATATTCTTCACCGCGTGGCAGATGCGGTTGTAGTCGCCGCCCATCAGGTAGGTGATGCCGCACGAGCTGCCGATGGAGGCCACCACGCAGCCGCACAGGGCGCTCAACTTGCCCAGGCTCTGCTTGATGTAGATGGCGGTCAGGTGGCTCAACGTGAGGGCACGTATCAGTTCCTCCTCGGTATTCTCGTTCTCCATCGCATAGACGGCCACGGGGTTGGTGGCGCAGATGCCCTGGTTGCCCGACCCGCTGTTGCTCATCACGGGAATGAGCGCGCCGCCCATGCGGGCGTCGGTCGCCAGCGCGGTCTTGGACAGGATACGCGAGAAGATGGTGTTGCCGAAGATGCCGTGACTCAGCGGCCTGTCCATCGTCTTGCCCAGGCAGTGGCCGTAGTTGCCCTTGATGGATTCCTGGGCGGCCTTGAGGTTGTAGTCGCGTGTGGAGAGGATGAACCTGATCTCGTCGAGCGGGGCTTGCATGGCAAAGTCATAGACCAGGCGCAGGTTGAGTTCGATGTCGCCCTCATTACCGTCGCTGCAGTGCCCGGTTTGGTCATCGAGCAGCACTTCTTCATCGAGGGTGACTCGCACAAAATGGGTGTGGCTGCCGCTGATGATGGCTGTCGAATGGTGACCGCCGCCCTCGCACAGCACCTCGACGTACAGCTTGTCGCATTCGCCCTGCTTGAGGTGGATGTCGATACGTCCCTCGTCGATATATTGTTTGCCCTGCTCGATGGCTTCGGGGCACACATCCTTGAGCACCTCAAGCTGGTACTCGCTCTTGCCGATGAGGGCGCCCAGGGCGATAGCGATGGGCAGGCCGATCATTCCCGTGCCGGGAATGCCCACGCCCATGGCGTTCTTGAGGATGTTGGCGCTCAGCAGCGCAGTAATTTTCTCGGGACGGCAACCCAGCGCCTCGGTGGCGCGGCTCACGCACAATGCCACTGCCATCGGCTCAGTACAGCCCACGGCAGGAACCACTTCGCGCTTCATCAACGCGATAATCTGCTCTCTAACGTTCTCTTCAATCATATCTTTTAAAGCTCAATTTATTCCTATCATTTAACCGTGCTACGCACGGGAAATTGTTTAATTTCCCGCCCGTCAGGGCGGTTTATTTGTTTTGAGTCTTCAGTTTCAGCGGAGAGAGGATGAAGGTAATAGCTGTTTATATATCACTCTCGGAATTTGGCGAGGGGGGCGGAGAGGAAGTCGAGGAAGGCGGGGACGTCCTCCTTGTAGCTGAACGAGCCGCTCAAGGCGTTGCCCTGCGGGTCCACGCACACATAGAACGGCTGCGTGTTGCTGCCGAACTTGTAGCGCTGCAGGTAACTCCACTTGTCGCCGATGGTGCGCAGCGTGCGCTTCTCGCCTGTCGCCTCGGTCACCTCGATGGGCTCTGGCAGCGGCCGCTTGTCGTCAACAAACAGCGAGATGAGCACAAAGTCCTTGTTCAGCTTGTCGGCAACGGTGGGGTCGGTCCACACGGCAGCCTCCATCTTGCGGCAGTTCACGCAGCCAAAGCCGGTGAAGTCCAGGAATACGGGTTTGCCAGCGGCAGCAGCGGCGGCCATGCCTTGCTCATAGTCGGTGTAGGCGGCGCGCACCTCCTTGGTGTTGAGGTTGAAGTCCTGGGTGTTCATGGGCGGTGCAAAGGCGCTCACAGCCTTGCACGGTGCGCCCCACAGGCCCGGTATCATATAGATGGCGAAGGCGAGTGACACCAGTCCGCCCATGATGCAGACCACGGGCATCGGTTTCACGGGTTCGCCCTCGACGACGTCGCTTTGGAATTTGAACTGTCCGATGAGGTACATGCCCAGCAGCGCGAAGATGGCACAAGTGCCAGCCGTAGGCCAGGTCGGCCACCGAGAAGAACTTGCAGGCAAAGGCCAGCTCGATGAAGCCGAGCACCACCTTGAGGATATTCATCCAGCCGCCCGACTTGGGTGCCGACTTCAGCCACGAGGGGAAGAGGGCAAACAGCGTGAACGGCAGCGCCAGAGCCAATGCGAAGCCCAACATGCCGATGGCGGGACCCCAGAAGTTGCCACTCGTGGCGAAGTCCACCAGCAGGAACCCGATGATGGGACCCGTGCACGAGAACGACACCAGCGCCAGCGTGAAGGCCATCAGGAAGATGGACAGCAGGCCGCTGGTGTTGCTGGCCTTGTTGTCAACAGCGTTGGACCACTTGCTGGGCAGCTTGATTTCGAACATACCGAAGAACGACAGCGCGAACACCACCAGCAGCAGGCACAGGAAGATGTTGAACACCGCGTTGGTCGAGAGGGCGTTCAGCGCACTGGGGCCGAAAATAGCGGTCACAATCAGACCCAGCAACAGGTAGATAACGACAATCGAGATGCCGTAGGTGATGGCGTCCTTCACACCCTTCTTCTTGTCATTCTTGGCGCGCTTGAGGAAGAAGCTCACCGTCATGGGGATGATGGGCCACACGCAGGGCGTGAACAGGGCCACCAGTCCACCCAGCAGACCCAGCAGGAAGATGTACCACAGCGAGCGACCACCGCTGGCGCCGTCGGTACCGTCATATCGCTGGATGTCGCCTACCACGGGCTTCCACAGGGCGTCATGGTCGAGCGCGGCGAGTGCTGCGCTGTCAACGGGGGCATTCACCGCTGCACTGTCGGCAGCCAGAGCGGCCAGCGAGTCGGCTTTGGCCTTAGCCTGGGCTTCGGCCTTTTCCTTCTCTTCTTTCTCCTTATCCTTGTCGGCCTCGCCGTCAACAGCGGGCGACTTGCCGGCCTTCTTCAGGCTCACGCTCGACGGCGGCAGGCACGACTGGTCGTTGCAGGCGCCATACTCCAGGTCGCAGTCGATATCGTAGTTGGGCTTGGTGAACTTCACCTTTTGCACAAACTGCACATTGTTCTCAAAGAAGCGCAACTTGGCGCCGAACATCTCGTCAAATTGCGAGATTTCCTTGCCTACGGGCTTGAGTTTGCCCACAGGCTCCACGCCGTCTTTCTTGTGGAAGGTGATGCTGGCCTCGGTGGGACCCGCATCGCCCAAGTTGGTCGAATACACATGCCAGCCCTTGTCAATCTTGCCGGTAAAGACAATCTCGCCCTCGCTGGAACCGTTGGAAGTCTTAAGTTGGGAAGTAAAGGTGACGGGATTAGCCATCTGTGCCGCGGCCATCAGCACCACGGTAGCCATCGTCAGCAATGTCGCAATCTTCTTCATCATAATCTCTTGGTTTTATTTATGGTTGCAAAATTAATGATTTATGGTTGCAAAATTAATGATTTTTTTCTATATTTTGTCTTTTATACTCCACAATACAATTTTGGGGTACAAATTTCTTGGAACACTTCATGCTTTTTTATGCGAAAGGCATGGTGTTTTTAAATATTCAAGCATGGAATATGGCGGTTTTATGAAAAAATTGATTACTTTTGTGGTTGCTTCATAGTATTACGTGGTAAAAGGATGACTCAGGGGACAACCATGACGGTTCGAGAATATGAGCAGCTGTTCAAGCAGAATTTTGAGCGGCTGTATTATCATTCCCTTGACATCGTTCACAATGAGGACGTGGCTCGCGATGTGGTGAGCGACGTGTTTGTCAACGTGTGGCGATTACGAGACAAGGTAGCTCTGGATACCGCATTGTCCTACCTTTATACTAGTGTGCGCAACCGCAGTTTGGACCAGTTGCGTCACCGCAGCCGACATGTGCCGCTGATTGAGGAGGTGATTCAAGAATTGGAACACTACAGTGATACCGATTGGGAAGAATACGAGGCCCGAATCGATGCCATCAAGGCTGAGTTGAACCGGCAACCTGAACGTGTTAGACGAGTGTTATACTTGCGGTTTTATGAGCAGAAGAGCAATCAGGAAGTTGCTGACCAGATGGGAATTACCGTTGATGGGGTGAAGAAGATTGTGCAACGTTCGTTTGCCCAAATGCGCGTATCCTTGGGTAAAAAAATGTTAAAGTTTGTACCACTTTTGCTGTTGGCTTGTATGAATTAGCGTAATGGAACATGACAACAAACATATTGAAGGACAAGAACCGCTCTCTCCGTTGGAACAATGGGAATTGCAGAGTGCCTTGAACCGTGAGCATGCCAGTGCTCCCGATGTCGAGGCTGCATGGCACGACGTGTGCCAGCAACTGGAGTTGCCTGCCGTTGAACAGGAAGAGGAAACGTCACACCAGACCACACCTTCGCTGTGGCACAGGGCGCGTCCCTATATCAGCTGGGCCGCTGGCATCGCCGCTGTGCTGGCGTTGATGGTGGGTTATCAATTCTGGTCGGGCTCGCAGGTGTCTGTGCCTGTCAATGTGAATGCCGACTCATTTGCCATTAATGTTTCCGACAGTGTTGATGAGGTGACAATCACCACTGCCGACGGTCAAGCACGGCACGTTGAGGAGGAAATGGCCCTTGACAAATCGGCCGAGGCCGTAACGCCAGCCCAACTGATGGCCCTTTCTGTTCCCCGCGGACAAGATTATCACCTGACGCTCGCCGACGGCACCCAAGTGTGGATGAATGCCGAGAGCCGCCTGGAGTTCCCGGACCGCTTCAATGGCAATACGCGTGAGGTTCGTCTCAAGGGCGAAGCCTATTTTGAAGTGAAAAAGGACGCCAAGCGCCCCTTCATTGTACACACCGATTACCTGACGACTCGCGTGCTGGGCACAGCATTCAATGTGCGGGCCTATTCCAGCCGCGACGCGTCGGTCACGCTTGTTTCAGGGCGTGTGCAGGTCAACTCTGGCGACCTGACCAAGGTGTTGTCACCGGGTGAGCAGGCAGCACTTGCAGGCTCGCAACTGGCGGTCAAGGCCGTAGATACTTATCCCATCACACAGTGGAAAGAGGGCTTCTTCTACTTTGATAATCAATCGCTGCTCTTCATCATGCGGGAATTGGCCAGGTGGTATGGGGTGAACGTCTCGTTTGATGATACGAGCAAGATGCAGGTGCGCCTGCACTTCGTTGTCGAGCGAAGCAAGAGCCTGCGGGAGGCCATTGCAAACCTCAATGCGCTGGGCGTTGTCCATGCCGAGGTGGATGGCAATATGGTCATCATCAATTAAAAAATGTTAAAATTTCGGATATGAAGCGGAGTCTTGTACCCCGCTTATTTTTTCTCAGTATTAAAAGACAGAATAAGTTAAATCTTAAACTAAATCTGTATTTCAAATGAATAAGAGAAAACTCATCGCACTGTTGTGCTTGCTGATATTGCCGCTGGCGATATTGGCACAGGGGCAGAAGGTGACTCTCAAAGTCAGCCAGACGCCGTTGCCCAATGCTTTCAGGCAAGTAGAGCAACAATCAGGTTATTACAAGATTAATTATCCCTATGAGGCTGTCAAGGATTATAAAGTGACAGTCGATGTGACTAACGCCACCGCTCCCGATGCGGTCAAGGCACTCATTAAGGGGTTGCCGCTCACCAGCAAAGTTGACGGTCGCTTTATCCAGGTCTCCAAGAGCAACGATCGTGCTGGCGCTGCCGGACCCAAGCGTACAGTCAAGGGCCAGGTGCTGGATGCCGACGGTGAACCGCTCATCGGCGTTACCGTTCGCGTCTCTGGTACTGACAACGGCACTGTGACCGACTTGGATGGTAACTATGTGCTGGAGAATGTTGATCCCAACAGCACGCTCGTGTATTCCTATATCGGTAAGAAAACTGTCGAGCGCAAAGCCACTTCCAGTAACAGCGTGCTCATCCTCGAGGATAATGCCAATGTGATGGACGATGTGGTAGTGACGGGTTATCAACAGATTTCCAAGGAGAGAGCCACGGGTTCGTTTGCCAAGGTGACCGCCGACAACCTCCTGACCAAGCGCTATGACAACCTGTCTCAACTGCTTGAGGGTGAGGTGGCCGGTTTCAACACTCAGAGCAATCTCATTCGTGGTACCACGACCATGAACGGTGTGACCAATCCGTTGTATGTGATTGATGGCTTCCCCGTAGAATCGACCCGCTATGACGAGTGGGGTAGGCTGAACGAGAGTGTGCCCAATCTCGATATCAATGAGATTGAGAGCGTTACCGTCCTCAAGGATGCTGCCGCCGCCAGTATTTATGGTGCACGTGCCGCCAATGGTGTCGTTGTCATCGTGACCAAGAAGGCTAAGGGCAAGCGCACCAATGTCTCTTTTAACACGTCATTGACCTGGCATCCCTATTCCTTCAACAAGAATCGCCTGACCGATGCTGCCGACATCATCGACCTGGAACGTGAGTGGGCTGCCACCAATCCCAATCTGCAAGGCGAGGGTGCCGCCGACTATGCCCGTTCAATCATCAATGATAAGGTTTATACCTCACAGGGTATTCAGACCATCGCCAACTACTATGCCGGCAACATCACCCAGAGCGAGATGGAGAGCCGCCTCAACCAGCTGGCTGCACAGGGCTACCGCTACTTTGATGATGTGGCCAAGTATGCCAAGCGTGACGCCTTCTACCAGCAGTATCATCTGAGTGTGGGCCGTGCAAGCGACAACAACAATTTCCGTGCAGCGGTCACCTACCGCAACAACAAGATGAACGACAAGTTCACCAACGACAATTCGTGGGACATTGACCTGCGCGACCAACTGGATATAACCGATTGGTTGACGATGAACGTCGGTGCCTATACATTCTACAGGAAGTCTAATGTGCAGGCTTATGACCCCATGAGTCCGGGTTATGCTTATATGCCCTATGACCGTCTGCGCAACGATGACGGCACCAATTTCACCTCGACTCAGGAATCCCGGCTCGGTGCTTCAGACCTTGCTATCCTCACCGGCTATGGCCTTCCCGATTACAACATCACACCGCTTGATGAGATCGGTCGCAATATCCGCACCAATAATGAGTTCATCAGCCGCAATTATGCTAAGATGGATATTAATCTGCCCATGAACTTCAAGTATAATGTGATGTTCCAATATGAGTATGCCTACGATAGGACGCATCAGCTCTACGACAAGGACAGTTTCCATGTCCGTGATTTGGTCGGTCAGTACGCCAGCGATGATTATGGATCGGGTGTAGCGACATTGAATGTGCCCTTAGGTAACATCTTTTTCCGCGCCAACCAGACGTCCAAGGCCTATACCTTCCGCCAGCAGTTGAATTATGAGAACACCTTTGCCGACAAGCACAATCTGGTAGCCTTGTTGGGTCATGAGGTGCGCAAGACGGTCATCGACTATGATAACAGCACGCTCTACAATTATGACCCCGATATGCTCACCTTCTCGTTGGTAGACCAGAGTGTATTGAACAACACTTATGGCCTGATGGGGGGCTATGGCTTGGATGCCAGCGATTTCGCATCATTGCGCAATATCGATAACCGCTTCGTCTCGCTCTTCGCCAACGCGGCCTATACCTATGATAACAAATACATGTTCTCGGCAAGCATCCGTTGGGACCGCTCCAACTTGTGGGGAACAGGCTCCAAATACCAGAACAAGCCCATTTGGAGTATTGGTGCCGGTTGGAACATCGACCGTGAGCCCTGGTTCCATGTCAGCTGGGTGGACCGCCTCAAGCTGCGTGCTTCTTATGGTATCGCCGGTAACATTGCTAAGGACTCGGCCCCCTACATGACCGCCAGCTACTACAATAACACCAATGTGGGTGGCGTCTATGGTTCGGTGAACACCCGTCCCAATCCCACCCTGCGTTGGGAAAAAACCACCACGACCAACATCGGTCTGGATTTCGCAGTGTTGAGCAATCGCCTGAACGGTAGCATCGAGTTCTATAACAAGATGGGTACCGACTTGCTGGCCAACACGATGGGTGTGCCCACCGAGGGCTTTGGCTACACGACCTATAGCATCAATAACGGCAAGATGCGCAACCGTGGTGTGGAACTCACCCTGAACGGTCAGATTGTCCGCTCGGCTGACTTCAACTTCGACGCTACGGTAACCTATAGCTACAACAAGAACAAGGTGGTCTATGTCAATGTGGAGGCCCCGGTTTATTTCCTCCAACTTGACTATCCCGATGCTTATCCCATCGTGGGTAACCCCTACAATGCCATCTATGCCTATAAGTGGGCTGGCCTGAGTGCTGATGGTCTGCCCCAGGTGCTGGATGCTGCTGGCGAGGCTGTTACCTATAACCCCTCGGACCTCGCTGCCATCATCTATGCCGGCAGCACCGAGCCTACACATATGGCATCGCTTAACCTCCACTTGGGTTACAAGCAGTTTGGCCTCTCTTGCTTATGGCTGTTCCAGGGTGGACACAAGATGCGCAATACCGACCTGCCCATGCTCAACTCGGCCTATAACTACACGCTGTGGAGCTATGTGACCGCTCTGGGTGCTGTCAACAAGGACATTGCCAACCGTTGGCGTCAGCCGGGCGACGAGGCCATGACCGACATCCCCGCTGCCATCTTTGGTGAGAATCCTCTGTTCAGTGACGCATCGCGCACGATTTACGGTTATGCCGACAATAATGTCATCAGTGCGACCAACCTGCGCCTTGCCAACATCTCGCTGTCCTACAATATCCCCAACGCTTGGTTGCGTAACATCAGCCTGAGCCGTGCGCGCCTCCAGTTCAATGTGGAGAATGCCGTGACGTTTGCCAAGAGCACATCGGCTAAGTACCTGCTGGGTGGCTACAATGCTCCCAACTATGTCTTCGGCCTCTATCTGGATTTCTAAAAAACGAGAGAATAATAACAAACAACTATAATATTGAGAGATATGAAAACCAAGATAAATAGACTGCTTTTAGGCTCCTGCCTGGTGCTGCTTGCATGCTTGTGCAGTTGTGATGATTATCTGAGCAATGTGCCCAAGGGACAGAAGATTCCCACCACGCTCAACGACTTCTCGGTCATGCTTGCCGATGAGTACACCAATTGCCGTGAAGATGTGACCCAAGCGCTACTGCTGCTCAACGACCGCTATGTCTCGGAGGGCAACCTGTCCTATTATGAGTTGTGGAACGCCAACTACTTCTGGAATGAGAGTGCTGACCGCATTGCCATGAACAAGAGCGATGAGACGACCTATTACAATGGATATGCCGGTATCTCTACCGCCAATTTGCTCATCGAGAATGCGCCCACAGCAACCGAGGCCACCGATGCCGAGCGTGGTCAGGTCATTGCCCAAGCCAAGATCTTGAGGGCTATGAAATATTTCACCCTCGTGAACTATTATGCCAAGACCTATAACGCTGCGACGGCGGCTACCGATGGCGGTGTGCCCCTGATTACCAGTGCCGAGGTGGGCGCTTCCTACACGCAGCCCTCGGTTCAGGGAATCTATGATTTCATTCTTCAGGACATCAACGAGGCTTTGCCCGCTCTGCCCGACAAGGCGTTAAACGTGCTCTATGCCGACAAGGCGACGGCCTATGCGCTGGCCGCGCGCGTCAATCTGCAGATGGGCAATTACCAGGAAGCACTGACCGCTGCAGCCGAGGCGCTGAAGCGCAACAATCAATTGTTTGACTGGGTAGCGTTCTATAATGACAATGCTGCCGTGCTGAGTGCTCCTGATGTCTATCAGACCATCCCTTCGCCCATGGGTTTTGACTATGTGGAGAACTATATCTTCTGTCATGGCAACAATTCCTACTCGGGCAACGACCTCCAGATGCGTGAAGACCGTGGTAACCGTTTTGAGCAGGGCGATGCCCATTTCATGAGCCGGTGGAAAATCCGCACCATGGCAGGTGCCACCTATTATAACCCCAATATGGGCGGTTACTTCAACCGTGGTGGCTTGACCACGACCGAGGTATATCTCATCCAGGCCGAGTGCATGGCTCGCACGGGGAATGTTGCCGGTGCGATGGAGGTGCTCAACAAGGTGCGCCAGAAACGCATCCTCCCCGAGTACTATCAGGCACTCGCCGCTGCCAATGCTGATGCCGCTATCGACTTGATCATCAAGGTCAAGGGAGATGCTTTGGTGCAGACGATTATCCCCTTCTGTGACGCTCGACGCTTGAACCTTGAGCCGGCTCATGCCCGCACCTTGACCAAGGTCGAGGGTGGCAAGAACTACTCGCTCTCGCCCAGCAGTCACATGTGGGTAATGCCCTTCCCCATGGGTGCTGTGAAGAACTCGGGCAATGGCACTGTAACTCAGAATGTTGAACGCTAAATGATGATAATGAAATGAAGAACGTATTATTTGCATGTCTGTTGTGCATGCTCGTTTGCAGTTGTAATTCCCGTCAGTATAAGGTTGAGGGTAACGTGACCGGTCTGGACGATGGCACCGTTGTGCAACTTGTGCCCATGAGCCATGATAATGAGGCCCCGATTGCCGAGGCTACTGTCAATGGTGGAAAATTCACCTTCGAGGGAGAAATGGCCGATAGTCTGCCGATGCCCATCTGTGTCAACCTCATGGTTAAGGATGCCATTGGAATGGAGACTTTCATGCTCGAGAAAGGCAATATCTCTATCGAGGGCAAAGCCACCAAGGGCGAACCCGACCAGAACGGAGTGACCAATTACACTTGGGACGTTACTGTCAAGGGTTCACCGCTGACCGACAAACTCAATGGCTACAAGCAACGCCGCGCCGACCTCGACAAGCTCTTCAACGATAATCACGAGAAGTATGCCCAGGTCATCCAGCAGGTCAATGAGGCCCGCACGGCCAAGGACGCTGCCCGCGAGAAGCAGATCATGGAGACCGAGGACTACAAGGCCTTCGAAAAGGCCGAGAAGGACTTCTTTGCCAAGGTAGAGGAGACCTACAAGGGCATCGTTGAAGAGAACAAGGACACCTATTGGGGCCCCATGATGGCCATCTACTTGTGGACTTACTTCACTGCCGCCGACAAGCCCCTGTATGACTCACTCTCGCCTGAGGCACAGCAGAGCTGGTACGGCAAGAAGATGATTGATGAGATGATGCCAGCCGGTGTCACGGGCCAGAAAGCCAAATCGTTGACCGTGAAAGGCGATGACGGTAAGGAACTGACGCTTGAAGAACTTGCCAAGGGCAAAAAGCTGTTGCTCATCGACTTTTGGGCTTCGTGGTGCGGGCCCTGCCGCAAGGAGATTCCCAATGTCAAGAAACAGTACGAGCTCTATAAGGACAAGGGCCTTGAGGTAGTGAGCATCAGTATTGACCAAAATGAGGCCGCATGGCGCAAGGCCGTGGAACAGGAACAACTGCAGTGGCCCAACTACCTGGACCGCATGGGCGCTGCCGATGCCTATAAGGTGCGTTCCATCCCTGCCATGTTCCTGCTTGATGCCGAGAACCTGACAGTGATTGAATCAGGCGAAAACGCCCGTGGCGAGGCTCTCGCCCAAAAACTCGCCGAACTCCTCGGCAAATAGAAACGGGCACTCACATGAGATTCGAGTAATCTATGTTTTTGTTCATGGTTCGGGTGACTGCATGCCAGTCACCCGAATCTTGAAAAAGGATTGCTGTGAGTTTTCTTGAAAAATTTGGGTATTGATATGATTCTTACTATCTTTGCCACAGTAAATCATTCAAAAAACCAAATAATTACGATTATGAAGAGGATTGTTTTGTCCATGCTTGTGGGCATGATGGCGCTGGGCGCAATGGCACAGGGTGGGAAATTCATAGTACAGGGCTGGTTCTTATGCGAGGACGAGTCGGTGAAATTTCAGGTCGTTGATTGTGGATATCAACTCCTATACGAGGAGACTCGTGCCGCAAGTGCTGAGATGATGGAGTTGTCGTTTGATCTGAAGGATGCTGCGTTGCTCATTGTGGTCGATGGCCAAGAGGGTTACCAGAGACATCATATAGTACCTGCCATTCCTGGTGATACAGTCCTTTTTTATATGGAGGGTGAGCCTTATTACGGTTTGGGTGGTTCGCAGTTTTATATAGACTATGATGAAGCTGTTCAGGCTATCGAGCCTCAAGCGCTTGAGCTTTTTGAACAGGACGCTCATAGTGATAGGTATCTGGAAGTGCTCAACAATTATGAAGAAGCCTTATTGGCCTATGTCAAGAATCATCCCGACCAGGAAGCATCGGCAGCACTGCTGGCAATTTTTGGCGAAGATGCGGATATTGAGCGGGGCGATGCCATGCTGACTGAGCGAGTGCATAACAGTGTGGTCGCCAACTTGTTTAAGGCTAAACTTGCCGCCGTGAAAGAGAGAAAGCTGATGATGCCTCAATTTTGATATTAATATGTTTTCATTTTGCAAATCTCACGATGATATGTGGATTTGCATTGTGATTTGAACGAAACAAAATAGAACATCTGATATGAAGAAATTGATTTTGGCCATGCTCACGGGCATGATGATGCTGGGTGCAATGGCCCAGGACGGTAAATTCACGGTGACTGGTTCTTTCAAGGGTCTGGGCGACTCGGTGAAGGTTTTCCTGCAAGATGCCAGCGGTGAAATGCTGGTTCAGGAAATGCGAGCCGTCGTTGGTGATAAGTTGAACATGACGTTCGACCTGAATGATGTGGCTACGCTTTATGTGTTCGGACTGGAGGATGGACGATTGAGCAGAGACAATTCGTTTTCCCTTCCTGCTCTGCCTGGTGAGCATGCTGTCATCGAGGGCGGAGCCGACGGTTACACTCTTGGAGGTTCACAGTTCTATGTCGATTATCAAGAGGCATCCAAGCTTGTCGATGGTCCTCAACAGGCCGCACGCGACTTTATCAACGAGTGCCGTGACAAGTTTGAATCGGGTGTTCCCGAGGAGGAGATAAACAGAGAGTTTGATGAGAAATACCCTGCCCTGGAACAGGCTGTGGCCGATGTGGTGCTTGGCTATGTCAAAGCCCATCCCGATAGTGAAGTGTCGGCTTTGCTGCTCTCCGACTTGGGCTCCGACACCAAGAACATGGAAGAGGGTGCCGCATTGCTGAGTGAGCGTGTGCGCAATAGCGTTGCCGCCAATATGTACAAGGGAATTCTTGCCGCAGCCAAGAAGGAAGAAGCCGACAAGGCTCGCCAAGAGGGGCTTGAGGGCAATATGGCTCCCGATTTCACCCTGATGGACATCAACGGCAAGCCGCTGTCACTGAGTTCGCTGCGCGGCAAGTGGGTGATTCTCGACTTCTGGGGTTCATGGTGTGGCTGGTGCATCAAGGGTATGCCCAAGATGAAGGAATACTACGCCAAGTACAACGACAAACTTGAAATCCTGGGCGTGGACTGCAACGACACCGTCGAGAAATGGAAAGCTGCTGTCGCCAAGCACGAGCTTCCCTGGCTCCACGTCTATTGGGACAAGGATGACGAGAACTGCGATAACCCGTTGACGCTCTATGGCGTGCGCGGTTTCCCCACCAAGGTCATCATTGACCCCGAGGGCAACGTCGCCAAGGTCATCGTGGGCGAGGATCCCGCCTTCTACGGCATTCTGGACGAGATGCTGAAATGATACTGACGTGAATCGGTACCGAGCGGTATGGCTGAGGACTGCAAGACAATTTTTTCGGATTATGGTTTAACTAAGCAGATAGGAAGATGAAAAAGCTGATTTTGACCATGCTCATGGGCATGATGGTGCTGGGCGCAATGGCCCAGGGTGGCAAATTATTGGTACGGAGCACGTTTGAGAACTTTGGTGACTCGGTATATCTCAAGACACAATCATCCGTTTTCAAGGGCAAGACCTATGCAGTCACAGGCGAGATGATGGAGGTGAAGCTTGACCTCACCGATGCCGACCATATCACCATAGGCCGCTGGTTTAATGGCCGTGGGCAAGCTGAGGAGGGTGATATTACCCTTCCTGCTATCCCGGGCGAGACGCTCGTCATCTCCAAAGACGAGAGTGGCAATATCTGCTTGAGCGGCTCACAATTCTATGTGGATTATAACGAGGCAAGGAATGTAGTGGAACCCATTAATCGGGCTGGCCAGGAATATGTCGATGGGCTCAAGGCAAGGATGGCTTCAGGTGTTCCTCGGGAGCAACTGATGGCAGAGGCCAAGGAGAGAGTGCCGCAATTGATGCAGGACATAGCCGATGCCGTAATAGAATATGTCAGGGCTCATCCCGACCAGGATGCTGCAGCCGCGCTGATTAACGAAATCCCCGAAGATGTCGAGAACTATGAGGCCGCAGCAGCATTGCTCACCGATCGCGCACGTGGCAGTGTAGCCGCCAATCTGTATAAAAAGAACCTCAAGAAGGCTAAAAAAGAGGCTGCGGAACATGCCAAGCGGTATGCCTTGGAGGGCCAGATGGCACCCGATTTCACTCTGATGGACATCAACGGCAAGCCGCTGACATTGAGCAGCCTGCGCGGCAAGTGGGTCATCATCGACTTCTGGGGCTCGTGGTGTGGCTGGTGCATCAAGGGTATGCCCAAGATGAAGGAATACTACACCAAATATCAGGGCAAACTCGAAATCCTGGGTGTGGACTGCAACGACACTGTTGAGAAGTGGAAAGCGGCTGTCGCTAAGCACGAACTGCCCTGGCTCCACGTCTATTGGGACATGGATGACGAGAATTGCCCTAATGTGCCGGATCTCTATAACGTGAAAGGTTTCCCCACCAAACTCGTCGTTGATCCCGAGGGAAAGGTGGCCAAAATCATCATCGGTGAAGACCCCGCCTTCTACGACTACCTCGACGAAGTCCTGAAATAAATAATAGATAACAGATAATAGATATTAGATAACAGATATTAGATATAGAGTTAACAGTGGGCATTTGCCAACTTCTAATTCCTAATTCCTAACTCCTAATTCCTAATTTAAAAAAATGAACCATACACAGTGTTTGATTATTGGCTCTGGACCTGCCGGTTACACAGCCGCGATTTATCTGGTGCGCTCTGCCATCGACTGCCTGCTCATCGAGGGTTTGCAGGTGGGTGGTCAGTTAACGCAAACGACCACCATCGAGAATTTCCCGGGTTTCCCCGAGGGCGTAGAGGGCTTCCAGTTGATGGAGAACATGCGCCAACAGGCCGTGAACTTGGGCGCAAAGATGAAATCTGGCCTTGTGGCTGCTATCGACATGAACGAGCGCCCCTTCAAGGTCACCCTGGACGGCGGCGAGACGCTGACGGCCGATACCGTGATTGTCGCCACCGGCGCCACGGCCAAGTATCTGGGACTGCCCGACGAGACGAAATACGCTGGACAGGGCGTGTCGGCTTGTGCGACGTGCGACGGCTTCTTCTACCGCAAGAAGGTGGTGGCTGTTGTGGGTGGCGGCGACACCGCCTGTGAGGAGGCCGACTACCTGAGCCACCTCGCCAGCAAGGTCTATCTCATCGTGCGCAAGGACTACCTGCGTGCCAGCGAGGCGATGCAGCAGCGCGTCAAGGAAAACGAGAAAATTGAAATCCTGTTCAATACCAACACCGTAGGCCTCTTTGGCGACAACGGCGTGGAGGGAGCCCACCTGGTGCGTTTCAAGGGCACCGACAAGGAGGAACTCTTTGACATCGCCATCGACGGATTCTTCCTCGCCATCGGCCACCGCCCCAACACCGAGTTCCTGGGCGGACAGGTTGAACTCGACGAGCAAGGCTACATCAAGCTCACGGGCCACAACACCGCGACCAACGTTGAGGGCGTCTTTGCCGCCGGTGATGTCGCCGACCCACATTACCGCCAGGCCATCGTCGCCGCCGCTGGAGGCTGCCGCGCCGCCATCGACGTAAAAGAATACCTCAACAGTTAGGCTTGGGCTTGTCCCCGCTCGCATGCGAGGCCAAACCGACAGAACCTAACAAGAGATTGTTTTAGAATCCTATTGTGACAACAAGAAAGGGCAGTCCTCATGACGAGGGCCGCCCTTTTTTAGGGAGTTTCAATAAGGATGAATTACTTCATCACCTTGGCAGTGCTTACGGTGCCGTCGGTGTAGGTGGTAACGACGATGGTCATGCCGTTAGCCTCCTTCATCTCCTGACCAGCAACGTTGAAGTAGCGTACGCCAGCAACAGCCTTGTCACCGTTCAGCTCATCGAGGCCGGTGCGCGGGGTCACGGTGAACGAGCAGGCAACGTGCAGCGACTCGCTCTTGCCGTTGGCGAGAGCATAAGCCTCTACCTGATAGTAACCGTCCTCCTCGAAGGGGATAACATCGTCATAGAGCATCCAATCGCTCCACTCGCCGTTCTCTTTGCTGTAGCGGTAGTACAGGTCGCTCTCCTCGCTAGGGGTGATGGTCACGAAGTAAGCGTGAACGCCCTGATGGGTATCGGCCGAGATGCTGGGAGCTTCGGTCTGCTCGAGGGGTGCTTGACCTTCCTCATAGGTAAAGGTGGTCTTGGGCACGAAGCTGTTGATGCCTTGGTGGTACTCATAATCCTCATCGTCAAACCAGTAATAAGTGCAGTTGTAGGTCTCTACCGAAGAGCCATAGAAATAGGTCATGCCCCAATAGCCGGCTTCAATGACCTTGCACTCAACCAGCAGGTTCTTGCCGGTGTACTCAAAGGGCTCGTCGAGCACGAAGCTCATGGTCATCTCACCATACTCGGGAACGGTAGTGGCAACGGGAGTTGCCCCAACCATAGCAATCACCTCGGTGAAGCCCATCTCGTCGGTCTCCAGGAATGACAGCTGAACGGTTGCGTCCTCAAAGTTGATGTAATCTTCTTCATCTTGATCGTAACCATTGAAATAGTCAGCGAGGGTGTAGAAGGTAACACCGGTGATTTTGCCACCCTGCATCTCAGAGAGCATGCTGGCGGGATAAATCGTTTGGCTCATGGTACCCTCAGTGTCTGCCATAACGCCACAGATGGGAGAGGTGCTGGTGTAGGACAGACCCTCACCGATGGTCAGTACGTTGGCCTGAGCGGCAAATGCCAAACCGGCCACTGCAAATAAAGTAAAGAATTTCTTCATTGGTAAAAAAGTATTTAAGTGAATAAAACGAATAAAAATCTCATGATTCAAGGTTGTTGCCTCTGATTTGATGCCGCAAAAATAGCTAATCCCATTAAATTGTGCAAAAAAATGCACGATTAATAACGGGAAGGCAGGGAGGGCTGGGAAGAATGGGAACTATTGTTCGCAGGGGACGTCGATATTGTGGCTGGTGACCAGGTCGTGGGTGCGTTGCATGAATCGGGTGAACTCGCCTTTGCAGTCGGGGCGCAGCAGGTCGGGACGGGCCTCGGGAATGAGGACGTAGTTCTCGCCGCGGGCGACAGGCTTCTGGACAAAGAAGAGCTTGTAGCGGGGATTCACGATGACGGGACGGCCGTTCTCCATCTTGAGCGAGACCTTGACCATGGCACCGCCACGGGTGTCGATGTCGCTCTGGTTGCTGATGAAGTTGCCCATGCTGTAGATGAGCAGCACGTTTTTGTCATGCTCCTTGCTGTAGCGCATCTCCATCGGCTCGACAACGTGGGGATGGCCGCCGATGATGAGGTCCACGCCTTGGGCCACGAGCCAGTCGGCCAGGGTGCGCTGGGCAGCAACGGGCTTGAGCTGGTACTCGATGCCCCAGTGCAGGTTCACGCAGATGGCCTGTGCCCCTCGCTCACGCGCCGACGTGATGTCGTTGTAGATTTGCTGTTGGTCGATGAGGTTGACGACCACGTTGCCCTGGATGGGGATGCCGTTGGTGCCATAGGTGTAGTCCAGGAAGGCGATGCGGATGCCCTTGACGTTGACGATGTAGGGCACACGGCGGTCGCGCTCCTGCTGGTCGCGGTAGGTTCCGATGTGTGGGATGTGCAGCGAGTCAAGCGCCTGACAGGTGCGCACCAAGCCCTTGTCACGGCGGTCCAGACAATGGTTGTTGGCCGTGAGGAAGAGGTCGAAGCCCACATCCTTGAGCCGCTGCGCATAGCTGTCGGGGGCACTGAAGCAGGGATAGCCCGTGTAGGGCTTGCCGCCCAACGGGCATTCCAGATTTACCACGGCATAGTCGGCATCGCGGATGTCCTCCTCGATGTACTGGAAACATGGCGTGTAGTCGTAGGTGCCGTCGGGCTGCAGGGCTGCGGTAATCTGCGGGGCATGCTGCATGGCATCACCCACAAAAGTCAGGTTGACCGTGTTATTGCTTTGCAGCAGCGACACGACCGACAACATCAATATGGAGAGCAGACTCATTTTAGGCTTTAGGTTTTAGGTTTTAGGCTTTAGGTTTTAGGTTATAGGCGAGTCGATAACACCTAATGCCTAATACCTAAAGCCTAACGCCTAATTTAACGTCCGCGCTTCTGAGCCTTGGCTTGGGCCTTGGCGCTGCGCATCATCTGCATGGGATTGGTCGATACCTGGTGCATCACCTTGCGCATCGACAGGAACTGCTTCAACAGGCGGTTGACCTCCTCGACACTGGTGCCACTACCTGCTGCGATGCGTTTGCGGCGGCTGGCGTCGATAATATCGGGATTGGCACGCTCCTGCGGAGTCATGGAGCCGATGATGGCCTCCACACCCTTGAAGGCGTCGTCGGGAATGTCGATATCCTTGATGGCCTTGCCCACGCCGGGAATCATCGATGCCAGGCTCTTGAGGTTACCCATCTTCTTGATTTGCCTGATCTGCTTGATGAAGTCGTCAAAGTCAAACTTGTTCTGCTTGATTTTCTTCTCCAGGCGTTCGGCCTCCTCTTCGTCGTACTGCTGTTGCATGCGGTCCACAAACGACACGATGTCGCCCATGCCCAGGATGCGGTCGGCCATACCTTTGGGACGGAAGGGGTCCAGGTCGGTCATCTTCTCGCCGATACCCACAAACTTGATGGGCTTATCGACGACGGCGCGGATTGACAGGGCGGCACCACCACGGGTGTCACCGTCGAGCTTCGTGAGCACAACGCCGTCAAAGTCCAGTCGCTCGTTGAAGGCCTTAGCCGTGTTGACGGCATCCTGACCGGTCATCGAGTCAACGACAAACAGTGTCTCGTTGGGGTGGATGGCATCCTTGATGGCCTTGATTTCAACCATCATCGCCTCGTCAACGGCGAGACGGCCGGCGGTATCGACAATCACCAGGTCATAGCCATTGCTCTTGGCATGCTCGATGGCGTGCTGTGCGATGGCGACGGGGTCCTTGCTCTCGGGCTCGCTATAGACGGGCACCTCAATCTGCTCGGCGATGGTCTTGAGCTGGTCGATAGCGGCGGGACGGTAAACGTCACAGGCCACGAGCAGCGGTTTGCGTTTTTCCTTGCCGCTCTTGAGGCGGTTGGCGAGTTTGCCGGTGAAAGTGGTCTTACCGGAACCCTGCAGACCTGACATCAGGATGATGGCGGGATTGCCCTCGATGCTGAAGGTGGCTTCCTCGCCGCCCATGAGTTCTGTCAACTCGTCGTGGACGATCTTGACCATCAGCTGGCTGGGATTCACGGCGTTGATGACGTTCTGGCCAAGAGCCTTGGCCTTGACTTCATCGACAAACTTTTTGGCTACAGGATAGCTCACGTCGGCGTCAACAAGGGCGCGGCGCACTTCCTTCAGGGTTGATGCTACGTTGATTTCGGTGATGCGGCCTTGTCCTTTCAGGACCTTGAATGACCGTTCAAGTTTCTCAGATAAATTTTCAAACATATTGAGGTTTTTTTTATTTCATATTGAACATCTCCCCCTCAAAAAAAAGATCGGGGGGGATGTTAAAAGTAGTTATTTCTTCTTCTTGATGAGGCGGTTGGTCGCCGTGTCGGGGAAGACGATCTGCGGCTTGAACTCGCGGCCCTCCTCGGGTGTGACGATGGCATAGGCCATGATGATGACGATGTCGCCCACCTCGACCTTGCGGGCTGCAGCGCCATTCAGGCAGATGGTGCCACTGCCGCGCTCGCCAGCGATGGTGTAGGTGTCCAGCCGCTCGCCATTGTTGACGTCAACGATATACACGCGCTCGCCCTCGATGATGCCAGCGGCATCCATGAGGTCTTGGTCGATGGTGATGCTACCGATATAGTTGAGGTTGGCATCGGTCACCGTGACACGGTGAATCTTGGATTTCATGACCTGGATGTACATATTATTTTAGTTTTTAGTCCTTAGTCCTTAGTCCTTAGTTTCTAGTCCTTAGTTTCTAGTCCTTAGTCCTTAGTTTCTGGTTTTTGTTGTAAATTTAAAGTACAATAACTATCACCTAACGCCTAAAGCCTCTTATAGGTGATATTGTCAATCTCACGCACGTCGCCGCAATAGACGGTGATGCAGCCCACGATGTAGTCGCTCTCGTCCCAGCTGGTGACGGGCTGCAAGGTGATGCCGTCGCAGATGGAGAAATACTCGGTCTCCATCTCGGGCCATGCGTTGATGGTGGCGACCACCCAGTCGTGGGTCTGCTCCACAGTGTGGTCCTTGGCAAACTCCAGGCTGCGCTGCAGGGTAGCGTAAATCTGCGGGGCGACCTTGCGCACCTCGGGGGTGAGGCGCACGTTGCGGCTGCTCTTGGCCAGGCCGTCGTCCTCGCGCACGCACGGGCACTGCACGATATTGATATCAAAGTCCAGCTGCTTGATCATCGCGCGGATGACGGCAATCTGCTGGAAGTCCTTCTCGCCGAAGTAGGCACGGTCGGGCATCACCCACGAGAAGAGTTTGCTCACAATCTGGCACACGCCATTGAAGTGGCCCGGGCGCATGGCACCTTCCATCACCTGCTGCACGGGACCGAGGTCAAACACGCGGGTGTCGGGCTCGGGATAGATGTCCTCGACGGTGGGCATGAAGGCCACGTCAACACCGCAGGCCTCAAGCATGGCAGCATCGCGCTCGGCGGTGCGGGGATAGGTGCGCAGGTCCTCCTTGTTGTTAAACTGCGTGGGGTTCAGGAAACAACTCACCACGACGGCGTCGTTCTCCTTGCGGGCGCGCTCCACGAGCGACTTGTGACCCTCATGCAGGGCACCCATAGTGGGCACGAGACCTACTGACTTACCTGCCTGACGAAAGGCCTGAACGGCCTCGCACAACTCATTGACCTTGCTGATAATCTTCATTCTTCTATATTATAATGTAAATTCAACCTGCAAAATTACTACGCAAATGCCACATAGGCAAATTTTGTGCCAACTGAGCGCAAAAAAGTTACACTTATTTTGCCGAAGTGCAGCCAAAATTAGGCAAATTGCGTGCCAACTTTTTGAGTCTCATGATAACTACAACGTTATTTCAACAACACTTTTGCGCCTCATGGTTAAGAAAATAACAACAAGCCCTATGTTTGCACCGTCAAAGTCAAACATAGGGCTATTTGACTATTCTTCGGTTTAATAAGAATGGGCATTTAGTTTTTGTTTGTAACTTTG
>CADAFP010000001.1 GCA_902787185.1 uncultured Bacteroidales bacterium | reverse complement strand
CGGGCCAATTGTTCATATAGTTTACTCTCCATGCCGCAAATATCGGCATTTTTCAACTTTTCACAATTATTTGCCCCCACCTTTTATCGGGTGAGCCATTTTTAGGCAGAATCCAGTTCTAGTGGTACAAAAGAAAACCACCACTAAAGCCTTGATAGTCAACTTAGGTGGTGGTTTGTCTGTGGAGCATAGCGGACTCGAACCGCTTACCTCAACACTGCCAGTGTTGCGCTCTACCAGATGAGCTAATGCCCCGAATTGCGGATGCAAAGGTAATACCATTTTTGAAACTGACAAATTTTTTTGTGAGTTTTTTAAATAAACAGATAAAAATACATAAAAAAGGCGGCTTATTGAGGTACAAAAAGGGCTTTTTCATAACTTTGCAGCATCATTAATCATGTTGATATCATGACAAAAAAGGAATTGAGACAACAAATCAAGCAGCTCAAGGCGATGACTCCCGTAGCTGTGCGTAAGGTGGAAGCCGCCATGGTGTTCAAGACCATCAAGGCGATGCCCGTGTGGCAACAGGCGCAGCACATCTTGTGCTATTGGTCACTGCCTGACGAGTTGCCGACCCACGAGAGCGTGAACGAGTGGCTGGCCGACGGCAAGAACATCTACCTGCCCCGCGTCAAGGGCGACGACCTGGAAATCGTTCCCTATCACGGTGCTCAGAGCCTGGACGATAACAACAAGTTCCACATCGGTGAGCCCGTGGGCGATGCGGTTAGCCCTGACTGCCTCGAACTCATCATCGTGCCCGCGGTAGCCTTGGATGGGCACCGCAACCGGTTGGGGCGCGGCAAGGGATTCTATGACCGACTGCTGAGTGGCACAACGTGCCCCACCATCGGGGTAGCATGTGATTTCCAACTGGTGGACGAGGTGCCCGTGGAGCCACATGACCGCCCGCTGGACTGCATTGTCACCAGCGACGCCGTCATCGATGACGGTTCGAAGAGGTTCAGTTGATAGCCCTTGGCCTTATCGTTACTACCTAACCGATAAAATTATCAATGAGAGGCATATTGCTCACCATCATCGCTTGGCTGGCCATCGCATTGACGATAGCAGCCGAGCAGGCTTTGCCTTTCGACCCTGAGTTGAGGGTCGGCCGATTGGATAATGGTATTACCTACTACATCCGCCACAACGAGCAGCCCAAAGGGCGGGCCGAGTTCTGGCTGGTGCAGAACACCGGGTCGCTGGTCGAGGAAGAGAACGAGCGTGGCCTTGCCCATTTCATCGAGCATATCGCCTTTCAGGGCACACGCAATTTCCCCAACATCGACATGGTGGACATCTTGCAGAACAACGGCGTGTCCTATGGCCGCGACATCAATGCCTCGACAGGCTTTGATGACACACGGTTCCAGATATCGAATGTGCCCACCGAGCGCGTGGAGCTATTGGACACCGTGTTGCTGATGCTGAAGGACCTGTCGTGGGAACTCAACTTTGACGAACGTGCCATCAAGGAGGAACGCGGCGTGATTCAAGAGGAGTGGCTCATGCATGCCGACCAATCGATGCGCCTGTATGAGAACGTCCTGCCCATCCTGCTCTCAGGAAGCCGATATGCCTACCGCATCCCCATCGGCGACATGACCGTCATTCGCAACGTGACGCGGGATGAGTTGCTGTCGTTCTACCATCGCTGGTACTGCCCGAATCGGCAGGCGGTGGTCATCGTGGGTGACTTTGACGCCAAGCGCATGGAGGACATGGTGAAAAAGATGCTGGGAGCCATCCCACGCCGTGACATTCCCGACGAGGATCCTCAACTTGGCGCGATTCCCGACCATAATGGGATAACCTATGCCTTGAACACTGACCCCGAGGCGTCCAACACGATGGTTTACCTGATGTTTGAGCACAAGCCCGTACCCGTAGAGTTGCGCAACACTGCGACCTTCCTGCGCCACAATGTCATCTCGGCCCTCGTTCAGGAGATGCTCAACAGACGCATCGACGAGATGGTGCGCTCTCAAGCCACGCCCATTGACTATGGCATGGTGTATGACCGCCACTTCCTTATCACCCGCACCCGCAATGCGCTCACACTGGCGGCACTGGCTCGTGAAGGCAGTTCACTCGAAGCCCTCGACACCTTGACCGTCCAAGCCGCCCGCGCCATGCAGCACGGCTTTACTGCCCAAGAGCTGGAACTCGCACGGCGCAACGCCGTCGCCGTATATGCCGACCTGCAGGCCGAGGCGAGCACCCGCACCAGCCGCCAATATGCTGACGAGTACATCGACCACTACTGCAACGGCGGCTACATTCCCGGTGTGAAAACCGAATCACAAATGCTGATTGACGAGGTGCAGCGCACCAGCCTCGACGAGGTGAACGGCTACCTGAGAGAAATCGTCGGGAAGGATAACGTGAGCGTGCTGATTTCGGGTCCCCAGTCCATTGGCGGCAATCACCACTACCCCACCTCACGCGACGTGATTTCCCACTTCAACCGCATCATGAACACAGCGCAGTCACCCTACATCGACCAGATGGCTAACAACAAGTTGCTGGAGAAGGAGCCCATCCCAGGCGGAATCATCAATGAGACCTATGAGGAGGCTACGGGCATCACCACCATGACCTTGCGTAACGGTGCCACCGTGAGGCTCAAGCCCACGACCTTCAAGAACAACGAGGTGCTGTTCAACGCCTTCAGCTTGGGCGGCGAATGGGCCTTTGGCGACACAGCCGACATCAACGTGCGCCTGATGGATCAGGTCATCGAGAACTGCGCCTTAGGAGGACACACCATCAATCAACTCAACAAAATGATGGCGGGCAAGCAGTTAGGCATATCCTTTATCCTTAACGACCCCAACGAGCAGTTGGACGGCGGCTGCCAGAGTGCCGACTTGGAGACCTTGCTGCAACTATGCTATCTCTATTTCACCGACGTGAGCATTGACAAGGATGCTTACAACGGAATCAAGACACGCATCCGTTCACAACTCTCCCAATCGAGTTACAACCCCAAGATGATTTATAGCGACTCCATTGGGAGCACCATCTACTGCGGCAACCCCATGTACCGCAATATCAAGCCCGAAGAGGTTGACCAGCTGAACGGCGAGCGCATCCTGGCACTGTACCGCCAGCGCGTCGCCAACGCGGGAGACTTCACCTTCTCGATAGTGGGTGCGTTCACCATTGACGAGGTGAGGCCACTCATCAAGAAGTATCTGGCCTCCCTGCCCGATAACGGGATGCGTGAGACTCTTAACGGCTATCGTCCAAAGATGGCAACGGGTATGGTGGATAACTTCTTTGAGGTGCCCATGCGCAATCCCAAGACATCCATCTATGTGACAATCATGGGAGATAAGCCTTACAGCTATGACGATGAATTCATGATGGACCTCGTGGGCGAGTCGGTGGGCACAGCCCTGCTGACCTACCTGCGCCACGAGAAGCACGGCACCTATGATGTGGTAGCCGACGGTTCCCACTCACTCTACCACAACCGCTGGATGCTCACCTACGAGTTCGAGACCAACCCTGCCGACCGTGACAGCATGCTCGTGTATGCCGAGCAGGCCACCAGCGCCATCTTCTACAGCGGCATCAGCGAGGACCTGTTCGGCAAAATCAAGGAACGGGTAAGCCGTGAACACGAGAGTGCCCTGCAAACCAACAGCTACTGGCTACGAATCCTGCAACAACGAGCCCTCGGCATCGATGCCCTGGGCGGCTTCGACCACCTGTTCCCCACCCTCACCCAAGACCGCCTCAACCAATACATCGAAGCACTGCGCCCCCACACCCGTTTACGCATCGTGATGAACTAAATCGTATCAACCAAGTCGTGAAGCGCCAACAACAACCGCCCGAAGGGAGTTTTCCCACGGGCGGTTGAAATCTTATTGTCAAATGATTGCAGTTACTTGACCAAACGCGTAGCACTACGTGTGCCGTCGGTGTATGTGGTCACTTGAATGGTCAAGCCTTCGGGTGTAGCCATCTCTTGGCCAGCCACGTTGTAATAGCGTACGCTTGCTACCTGCTTGCCAGTTGCGTTCAGGTCATTGATGCCCGAGGCGTTGTTCACCATGGCAGTGCAATCTTGAGCATACCAAGCTCGGCCTTGAACATCGGCGAGAACGACATCGGTCAGCACAACCTGGCTTTCGCTGGCAAGTGCGGCATCCGCGCGCACGGTCAGCGTGAGCACGTCATGGCCTTCACCGACAAACGTTTTCTGGCTCATGGAGTAAGTCACAGCACGTGACGTGGCCGTGCTCAGTTCGCCTGTCTCAACCATGCTGCCGCCAGTTGCGCTGACATTGACGAGTGTCAGTCCGTCGGGCAGTACAATGTCGCATTGCAGACCGCTGTAGTGTGCGGCATTGTCCACCGTCACATGCATCGTGCCCGTCTCTCCAGGGCGCAGGGTCAGGTTGCTGATGTGCAACAGGTCGGATGTGTTCACCTGAACCTGTGCACGTGTGCCTGAACCTAAGATAATCTGAATCACCTCATTGATGTCGGCGATGTTGATCGTGTTGTCACCGTTCACGTCGCCGCGCTCCAGCATCTCGCTGGTGATGTGGTCACGCAGGATGTAGTCAATCAAGAGATTGATGTCAGCGATGTTGACCGTGCCGTCAAGGTTCACATCACCCTTCATGCCGGTTTTCGCCACATGATAGGTAAACGTGGCCACCTCACTGTCCTGCAGGCCCTCGGCCACCGCTATCGCCTTGATGGTCACATTGCTATTGATAATGATGGGTGAGCCGTCATAGGTCAAGCGGGCTGCTGTATTGTCCTGCGGACTGCTGCCGTCCAACGTGTAGTAGATGGTCGATCCGGAAGTCGAGCAGAACAGAAACAGCGCGGTGCCCTTCTCCACCTCGCTGCCACTGGCAATCGACGCAGTGGGCGTGGCAACGATAGTCTCTGACTCCATCGTCACATTGACGAGAGTGCTTGCCGTGAGATTATAACCCTCTATGCTATAGAATAGTAATGATGCGCCAGGTAGGTCGCCATGCACGGTAATTACCGCCGCACCGTTGTTGTCAAGAGTATAGTTATCGGCATCGGTCGTGACAATCATCGGGGCCATAGAGCGAACGCTCAGAACCTTGCCCGCAGCGGCAGCAGCGGGCTGCACGGCAACGTTCAGCAGCCTCTCGCCCATGAAGGGCACGGCCACATCACTATCGGCTTCGATGGTCTGCATCTCTACCTCAAGCGGCAGCACAACCTCATAATCAGCGTTCATCTGAACGCCAGCATAAGTCGTCACATCCTTCTTGACGTGGAGTTTAACCATGTCGGTGTTAAAGGGCTGGTCCGCATTAAAACGGATGCGCGAGGCAAAAGTCAAGCCCGTTCCCGGAGCACGGCGGACGGTGGTTATCGCATTTGGATCATCCACCTCGGCATTGAGCAGTTCGATGGTGCCGCTCACGGCCTTGCCGTTCACACTCACGGAGATGTTGTCAGTCGTCAACGTCTCGGGGTACATGTACTTGTCAAACTCCAGTTCCACAGCCTGCGGATAGGCATGGGCCTTGACCACAACAGGCTGGGTCTTCTGTACCATGCCTATGTTTACATCCAGTTGAGGCGGCGGCACGGGCAGCCAATCACTATAGGTGGTCTCAAAACCCTCCTTCTCATACTTCACCTGCCACAGCCCAACTGGCACATCCCAGCGGTAGCGGCCATTCGCATCCGTCACCAGCGGATTCTGCTGCTCATACTGCTCAGCATCCCACAACACGGCCTCACCAGTCTTACTGTCCTTGTAATAAGCAGTCGTGGTCACGCCTTCCAAACGGTTAGACGGAACGCCCTCATATACAAATCCCGATGGATCGATGCAAGGATACACATTAGGCGTTACTCCGTTGGTGTTATCTGAGAAGTCATTCTCATAATGACACATCACGCTGCCCCAGACATAGTCATACGCAACACCGACTGTTATCGGGAGTTTGTCAAAACTTGGATAGAATACTGTGCAAATCCATTCATTTCTAGAAGGAAAATACTGACCATTAATGGAAGTGATTTCATGTTTCGTGTCTAAAATTTTGAATTTCAGATTATGAACAGATGCAGTGAGGCCCTTTAATTTTGCTACAAATGTAAATTTTGTAGAATTATTATCTGTGATACTACTTACATAATAGAAACTTGGTAATGCAGTGCCATTGACAAAATCAAAAACGTTACCATTTTCATTGCCATTATACATTGAAATCTTATCGACTTGAGGAACCGACACACGGTACTCAACCTCGACCGACTCTGTACAAATCTCCTGGCCATCAATTGTTTCCACAATGGCATGGATAGCGTGAACCGACGGATTAACAGGATTATACAAGTTACAGGTAACACGCCACGAACCATTAGCCAGACAATCGGTTTGAGCAATCTGAACATCACCATCATAGACCTTAACTGTCTTTCCACCAGCCGCCATACCATAAACTGTTATCATGGGGTCACCTGTAACAGAAGTTACATATATCGAGGCATCCACGACATTAAACAGCACAGTACCAATTGATGCCATGTATTTTCCACCATCTAACTGATAGCGAATATATGCCTGAGAATCAAAGAATCCTTCCTTACCTGGGGTGGCACACAAACTGATTTCTTTTGACACATCAGCAATAGGAATGCTAACCTTGCTAATCCTACTAATATCATATGCTGAAAGGGTATAATCATTTACATACCTCCCAACCATTACCGAATTTTCAATCAACGGACAGTATGAAGGCAAATATACTATTAACTGCACATCACTCACCTTGTCGGCATATTCTTCTTTAAAACCGACATGTGCTCTGAAGGTTTGATAGTCACCTTTAAGAATAAGAGCCTTGTCAACAGTGAAATAAGTATTGCCTATATGTTCTTCAGAATTAACATATCCCTCGGGGTCATCTCCTGTTCCACCTGCATATACTGCAGTGAAACTATATTCATAACCTTGTAACTTAGATACAGTCAGTTTATAATAATGACCAGCGGGAAGAGTATAATAATCGATGTTGTCGAAGTCATTTTCATACAGTGGGTTAGAAACAACTAAACCATCGGACGTCGCAGTAAGGTCAACTTCAGTATAAGGATCCAATGCTCCATAAATCCTACCATTAATTACAAAGTATAAAGGGACCTGTGGTTTTGGTTCGATGCCAGGAATATAGCCGCCATAAGTGGTGTAATCCAAGCCAATGGTATTACTAAAGTAGTAGTTGTCCTCACCATGCAGGAGTTCTTGCCAGATTTCCTCACCGTTTTTATCGATGGTTACGACCCAAATCCCATGATAATGGGGGTCTTCGGGATCAGGATCTATGCCATCTAGAGCGGGGATTTCTATAAGGTATTCGATCTCATAGGTGCCGATGAGTGCATCGTCATCACGTTGAGCGGTAGCCCAAACGTTCACGTAAAAAACTTCACTTTCACGTGCGACGGGAACTTCTATGCTGCCTTCGCCTGTGTAGTACTCGGTGGTTATCTCACCTGTCCAGTTGTCTATTCGTTGAATGTAGAGCGTCACATTTCCCTCACCTGTAGCCGTGAAAACCATAGCTTCATCGGTCAACTCAGTAGTGACCTCAGGAGCGGGGGTCTGGTAGGGATCGTCGGACTGGATGCCAGGAACAAAAATGGTTGCAACAGCGTAATCGCTGACTTCTTTGCCATATTCCTGAGCGGTAGCGCTGAAGCCCATCTCCTCACCTTCGGGATCCTCGGTGAAGGGAACTACATACTCAGCAACACCCTCGCCGCGGACAACCTCAACGTCGTCGTTGTAGAGGATAACCAGACCATTACCGGTAGCGGTGATGGTTACGGTCTCAGCATCCATGTCAACGACCCAGGTAATCTCGGGCTTGACGGTAACCTCGGGAACAACGGGCTCCGTAGTCTTAGCGGGAATTACATAGGTCTCCTCAGCAGTCTCGCTGATCTCCTTACCCTCTTCCTGAGCGGTAGCGGTTACAACGATCTCCTGCTCATCATCCTGGAAAAGATACACGAAGGGATTCTGAACCTCCATGCCATCGATGTACAGTTTAACTGTACCATAACCGGAAGCGCTGATCATAGCATACTCTTCCTCGAAGTTGTACTCAACGTAGATGACGGGAGTAGCGGTAAACTCGGGAACAATAGCTGCAATAGTGACTATAAAGTAAACCAAGTCACTGTTGTACGTCTCATCATTAGCAATGGTGTAGGCACTGAACTCGATTACTTGTTCCTCATAATAGGTGGGCTCAGGCAAGGTATAAGGATTGTCAACCTCAATGCCATCCATCATCAATACGACGTTATAGCCAGGACACTCAGCATAAACTTTGCCATTAACTAAGACTATGGTGGGTGTTGGAGCCCATGTGGGTTCAGGTTCAGATGGGATGTAAGCCCACGCTGTGCTTACGGTTAGTAGCATCAACAATAGTAGAAGTATTTTTTTCATAAGCATCAAACTGTTTTTTAATGCCGTTCCATGTCCTCCATTGGCTCGACTGGGGTTAGTAGTAATAGGTTTTGGTGGTTAGTTGGACGGTTAAAAAGAAAGGGCGTGAGGACGATGTTCTGTCTATTTGTCTTAGGGCATCGCCAAACGCCTCACCACCAATAAACAGTCCCACCCCACGCCATGCTTTATCACGGCACCCCATGCAGAATCGGGGTGGTTTAAAAGCACGCATGAGCGTCATTGACTGCTTTTCCCAGTGGTTTGAAACTGGCGATTTCTAAGACAGGGATAAAGCAGAAACGCCTTTCCTTTTATCCAAAATGTCTTGACATGGTGGCCGTTGGTTGCCACCATATCGGCTACAAAGTTAGGGTAATTATTTCTAATAGGCAAGTTTTGGGATGGATATATTCTGGAGCCACGACGATGTTGCGGCATAGGGGAATTTTAAGGCGGCAGAGCCGCCGCGCACGGAACAGTCACACGGGAAGGTGGGAACGGACTGGGCTGGTGGAATGGAAAACTTGGGAAAAATTTGGGATTTAACACGAATCTCATTAATTTTGCGGTGAAAGTCACATCAACAGTCATGAGAATCGGTATTTTTGGGGGGTCGTTTGACCCGATACATGTTGGGCACGCGATTATTGCGCAATACGTCATCAGCAGCGGGATTGTGGACCAGTTGTGGTTCATGGTGTCGCCTGTGAATCCGTTGAAAGCCGATAAGGAGCGGCAGGTTGCCGACACCGACCGCCTGCGTATGGTGGAGATGGTGTCTCGCCCGATGGAGGGCATGGAGACGTCTGCGTTTGAGTTCACCATGCCCAAGCCATCCTATACCATCGACACGCTGAACACGTTGCAAGAGAAGTTCCCCAACGACGAGTTCTATCTGGTTATCGGCGCTGACAACTGGACGGTGTTCGGCAAATGGCGCAGCAGTGAGGAGATTCTTGCCAAATATCATCTGCTTGTCTATCCCCGCCTGGGCTATGAAGTGAGCATTCCTGACGACAAGAAAGAGCGTGTCACACTTGTCGATGCACCGATTATTGAGTTGTCATCGACCATGATTAGGGAACGGCTTGCCAAGGGGCAGAGTGTGCGTTACTATGTGCCAGACGAAGTGCTGGAATACATCCAGCGTAATCACCTGTACCATCAACCTGAACAACAAGAATAATGGAGAAATTGACACCTAATGAGTTGGCGTTTATCGCCCTTGCCAATGAATATTGCCACGCAATGGAACGCGCCCAAGAATGTGAGTCGCGAGACCAATTTGTGGCCCAAATGCTGAAACTGCTGCCAAGGTTATACATCACTATCAACGACATCGATGACGACACCTATAGCGAGGAGTTCATCGACCCCGCACTGGAAGAAGATGTGTATGACTTGGTGCGGTCGCGTGTTGAACTCATCATGGCTGAGGAAGACATCTACCTTGAAGTCTTCCTGGACGACATGAAATACAGTGACACGCCCATTTCGGCATCTGTCTCGGAGAATCTTGCCGACCTGTATCAGGAGTTCTTTAACCTGATTCACTCGATACAGGATGCGCTGACCGAGACACAACACGAAATGCTGTGCCAGTGCAAAATCAACTTCATCAATTACTGGGGACAAACGTTGTGCAACGTGTTGAGGGCGTTAAACGCGGTTTATTATGGGTTATAATGGCCGAGGAAATGGCTCGGCACAAGCTATTGTGACAACAAAAAACTAACTAACAATATACACAATGAAGAAGACAGATCAGTATGTGAGCAATTTGCTCGAGTTTCTGGATAACAGTCCTTGCAATTTCCTGGCAGTGGACAGCGTGAAGAAAATCCTTACCGCTAACGGTTTTAAGGAGAAAAAGATTGACGACAAGATGAGCGCCAAGGCTGGCGAGAAGTTCTTTTTCACCAAGAACGACAGCGCCGTGTTTGCCGTGCAGGTGGGCAAAAAGAAACCTGCCGACACGGGATTCAAAATCATTGCCGCGCACAGCGACTCGCCCTGCTTCAGAATCAAGCCTGCAGCCGAAATCCCTGGCGATGGCGGCATCCTGCGGCTGAATACCGAGGTGTATGGCGGTCCGATTCTGTACACATGGTTTGACCGTCCTCTGTCGCTGGCAGGTCGCGTGCTGCTCAAGGGCAAAGACGCACTGCATCCCGTGACCAAGCTCCTGAAGATTGAACGTCCGTTGATGTGCATCTCGCACCTCGCCATCCACTTCAACCGCGCCGTCAACGAGGGCAACCACCTCTCGAAACAGAAAGACATGCTGCCCATCCTCGCCAAGATTAACAAGGACTTTGAGTGGCAGAACACGCTGCTTAACCTTGTTGCCGATGAGTTGCAGGTCGAGGCTGCCGATATTCTGGACTTTGACCTGATGCTCTACGATGTGAGCAAGGCAAGCCTGTTCGGCCTGAACAATGAATTCATCTCGGCTGGGCGTCTCGATGACCTGAGCATGGTGCATGCTGCCATCACCGCCATCACCGAGGCCAAGGACAAAGACGCCACACTAGTGGCAGCCATCTTTGACAACGAGGAGACAGGTAGTGGTACCAAGCAGGGCGCCCACTCGCCCGTGCTGGGCAACATGCTGTTGCGTCTCGTCATGGCGTTGGGAGGCGACTTTGAGGACTTCGGGCGCGCCATTCACCGTACGTTCATGATTTCGGCCGACAATGCCCATGCCTTCCATCCCAACTATCCCGAGAAATATGACCCGACCAACCATCCCTCGTTGGGCGGCGGTCCGTGCATTAAGGTCAATGCCAACTGCAAATATATGAGTGATGCCCACTCGGCAGCCATCTTCAAGAGCCTGTGCGAGAGTGCCGGTGCCCCGTTCCAGTACTTCGTGAACCATAGCGACGTGGCTGGTGGTTCGACGTTGGGCAATATCCTCACCGGGCAGCTCGACATCGAAGGCGTTGACGTGGGCAATCCCGTGCTGGCCATGCACTCGGTGCGCGAGACCGGTTCATGTGACGACCACGTGAACATGATCAAGGTGATGAAAAAGTTCTTCTCTTAATAGTATGTCGTGGCGATGCCACGACAATCTGAACATCAATGATATGGTGAGTTATCTTCAGGTTGAGGGGTTGAGCAAGGCATTTGGTGTCGATGTGCTCTTTGAGGATCTGACCTTCGGTGTGGCCGAAGGTGAGAAAATCGGGCTTATCGCCAAAAACGGCACCGGCAAGTCCACCCTACTCGACATCCTCGCAGGCATCGCTTCACAAGACAGTGGCACGGTCATCTACCGCAACAACCTGCGTGTGGGTTACCTGCCGCAGTTACCTGACCTGGGTGGAGCCCACACCGTGCTTGACGCCTGCCTGCACGGTGACGACCCCAGGTCGGGGGCTATTCATGCCTACGAGAAAGCCCTGCGCACAGGTGACAGCGATGCCATTACCGCTGCCATCCAGGCGATGGACGCCAATGTGGCATGGGACTACGAGGAGCGCTTCAAACAGATTCTCACCCAACTCAAAATCACCGACTACAACCAGCCTGTCAAAGAGTTGAGCGGCGGCCAGGTGAAACGTGTGGCCCTGGCCCGGCTATTGATTGATGAGCCGCAGATGCTGATCCTCGACGAGCCGACCAACCACTTGGACATCGACATGATCGAGTGGCTGGAGAATTACCTGCAACGCAGCCGGGTGACCTTGCTGATGGTGACTCATGACCGCTATTTTCTGGATAACATCTGCAACCGCATCCTGGAGATGGACCAGCACAGCATCTTCTCCTATAGCGGCAATTACAACTATTATCTGGAGAAACGCGCCGAGCGCATCGAGGCGCAGAATGCCCAAGTGGAACGCGCCCGCAACCTGCTGCGCACCGAGTTGGACTGGATGCGCCGCCAACCGCAGGCCCGTGCCCACAAGGCGCAGTACAGGATTGACGCCTTCTATGACCTGCAAGAACGGGCACAACAGCGTCACGACGACGGCGAGGTGGAACTGAACGTCAAGAGCGCCTATATTGGGAAGAAAATCTTTACCGCACACCATGTGTGCAAACGCTTCGGCGACAAGGTGATTCTTGATGACTTCAACTACACGTTTGCCCGCTACGAGAAATTGGGTATTGTGGGCGATAACGGCGTGGGCAAGACCACATTCATCAAGCTGTTGCTTGACATGGTCAAACCCGACAGCGGCTACTTTGAGATTGGCGAGACCGTCAAGTTTGCCCATTACAGCCAGGAGGGAATGCACTTTGACGAGGGCAAACGGGTGATTGACGCCGTGAGGGACGTGGCCGAATACATCTACTTTGACGAGAAACATCATTACACCGCCATGGCGTGGCTGAACCACTTCCTGTTCACGCCCCAAGACCAGCAGAAGTATATCGCCAAACTGAGCGGTGGCGAGCGCCGACGATTGTATTTGGCAATGGTGCTGATGACCAAGCCCAATTTCCTCATCCTCGATGAGCCGACCAACGACCTGGACATATCTACGCTTGAAATCCTTGAGGAATACCTGTCGCAGTTTAACGGATGTGTCATCATCGTGAGCCACGACCGATTCTTTATGGACCGCACGGTGGATCACACGTTTGTGTTTACAGGCAACGGCCATGTCAAGGACTTCCCCGGCAACTATAGCGAGTACCGTGCCTGGAAACAGCGCCATGAGCAAGAAGCGGCACAACTCGCCCGTGAACAGGAGACCGCAAAACCCAAAGAGAACACATGGGCCAACCGCAGCGACAAGAAACGACTCAGTTACAAGGAACAACGGGAATTAGAGCAGCTCAACAACGAATTGGAAGCCCTCAATAAAGAAAAAGCCGAGTTGGACGCCCTTTTTGCCAGCGGTGAAACACTTGACGACGTGGCCACCCGGGCAGCCCGCTACCAAGAGGTAAAAGACTTGCTTGACGAGAAAGAAATGCGCTGGCTGGAACTATCTGACAGTTAGGAGTGTATGGCCTCGCCTTGGCATGGCCGGGAGGAGTGAGAAGTTATAGGTTGAAAACCTATTATCTATTATCTATAAATTATTAATTATTATCTGAACTAAGGTGTACGGCCTGGTTGACTGCAATAACTTCTTTGTGTCCTGTGAGCGGGTGTTTGACCCAAGGCTCAATGGGAAGAAAGTTGTCGTGCTTTCCAATAACGACGGGTGCGTTATCGCCCGCAGCAATGAGGCCAAGGCAGCTGGGATCCCGATGGGTTGCCCCGCCTTTAAAATCAAAGAGCACACCGACCCACGTCAGGTCATCCAACTGTCGGCCCGGCACATCCTCTACCGTGACTTGTCCAACCGCGTGATGTATCTGGTGGGTAAAGAGGTAGATAATCTACAGCAATACTCGGTTGATGAGGCATTTTTCAAACTTCCGCACGAAGACGTGGAAACAAGCCATCGCGTGATGGCCGAAGTCGTGAAGAAAGTGAAGCAGTACGTGGGCATACCCGTGAGCATTGGCTTTGCTCCAACGCGCACGTTAGCAAAAATCGCCAACCATATCGCCAAGAAGGACCGTCGCATCACCGATGGCGTGTATTGGCTCGTGCGCCCTGAGGCCATCGACATTATACTGCGACGCACGCCCATCGAAGACGTGTGGGGCATCGGGCGGCGGCTGTCAACGTCGTTGCTGTCACAGGGTATCAAGACGGCTGCCGACTTTGTGAAACTGCCGCCATCACTGGTGAGATCGCAATACTCAGTGACGCTGGAACGCACCCAGCGCGAGCTCATGGGGCATGACTGCCAAATCGCCAATCCCGTGACCATCGCACACAAGACCATCATGACATCACGCACCTTTGGAAAAGTGCTGACCAGCCGTGACGAGGTAGCCGACGCCATCGTGAGCTTTGCCGAGCGCACGGCGCGTCAACTGCGCGACGAGGGAAGCGTGGCTGGCAGCGTCATGACCTACCTCAGGGGCGACCGTTTCCGTGAGGACTTACCTTTTTACTCCAATTCATGTCAGCTGGTTCTTGACACGCCATCAAACGACACGATGACCATCGCGCGGCAAGCCCTTAACGCATTCAACAACATCTGGCGCGAGGGGTTCAGCTACCGCAAGGCTGGCGTGATGGCACTCGACATCCAGCACGGCCATGCCATTCAACTTAATCTGTTTGACCCCGATGACCATGGCAAACTGCGCCGCCTGATGTCGAGCATCGACGGTATCAACAACATGTACGGCTCTCGATCGGTGAAACTCGCACCTGGCCTGCAACGCGGTGAATGGTCCCCCAACCAGAACCACTTTAACACCACCAGCAAGACCCTCCACTTCTACACGGGCATGCTTCATTCATGAGACAAAAAACAACTGAATGCCCCGAAAAGACATCAAGGCATTCAGTCGTTTAACAATCCGCCTCGCTAATACCAGGCAGATTTCAATTCTTGCTTAATCGGCAAGAAGATAGTCTATCAATGCTGTGGCATCGGCAATGTTCAAACCAGGATAAGAGCCCTCAAGAATGTAATCAATAACGGTAGTGACATCTGCGATGTCGAACGGTGCATTGTATTTGGCCACATTGCGAATGACCATAAGCTGGCCCGTTGCGACGGCATTGATGGCAGTCACCTGGTTGGCATTGGTGGTATAGTAATAGAGTGACAGGTTGTAGTTGCCTGATTCCAAAGTGGAGGGCAAAGCGAGCGTGCCATTCACCGTACTACCCTGCTCAAAGCCATTCTTGACAATGTTGACGGGATTGCCATCGACCACGCGATTGCCGTTGGCATCGGTCAAAGCAAACATCAGATTCACATAGCTGTAACTGGTATTGAGGGTCACATTGAGAGCCTGGGGATTCATCGTGCTGTTACCCAAGATAAGCAGGTCACCAGCGGCATCAAGACTCTCGGCTGCTATGATGCAATAAGTGGGCGGCTGAAGTCTGTAAACAATCTCATGGCCTGAGTTAAATCTGAGTTGATCGCCATCGCGATGTACCATATTGAGTGCTGTTGAGACATACCAGCCGTCGCAGGTACCGTACCAACCAAAATTGAAGTGGAACTTTCCTTCGGAATTGTAACCGTCGCAGATAAAGGCATGACCGCCAGCGCTGGGATCGTTAGCCGAGTAAAGAATGGGGCGGCCTGCATCAAGTTCGGTTCGGAGCGTGCTTTCCCAAGTAGAAGTTGAAGTACCATATCCCCTATAAGAACTGGTGGCATTGGAATAACCGAATTTCTTCATCGCCGATAACTGGTCATCGGTATAGGCGCCACTACCCTCAGGACTGTAGCTCATCTGAACTGCCTGTCCACAATAGCGTCCCAACTTGGCAACCTCCTGAGCCTGGGCGTCGGTGTAAGTGTCTTGAATCAACATACTGTTGTCCCAGTCCCAATGGCAATAAGAGTCAAGCATCAAGCTATAGTCAAATGTCGTGGCGGGCAAGGCGGACACATAGCCACCGTACTCCCAACTATAATAACGGCTTATGGACGATGAGCTCGTGGGGTACTGCCAGTATTTCATCACCTGAGCCATCGCCGTGGCGACGCAACCCACAACGCAATACTCGCCCTGATAAATCGGGCACTGGAGGTAATAGGGCATTTCCTGACCCCATGTCGTCTGGATGAGCGGGCTTACGGTACCACCAACTTTGATTGATGGTGACGCTATCAGGTCATCGCCCTGATAGGAACGAAGGAACTCAATCTCGGCCTTGTAGCCGTCAAGCAGGTCCTTGAGGGGAGCAGGAAGGTTATTGAAATCGATGCAACCCTTGTCGCTGTAGCCCAAAATCGGAACTGAGCGGTCTTCGCCAGAAACAATGACAAAGCCACCGCCCTTAATATTGAAAGCATAATAATCGTTGACACCCAATCGAGTTGGGGAAGCCTCGGCATGCGCCAACCTCAAGTCGGCAAGGGCGGGTGCCTTAAAACTGCCAGGCATGGTAGAAACATGTTGTTTGAGGAAATTGTTTGCCGCCAGACGCGCGTCGGTGACATTCACATTGCCAGCATAGGCATTCATCGATGCCATTGCAAGCGAAGCCAGCAATACAGAGTTCAGTAATTTTTTGATGTTCATAGTGTTCACTGTTTAAGCGTTTACGATAATAAAACCAAAACAAGGGTTAAAAACATGATGCCAAAATTAATCATAATTTTTAAAATCATCACTCTTTGGCAAGAAAAAACAGCAAATCAGCATCAATTTCATGGTATTTCCTAAACGCCACCTCCTATTCCCGATTCATTTCCATTACATGATGAGTTCTATAAGAAATAAACAGCCAGTCCCATGATTTGGCATGCCAAACCACGGGACTGTTGATTGAGCGTTAGTATAGTTGAGAGTTAACGGCCGAGGATATAGTCGATAAGATAGACAACATCGGCGACGTTGATATCTTGGGGTTGAGGATCTTCAGTGATGATGGTATCAATAGCCTTAACCACATCTCCAACGTTGAACGGGGCATTAAACTTGGCAAACTTGCCGACAACTGTCAACGCGCCATTAGCAGTAAGCACCGCTGTCAACGGGCCATCAGCCTCAGTACGATAGCAGAACTGCAGGTCATATCTGCCCTCGGGCAGATCAGCAGGCAACGTGAGTGAGGAAGTGATGTCGCTAAACTGATCATAGGTGTGGCGAGTCACATACACAGGTTGACTCGCAGCAACAATTGCATTGTCAGCACCCATTAAAGAGAACGACATTTCAACAGTCCTGTAAGAAGTATGAAGATGTACTCTCTCAGCGATAGGATACAGATTATCACCCAAGACAATAAGATTATTATTGCCCCCGATACCGTCAGCGTTGACCTCACAGAAGAGTGGCGGTTCCAAGTTCAAAATCATATTATGCACACCGTTATAAAACCTATTATTTCCATAGCGGTTGACAAACTTTATGGACGAGATAAGGTACCAACCGTCGTTGTAACCATACCATCCCATGTTCATGTGGAAATAATCGTCACTGTCATAGCCATCAATAATCCAAGCATGACCATTTTGACTAACGGCAAAACCCGCATACATCACAGGGCGACCTGCATCCAATTCTGTTCTCAACAGTTCATTCCATCTTTCTGGCGTATAGTTGGCACGCTTGATAGACTTAGCCAGGCTGTTATAACCATAGTCCTTCAATGCCTGGATTTTTCGATCTTCGGTTATACCACTCTTAGCCGGGGAGTAATTCATCTTGGCCATTTGACCAATATAGCGGCACAACTTTGCGACTTCATAGACCTGTTCTTCAGTATATTCGTACTGAACGGTCTTTTGTTTGCTATAATCCCAATAGCAAAAAGTCTGTATCATCTTGTCATAATCAAAACTTGTTGCCGGCAATGCAGGTACGGTATCACCTGCGTTTGAGGCGTAGTAAGCAGGAAGCGCAGGGCTGCTAACTGGAAATTGCCAAAAGTACAAAAACTGCGCCATCGCTACACCTGCACAGCCCACCTTGCTATTCTTTCCGTTAAACACAGGGCATTGTGTATTATAAGGATATTCAGGTCCCCACGTTGAGCGTGTCATCGGCTCAACTACGACTACAGCATCTTTGAGACTCTGCTTAAGGGGTTGAATAACTTCGTTCGGATGGGTTTGCGCATACTCGATTTCTTCTCTGTAACTGTCAAGCAAGCACTGGAGTCCTTCAGGCAGGTTGTTGAAATCTAACTTTCCTTGATCACTATAACCCAATACCGGGGTCGCCATATCATCACCGGCGACAATGATAAAACCACCGCCCTTAATATTGAAAGCATAAAAAACATTGCTGCCAGCCACCTTGCGTGAATATTCTGTATATGCCAGTTGGAGGTCAGAGGTAGAAGGCGCTTTGAACGACCCTGGATTAGAGCAGTGAGACTTCATGAAGGTGTTAGCAATTGCTTTGGCTTCATTCACACTGACGTTGTTGGCGCTAATGTGGAAAGATGCCAGCATCATTGACGCGAGCATAAAGCTCATTAATCTTTTAATATTCATCGTTGTGAACTGATTTGAGGATTTGTAAAAAAGTCGTGCAAAATTAGTACTATTTTTTTAATAATGTGATATTTAGGTAAAAAAATCAAGAAAAAAGGGAGCGACGGATTGATTATTCAGTATTTTTGGTAATTATATCAGAATAATTGGTATCATTTATCAACAAATAATGCTATAATTTTGCATCGTGATTTTCCAATAGTATAAATCGATGAAAAAGATGAAAAAATTATTGTTACTTTTAGGCATTCTGGTACAGGCTATTAGCTATGCGGGCGCAGTTCCTGCAAGTGATGTGCGCAGCCTGGTGGTTTATTACACTTACAGCGGCGTTACCGAGAGCTTGGCACAGGCTATCGCCGACGATTGCGGCGGCACCTTGCTTCAAGTGATTGACCACGGCAACTATCCGCGACCCGAGAGCTCGACAACCTATAATTATGCCAACAATGAGCGCAGTCAGATTGATGCAGGCACCTGGCCTGTGATTAACACCACGGTTGAGAGTTTTGACCAGTGGGACGCCATCATCATCTGCACCCCGTTATGGAACGGTAAGATGGCTAACCCAATGCTCACCTTCCTGCACAATCATGCCAGCAAACTCGCAGGCAAGCAGGTTGCATTAGCCGTTACCAGCTGGAGCAGTGGTATTACCAATGTTGTGAACGATGCCCACAACCAATTGCCCAACAGCACTTTTGTCGGCACACCTTTACACATTAATTATAACAACCGTTCCAACATCAGCAGTATGGCACAGAACTGGGTAAACACATTAGAATTTGAGGCACCCGCCGCTCCAGCCGGAGACTTGCGCGTCATTGTCGGAAACAAAACCTTTACAGCGACACTTGCTGACAACGCCACTGCCGACGCATTCAGGTCAATGTTGCCCATGACACTCAACATGAATGAACTCAATGGCAACGAGAAATATTGTTACCTGAGCACCAACCTCCCCTCGGCAGCAAGCAATCCTGGAACCATTCATGCCGGTGACATCATGCTCTATGGCGATAATTGCGTCGTGCTGTTCTACGAAACATTTAACACATCTTACCGCTATACCCGAATCGGTGCCGTTGACGACCCATCAGAACTTGCCGACGCACTGGGATCCGGCAATGTGTCAGTAAGATTTGAGCTCGCCACCACGATTCTTGAAGGCGATGTGAATGGCGACGGTAGCGTGAACATCAGCGACATCACCGCAGTCATCGACTATATCCTGGGTAAGGAAGGTATCGACTTTGACACCGCCGACGTTGACAATGACGGAAGTGTCAACATCAGTGACGTGTCTCTCATCATTGATTATATCATCTCAAAATGAACATCAAGCAAATATTATTCATCCTCATTGCCTGCTGGGCGGCTTATACCACAGCGGGCAATGCTCAAAGCATTAACAATGACATGAGTAACAATTCCAAAACGCTGGTCGCTTACTTCAGCGCAACCGGCACGACCATGGAGGCTGCCACACGCCTCGCACGGGTGGCCAATGCCGACCTGCACGAAATCGTCCCCGAGGTACCCTATACATCCGCCGACCTGAACTGGCGTGACAAGTCCAGTCGCAGCACTGTCGAGATGGAGAACAAAAACAGCCGTCCCGCCATTGCCAATAAGGTGGAGAACATGGCTCAATACGACACCATTTTCGTTGGTTTCCCCATCTGGTGGTATATCGCTCCCACCATTATCAACACGTTCCTCGAGCAGTATGACTTGACGGGCAAGACCATTGTACCGTTCTTCACATCAGGAGGCAGCGGTGCAGGAGAAACCTTGAAATACCTCAAGCCGTCGGCCCCAGGAGCCAATTGGGTTAATCCCAAGAATCTCAATTACATGGGAGAAGCCGAAATAAAGGCATGGGTAGAAGCACTTTAGACACCTCTGTTAGCTCATAGCCATCAGCTGATGACGGTTATTATTGATAATAAAACGCTTGACCGCTTGCACAAGTCGATAAATTATTATAGCTTTGCAATGTAAACCACTATTATCTAAAGACATATGAACAGCTTTGTATATAACATTCCAGTAAAGGTCTATTTCGGTGAGAATCAACTGAATCACCTGAGTGAAGAGTTATCAAAATTTGGAAAGCGTGTACTGCTCACCTACGGTGGCGGTTCCATCAAGCGCACCGGCCTCTATGACGCCGTAGTGGCTGAAGTCAATAAAGCCGGCATGGAGCTATTTGAACTCTCGGGCATCGAACCCAACCCCCGCATCGACAGCGTGCGCCGTGGAGCCCAGATGTGCAAGGATCACAATATCGACGTGCTGCTCGCCGTGGGTGGCGGCTCAACCATCGACGCCACCAAATTTATGGCAGCCGGCGCCAAGGTGGATCATGACCCATGGGACTTCTTCAATGAGAAATGGGCACCCATCAATGATGCCCTGCCCATCATCAGCGTGCTCACCTTGTCGGCCACTGGTAGCGAGATGGATGCCGGCGGTGTGATCAGCAACCCCGAGACCAATGACAAGATTGGCCGTGTGGTACGCCCCACCCTGCTGCCCAAGGTCTCGTTCCTTGACCCGACGGTGACCTATACTGTCAGCCCTTACCAGACCGCATGCGGTGCTGCCGACATGCTGTCACACATCTTTGAGGTCTATTTCAACATGTATCAGGACCTGTATATGCTCGACTGCTTTATGGAAGGCATGATGAAGACCATCATCAAGTATGCCCCCATTGCCATGAAGGAGCCCGAGAACTATGAGGCGCGCGCCAACCTGATGTGGACCTCCTCGTGGGCCATCAACGGCTTTATTGACGGCGGCAAACGTCAAGCATGGAGTTGCCACCCCATGGAACATGAGGTATCGGCCTATTATGACATCACCCATGGCCTGGGTCTCGCCATCATCACTCCGCGCTGGATGGAGTATTGCCTGAGTGAGCAGACCGTGAGCAAGTATGTACAGTATGGCGTGAACGTTTTCGGAATTGATGCCAACCAACCCGCTATGGATATTGCCAAGCAAGCCATTGAGAAAACCAAGGAATTCCTTTTTGGTACATTGGGACTGACAAGCACCTTGACAGCCCTCGGCATCAATGACGAACATATCCCGACCATGGCCCGCAAGGCTTGTGCTGGGGGTGTCTTGCCCGGTTTCGTTCCCTTGCAGCAGCAGGATATCGAAATCATCTTCCGCAACTGCCTGTAACGCCTGTCAGATACAAAAAAGGGGTCAAAAAATAAACTTTATCTTGTAAAATCATTAGTGTCCACTAAAAATTCGCAAATTCTTTTATAAGTCTCTGATACTCATTGTCTTATAAGCGATTATAAGGTGCGACGATTTGAAATAGAGAAGTCATTAAGAATCAAATGATTAAGAAAAAACCGTATTGATTTTTAGGCCTTTAATAAAAACTATTTCATGTATCACCATTGTTTGAAAGTTTTAGTGGACAGCAATGTTGTAAAATATGAGTTTTACCCAAATATAGATTAATTCTGCTGAAATTTCATACAATTATTTTTGTTTATATCAAAAGTTGTAGTAATTTTGCAGAGTGAATTAATATAGAATGTTTGGCTATCGGATATTTATCTGAATCTGTTAAAGTGATTTCCGCAAGCCGTCATCTATGAGCTCACCTCGATTTTGGTTAGCAACAATAGCTGAAAAAGTGATCCGCGATAATGGTGTATCCACCGAATCAAGAGGTCATTAAAAATTGGATATAACTGCAATCATCAAAAGAATAAGGAAATGAACTCTTTTCATAATTATTTTTATAGTTAATGCATCCATTCTATTAAAGTTAAAAGTTAATAAATTTGGAGAAATGTTATTTTCAAGAGGGTCGTCACGCGTGAGCGCAGCGACCTTTTCTTTTAGTTATTTCCAGTAAGTAAATGCCTGTCAGTTTTTTGCCAACGTTAACGAGTAATCGACGTCGAAGAGAACGAATAAGGGGCGTCGGTGAGGGCGGTGGCGCGCTTGGTGTTTGGCGTTTCACTCATAACGAAATGGATGCGGCAACCCTGCATCAACCGATTGTGTTCTAAGTAATTGTGGGTGTATACCTTTCCGTCTAAGGTCATCGTCTTGATATAACAACCCTTGCCCTCACGGGTGATGACGACATGCTTGCCGTTCTCAAGACGAAGCGTCATCTTGTCAAAATAGGGAGTTCCCACCACATACTGGTTGCTGCCCGGGCACACGGGATAGAACCCCATCGCCGAGAGAACGAACCATGCCGAGGTCTGACCGTTGTCCTCGTCGCCGCAATAACCATCGGGCGTGGCACTATAGAGGCGGTCCATAACCTGACGTATCCAGTACTGCGTCTTCCAGGGTTGCCCGGCGTAGTCATAAAGGTAGATGGCATGTTGGATAGGCTGGTTGCCATGCGCATAATTGCCCATGTTCATAATTTGCATTTCACGAATCTCGTGAATGGTATAGCCATAATAGCTGTCGTCAAACACTGGTGGAACACTGAAAACCGAGTCCAGCTTTTGGCAGAACGCTTCCCTACCCCCCATCAGGTCGATAAGCCCCTGGGGATCATGGAACACACTCCAGGTGTAATGCCAACTGTTGCCTTCGGTAAAGGCGTCTCCCCACTTGAGCGGGCTGAAGGGCGACTGGAAGGTGCCATCGCTGAGGCGCCCGCGCATCAACTTGGTTTCTGCATCAAACACGTTGCGGTAGTTCATCGCACGCTGGGCATAGACACGTATTTCCTCCTCGGGTTTGCCTAAAGCCTTACCCAAGCGATAGATGCACCAGTCATCGTAGGCATACTCCAAGGTCCTTGCCACATTCTCATTTATTTTCACATCGTATGGGATATACCCCAAACGGTTGTAGTACTCATGGCCTAAACGTCCCGTCGATTTCACTTGCGGATGAACCGCTGTCGTACCATGCACGACAGCCTCCCACAGGCGCTCGATGTCATAGCCGCGCAGTCCCTTGAGATAGGCATCGGCAACGACCGACGCGCTGTTATTGCCCACCATGCAGTCACGATGACCGGGACTCGCCCACTCAGGCAAGAACCCACTCTCGAGATAAGTATTGACCAGCCCTTCCTGCATCATGGAACCTATCGTGGGATGCAGCATGTCGATGAGCGGGAACTGGCTGCGGAAGGTGTCCCAAAAGCCCGTGCCCGTAAACATCTTGCCAGGCAGCACCTTTCCGTTGTATGGGCTATAGTGGATGGCATTTCCCTTGGCATCCATTTCGTAGAGGGCGTGGGGAAACAGCATGGTTCGGTACAGACATGAGTAAAAGGTGCGCAGGTGGTCAATGTCATCATCCTCCACCATCACACTTCCCAGTGCCTCGTTCCACCGTTGACGGCTATTTTCTTTGATGGCCTCCAAATCGGCGGCACCCAGTTCACGCAGGTTAAGCAGGGCTTGCTCTGGGCTGATGAATGACGAGGCGACACGGGCGTTCACCTGCTCGCCACGGTGTGTGTTAAATGTCACAATGGCGCCGGCATGATTGCAGTTGATCTGAGTCATACCTTCATGCAAGATGCTGTCCGCCACGGCATAATGGGCGGTAAATGCCTTATCAAATTCAATGACGAAGTAATTCTTGAAGCCCTCAGGCACACCACCACTGTTACGGGTGGTATAGCCAACGATTTGCCGTTCACGAGGCAAAATGGTGACCGATGACCCCTTGTCAAAAGCATCCACCACGATATTGGCCTGATTTGATTCGGGAAAGGTGAAACGAAGGATAGCGGCACGCTCAGTGGGCGTCACTTCGGCTGTCACATCATAGTCAGCGAGATAAACCTTGTAATAATAGGGCGTGGCCACCTCGGCCTTATGAGAGAACCAACTGGCTCGCTTGTTTTCGTCAAACACAGGCTCACCCACCGTGGCCATCAACGAGAACTGGCCGTAGTCATTGATCCACGGACTGGGCTGGTGCGTCTGTTTGAAGCCGCGAATGCGAGCCGCATCATAAGTGTATTGCCACCCGTCGCCCATTTTTCCCGTCTGCGGCACCCAAAAGTTCATGCCCCAAGGTACTGCGATGGCAGGATAGGTATTTCCCGTCGATAAAGCGAAACTCGACTCCGAGCCCACCAGGGTATTCACATAGTCAACAGGCTCCAAAGCACCCTTTGCAAATGATGAAGTGATTTGCAAGAGACCAATTGTCAGAATAATCAATAGCTTTTTCATCATCTCAGTATTTCTTAACAGTTCGCCCTATGGAGTTTACTGATGAAGGACGGTATCGATGAGTTTTGTCACATCACCGATGCTTATCTGGCCGTCGCCATCAGTGTCGGCAGCCCCCATGTCAAAGCCGTTCACGTTATCGGACAGCAGATAGTCAATCAACCTGGTCACGTCACCAATGCCCACCTCGCCGTCAGTGTCAGCGTCACCCAGCGGACGGATGTCCTGGAATTTATTCCAATCATATTCTGTCTGATAAGCCTCAAGCGAACTTGCCGGAACATACAGTGTCGCCTGGTTGAAAACCACATCTTCAAAACAATGATTATTGTTAGAGACACGCATAATTGGCGGATTCTCATTCAAGCATGTCACACGTGTGATATTAGGGCATTCCCAAAATGCCATTGATAACACTTCGATGGATTGACCGATGGTCACACTTGTTAAAGAAGAGCAACCCCGAAACCATCCATAAGAGCCATATGGATCATTATCGTTTAAAGTCTCATAATTACATATCACTGAGTTAGGTATGACAGCGTTAGTAAGGCTCGTACAAAATGCGAAAGCATAACCCTCTATAGCGGTGACCGAACTTGGGATGTCAAGACTCATAAGCGATGAGCAAGCCCAAAATGCTAATGAACCTATGTTAGTAACCGAGTTGGGAATATTGATGCTCGATAGAGCCGTGCAAATAAAGAACGCATAATCGCCGATAGTAGTAACGGAGTTGGGAATATCGATACTCTTTAAACTAGTGCACTCACTAAACGCATAATCCCCTATGCTGGTTATTGTAGCGGGAATTGTTGTGGACTGGCAACCTACCCTCAAGGTGTTGGTGGCAGTCTCAATGATGGCGTTGCAGTTGTCACGGGAATCATAGACGGGATTGCCACTCTCCACGATAATTGATTTTAAGCCACTGCAAGCCTGAAACGGATTATTTTTATAATATGTAATGTCGTTGTTAACATCCACTATAGAATCGAGGCCAATAGACGTGACTGTGTTGGGAATAAAGATACTGGTCAGGTTTTCGCAGCCACTGAAAGCATCAGAAGAAATGCTGGTTACTGTTCTCGGGATAACCGTGTTTTGGCATCCCATTATCAATTTATTTGTTGCCGTCTCAATGATGGCATTGCAGTTGTCACGGGAATCATAAACAGGATTGCCGCTCTCTACTGAGAGGCTTGTTATGTTTGGGCAGTATTCAATCACATTACCAAATATTTGTTCAGTAACAGATTTGCCCAAGGTGAAGCTGGTCAAGCTCGTACATCCACTGAACGCACCATCGCCAATGCCAGTAAGTGAACTTCCCATAGTTATATTCTTCAGTCCCGTGCAATAACTGAACGCATCTGGAAAGATACCTATAAGCGAATTGCCAAGAGTTAAATCTGTCATTCCTGTACATTCTCTGAACGCATAGTCGCCTATGGTGACTACAGAATCGCCTATGGTAACACTGGTAAACCCACTGCAACCATAGAACGCATAATTGTTTATGGCTGTAACAGAATTAGGAATTACCAAATCTGTAATTTCTTGGTCATTCAGATAGAGATGATGAGCATAATAAAGCGGATTTGAAAAGACATAATTAAATTGTATTCCACACCAGGCTTCAACACTGGAAATATTGACTTTGGTCAAATTCTCACAGCAATCGAATGCTTGCTCGCCAATAGTGGTGACAGCGTTACCGATTGCGACCTCAGAAAGAGAATAACACTTCTTAAATGCAGAGTTGCCGATTGATGTGACCGAATTGGGGATAGTGATTTCCTCAATGCCAATACAACCTCTAAACGCCTCATCACCGATGGTAGTAACCGAATTGCCGATTGTCACCTTTGACATATTGTTGCAGCCTGAAAACGCTCCGTTTCCTATGCTGATGACCGAGTTGGGGATGTCTATGCGCTCTATGCCACAACTCTGGAATGCAGAACTGCCGATAGTCGTGAGTGATTCACCGAGCGTCACATTCTCCAAATCATAACAGTTCAAGAATGCCGAACTGCCAATTTTGCCTAATGAATTTGGAATTGCCACCTCGGTAATCTTAGACTCTTTAACGAAATTATCTGGTACCATTGTCACCTCTGGACCGATGACCACGTGCTCGATGTTGGCAGTTCCCATATTACCATTGTCGGCACAGTATACGGCATTCCATGTCAAGGATGTGATGCTGTTACAGTCCTGGAAAGCATAATACGGCCTCCCACTTTTATTCATCTTGAGTTTACTGATGGATTTTCCGATGGTGACATTCTTAAGTCCACTGCAACCCGAAAAAGTGAGTATTCCGATAAATCCAACATTATCAGGAATCACTATACTCGTTAGACTTGTGCAATTCGCAAAAGATCGTCCTGGCTGGTTTATGGTACCGATTGCAGTAACCGTCAGGGGAATCTCCACACTGGTTAAACCTGTGCAATTATAGAATGCATAATCTCCGATCTTGGTGACTGTGTAAGTGACATCATCATGGGTGACGGTTTCAGGAATGACTACATCGCCACTATAAGAGTTGTAATCTGTGGTCGCATAAGTGACCGTTGCTGTCGAACCACTGATATTGTAGTATATGCTGCCTTCCTCAAAATTGTAGGCCAGAGCCATATTGGCGGTAGCGAGCAGGGCAAGAAGCAGGAGTGCCGTGCGCCGACAGTACTGGAGTAAAGTCTTGATTTTCATCATAATTGTTTCGTTTTATTTTGTCGATAATTATCTTTATAAATTTGTTTAATTTCTCGCCCGTCAGGGCGATTATTATAATGTCGTCATTGCACGAATATATAGGAGGTTAGAGCTCGGCTTCCTTGAGTTTCTCGGCGTTCTCGGCGACGATGAGGTGGTCGATGCAGTCCTGGATGTCACCGTCCATAAAGGCGGGCAGGTTGTAGATGGTATAACCGATGCGGTGGTCGGTGATGCGGCCCTGCGGGTAGTTGTAGGTACGGATTTTGGCTGAGCGGTCACCTGTCGAGACGAGCGTTTTGCGGCGTGACGCGATGTCGTCCACATACTTCTGATGCTCGTGGTCATAGATGAACGTGCGCAGACGTGCCAGGGCACGCTCTTTGTTCTTGGGCTGGTCTCGTGTCTCGGTACACTCGATGAGAATCTCCTGCTGCTCGCCCGTATTGGGGTTGGTCCACATGTAGCGCAAGCGCACACCACTGTTCACCTTGTTCACGTTCTGGCCTCCGGCACCACCACTGCGGAAGGTGTCCCACTTGATTTCGCCCTCGTTGATGTGAACGTCAAACGGTTCGGCCTCGGGCAACACAGCCACGCTGGCAGCCGAGGTGTGAACACGTCCTTGAGTCTCGGTGACAGGCACACGCTGCACGCGGTGCACACCCGATTCATATTTCAACGTGCCGTACACGTTATCGCCCGTGATGCTGAACACCACTTCCTTGAAGCCGCCCACAGCACCCTCGCTGCAACTGGACATCTGCACGTTCCATCCCTTGGTCTCACAATAGCGGGTGTACATACGCGCCAAGTCACCGGCAAACAATGCCGCCTCATCACCACCCGTTCCGCCACGAATCTCGAGCACCACATTTTTGCTGTCCTCAGGATCTTCGGGAATGAGCAGCAGCTTGATTTCCTCTTCCAGTTTAGGCACCTCGGCCTGGTTTGCGTCGATTTCCTCACGTGCCATAGCGCGCAGGTCCTCGTCGGTCTCTGCATCCAGCACGGCCTTGGCCTGCTCTATGTCTTCCAGCAACTTGCGGTAGCGATGGGTTGCATTCAGCAAGGTTTCCAGGCTCTTGTATTCCTTGGTGAGTTTGACATAGCGCCTCTGGTCAGCGATAACGCTGGGGTCGGTGATGAGTGTTCCGATTTCCTCAAAACGGGCATCAAGTCCGTCAAGACGTTGCAATAAGGGTGATTCTGCCATTGTTCCGTTAGTGATTCATTTTAAATGACTGCAAAGTTACTCAATCAGTCGCAATCAGGCAATAAAGTAGCCTTAAAAAAGGGGCCTGCAAGCCCAGACGGACTAACAGACCCCCTTATTTCCACAATCCTGCTTCGTGAGAGGATTGGCGATTAGCGCTTGTTGGTGATGGGTCTCAGGTTGCGTTCCTTGAGGTCACCCGAGCGATAGGCGTCGAGCAACTCCTTGAGGTCCTCGATTTGGGACTGGAGCTCGGTACCTATATCGGTATCCTTGACGTGCATGCGGTGGTTGGTCAATTCCACCAGGCTGCGTCTGGACTTAATATCCTGGCCCAATCTCACGGCCTCGTCGATGGACGAGAACGGCTCGTGCTGCACGAGCTCAAAGCCACGTGAGTGATATACCAGCGTGTAACCGGCAATACCTGTCTCGGGCTGATATGCCTTAGAGAAGCCGCCGTCAATCACCATGAGCTTGCCGCCAGCCTTAATGGGATTCTCACCCTTGATGGTCTTGACAGGCACATGGCCGTTGATGATGTGGCGGTGCTCGCCAACCACTCCAAATTCATCGAGAATCGCATCAACCACCTGGGGATTGTCGCGCATGGTGTAATAGGCGCCCTTAATCTCCTTGTGCGTTTCCTTGTCGGCAATGAAGTAGCGCTCAAATGTCGCCATCTTGCTCTTGTCAAAGGCAGGTGAATCGGGACCGCACCACAGGTACCACAGGTAGTCGAGAGCAAATTCACGCTCCTCGGGATCCTCACAGCCAAAGTAGGCACTGCGAATGAGGTTACCAGCACGCTTCAACAAAGCCTTGCCGTGGAACTTCTCACCACGAATGGTGACGTCCTTGAGGGTGCCGTCCTCGTTCAAGGGGATGGAGGCATGATAGAGCAGGTTGCCGTTGGCAATGGTGTAGAGGCAGCCGTTGCGGAACAGGCACAACATGTGTTTGCGCAGTTTCTCGCTCTCGGTGAACGACTGGTGAAGCTTGTTGACGATGGACTCCTCTTCAGGAGTGAGTTTGTAGGGATGCTTGGGGTCAACCGTCGGGAAATTGGTGTCGAGCAACTCATACTCTTTACCCTTGATTTTGATGATACCCTTGCTCAGGTCCATCTTGTCCATGAGCAGGCGGTCCTTCATGTCAAAGTCGGGACGGCGCTTGATGGCAGCAGCCTCGAGTTTAAACTGGATAATGCTGATGGCCTTGTGCATCTGAGCCACGAGCTGGGCAGTGCGGGCACGCTCGGGATCCTTGGCGCTGCCGTCCTTGGGGATGAAACGCTCGCACGGGTCGTTGCCATAGGTATCCATGGCAAAGGTTGCCAACGGCAGCAGGTTGATGCCATAGCCGTCCTCGAGAACACCGTGATTGCCGTAGCGCAAGGCGATGCGCAGCACATTGGCAATGCTGCAGTCGTTGCCGGCAGCCGCACCCATCCACAGGATGTCATGGTTACCCCACTGGATGTCGAAGTTGTGGAAGTTGCACAGGATATCCATGATCTTGTCGGGGCTGGGACCGCGGTCATACACGTCACCCAACAGGTGCAGCATGTCGATGGTGAGCTGCTGGATGAGGTTACACATGGCGATGATGAACTCATCAACGCGGTGTGTCGAGATGATGGTGCGGATGATGACGTCAACATAGGCCTGCTTGTTGGGGTCGCTGCTGTGCTCGTGCAACAGCTCCTGGATGATATAGGAGAAGTCTTCGGGCAGAGCCTTGTGTACCTTGGAGCGGCTATACTTTGACGAGACGTTGCGGCACACCTTCACCAACCTGTTGATGGTGATGAAGTACCAATCGTTCAGTTCGACGCTGTCGGTGATTTCATCTTTAACGAGTTCCAGCTTTTCGGCGGGATAATAGATGAGCGTGCACAGGTCCTTCTGCTCACGGGTGCTGAGTGAGTCGCTGAAAATCTCACCCACCTTACGCTTGATGGTACCACTGGCATTGCGCAGCACATGCTGGAAGGCGAGATACTCGCCGTGCAGGTCAGCCAAGAAGTGCTCAGTACCCTTGGGGAGGTTCAAAATGGCCTCAAGGTTAATGATTTCGGTGCTGGCTGTCGCCACATTCGGGAAACTGCGGGAGAGCAGCTTCAGGAAATAGATGTCGCGTTTTCTTTCTTCGGGTTTCATAGTTTATATGCTATAGCTTGATTTAAGTTTAAGGTGTTAATATAAATATGTAACGGAATTTGTTAACAAATATTATTTGGGCTCACTCAATATTTATTTTAGGATGGAGAGCCTCACTTTTTTGCCTTTGATTTTCAGCGGTTGCAGGCTCCGTAGCACAGCGTTGGCCTTATCGCGGGGCACAGCGGCCAGGGCATAGTGGTCGCGCACATCGATGCGTCCTATAGAGGCAGCGTCGATGCCGCTACCCTTGGCAATGAAGCCCAAGATGTCGCCACGTGAGAGTTTCTCCTTTTTGCCTGCCTGGAAATAGAGCGTCGCCATGGTTGCCTCGGGGAAATGTCCCGACAAATTGAGCTCGAACCGCCTGTCGATGGTAATGTACTCGGGCAGTGGCTCGCCGGCGACGGTAATCACATAAGCGTTTCCGGTGGCGTCAACGCGGGCGGTGCGTCCGTTGCGGTGGACGTAGGCCTGCTCATTGACGGGCAAGTGGTAATGGATGATATGCTCTACCTTGTCGATATCCAGACCGCGCGAGGCGAGGTCGGTGGCCACCAGCACCCTGCAGCTGCCATTATTAAGCATGGCAACGGCGCATTCCCTCTCGTGTTGTTCCAACGCGCCATGATACAGTCCCGCAGTGATGCCGTTCTGGCGCAGTGACTGATAGACGCGTTCGGCACTCTCGCGAAAGCCCACAAACACGATGGTCTTGCCGCCGTCCAGACTATTGAGCAGATTAATCAGCGTATCGAGTTTATCCTTCGTGGCAGACTCCACGCGCCATACGTCAATGCGTTCGGCAGGCTGGTCGGTTTTATCCAACACATCAATGACATGCGGTTCATGCAGGCGCACATAATCGGGGACAACCTCGAGGACTGTTGCCGATGCGAGGATGCGCCGACGCAGGCGCGGCATCTGGCGCAGCAGGCGACGCATCTCGTCCTCAAAGCCCAACTCAAGCGACTTGTCCATCTCGTCGAGCACAAGGAATCGCGCACCACTCAGGTCGATGTTACCACGCCGCTGGTGGTCGAGCAGACGGCCTGGCGTGGCCACGATGACATCGGGCGTGACCGCCAGCGAGGCTTTCTCGTCACTGGAAGCATGGCCACCGTAACAGGGCGTGACTTTATAGCCTTGGGCCAGGGAGCGAAGGATTTCGGCAGTCTGCATCACCAATTCGCGTGAGGGAGCCATCACCACCGCCTGCAGTTGTCCCATGGGAGGCTGCAGGCTACAGAGCAGGCACAGGGCAAACGCCAGCGTCTTGCCAGTCCCCGTTGGGGAATACAGGACCAAGTCACCGTTACCCTGTGACTTCCAAGCGTCAAGCGCCCTGAGCTGCAGGTCGTTGAGCGCTTCAATTCCCATGCGGTCTCTCACTGCCGCCAAAATATCCTTCTCTTTCATCTCCAAGTCAATGTCATTCTGCATTCAGGAAGTACAAAAGTACACAAAAACCCCTAATATCCCCAATAATGGTGATAAAAAACGGGCAAAAGTGCTAAAAATGGGGATTGCAAGATCAGTATTACCATGATAATTTTGCAACGTGAAATAGAATACATACACGAAATGAGAAACAACAATAAGAAAGAAAACAATGATAGCAAAGTCCTGAAGACAAGGCTGTTGGACAACGAACCCGTGGGCATGACCGTACAGGTGGTACGTGTCATGGGCGATGGGGCTTTCCGCCAGCGCTTGCTGGAGATGGGCTTTGTGCGCGGTGCCCGCGTGACCGTCCTCAAGAACGCCCCGCTCCAAGACCCCGTGGAATACATGATCATGGGCTCACACATCTCGTTGCGCCACAGCGAGGCCGCCCAGGTCGAGGTCACCGAGAAGGATGCCGAATTCTGTGACATGGAAGACGCCTTCAACGGCATTATCGAGACCGAGGTGGCAGGCGTTGACCCGATGGCTGACAATGTGTTGCGCGTGGTCCTTGTCGGTAACCCCAACTGCGGCAAGACCTCACTGTTCAACAACGTGACGGGAGCCAAAGAAAAGGTGGGCAACTATGGCGGTGTGACCGTTGACAGCAAGGAAGGCTGGTTCAACATCGGAGGCCGCAAGGTGCAATTGGTGGATCTGCCAGGCACCTACTCACTGACCGAGTATTCGCCCGAGGAGATGTATGTGCGCACCTATATCCGCGACAACCATCCCGACGCCATCCTCAATATCGTGGATGCGGGCAACCTGGAGCGCAACCTGTACCTGACCACTCAGGTCATGGATATGAACATCCCCATGGTCATAGCCCTCAACATGTGGGACGAGTTGGAGAAGAGCGGTGACCATCTCGACATCGAGATGATGAGCCGCCTGTTGGGAGCAAGGATGGTGCCTGTCACTGCCTATAACGGGCATGGCGTGAAAGAGGTGCTACAAGCCACGATGGAAGCCATCGACGAGAGTGAGCAGGACACCCTTCACCACAACGTGAACTATGGCACGCTCATCGAGGACTGCCTCAAGGAGTTGGGAGAATTGTGCCCCAAACTGGACCGCTACACCGTGCTCAAGATTATCGAGAATGACCAGCACGCCATACAACTGCTTGACGGTCAAGAAAATGCCGAGCAAGCAAAGGCACTGGCCGCCGAGATGCGCGGGCGCATCGAGCGCGACTACAATGACGACATCACGAGTATCATCACCGACCTGAAATACGGTTTTGTGCGCGGCGCTCTCGCCGAAGCCCTCACTCCCAACCCCGAGCGCGCCACAGGTGAGACAAAGCCCGGCTATTCGATGGACCGACTGTTGACCAACAAATGGTTGGCGTTGCCCATCCTGCTGGTGCTCATGTGGCTGATGTTTGAGGCCACGTTCACCCTCGGCGCTTATCCCCAGGAGTGGATTGAGAGCGGTATCGGGTGGCTTGGAGATTGGATAGGCAAGGCCATGCCCGACGGCATCCTCAAAGATTTGATTGTCGATGGCATCATTGGCGGTGTGGGCGGCGTGCTCGTCTTCCTGCCGCAGATTCTGATTCTGTTCTTCTGCATCTCGCTGCTCGAGGATAGCGGCTACATGGCGCGCGCCGCATTCATCGTGGACCGCATCATGCACCGCGTGGGGCTGCACGGCAAGTCGTTTATCCCCTACCTCATCGGCTTTGGCTGCGGCGTTCCAGCCATCATGGCGACACGCACGCTGGAGAACCGTCGCGACCGCATCGTGACCATCCTCACCATTCCGTTCATGTCGTGCTCGGCACGCCTGCCGGCCTACCTGCTGCTGGTAGCGGCCTTCTTTTCCGCCAAGCAGGGACTGATCTTGATGAGTATCTACCTCATCGGCATCCTTGTAGCGGCTATCACCGCCATCATCTTGAGCAAGACCATCCTCAAGCATGACAAGACGCAGTTCGTGATGGAACTGCCGCCTTACCGCAAACCCACGGCACGCAATGCTACCATCCACATGTGGAGCAAGGGCAAGCAATATTTGCAGAAGATGGGTACCATCATCCTTGCCGCATCCATCATCGTGTGGGCATTGGGCTACTTCCCCCGCCACGAGGGACAAACGCCTCAAGAGCAGATTGAGAATTCCTATATGGGACAGATGGGCAAGGCCATCGAGCCGTTGGTAGAGCCGCTGGGCTTCAACTGGCAGATGGGCGTGAGTGTGCTCACAGGTGCCGCCGCCAAGGAGATTGTCGTTTCGACCATGGGCGTGCTCTACACGGGCGAGACCGATGCCGACGAGGAGAGCACATCGCTCAAGGAGAAACTGCAGACGGCCACCAAGCCTAACGGTGAACCCGTCTTCAACTGGATGGTTGCCTACTCGTTCATGCTCTTCATCCTGCTCTACTTCCCGTGCATCGCCGCTCTCGCCGCCATCAAGCGTGAGGCGAGCTGGAAATGGGTAGCATTTGAGGTGGTTTACACCACCGCCGTGGCATGGATTGTATCGTTCATCTTCTACCAGACAGTGATTCGGCTTTAGGCTGAGTTAGGAATTAGGAATTAGGAGTTAGAAATGAGGAGTTAGAAATTATGACAACATCAGCAATTATACAGACGATTGTGGTGCTCGGCATCGTCGCCGTAGCACTGGTGTATGTGCTGCGTCGCGTCATCAAGACGACACGCGGCAAGGGCGACTGCGGCTGCGGCTGCGGCAAAGACTGCCACTGCAACAGGAAGCATTGCCCATAAATACACATTTTGATAACGGTTCTTATATCAACGAGGAAAGTTTAGATTCACTCTATTACTGTCCTCGTTGATAATTATTTTCACAAAGTTTTGTGAATCAAAGAGAATTGTGTTATCTTTGTAACATATAATGAACAATAGAATGAAAACTATCAAAATCTTCATAGCCTCATCTAATGAACTTATCGCTGAGCGGAAAGAATTGGCAAACCTGGCTCAGAGCTTAAGTTTTGCTCTTGAACGTCAAGGTTTATGCTTCCAAACCGTCCAGTGGGAATTTATGGATGCATCACACATCCCCTATGACAAACAGGAAATGTACAATAATGAACTGAAGTTATGCGATATTTGTATTGCTTTGTTCTGGACAAAATTTGGAAAGTTCACCAAACGAGAATTTGATACGGCCATCACTGAATTGAGCGCAGGACGCCAGCTCAAAAAACTATATACCTATTGCAAAAAAAGCGAAGCCGTAAAACAAGAGCTAAAAGCATTCAAGGAAAGTTACTATGAGAAATACCATGATTTTGTCATTGAGTTTGAAAATTTCGATACACTTAAAGCTCATTTCTTGCTTCAAGTCATCATTTTTTTGAGCGAATTTTGGGGCGAGAGCAAATTTGTGGAAATTAAAAACTCTATGGTTACTATTGACGGCAAAGTATATGTGGACTTATTGAAAGTGCCATTTGCCGGAAATAATGAGGAATACACACGTCTGATTAAAGAAATTGAAAGAACTGAGAGATTGATAGCAAAAATCTCTCAAGATGACCCAGATTACCAAGAATATGCTACGGTATTATTGGAACTCAAAGAGAAACAATCCATCATGGAGGATAATATGTGGAATACTGCCACCTATATTACCCAACATAAAGCCACAATGCGCTCTGACCGTTTGAAAAGGGCTATCACACATTTTAATCAAGGTGATTTGAACGGTGCTAATGCCATACTTGACGAAGAGAAGATTGACCGCGACGTAGAACATAATCTCGAGCTGCTTGACAAAGGAAAAGAAGGTCTTAAATCCAATATCGAAGAGTATAAGCTTAAAATCAAACTGATAGAGGCGAAGATGCCTAATGGATGGACAGACAAAATTGTTGAATTGCAAGAAAAAATTCTTAGCATTTGCCTACAGACGTTTGGAGAAAAAAGTGCCGAGGCAGCTGATGCTTACTATAGTACAGGCTATTACTATGTCTTTTTAGGCAATTACGAAGAAGCTTTAAAGTACTTCAACAAAGCACTTGAACTGAGAGAAGGACTCTTTAAAGAAAGACATCCTAAAACAGCATCAGCCATCAGCAAGGTGGGCATTTTATACAGTAAGTTAGGAGACCAAAAGAAGGCTTTGGAGTATCAGTTCAATGCACTCAATCTAAGAACCAACATCAATGGGGAAAGACATCCTAAAACAGCATCAGCTATCAGCAACGTAGGCATCACATTTGAAAAATTGGGAATTCCAGAGAAGGCTTTGGAGTATTTCCTCAAAGCCCTCAATATGAGAATCGAAATCTATGGGAAAAAACATCCTGAAACCGCCGCAGCAATCAACAATGTAGGCATTATATACAGTAAGTTAGGAGACCAAAAGAGGGCTCTGGAGTATTTCCTGGAGGCCCTTAATCTAAGAACAGAAATCTTTGGGGAAAGACATCCTGAGACCGTTGCAGCTATCAGCAATGTGGCAATTGTTTACAGTAAATTAGGAGACCAGAAGAAGGCTTTGGTATATTTCCTCAAAGCCCTTAATCTAAGAATAGAAATCTATGGGGAAAGACATCCTGAAACCACCGCAGCTATCAGCAACGTGGCAATTGCTTACAGTAAATTAGGAGACCAGAAGAAGGCTTTGGAGTATTTCCTTAAAGTCCTCAATCTGAGAACCGAAATCTATGGGGAAAGACATTCTGAAATCGCCGCAGCTATCAGCAACTTGGCAATTACTTACGGTAAATTACGAGACACTAAAAAGGCTTTGGAGTATCAGCTCAAAGCCCTCAATATGAGAACTGAAATCTACGGAGAAAGACATCCTAAAACAGCTGCAACAATCAGTAATGTAGGCATTATATACAGTAAAATAGGAGACCAAAAGAAGGCTTTGGAGTATTTTCTCAAAGCCCTCAATCTGAGAACCGAAATCTATGGGGAAAGACATCCTGAAACCGCCGCAGCTATCAGCAACGTAGGCATCACATACGGTAAATTAGGAGACCAGAAGAAGGCTTTGGAGTATAAACTTAAAGCCCTCAATCTGAGAATCGAAATCTATGGGGAAAACCATCCCGTCACAGCATCGTCATTTAGAAATTTGGGGATAACCTATGATGCACTGGGAGAACACGAAAAAGCAAAAGTATATTTTCGGTTAGCGAATAAATCCCGTCGAGAATTTAAAAATGCGAAATCGCAATAAAACTACCCGAAGAGGTAGCGGAAGGCGTCCTCGACGCGGGCGACTTCGACGACGCGGATGGTCCAGGCGTCGCGCTTGACGCCCTTGAGGTTGTTCTTAGGGATAATGATGGTCTCGAAGCCGAGTTTCTGAGCCTCGATGACGCGTTGCTCACAGCGGGTGACTTGGCGGATTTCACCCGAGAGGCCGACCTCGCCTGCAAAGCAGACGCTGGCGTTAATCGCCATATCGACATTGGACGACAGGATAGCGCTGATGACCGCCAGGTCCAGGGCGGGGTCGTTGACCTTGATGCCGCCCACGATGTTGAGGAAGACATCCTTCTGCGCCAACTTGAAGCCCAATCTCTTCTCCAACACAGCAAGCAGCATGTTCATGCGGCGCTGCTCAAAGCCTGTCACCGACCGCTGGGCTGTACCATAGGCGGCAGTGCTCACCAGTGCCTGCACCTCGATGAGGAAGGGGCGCATGCCGTCTATGGTCACGCCGATGGCGGTGCCCGACAGGTCGCCGTCACGGTCGCTCAGGAGCAGTTCGCTGGGGTTAGTCACCTCTCGCAGGCCATCTTCCTTCATCTCGTAGATGCCGATTTCGCTCGTGTTGCCAAAGCGGTTTTTTATCGGCCTGAGAATCCTGTACAGGTAATTGCGGTCACCCTCAAACTGGATGACGGCATCGACGATGTGCTCCAGCACCTTGGGACCAGCAATGCTGCCCTCTTTGTTGATATGGCCGATGAGGATGACAGGGGTGTAAGTTTCCTTGGCATAGCGCTGAAAGGCAGCGGCACACTCACGCACCTGTGTCACGCTGCCAGGCGCGCTCTCCAGCTGCTCACTGGCGATGGTCTGGATGGAATCGACGATGATGAGTCCCGGCTGAAACGCGCGTATGCTATTAAAGATATTGTCCAGCGAAGTCTCGCACAACAGGTAACACTCGCAATCCATGCGTCCGCCAGCGATGCGGTCGGCACGCATACGCAACTGCTGGGGACTTTCCTCGCCCGAGACATAGAGGACACGCCGTGAGCGGATGCGCAGCACGTTCTGCAAGACCAGCGTCGATTTGCCGATGCCCGGTTCACCGCCCAGCAGCACGATGCTGCCCGGCACAAGGCCACCGCCCAGCACGCGGTTGAGCTCATTGCTGGGCAAGTTGATGCGCGGCTGGTCCTCGGCATGGATTTCCGAGATTTTGACGGGTTCCACCGTCCTATGTCCGTTATCGCCCGCAGGGCTGTAACGCATTGCCGATGTTTTGGGAGCCTTAGGCTCCTCAATATAGGTGTTCCACTCGCCACAGGCAGGGCACTTACCGAGCCACTTGGGCGACTCGTTGCCGCAATTCTTGCAGAAGAAAGTGGTCTTGTTAACTTGCTTGGCCATGATGGAGATAACGGATGATACGGATTAAACGGAGATAACGGATTAACGGCGGAAGAATTCGCTGATGGTGATGGCGGCGGCGACACCCACATTGAGCGACTCGCTACCGGCCGTTTTAGCCTTGGGAATGAGCAGGCGATGGTTGGCATGCTTGGCGACCTTGGCACTGATGCCCTGGCCCTCGTTGCCAAAGATGACAAAGCCCTTCTTTCCCAATTCGCTGGTGTAGATGTCCTTGCCGTCGAGGAAGGTGCCATAGACGGGAAGGTCAGGATACTCCTCGAACAAAGCTTCCAGGTCACCGTAATGCACCTTGACGCGTGCGATGGCACCCATTGTCGCCTGCACCACCTTGTGGTTATAGACATCGACCGTGGTCTTGCTGGCAAAGATGTCGCGGATGCCGAACCAGTCTGCCAGACGGATGATGGTGCCCAGGTTGCCCGGGTCCTGGATGTTGTCGAGGACGATGTTCAGGCTTGCTGCGACACGGTCGGTATCGATCACATCTTCAGGCTTCTCATAGACTGCGATGACATCACTGGGGGTGTCAAACTGTGAGATGCGGGCCATCTGCTGGCCGTTGGCAAAAACGATCTTATCATAATGCTCGGCGGTGCCGCACTGCTCATACCATGAGCGCTTGGCGATGAGCCAGCGGCAGTTGAAATGCTGCCACGTGTCGCGTACGCACTTGGTGCCCTCGGCGACAAACAAGCCCTCATCGTCACGATATTTCTTGGCACCCAAGCTCTTGACCACCTTGAGGATGCCGTTGTTCATGTCCATCATTTGGATTCTTGCTCTCTTGTTGCCACGAGTTGGTTGAACCGCAGCAGGATTGTACATAATTCCTCGCTCAACAGCGAGATAACGGGTTGACAAATCTCATTGGGCACATCATCGACTGCCGACGAGATGGAGCCCGCGATGGCGGCAATCGTGTCGGCGTCACCTGCCAGAGTCACCGAGAGGCGCACCACGTCCTCATAGTCTTTTCCCTCGAGGAAGCACGTGATGGATTCTGGGACGGTGCGCTGGCACGTCTCGTCGAAGGTGAACGTGGGACGGATTTCGTCGAGCGTGCGGGACAGGTCATAAGCAAACGTTTTCTCCACATAGTCGCGGATTTCCTGCTTCGTCTTGCCATGACGAGCCAAGAAGATGGCTGCCGCCGTGGCCTGAGCGCCCTTGATACCCTCGGGATGGTTGTGGGTGACCTCGGCCGACACCTGGGCCAGCGCCAGTGCCTCGTCGAGAGTTTTGGCATAATACCCCACTGGGCTCACGCGCATTGCTGAACCGTTGCCAAAAGAATTGTAGGGCTGGGGATTCTTTGATACAATCCACTGGGCGAATCTGCCCCCGTAACCCCGCCACTCATAGCGGTGACACATATCCAACATGATTTGGGCCAACTTCTCATGCGTGTGCTGCTCATCTTCAAGTAGCCACATAGCGTTAGCCATGGTGAGTACCGTGTCATCGGTAAATGTGGTCTTGGGCGTGAACAATTCAAAATTATAGTCACGCGTAGGGTTAAACTCGTATGCCGACCCAATGATGTCGCCGGCAATTGCTCCGATAATGCCTTTCATAATGAATGATTAGTTTTGAGATGACAAAATTAGTGCAAGCTGAATACAAAAACAAATTTATTTGTGTTTTGTTGAAGCGCAGCCTAATTTATCCAAAATTAGTGCAAGCTGAATACAAAAACAAATTTATTTGTGTTTTGTTGAAGCGCAGCCTAATTTATCTAATTAATATATACTTTTCGACAATGACCGCTCATGTTGCGCCACAATATTACTCACGATGCCCAAGGAATCAGGTACTGCGCTCCCATGCGCGGCGAAGGGGCGGTGGTTGACACTGCTGCCACAGAGACAGGACGACGCATCGTGGCCAGCGTGGTCACGTCGCGCCAACCGCGGGTGCAGTTGCGCACGGTGATCACGGCCATACCCATATAGGTGCCTGCCAAGTTGAGCAAGGCACGCTTGACGGCGTCGAGGCTGGCGAAATCCATGCCATTCACACTGGCGAGACGACGGCCGCCACACTCCAGCGTGGCAAAGATGCGGTCGCCCAAATTCACGATGTTAGAAATGTTCTTGTTCATAGTCATTCCTCCTTTTATTGGTTTTTACACCGCAAAGGTAGAATGACCGAGTGCCAAATCATGGCACTGCTTTTCTAAAGTAAATTAAAAGCGACCCTCTTTGATTGAGAGTCGCTATATAATTATGAGTATTATCGTTTTGTCTTAGATCAGTGAAAGGACTATCTGCTTGACATCGTTGCCCAGACGCTCAGCCTCCTGCATGGTGTGGGCCTCGCTATAGATGCGGATGATGGGCTCGGTGTTGCTCTTGCGCAGGTGTACCCAACCGTCGGCAAAGTCTATCTTCACGCCGTCGATGGTGGACATCTGCTCGCCCTGATAGTGTTTCTCGACAGCCTTGAGAATAGCGTCAACGTCCATTCCCGCCTTGAGTTCTAACTTGGTCTTGGCGATGCTGTACTGCGGATAAGTCTGCTTCAACTGACTGACGGTCTTGCCACTCTTGGCGAGCAGCGAGAGGAACAAAGCCACGCCCACAAGGGCATCACGGCCATAATGGCTGGCGGGATAGATGACGCCGCCATTGCCCTCGCCGCCGATGACAGCACCGGTGCGGCGCATCTCGGTGGTGACGTTGACCTCACCCACTGCAGCAGCGGTGTAAGTGCAGCCATGGTTCATGGTCACGTCACGCAGGGCACGCGACGATGACAAGTTGCTCACCGTCGAGCCAGGGGTATGTGAAAGCACATAGTCGGCAACGGCAACGAGCGTGTATTCCTCGACAAAGAACTCACCGTTCTCCATGACGATGGCCAAGCGGTCCACGTCGGGATCCACTACAAAGCCCACATCGGCCTTGCCCTGGCGCATGAAGTCGCTGATGGCGGTCAGGTTCTCGGGAATAGGCTCAGGCGTGTGGCCAAAATTACCCGTCGGGTCACAGAAGAGTTTCTCGACCTTGTTCACGCCCAACGCGGCAAGCAGTTGGGGAATAGCGATACCGCCAATGGAGTTGACGGCATCGACGGCTACCGTGAAATCGGCCTTGCGGATGGCGTCAACATCGACGAGGTCCAGCGACAGGACATGATCGATGTGACGGCGCAGCCATGTGTAATTCTTCTGCTCGCGTCCCAGATGGTCCACGTCAGCATAGTCAAAGTCCTCGGCCTCGGCAATGCGCAGCACCTCCTTACCCTCGGCGTCAGTCAGGAATTCGCCCTTGTCGTTGAGCAACTTGAGGGCATTCCACTGCTTGGGGTTGTGTGAGGCGGTGATGATGATGCCGCCACAGGCGTTCTCGCCCACCACGGCAAGTTCGGTGGTGGGCGTGGTGGCGAGGCCAATGTTGACCACGTCAAAGCCCATACCCGTCAGGGTTCCCACAACGGTATTGAGCACCATGCGTCCCGACAGGCGCGCGTCACGCCCCACGACGATGACATTGCTCTTGACGGGAGAATTGCGGCGCATAAAGGTGGCATAGGCCGAAGTGAATTTCACGATGTCGAGCGGTGTGAGTCCATCGCCAGCAGCGCCACCGATGGTTCCGCGTATTCCTGATATAGATTTTATGAGTGACATTTATTGTTTTGTTATTTGTTTCTAATCCTATCTGATATCTCTTATCTAAATTAGATTTGGCTGTGGTAGTAACGCACGTGATAATAGAACGGCGTGACGTATGAAATCTCGTTAGTGAAGCCATACTGCGACTTGATGACGAGGTTCACCTCACATTCCACACCCAGGAACAGCAGCGGATACTGCAGACCATAGCCCCACTGTGACGAAGAGGGCAAAGTGTAGTCCGAATAATTGAACGTACACGAGGCTGCATCCATCGTGCTCTCGTTGCCGTCGGTGGGCATCCACCTGCCATCGGCATACCAGGTGGCAAGGTTGTAACGCGAGTAACGGAAGTAGATGGGCTCGCCCGTTTTGGCACGGTCATGGATGCGGTCGCCCGTTTTGAGGACCTGCATAAAGACGTTGCCATCTTCATCAACGCGGTAGAAGGGTGCATCCTCGCCCACCTCAAAGACGGTGTCCTTGGGGACCGACATCACCACGCGGTGATTGGCAAGGAAGGAATTCACGGCGTTTCGCTCCTCATTCAGTTTGTCGGCATAACTGGTATCGTCGTTACATGCGGCAAGCATCACAAGGGCAAAAAGGCCCATCAGGAGCACGCGGTTGTCAATAATTAATCTTTTCATATTTGTCGTTTGTTGTTAATTTTCAGTTGGCTGTTGACTGGTCTCGGATTCACTCTTGGGCGGGAATAGGTCGGCAAGCACCTGATGGAAGAGCGCCACGGCTTCCTCGACCGTGCCGCTGAATTCGCCCCCTGCGGCATTCTGGTGGCCACCGCCGCCAAAGTATCGCGCACAGATGTCGCTCACCGAGAAGTCGCCCTGAGAACGGCAAGACACCTTGATGCGGTCGGCATCCTCGCGCATGAACACGCTCCAATAGACCTCGGGGATGGCCAGGGGTTTGTTGACCAGCGTCTCGGTGTCACCACGGTTATAGTGGTAACGTTCGAGTTCGTCCTTGTCAAGGACAATGAGCGCGGCACCCTGCTCGGGGAAGAGCTGCATCTTCTCGCTGATGGCATATCCCTGCAAGCGCAGGCTATCGGCACTGAAGGTATTCATCGCCTTGTTATAGAGGGCTATACGGTCAAAGCGGCGACGCACTACCGATGCCAATATCTCATAAAACTCCGGATTATCGCAGCTGTAAGCAAAACCACCCGTGTCGGTCAGCAGACCCACATACAGGCAACTTGCCGCCTGCCGGTCCATATAGCGCAACAGCCCCATCTGCATGAGCACCCTGAACACCAGTTCGCACGTCGATGATGCCTCGGGGAACGAAATACTCAAATCAAAGATGTTGTCAGGATCCAGGTGGTGGTCAATGAGCACACGTTTGGTCTTGAGAGGCTCGACAATCTCGGCAAGGCGATCAATGCGTTTGAGCGAATTGAAGTCGAGACAGAAAATCAGCTGGGCATCGTTCAAGACACGGCGGGCCCGCGCTTCATGCTTGGTAAACACCACCAACTCGCGCACGCCGGGAACAAACTCCAACGACTTGGGGGCCATGTCGGGTGTCACCACAGTGGCATCCTTGCCCAAACGCCTGAGCACATGACACAACGCCAGCGTCGAGCCCAAGGCATCGCCGTCGGGCGACTTGTGGCACGTGATAGCGATGCGGCTAACACCGTTAATCATGGCTCGCAGGCGCTCTATCGTGTTCTCGTCTATTATTGGAGTGATCATAATCTATCAAATCACAAGAATCGGCAAAGTTAGCACTTTTTTGCCACATCTGCCGGAGCAAGAGACGATTTAATTATCGTTAACGTTTCCAAAAGCATGAACCACACATGCTCGCAGCTGTAGGGCCACGCCAAGGCGAGACCTTACGTAGGCAGCCGTCAAAGGGTGAGGCGGACGAAAACGGGATAGTGGTCAGAAGGCACGCGGCGGATGTAGCGGGCAAAGTCGATTTCCTGAGGGGCATCATGCCCCTTGATGGTTGTTGCCAGGGATACCTCATCGGGCTGCCAATAGCCGTTGGTGAGTACGCCATAAGCGTCCACGCGGCTTCCTGGCGACACGAAGATATGGTCGATGCGGCTCTCAGTATAAAGGTCAGGGTTAAAGGAATTGAACGTACCGTTCTCGGCAAAGCGCAAGCGAGCTGCATTATAGGAGTCCACGAGCAGACCTGACTGGGTGAAAATGCTGTAAATCTCATCGGTCTGGTCCACGTTGAAATCTCCCGTGACGATGACAGGTGCACCCTGGGCTATCTCGCGGATTTTGCGTACAACGAGTTTGGCACCTTCACGGCGTGCCGTCACACCCACGTGGTCCATGTGCAGGTTGAAGAAGTAGAAAGCCTCATCGTCGGAGGCCGTCTGACGAGCGAACTTGCCCCAAGAGCACACGCGTACACACGCAGCGTCCCATCCCAGGCCAGGGCGGTCGGGCGTCTCGCTGAGCCAGAAGTTGCCTTGGTCAAGCAGCCTGAGGCGGTCGGTCTTGTATAAGACGGCAGCATACTCACCCGCCTTCGCGCCATCGTCACGCCCCACACCGATGTAGTCATAGCCATCGAGCCTGTCAAGCATATCGAGCAACTGGCCGTGGAGCACCTCCTGCGTGCCAAAGATGTCGGGCGACATGAAATTCACCTGGTCACAGATCACCTGACAGCGCTTTTCCCACACGTTGCCTTTAACACTGTCACCACTGTTCTTGTAGCGGATGTTGTAAGACCCTACCAGCATCTGTGCCGACAGCGATAGTGCTGCAAGCAATGCCAACGAAATAAATAAGCTACATCTTTTCATCTTGTCATGACTGATTGATTATTGCCACAAATTTAATAAAAAAACCGACATGCTATTGCTAAGGTGCCCTAAAAAGACTATCTTTGCGAAAAAACTGAAGAAAAAGACATGCTGGACAGTATATATAATGACATCATCAGCCCCGACGTGAACCTGATCGGGGCCGTCACCAAACTGGTATTAAGCCTGTTGCTTGGAGCCACCATCGGCCTCGAGCGGCGACGCAAAGGGCAGATTGCGGGCATGCGCACGTTTGCACTCATCTCGATGGGCGCCACACTGGTGATGCTCATCTCCATCTATATCCCCCAGGTGTATATGGGACTCAAGAACGGCGACCCCGGGCGCATCGCGGCACAGGTGGTGAGCGGTGTGGGTTTCCTGGGTGCCGGAGCCATCATCCAGATGAAAGGCTCGGTGCGCGGACTGACGACCGCGGCGGGCATCTGGATGGCAGCGTGTATCGGCCTTGCCGTGGGTGCGGGAATGTACCTCATCAGCATCATTGCCACGCTGCTCATCATCTTTATCCTGGTCAACATCGAACTCATTGAGTTGCGGCACAACTTCCTGTGGGAGTCCAAAATCATCCGCGTCAAGTTAAACGGCATCCTCTATAGCATACAGGACTTGCGCGACATTCTCGAGTCCAACGAAGTCCACATCAGTGATGAGTTCATCAAGTATGACTACAACAATCAACTGACCACCGTCAACTTTATGGTGCGCGCCAAGAGCAATGTTGACGTGCCCTTGATGTTCAATGCCATCAAGGAGTCGAGCGACGCCGTGTCAATCACTATTACCAACGAGATAAACATGTAAAGAGCGCTTTGCGCAGATTAGTGATTAGTGATTAGTGAAAAGAAGGTGTGAATCAACTAATTGCTAAAAACTGAAGTCTAAGGCCAAAAAATCCTATTTTATGGAATCGATTGATATCAATAGCCTGATCACCGACTTGGCACTGATTCTGGTGCTCGGTGCAATTGCCACTGTGATTTTCAAGATGCTCAAGCAGCCCGTCGTGTTGGGCTACATCGTAGCGGGATTTCTCGCCAGCCCGCATTTTGCCCTGCTGCCATCGGTAGTCGTTGAGGCCAACATCGAGTTTTGGGCACAGATCGGCATCATTGTGCTACTGTTCTCATTAGGATTGGAATTCAGTTTCAAAAAACTCATCGATGTGGGCGGTTCGGCCATTTTGACGGCACTCATCATCGTGTTGGGCATGATGAGTTTAGGCTATGTGGTAGGCAAATTCTTGGGTTATGGCCTGGTGAACAGCCTGTTCTTGGGCGGCATGATATCGATGTCATCGACCACTATCATTATCAAGGCATTGACCGACCTGAACATGCGCCACAGGCGATTTGTCCCGATGACTTTTGCCGTGCTTATCGTCGAAGACCTGTTTGCCGTCGTGATGATGGTGATCCTGTCGTCAATCGCGCTGGGTGGCAGCGTCAAGGGCGGGGAGATGCTGGGCAGCATCCTCAAACTGTCCTTCTTCCTGATCATGTGGTTCACCGTGGGAATATTTGTGATACCATCGTTGTTCAAGCAGTTCAGGCGCTACATCAGCGACGAGCAGATGCTGATTATTGCCATGGGACTGTGTTTCGCCATGGTGATGTTCTCGGTCAAGTCAGGTTTCTCGGCCGCATTGGGCGCCTTTGTCATGGGTTCGATTCTTGCCGGCACGATTGAAGCTGAACGCATCGAACGGCTCATCTCGCCCGTGAAGGATCTGTTTGGCGCCGTTTTCTTCATTTCGGTGGGCATGATGGTCAATCCCACCGTGATGGCTCATCACTGGGGTGTCATCGCCCTGCTGGCCATTGTCGTCATCGTGGGCATGATAGTTTTCGGCACATTTGGCATGTTGGCGACGGGACAACCTCTCAAACTCGCTCTGGAATCAGGTTTCTCGTTGACACAGATCGGTGAGTTCTCATTCATCATCGCCACGCTGGGAACCGGGCTGGGCGTGTTGGATAAGAGCATCTACCCCATCATTGTGGCGGTGTCGGTCATCACCACCTTCACCACGCCCTTTTTCATCAAGCAGGCAGAACCCTGCTATAACGCCTTGTACAAGATTCTGCCCAAAAGCTGGACACGCTTGCTCAACGGCTACAGCCGCAACGCCACCGAGAGCCAGGCCGAGGAGTCGGCCAACCCATGGAAAGTCATCATTAGCCGCTTCCTTATCAGAATCATCATCTACTCGGTGGTGCTCATTGCCCTGATTGTCTTATGCCGCACCTATCTGATACCCTTCATGCTTGATTGGCTGGGGGATGGTGACTGGGGACGGCTGGCGAGTGCTATCACATCGTTGATTCTTGTCGCACCACTGCTGATTTCGATTATGATGCCCACCGTCAAGAAGTCGGAGCACGAATTACTGGTCAAGGCCAGCGGCAACGTGTCACTCGTTCCCATTGTGGTCATGACCACCGTCAGCATCATTTTGGCGACAGTGTTCACGGCTTCCTTGATGCAGGGAGTGTATCACAGTGGCGCCGCTGTGCTCATCGCTGTGGCGGCTGTCATCATCATCGTGGTCTCGGTGACATTGTTCCCCACCCCGCTGCGCAAACGCCTGACCAACATCGAGCGGCAATTCATCAGCAACATCAACGAAAGGGAGAACCGTCGCACAGGACATGAGAACAACCTGGTGAGCGACCTGCACCTCGCCTACATGAAGGTGGGGCATGACTGCCCCTTTGTCGGTGAAAAACTGCGCAACCTTGACCTGCGCACCCGCTACGGCGTAAACCTTGTCAACATTCAACGTGCAGGCAAACTGCACGCGGTGCCGACGGGTGATATGCGCATCTTCCCAGGGGATGTCCTGGGTGTCATCGCTACTGAGGAAGAGATCCAACGGCTATTACCACTTGTCGAGGCACAGAGCATACATGCCGAGTCGCCCAGCCAGGACGTGAAATTCATCCATTTTGCCATCGGCGAGCATTCGCCCATTGTAGGCAAGAAACTGGAAGACACGCGATTGCGCGAGGACTATGGTGCCCTGCTCGTGGCCGTCCAGCGTGGCGAGGACGATTATCTCTCCCCCACCCGCGACCTGACGTTCAAGCCTGGAGACATCCTGTGGATTGTTGGCGACCCCAAGCAGCTTGCAAAGCTCAAATAATTTAGGCTTTAGGTTTTAGGCTTTAGGTTTTAGGCATTAGGTTTTAGTTGCTAACTTCTAACTCCTAACTTCTAACTTCTAACTCCTAATTCCTAATTCCTAATTCCTAAAGCCTAATCATGAATTTTTCTTGTAGCTGAGGACGGCCCAAGTCGCCATTACTGAGCCAATACCCAGCAGGGCCAGCAGCTGATGCCAGATGCTGGTGATACCGCCGCCACGGATGAATACGGTGCGAACCGCGTCAATGAAGTAGGACATCGGGTTGACATAGGTTGTGGCATAGGCCCACGAGGGCATGGAGCGCGTGGGCGTGAACAGGCCCGATAGCAACAACATCATCACCACAAAGAACCACATCACGAAGATGGCTTGCTGCATCGTGTCGCTGTAGTTGCTGATCATCAGTCCGAAAGAACTCCAAAACAGCGCCAACAACATCACGAGAAGGTAAATCAGTGCTAAGGGACCCACGCTGGTAATGCCATAAACCGCCCATGCCAGCAACAGGCACACCGTGATGACGAACAAAGCGATAATCCAGTAAGGGATGAGTTTGGCGAGGATAAACGCCCACTTGCTCACGGGAGTGACGTTAATCTGCTCGATGGTGCCTGCCTCTTTCTCGCCCACTATGTTCAGCGCAGGCAGAAAGCCCGTCATCAGCATCATCACGATGGCAAACAGGGCGGGAATCATGAATAGCTTGAAATTCAGATTCTTGTTATACAGGAATAATGTTGACACGCGCGACTGCATGGCGGCGATGTCAGGATTGACATGGGCGGTGACAATCTGCGTGAGGTAGGCCCCACCCATCGCCCCCTTGGTGCCGTTGACAGCATTAGCGGCAATGAGCACTTGAGGCTGTTTGCCTAACGTCATGTCGCGGCTATAATCCTGAGGAATGACCATCACGACATCGGCCCGAGATTTCTCGATTTCCTGCAGCGCGGTGCGGTAGGTGGACTGTTGGCCCTCGAAAATGAAATAGTTGCTGGCCTCGATGCTGTGCACCAGTTGCTGCGACAGGGTCGAGCGGTCGTTATCCACCACAGTGACTTTGATGTTTTTCACCTCCATGTTCATCACCCACGGCATGACGCACATAATCATGATGGGGAACACGATGATGAGTTTGGGCAGGAACGCGTTGCGGCGAATCTGCGTGAATTCTTTCTGTATGAGGTACTTCAGTGTCATGAGGTGGCAGTTGTCATTCCAATCGTTTGTTAAACTTGGCAAGGGCGAGCGTCATCAGCAAGGCGAGCATACCCGTCAATATCAGAACCTCTTTGGCGACCTCCTTGATGCCCACGCCCATAATCATCAGTTTGCGCATCGCCTCGATGTAGTAGCGAGGCGGGATAATAGCCGATATCCACTGCAATATCTTGGGCATCGACTCCACGGGGAACAACATGCCACTGAGCATGACGATGGGCACCAGCAGCACCATCGCCGACAGCAGAAGCGCCACAAGCTGTGTTTGGGCGACATTGCTGATGAGCAGTCCCAATGAGAGCGCCAACAGGATGTAGATGATGGATACGGCAATAATCCAGAAGAGCGATCCCGCCAAGGGCACGCCAAGTACAAACCGCGCCATCAACAGGATGATAATCAGGATGACGAAAGCCAGCATGAGATAAGGTATCGCTTTGGCTATGATAATCATCAGTGGCTTGACGGGCGAGACCAGCAGCACCTCCATCGTGCCCTTCTCCTTCTCGCGCACAATCGAAATGGAGGTCATCATCGCGCACACGAGCATCAGGAGCATACCCATGATGGCCGGCACGAAATTATAGGCCGACTTCATCTGCGGATTATAGAGCATCTTGGCGTTGGTGGCGCCACCATCGGCATTGAGCATCACGGCCGTGGCATAGTTGGTCCACTGCTGCGCCATGTTGGGGTCTGCGCCGTCAACAATCAGCTGCACGCCGCTGCGTTTGGAGGCGAAGTCGGGGCCGAAGACAATGGCCATATCGGCCTTCTGGTTGCGGATGACGCGCTCGGCCTCACGAGGCGTGGCGACAACCTGGGTGATGGTAAAATATTCTGATGCCGCCAACCTGTCCACCGCCTGCCGTGTGAGATGGTCCATCGAACTGGTCACCACCACGGTGCGCACGTTCTTCACATCGGTAGTAATGGCAAAACCGAAGAGGAGCATCAGCACCAGCGGCATACCGAAGAGGATGAGCATCGTGCGCTTGTCGCGCAGGATGTGCTTCGCTTCTTTGATGACAAATGAAATAAACTGTTTCATGTCGCTGGTGGTTTAATCGCTGCTGCGGGTGGCTTGTCGCGCCAGATAGGTGAACACGTGGTCCATATCGGGCTGGTTATACTTCTGTTTCAACTCGTCGGGCGTACCCATGGCCTTGATCTTGCCATCAACCATGATGGAAATGCGGTCGCAGTACTCGGCCTCGTCCATATAGTGGGTGGTGACAAACACGGTGATGCCCCTGCCCGCTGCGTCATAAATCAGTTCCCAGAACTGACGCCTCGTGGCAGGGTCCACACCGCCCGTGGGCTCGTCAAGAAAGACCACCCCCGGCTCGTGGAAAATGCTCACCGAGAAGGCCAGCTTCTGCTTCCAGCCCAACGGCAACGAGGCGACAAGGGTGTTCTTGTGCTCGGCGAACTGCAGGCGGTCGAGCAGTTCGTCGGTCTTGCGGGCGATTTCCTTGTCGTCCATGCCGTAGATGCCGGCAAAAAGGCGGATGTTCTCGGCCACGGTCAGGTCTTCGTAAAGCGAGAACCGCTGACTCATATAGCCGATGTGCTTCTTGATCTGCTCATGCTCGGTGCGGATGTCATAGCCCACCACACGACCCGTGCCGCTTGTGGGCTGGTTCAATCCCGTGAGCATGTGCATAGCCGTGGTCTTGCCAGCACCGTTAGCGCCGAGGAAACCGAAAATCTCGCCTCGCTTGACGGTGAAACTGATGTCGTCAACGGCATGGAATGAGCCGAAAGCCTTGACCAGATGCTCCACTTCGATGACGTTATCGGGTTCACCATGCTGCGACTGTGTCTCAGCCTTGCCATGTTCAATTCCCGGCGGGTTGAACACATTGGCAAAACGCGTCAGTATCTCGTCGGGAGTGCCGATGCCACAAACCTTTCCCTTGTCGAGGAAAGCCACGCGCTCGCAACGTCGCACCTCGTCGAGATAGGGCGTCGAGGCGACAATCGTGATTTCACGATCCTTGAGGTTGCCGAGCATGTCCCAAAATTCCTTGCGCGACACGGGGTCAACGCCCGTGGTAGGCTCGTCGAGAAAGAGCACACTGGGACTGTGCACCAGGGCGCATGAGAGGGCCAATTTCTGCTTCATGCCGCCCGAGAGGGCGCCCGCCTTGCGGTCCTTAAAGCGTTCTATCTGGCTATAAATCGCCTTGATGCTGTCATAACCCTCCTCGACCGTCGTGCCGAACAAAGTGGCGAAGAATTCCAGATTTTCCTGCACCGTCAAGTCCTGATAGAGTGAGAACTTGCCAGGCATGTACCCCACCCGGCGGCGGATGTCCGTCATCTGCTTCACCGTGTCAAAGCCATCGACCGTCGCCGTTCCCTGGTCGGGCAACAGCAGGGTGCACAGGATGCGGTACAGCGACGTTTTGCCGGCGCCATCAGGCCCGATGATGCCGAACACCTCACCCTTGCCCACAGTAAACGAAACATCGTCGAGTGCCTTGACCTTGCCGTAGGACTTGGAAACGTTATGGACCTCTATCGCGTTCATGAGTTGACAATTCTTCTAGTTTTACTAGATGGTCTAGATTATCTAGATTTTAAAACTTCACCTCACCATACATGCCTATTTTCACATAGCCGTCATTCTTGATGGCTATCTTGACGGCATAGACCAGATCGGCACGTTCGTCATCGGTGAGGATGGTCTTGGGGGTGAACTCCGAGCGGCTGGATATCCAGGTGATGGTGCCGGAATACTCTTTCTTCTTGCCATCGCCATAGTCGGCAAACACCTTGCACTGCTGGCCCACCTTAATATTCTGCAACTGTGCCGAGGTGACATAGGCGCGGATAAACATATTGTCCACGTCGGCCATCTTCAACAGCGGCTTGCCCGTCGAGACAAATTCGCCTTGCTCGACATATTTTTCCAATACGGTGCCCTTGTAGTGTGCCACAATATCGGCATTGGCAATCTGGTCATCGAGTTGACGCTGCTGGGCGTCGATACCCGCAACCTGAGCGTCGATGCCATCCATCTGTGCGCCGATGCCCTTTCCCTGCTCGGCAAGGCTGGCGTTGGCGCTGCGTATCTGGTCACGGGTGGCTTCCAACTGGCGGTTGAGCACCTTGATTTGGTTGTCGATGTCATCGAGCTGCTTGCGAGGCACAGCGCCATCCTTGACGAGTTCGCTATAGCGCTGACGCTCACGCTGGGCATTGGCAATCTGCTGCTGGATGGACGAGAGCTGCTTGTTCAAGTCCAATTGCTGGCTACCTGTAGCCGAACGGTTGGATGAGAGCTGTCGCTTGGTCGCTGCGAGTTGGCCGCGTTGCGTCTCGAGTTGCTGCTTCTTGAGCACCAGCTGATAGGTATCGATGCGCCCCACCTGAGTGCCGCCCTCGATGGTTTGCCCCTCGGTGACGTCAAAGGACTTCAACTCGCCCGTTGCCTTTGCCGAGATAGTGACCTCGGTGGCCTCGAACGTCCCCGTAGCGTCAAACGCTTTCTCCTTTTTACTGCAAGCCGTCATCACCATCAGTGCCACGCTTGCGATCATCATTAGTTTTTTCATCACTATGCTGTTTTTTTTAATTGTTCGTTGTGTATTTCAAGTCATACAATGCCCTGAGCATTTCAATCTCATGGATGGAGTGTTGCACGCGGGCCGCGTTCTCGCTGTTGATGTCGCGCAACAGGTCGTTGACATCGATGATGCCATGTGAGAGCTTGGACTCGGCAGCCTTGCGCACCTGCTGGCGCAGGGTGATGATTTGATCGTCCTGAGCCATGAGTTGGCGGTAACGGGCAATCGTCTCGTTCTGCTGCATCTGCTCCAAGCGGTTGTTGAACAGGAACACCTCTCGCCGGTTCTCGGCCATCTCACGCTGCAACCGGTTTTTCACCTTATCGTTATGGCGGGTATACAGGGCACCGATATTCCAGGTCAGGCGGGCGCCAATCATGCCGTTCCACGACCAATTGCGTCCCATCATGTCCTTGAACATGTTGTATCCGGGATAACCATAGAAGCCCTGCGCAAACACGCCCAACCGGGGCAACAGGGCCGCATCGAGGGCGCGGTCCTGGGCATCGGTGAGCCGCAGTTGGCTGTCGATGAGCCGCAGTTCGGGACGATGGTTACCCTCCACAGCCTCGATGGCGACAGGCTTGGTCACCTCATTCACCTCGATGCCGCAGAAGGTGCCCAACATCGCCGCCAGCACGCGGCGTTGCGACTCGAGGGTGGTCATCTGCTGGACGACGTTCAGGCGCTCGGCGGTGACGTTGTTCAGGTCACACTCGGCGGCAGTGCCGTGCTTGACCATCGAGGTGAGTTTCTTCTCGCTGGCGGCAAGCTGCTCCTGCAGGTCGCTGTTGAGGCGCATCTGGTCATCGAGCAACAACAAGCCGAAGTACATCTCGTTGACGCGCTGGCGCACATGATACAGGTCAACGTCCAGCTGTGCCTGTTGCACGGCGCCCTGCTGACGGGCCACCTGGCGCTGGGCACTGATGGCGCCGCCGTCAAACACGGTCTGCTGCACGTCCAACCCCACGCGGTACTGGTCGCGGGCGAGTCCCTTCATCTCGACACCCATCTGCTGCATCAGCCCCTTCATCTCGTCGGGCCATGTGGTGACAGCGTTCTGATAGGTTGCCTGAGCCGTTGCCGTCACTTGTGGCAGCCATCCCTTCTGGATATTGGCGACAGTGAGGTCGGTGGTGCGGGCGATGAGGTCATGCTGGGCGATGAGCGGGTAATTGCGCTCGGCCGCCTGCTGGCACACCTCGAGCGTTTGGGCCGTTGCGGCAAGCGCTGTGCAAACGCTGATGATGAATAAAAGCCGTTTCATATCAATGCGAATTGGTTTGATAGCGCAAAGTTACAACCATCTTGCGGGCTTGTCTCTATCTAAATCAAGGAGAAAATGTCCTTTTTGTACAAAAGTGCAGATAAAATTTGGTTTTTCAGCCATAATTCATTACTTTTGTGTCACATATCCGAACGACAATGGCAGAATTAAGACAACTCAACCTGGCCCAACTCAAGCAACTCGTCGAGGGCAAAGACGAGGCCTTGGCCAACAACTTCATCTCAAACAACCTCGCTATCGCCCGTCATGTGCGCCTCGAGCTCATCAAGGACCAGCTTATCGACCAGCCGACGCTCTTGCCCGAGATGCGCATCCTCATCATCAAGCAGGGCTGGGCCTGCCCCGTCATCAACATGATGGAGCGGCGCATCGAAGCCGGGGACATGGTGTTTCTGGGCAGCAACGGCATCCTTCAGGTCAAAGATGCCTCGAGCGATGTCAAGGGCATCGGGGTGTCGATCAGCGACGAATTGTTCTCGCTGGCTATCGGCAACCTGGTGCCAGCGGCCTTTGACGGTCACCTGCGCGACTTCATGCTGCGGCTAACTCCCGAGCAACAGGAATTCCTTGACCAGTTGCACCAGATGCTTTACAACCACTTGAGGCTGCCAAGGGGCAGCAGCCAGGTGACGCTGCACCTGCTGAGCGCGTTCTTGTGGCAGGTCGATTACCTGTGGAGCCGCAACGAGCAGTCACACCGCGAGAGCCAGACGCGAGAGCAGCGCCTGTTCACCGATTTCATCCAATTAGTGAGCCAATATGCCCCCGAACACCACACCATCGACTATTATGCCTCACGGTTGTGCCTCACGCCGCGCTACTTGAGCGCCATCATCAAGCAGGTGAGCGGCAAGAGCGCCAAGCAGTGGATTGACGACGCCCTGGTCACACGCATCAAGATTGACCTGAAGCACACCAGCAAACCCATCGCCCGCATCTGTGACGACATGAATTTCCCCAACCCGTCGTTCATGACCAAATTCTTCAAGCGCATGACCGGCATGACTCCCTCGCAATACCAAGGGAGCTAACTCGATGCTTTACTTGGAGTTATTGAATTAGGAACGATATACCAGTTGACCTTGAAAAGATTTTTAAATTTGCATTTATTGGTGCGGATGCAGCGATTTTGTCCTTGATAATTAACGCACCATATTACTCATTTTTGTAATTTTGCAGTGATAACCAAGTTAAAGATGTTTGACTCATGAAAAGAATTTTATTGCTTGTATTAGCCGTGCTGACCCTGACGGGCACAGCGCGCGCTTGGGACTGGTGGAACTGGAACTACCCTCCCGATAACGAGGAAGTGCAACTCAACTCGACAAACCTGCCCATCGTGTGGATTGATGTGGATGGTGAGTATATCGACCGCGATGAGCCCATCAGTGCCCGCATGAGAATCATCCACAACGGCAATGGCCAACTCAACTATGCCGACACGGTAGCCCATCCAGGACAGATTGTTGACTATGAGGGCTATGTGGCACTGCGTTATCGTGGCAACTCCTCCTTCACCGCCAGCGACAAGAAGCCCTACTCCATCCGCCCGCTGGACAAGCCGCTGGAGGAGGGCGGCGTGAAGCAAAAGGTGAAAATCCTGGGCATGGGCAAGGACAATAACTGGGCTCTGCTCGCTCCCTACAACGACAAGAGCATGATGCGCGACTTGCTGGCCTTTGAAATTTCCCGCCCGTGGATGGAATACACACCCCAGGGCCGCTATTGCGAACTCTTCCTGGACGGCACCTATTATGGCGTGTACATCTTCACCGAGGTCGTTTCCAAGGGGAAGCACCGCCTGAATCTGCCCGACCCGGGTGAAACCGACGACGACTTGACTGGCGGCTACATCATGGAGGTGGACCGCACCGATGAGCCCACATACACGTCCAAGTACCATCCCGTGAGCAGCACAGGCGTCAGATACCAAAACAAGTACATCAATTTCCAGTACAAGTCGCCCGACTACGAGGACCTGACACAGGACCAGGTGGACTATATCAACAACCGCATCGACCAGATGGAGCAACAGTTGTGGATTTACAGGCCCACCGGCAGCGCCAGTTATCAAGATTACCTGGATGTGGACAACTTTGTGGACTACCAGCTGGCACAGGAGCTGGGACACAATGTTGACGGCTACCGCTTGAGCGGCAAATTCTTCAAGCGCCGCGACAGCGAGGATGCGCGTTTCAAGATGGTACTGTGGGACATGAATTTGGCCTACGGCAACTCAGACTATTTCCAGGGCTGGCGCACCGACACCTGGATTTATCAGAACAATGACCTGCTCAATAGTGAGGGCGACGAGCAACTGGTCCCCTTCTGGTGGTACAGGCTCAACACCAACCCCGACTACATCGCCGCGCTCAAGACCCGCTGGGCACAGTACCGCCGCGGCAATCTGCGCGACGACCGCATCATGGCCACCATCGACTCGCTGGCCAGTGTCTTGACCTCGCATGGTGCCGAGTTTCGCAATAGCGAGGCATGGCCCCGCTGGGGGCAATATGTATGGCCCAACTATTATGTCGCCAGCGATTTCCAGGACGAGGTGGGCTGGCTTAAGCAGTGGATTGGCCAGCGCATTGCCTGGATGGACCAGCAATATGGCTTTGACCCCAACGCGCTCCTGCGTGGCGATGTGGATGCAGACGGATTTGTGGGCATCGGTGATGTCACTACCCTCATCGACTACCTGCTGGACAGCACAGCCCTTGACATCGACTTGAGAGTCGCCGACTGTGACCAGGACAGCAACATCACCATCGGCGACGTCACCTCATTGATTGACTATATCTTGAACGGCTCCTGGTAGAACGGGGTAATCTCCACATTGAGAATGTGTCATGATTAATATCATGACGGTGTGTCATAATTCGGACACCATAATATAACCGTGCTAACGCACGGGAAATTAAACAAATTTTTAATTAAAATTATAAATATATTAAATATTATACTTAATTTTAAATATAATTTGTTTAATTTCCCGCCCAACGGGCGGTTATGTTGAATACAGTTGATTTATGACACACCCTCATAAATGAATGTTTATTTTCCTGTTTTCCACGGTCTTTGATTCTTGGAAAGAATTGGTCTGATATTTAGACTTTAGGGGGCCTCCTACTATGATTTGGGAGGGGCTTGTCTGAGCTGATTCAAAACATAGGATAATCTGGTAAAGCCCTCAACTTTGCCATTTGGGTACCGGACAATCACGCCTTGTTCATATTGCTGACAGGCGGTCCCGTCGGGCAGCGTCACCACCTGGCCTATCGGACTGCGGAAAATTTCTTGATATCTCTTATAGTATTTTTCAATAGCTGTGCTCAACAGCGACATTGGCGCGGTTCCAAACACCGGGAAGTCGCTATTTTCAGGATAGCACATGTCATTCTGATAATAATGCTCAACAGTTCCCGTTGATGGATTCTTTACATTATTTATCTGCTCATTTGAGTAATCGCACAAATCCTGTAACGTGACGTATCCTTTGCCGGATGCATCGGCCATCATCCCGATTTCGCTGTTATTCATATAGTCCCATCCAGCACCTTCACACCAGAAATTGGTAAAATCATTACCCACTATATGATCACCCCATGCATTCTCATCGCCATGACAAGCAGTGATGACCTTATACTTATCAATGCGCAATTCAGCACTACGCAGGCGCGGATCCCTTTTAGGAGCTGCAAAAGCCGAAATAATCGCTTTATTCATATTCACATCCTGGGATACATCCTGGGGGGCACTCAAATCAACTTTATTCATCCTTCTTAGTGTGGCCTTTTTAGCGGTAATGCTTTCACCCGAATGGCAAGCTTCAATCATCAGAACAACAGTCCCCTTTATCACATTAAGTATGCCCTTCAGTTCAGTGTAAGGAATAAATACCGTTTTATCCCCATCCAACACCATTGCAAGACCGTCAACGCTGCCATGACAATTGATATAGATATAACTGATGCAGTTTTCATCATTATCCTTAAAGAGGTCGGTAATCGTATTTTTGAAATTGTCGAGCGTGGTATCAACGAGTGTATGTGTAGTGATCCCATTACGTCCGAACATACCGGATATATGTTCTCTGTTTTTAGCCCTGCGAGCGAATTCTCTTTGTAATGTGATACACTGTGCACTGGTCAGATTTGGCGTAATCTGATCACACGCAGTGATAATCAATCCAATGCTGTTATTCATAATTGATGGTTTTGTGTTTATTAGAATGATTCAAGAGATGGGGTGATGCTCCTATCCAACAGGAGAATGAAATGGCCTAAAAGTTGAAGCCGAGGATGTGGTACACCTCGTTGACCATGGCGAGGCGGTTGATGTCGGGGCGCGTCGAGAAGAAGAGGAAAATGAGGTCGCGCTCGGGAATCTTGCCGGCATAGATGGTGAAGCCGCCGTTGTCGCCCAGGTGATAGACATGGGTGGGCTGACCAGGGACATCCTGCACAAAGAAGCCATAGCCGTAGCCAGTGTGGGGCTGGTAGCCGTACTCAGCATCGGCGGGAATCTGAATCCAGGGCAAGTAAGCCAAGCGCTTGCTGGCTGCCGACCACATGCGGTTGTCACGCAGGGCGCGCTCCCAACGCACGAAATCGTTGATGGAGCAATAGAGGGCACCGTCGGCCTTGGTGCCGAAGAAACTCTCCTCGCCGTAGTCATATTCCTCCCAAATGCCCTTGTCATTATGCTCGTAGCCATGCGCCATGTGGGGGATGTCGCGGTCAGGCTCAAAATAGCAGCAGGACTGCATCTCGGCCCTGTCAAAAACACTCCTCTGCATGTAGTCCTCAAAGGGAATGCCCGTCGTGCGCTCCACAATCTGGTAAATGAGTTGGAACGTGGGGTTGATATACTCATATTGCGTACCCGGCTCGAAATTCAGATGGTCGAGGGTGCACATGTACTGCACCGAGGTGACATCGTTGCTATAGAGGACAAAGTTGCGATCGGTGCGGGGCCGCGCATCGGGGATGCCCGACGTGTGGCTCATGATGTGATGCAGGGTGATATCGTCGAAAAACGGCGCCTGGAACTCGGGGAAGAACTTCGACAGCGGGTCGTTGAGCGAGAGCACACCTTGTTCGGCAAGCTGCAGGAGAGCCACTGCCGAGAACTGCTTGGACACCGACGCAATGCAGAAATTGGTCTGGAAGGTCACCGGAGCCTTGGTCTCCATGTCGGCCAAGCCAAAGCAACGGCTGTAGAGCGTGTCGTTGCCCTGCATGATGAGCACGGCAGCACCAGGCTCATTGGGGTTATTGTACACGGCATCGAAGACCTTATCGATGCGCTTAACGGTCTCATTATTGTTCATGGGCTGTGCGTTGATGCCAGCAACTGACAGGATTAATACTGCGATTATCAAAAACTTCTTCATCATGCGGGCAAAGGTAACATTTTTTCAGCTATCAGAAATCAGCTTTTGGCTTTAAGTTGGCCCTCGCATCCCTTTTGCTCAAAAAACTAATCGCTGATGGCCGAAAGCTAAATGCTTTTCACAAGGCGGTGTGTCATAATTATGATAGCCGCTACCTATGATCGCCCTTCGGGCGAGAAATCCAAGAAAACAAGAAAATCTGTAATATAAATCAATCTAATAATTTATTATTCAGATTGTATTAATAATTTTGTTTGATTTCTCGGGCGTAGCCCGATCAAAGTTTTAGGAATGAATTATGGCACTCCGTCCAGGCGGCGCCTCGGGATAAAAAAAGAATGAATTCTTTTTGTTCTCCGCTCGGCTTGCACTACCTTTGCAGCAGTTTTTAGGACGATAGCAATGATTGACATCAAAATTGATCCAAGGATTCTGAATGCGTGCCCCGAAACACGCATCGGCCTCATTCGTGCGACGGTTGTCAACGGCCCCACGTGTGATGAACTGTGGGCCGAGATTGAGGCTGCCGCCGAGGAAATCAAGCAGCGTTACGAGTTACTGGAAATCAACAAGCGACCCGCTATTGCTGGCACACGCCACCTGTACAAGGCTCTGGGCAAGGATCCCAGCCGCTACCGTGTGGCAAGCGAGGCGCTATGCCGCCGCATCATCCGCGGGTTGGGAATCTATCGTCTCACCACCCTCATCGACGTGGTCAATCTGGTGTCTATCAAGAGCGGCTATGCCATCAGCGGCCTTGACGGGGACCGCATCGAGGGCGACACGCTCACCCTGAGCGTCGGCACCGCCGATGACGTATATAACGGCATCGGGCGCGGCGTGCTCAACATCGAGGGGATGCCCTGCTACCGTGATGTCCTGGGTCCCATCGCCACGCCGACGAGCGACGAGGAGCGCACCAAGTTCACCGAGCAGACCATCACCGCCCAAATCAACATCAACGCCTTTGCTCCCGAGATGCCTGTCGAAGAGGCCGTGGAATGGATGGCTGAGCTGCTGAAGAAATATGCCCACGCGACAAATGTGGAGACGGGGGTGTTAGGCTTTAGGCTTTAGGTGTTAGGTGTTAGGGATTTTAGATAATTATTCACAACAACATATTATGGAAATATTACAGATTATTGAAAAGAACATCAACCAGCGGTTCATCGACCAGGTGGTTGAAACGCTAAAAGACGGTGGATTAATCATTTATCCGACCGATACCGTCTATGCATTGGGTTGCGACGCCCTTAACAATCAAGCCATTGAGCGCATCTGCTCCATCAAGGAGATGAAGTCGGCCAAGACCAACCTGTCCATCATCTGCGACGACATCTCTCAGGTGGCTCAGTTCGCCAGGTTCGACAACACACAGTTCCGCATGATGAAGGCCAACCTGCCCGGCCCGTTCACCTTTATCCTGCCGGCACTGTCAAAGCTGCCCAAGGCCTTTAAGGGCCGCCGCACTGTGGGCATCCGTATCCCTGACAACGACATCGCGCTCGCCATCGTTCGCACCCTGGGAGGCCCCATCCTCACCACGTCGGTGCCTGGCGACGACGAGGACTACCGCTGCGAGCCTGGATTGATGGCCGAAGCCTTTGAGTCACAAGTGGATATCGTGATTGACGCAGGTCGTGGTCAACTCATGCCCTCGACAGTGGTGGACTGCACCAGTGGCGAACCCGAGATCACACGTCAAGGCAAGGGAGAGCTTATTAGTTAACAGTTAACAGTGAACAGTGAACAGATAAGAGATAAGAGATAAAAGATAAGAGATAAAAGATAAAAGATATTAGATATTAGATATTAGATGAGAGATATGAAGAAGATTTTTATTTGTTTGGTGGCGCTGATAGCGCTTGTTGCTTGCAATAATCGTGAGAAACAGATCGATGAGAGCGCCCAGACTGAGGCTCAGACTGAGGTTGCTACTCCTGCCGAGGAGAGTCAGGATGGGTGGATGAAACAAACGACCCTTATGGCCAACAAGCCCATGGTCGTTGACTTCTATGCCACCTGGTGCGGTCCTTGCAAGGAATTGGCTCCCGTGCTGGACAAGCTTGAGAAGAAGTACGAAGGCCAGGTGATCTTCCAGCGCATCGATGTGGACCAGCGACCTGAATTGGCCCAGGAATTCAATATCGATGCCATCCCCCTGCTGATGTTTATCACCCCCAAGGGCGAGTACAAAACCATCGTGGGCTATGAGGATGCTCCTGTGATAGAATCCAAAATCGCCGAACTACTCAAGCACAGCGAACAGTAAAAACGTCTAATTGCCCGAAAAGCAGTTAAAAACTAAGGATTAAGGCCCATAGAATAGAAACTTTTTTGTACCTTTGCGGCCGATTTTGAAATAACGATTAGACTATATACAGTTTACAACATGGAAATTACTGCACAACAACTTGCAGCGATGGTTAACGGCACGGTCGATGGCGATGCCTCGGCTGTGATTAACAATTATGCAAAAATCGAGGAGGCAACACCTGGCTGCCTGACCTTCCTCGCCAATCCCAAATATACCCACCACATCTACACCACCCAAGCCACGGCTGTGCTGGTGCGCAAGGACTTCGTCGCCGAGCAGGAGGTCAAGGCAACGCTCATTCGCGTGGACGACCCCTACAAGACGCTTGCCGACCTGTTGAACTTTGTCAACAGCCAGCGTCCTGAGAAACGTGGTGTGGAGCAGCCCATCCATGTTGGCCAGGGCACTACCCTGCCCGACGATGTGTATGTCGGAGCGTTTGCCTACATCGGCGACGGCGTCACTATCGGCAAGAACGTCAAGATTTACCCGCAGGTGTATGTGGGCGACGGCGTGACGCTGGGCGATAATGTCATTCTGTATCCCGGTGTGAAGATTTATCACGGTTGCCGCATCGGTAACCGCTGCATCATCCAGGGCGGCGCCATCATCGGCGGCGACGGCTTTGGCTTCGCTCCCAAGGAAGACGGCACCTACGAGAAGATTTCGCAGGTGGGCATCGTGATTCTGGAAGACGATGTCGAAATCGGTGCCAACACCACCATCGACCGTGCCACTATGGGCGCTACTGTGGTCAAGAAAGGTGCAAAACTCGATAACCTCATCCAGATTGCCCACAACGTCGAGGTCGGTGAGAGTACCGTCATGGCAGCACAAGTGGGTGTCGCCGGTTCGACCAAAATCGGTAAATACAACATGGTGGGCGGCCAGGTAGGCTTTGCCGGTCACATCACCGTGGGCGACAAGAACGGCATCGGCGCCCAAACCGGCGTTGACAACAGCATTGGCAGCAACGGCAAGTGGCTGGGTGCTCCCGTGCAGCCCGCGATGGAGTTTGCGCGTCAGGTCGTTTACCTGAAACGCCTCGGCGAGATGTACAGCGATATCAAGGAGTTGAAGAAGAGGCTTTAATTTTAGGCTTTAGGCTTTAGGTTTTAGGCTTTAGGCTTTAGGTTTTAGGCTTTAGGCTTTTTAGGAGATAGACATTTAATCAACGAAATAATGAAACAAAAAACGCTCAAGAGCGCCTTCACCGTGACGGGCAAGGGCCTGCACACGGGACAGATGTCAACGGCAACGTTCAAGCCCGCCGACGTGAACACGGGTTATGTGTTCAAGCGCATCGACATGGAAGGTCAACCCACCATCCAAGCTCTCGCCGAGCACGTCATCGAGACCACACGCGGCACCGTTATCGCCAGCAAGAGCAATAAGGAAGCCCGCGTGAGCACCATCGAGCACGCCATGGCAGCACTGTATGCTGCTGGCATCGACAACTGTCTGATAGAGGTGAACTGCGGCGAGGTTCCCATCCTCGACGGCAGCGCCATCATCTGGTGCAATGAGATAGAGAAGGCCGGCATCGTGGAGCAGGAGGCCGAGAAGGAATATTATGTCGTGAAGCAGCGCATCAAGGTCGTTGACAAGGAGACGGGCTCATCGCTCATTGTCCTGCCTGATGACGATTTCTCCATCGATTGCATGGTTGAGTATGATTCTCCCGTGCTGGGCAACCAGTTTGCCTCGTTGACCGACATCCGCCAGTTCAAGGAGCAGATTGCTGGCAGCCGCACGTTTGTATTTGTGCGCGAGGTGCAGCCGCTCATCCAGCTGAACCTCATCAAGGGTGGTGACCTGGACAATGCCATCGTCATCTATGACTCGCCCATGAAGCAGGAAGATCTGGACCACATGGCCGACGTGATGAATGTGTCTCACAAGCCTGCCAACGAACTGGGTTACCTCAACAACAAGCCCTTGGCGTTCAAGAACGAGCCTGCACGCCACAAGCTGCTCGACGTGCTGGGTGACCTGGCGCTGATTGGCCGTCCGTTGAAAGGCCGTATCGTCGCCACCCGCCCGGGCCACACCATCAACACCCAGTTATCTAAGAAAATCCGTCAAGAGCTGCGCTACCAGAATGTTCAGGCCCCCATCTATGACCCGAACAAGGAACCGCTCTATGACATCAACAAGATACGAGCCATGCTCCCCCACCGCTATCCCATGCTGCTCGTTGACAAAATCATCGAGAAGGGCAAGAAGCACATTGTGGGCATCAAGAACGTGACTGTCAACGAGCCGTTCTTCCAAGGGCACTTCCCCCATGAGCCCATCATGCCCGGCGTGCTCCAGGTCGAAGCGATGGCCCAGGTGGGCGGCATCCTCGTGCTGAGCAGCGTCGAGGACCCCGAGAACTACTCGACCTATTTCCTGAAGATTGACAACGTCAAGTTCCGCAGCAAGGTCGTTCCCGGCGACACCCTCATCTTCCACTTGTCGCTGATGACGCCCATCCGCCGCGGCACCGCCGTGATGAAGGGCTACGCCTTTGTGGGCGAGAAAATCGTCACCGAGGCCGAATTCATGGCACAAATCGTTAAAAATGAAACTGACAACTAAAAACTAAATATGGATATTCATCAGTTTGCCGTCGTCCACCCCGACGCTAAAATTGGGGAAAACGTGAAAATCGGTCCCTTTGTGACCATTGACGACAATGTGGAAATCGGAGACGGTACCATCATCGACAGTGGAGCCGTTGTGCGCAGTGGTGCGCGCATTGGCAAGAACTGCCACATCCACGCCAATGCTGTTGTGGGCGACGTTCCCCAGGACCTCAAGTTCCAGGGCGAAGACACCGTCGCCATTATCGGTGACAATACTGTCATCCGCGAGTTTGTCACTATCCACCGCGGCACCGCTTCACGCGGCAAGACCGTTGTTGGCAACAACTGCCTGATTATGGCCTATTGCCATGTGGCACATGACTGCGTTGTGGGCAACCACGTCATCATGTCCAACTCGGCACAGCTCGCCGGAGAGGTCGAGGTCGCCGATTGGGCCATCATTGGTGGCGGCGCGCTGGTACACCAGTTCACACACATCGGTTGCCACGTAATGATTCAAGGCGGAGCCCTTGTCAACAAGGATATCCCCCCCTATTGCATGGCAGCCCGCTACCCCATCGCCTATGAGGGCGTGAACAAGGTGGGCCTGCATCGTCGCGATTACACGAGCGAGCAGATTGACGCCATTGCCGATGTTTACCGCACCATCTATGACTCTGGGCTTAACATCACCCAGTCGCTCGAGGAGGCCATGAAACTTCCCGCCAGCGCCGAGCGTGACATTATTCTCGACTTTGTGCGCAACAGCAAGCGCGGCATCGTCAGGAAACCGTAACCTGAAGTCAAAACGACATAAAATTATTAAAGGACAACCGATTGAAATTCAATCAATTGTCCTTTAATTTTATCTATTCTCCCAAATCTTTAGTATCGGTAAGACTCGATAGCTTGCAGTTTGTCGGCTTCGCCCAGCTTGTAATAGATGTCACGCAGGGCGTTGCGAAGTTCTTCATTATTGGGGTTGATGGCAAAGGACTTCTCCAGGTAGGGCAAAGCCTCACGATACATGGGATTGACCAGATTGGCAAGTTGCTTGCCGTAGAGGCGGCTGTTCTGGCGGGTTTCTATCGCCTTGTTGTAGAAGTAGCGTCCCACATTGAACAGGCCCATGGCATTGCTGTCATTCAACTCGATACAACGCTGATAGTAAGGGAAGGCTTCATAGATATCCTCCTGGTTCTCGATGATTAACCCCTTGAGGTTGAGCAACTCGTCATCATCGGGATGGGTAAGCAGCGCATCATCAATCAAGTCGTTGGCACCCGAGTAGTCTTCACGGGATATGAAATCGTTAATCATGATGCGGATGTACTGCGGGTCGCTGGTGCCAAACTTGAGAAAAGCCTCCCACGCCAGCTTCACCACCTCGGCATCGTTGCCCAAGTCGCTCAAGCACACGAGCGCATAATCATAAGCCTCTTTGCGTTCATATCCCATGTGACGCGCAATGCTGAAGAGCCTTATGGCATCGATGGTGTCGGCCTTTTGCCATGCCGTGATGCCCTGGTAGTAGCGCACCTCGGCAACAAGGCTGTCGGGTTTGCGCCAGCGGGAATCGTCGTCGCGGGTAGCCATCAGGCAGTAGGCATCCCATGCCTTGTAAGCACCCTCCCAATCCTTCACATTATAGAGTTCACTGCCCACAATGCGGTAGGCATCATGGTGCTCCACCAGACGGTTCACCACATCCTTGCTGTATTTTGTCCTTACCTTAGGCCGCTTGGTCTTCTTGTCGATGACGGGTTCGCCCTTCTTGTCAAGGATGTGGATGGTGTCGAGTTTGAGGGCTATCAGGCTATAGTCATAGGCGTCGAGCAGCGCGTGGCCCATCGCTTTGGCATCAACTTTCTTGCCCACACGACGGTTGTCCATATACTTGTCATATAGCTCGATTTTGATGCGGTTAGCCAAGGCCCAGGTCTCGGCACGGTTACGAGTCTCATCATCAGTCAACGCAGGTGCCAGCTTGCTGAATGCCTTATTATAGCTGTCAACCGTCATCGTCAACCCAGAAATGGCTTTCTTGGCCTGGTCCACCAACAACTGCTGGGCGCCAGCGGGAACTGCCAGCGCCAATGTGACGGCTAAAAGGATAACTATCTTCTTCACAATCTTAGTTTCATAAAAATCGGCTGCAAAATTACTCATTTTTTGCCGTGCGTGCAACATTAAACGCCGATAGGAAAACCAATAGCGAGCTTTGGGAAGGTTCCCGCCGCTCGCTATCGCTATGAATTGATGTTAAAAACTTACTTCACACCCATCATCTCAAACTTGTAGAGGATGTCATCAAGCACGCTCTTGGGCTTGGTGTTCTCGGGATCCAATTCGATGGCTTTCCTCAAGAAGGGAAGAGCCTCGTCATAGATGGGTTTCAGCTTGGGAACGAGATCCTTGGTGGTAGCCGAGGGATTATCATCGATAATCTTCTGAGCCTGCAGGTAGAGGCAGCGGCCCACATCAAAGAAAGCATTGGCATAGGTGGGATCCACCTCAGCGGCGTGACGGTAGAACGGCAGAGCGGCTTCGATACCATCCTTCAGCTCCATCGTGAAGCCCATGATGTCATGCAGGATAGCATTTTTGGGATCAGCATTGAGAGCATTCTGGATGAAGTTCATAGCCTTGTCATACTCGTTTGCGTCAAGCATCGTCTGAACCATGTTGGCCAGCGAAGAGGTCTGGAACTCAACAATATTGTCGGCGGTGTAACCCATCTTGCGAGCCTTGGTGAAGTTCTCGTAAGCGTGAGCAAAGTCCTTAGCCTGATACTGTGAGTAAGCCTGGAAGAAACGCACCTGGCTAAGCACGCTGTCGGCAGGAGCCACGCCATTGGCGATAGCAAAGGGAGCGCGAGCGATATCGGCATAGTTGCCATAAGCGTTAGCGGCATTTACCCAATCGTTGGCCTGCAGATAGATGTTACCGGCGTTGGCGATGTCACCCATGTGAGCGGTGAGAGCGCCGATGATATCCTTGCTGTATTTGGTCTTGATCTTCTTGCTTCCATCCTTGTTGAGTTTGGGAGCACCATTCTTGTCCACCTCAACGACGCTGTCAAGGGGCAATGCGTTCTGATAGTACTCATAAGCAGCGCTCAAGACCTCATTCATCATGTTGTCGTCAACAGGTTGTCCCAGTGACTTAGCGCCAAACATCGTGTCATAGAGACCAAAGGCAGCCTTACCGGCGGTGTACCATGTGAGCACGTCGTTAGCACTCTCAGGGTTCATCAGTGCGGGCTGAATGGCTTCCAATGCTTCGGCATAAGCCTGAGGGTTGCCAGTGCCAACCTTCTTAGCAAGATCTTTCACGAGGCTCATCTGAGCCGATGCGCCGAAGGCCATGATGGCAGCAGCGGCGAAAAGAATCATCTTTTTCATTTTTCTTAACAATTAAAGTAGTTTATAATGTTTATTCGTTATCGTTTTATGAGTTCTCAGAGTTCTCGGAGCTCTCGGAGTTCTCGGAGTTCTCGGTTATTTCGGGGGCGTTATTGTTGAACGCGTCGCGAACGCTCTCTTCATCGGTCGTCTCGGGTTCGGTGTCCACCTTGCAAACGCTGGCAATCTCGTCGTTCTTCTTCTCGAGGTTGATGAGTCTCACACCCTGTGTGGCGCGGCCCACAACACGCAGCGAGCTGACACGGAGCCTGATGGCGATACCGCTCTTGTTGATGATGACAAGGTCGTTGTCGTCGTTCACGTTCTTAATAGCAATAAGCTTGCCAGTCTTGGGCGTAATGTTAATGGTTTTAACACCCTTTCCGCCACGGTTGGTCACGCGGTAGTCCTCAAGGGCACTACGCTTGCCCATGCCCAACTCCGAAACGACAAGCACGTCGTCACGGGTGCCGGCACGCATGCAAATCATGCCGATGACCTCATCACCCTCGCTCAAGTTCATACCCTTGACGCCAGTGGCAGTGCGTCCCATGGCGCGAACCTTTGTCTCGGGGAAGCGCAGAGCGTAACCCTTGCTGTTGGCCAGGATGACCTCGCTGTTGCCCTCGGTGAGGATAGCGCCCACGAGCTTGTCGTCCTCGGCGATGTTGAGGGCGCGCACACCGTTGGCACGGGGACGTGAGTAAGCACTCAAGCTCGTGCGCTTAACGATACCGTTCTTGGTGGCAAATACGATATAATGTGACTGGTTATACTCGGGATCGGTAAGAGCCGTGGCACGCACGAAGGCCATGATACGGTTCTCGGCATCCAGATTCAACAGGTTCTGGATAGCACGACCCTTGCTGTTCTTGGTACCCTCGGGAATCTCGAACACGCGCAGCCAGAAGCAGCGGCCCGTGGCAGTGAAGAACAGCATATAATTGTGGTTGGTGGCTTCATAGACATACTCAATGAAGTCCTCATCGCGTGTGTCACTGCCCTTGGCACCCACGCCGCCACGAGCCTGGGCACGGTATTCCTTGAGCGGGGTGCGCTTGATATAACCAAAGTGGGAGATGGTGATGATCATGGGATCGTCGCTGTAGAAGTCCTCAGCGTTCATCTCCTCGCTGGAATATTCAATCTGAGTGCGGCGCTCGTCGCCGAACTTCTCCTTGACTTCGAGCAGTTCCTGCTCAATGACCTTGCGGCACTCGGCGGGATCGTCGAGGATGGCCTGCAGGTGCTCGATGGTCTTGCGCACCTCGGCCAACTCGTTGTGCAGCTTCTCCTGCTCCAATCCGGTGAGCTGGCGCAGGCGCATCTCCACGATGGCGCGGGCCTGCACCTCGGTGAGGCTGAAACGCTCGCACAGGCGCTGGATGGCGTGCTCGGTCGAGTCACTGCTCTTGATGATAGCAATCACCTCGTCGATATTGTCGCTGGCGATGATGAGGCCTTCCAGGATATGGGCGCGCTCCTTGGCCTTCTTGAGGTCGTACTGGGTGCGGCGGATAACCACCTCGTGGCGGTGCTCCAGGAAATAGTGCAGCAACTCTTTCAGGTTGAGCAACATGGGCCTGCCGTTAACGAGGCACACGTTGTTGACACTGAAGGATGACTGTAACTCGGTCATCTTGTAGAGCTTGTTGAGCAGCACGTTGGGGTTAAAGTCCTTCTTCACGTCAATGACGATGCGCATACCGTGACGGTCGCTCTCATCGTTGATGTCGGCAATACCCTCGAGCTTCTTCTCCTCGACCAGGCGGGCGATGTTCTCGATGAGGTCCTTCTTATTGACGTTATAAGGAATCTCGTTGACCACGATGCGCTCATGGCCCTTCTCGGTCTCAATCTCGGCCTTGGCGCGCACGACAATGCGTCCGCGACCGGTCTCAAAAGCGTCTTTCACACCCTGATAGCCGTAGATGATACCGCCCGTGGGGAAGTCGGGAGCCTTGATGTAGTTCATCAGGTCACTCACTTCCATCTCGGGGTCTTCGAGCAATGCCAGGCAGCCGTCGATGCACTCGCCCAGGTTGTGGGGAGCCATATTGGTCGCCATACCCACGGCGATACCCGTGGCACCGTTCACCAGCAGGTTAGGAATGCGGGTGGGAAGGACTGAAGGCTCTTCGAGAGTGTTGTCGAAGTTGGGCACAAAGTCAACGGTTTCCTTATCCATGTCTTCCATCATGCTCTCGCCCATCTTGTCGAGACGCACCTCGGTGTAACGCATGGCAGCAGGGCTGTCGCCATCCACCGAACCGAAGTTACCCTGTCCGTCAACCAGCGGGTAACGCATGGCCCATTCCTGAGCCAGACGGACCATGGCAAAGTAAACCGACGAATCGCCATGGGGATGGTACTTACCAAGCACATCACCCACGATACGTGCCGACTTCTTGTAGGGGGCATTGGAGTAGTTACGCAACTTGTCCATGCCGTAGAGTACCCTGCGGTGCACCGGCTTGAAGCCGTCTCGCACATCGGGTAGCGCACGCGCGACGATGACCGACATCGAATAATCGATGTAACTGGTCTTCATCTCGTTCTCAATGTTGATCTCTAAAATTCGATCGTTGTCCATTAGTATTTTTACGTTTTAAATCTGTTCCGGGCACCGCACCGCAGGCTAACTCTTGCCCCAGGCCAGCACGGATGCCACGACATTAGGTTTAACTTACAAAAATACGCATAATTTCTCATACGGCAATTCGTTTTGCGCCACTTTTTGACTGAAATGTCAATAAAATGTTTAATTGGCATGGAAAAATCTATTTTACAGGCGTTTTTTTAGGGAGATAAGTAGTACTTTTGCAGTCAATCAGAACACAAACGCAAGAAATGGAGAACTTTGCCGCCATAGACTTTGAGACCGCCAACAACGAGCGCACCAGCGTGTGTGCCGTCGGTGTGGTGGTCGTGCGTGGCGGCGAGATTACCGACACCTTCTACTCGCTCATACAGCCCGAGCCCAACTATTACAACTATTGGTGCCGACAAGTGCACGGCTTGGGACACGAGGATACCGACAACGCACCCGTCTTTCCCGACGTTTGGGCACAAATCGAGCCCCTCATCGAAGGCTTGCCGCTGGTGGCGCACAACAAGGCCTTCGACGAGAGTTGCCTGAAGGCGGTTTTCCGCTGTTACCAGATGGATTACCCCGACTATGAGTTTTATTGCACCTGCATTGCCGCCAGACGTCAATTCAAGTTTCTCCCCAACCACCAGTTGCAGACCGTTGCCGCCTATTGCGGCTACGACCTGCGACAGCATCACCACGCCCTTGCCGACGCCGAAGCATGCGCCCACATCGCCATGGAAATACTTTAGAAATTAGGAATTAGAAATTAGGAGTTAGTCCATACTAGGGACTAAGGACTAAGGACTAAGGACTAAGGACTAAAGACTAAGGACTACAGACCGTGCAGATGAAGCGGGGGTAAATGGTGGTGTGGAAATGGTAGTCGGCAGCGTTGGCCAGCATCGAGCGTATGTCATCCTGATATTTCCCAGTGAGTTTAAATAGGCTTTCTTTCATCGTCCACAAGCGGGTGAATTCCACCTCGGGTTGTGGCGATGCAGCAATCTGCTCCTGTTCGCGCTCATTCATCGTCATCGCCACCACATCGGCATCAAGCCTATCAATGCACTCCACGTCAATGCCCACTGGGCTGCGGTCAACGATACAGGCAGCCGCCTCGCGGCAATGACTCAGGTTGAAGTGGATATTGGGGAAACCGTCGAGTCGCGGTTTTCCATTAGGCTCCCGCACAAAAGGCGGCACTGTATCCAGCCCGAACTCCATCGACAGCGCCCGTTTCAACAGCAAGAAAGCAGCCACCGACAGACGCTGGTCAAGTTCATTCACATATTTCAAGGCATAAGCACGCCGTTCTGGACTGACGGCAGCCAAAGCTGCCGTCAAGTCGAAAACGTCGATATGGTCATCGATGTAAATCACTGCTGCTTGAGTTCAAAACGCACATGGGTGGCCCGGTGCAGCACAAAGATGGCAACGGCCTCGATGAGGTAAGCGATAAGATAACTGTACCACAGCCAGTCAGGCAGGGTGCGTGCCATGAGCCACAGCACAGGAATCACGGTCAACGACAAGGCGAAAGAGATAAACAGCGCCATGTGGTGATGACCGTAAAGCTTATAAACTATCATCAGCACATAGATATAGCAGAACGGGATGAAACTCAAGGCAAACACGCGCAGGGCCGGTATGCTCTGGGTCAACATCTCGGGCTCGTCACAGCCAAACACGCGGGCGATACCTTGCGGGTACAACCACACCAGCAGACATGTGACAACCATAGCCGCAGTGATGAAACGGAAACCCCGCTTGATGACCATGCGCACTCCATCGTTATCCTTCTTGCCCACCTGGATGGCGCCAAGCGACTGCAACGTTTGGCAAGTGCCCGACAGGAACAGGTTATAGACCTGCAACAAGTTCATACACAGGGCAAAGACAAACATACCTGTACGTCCTGTGGTCGATAGAACGATTCTGTTGGCACTGAACAGCAACAATGTCAAGCAAATCGACGCCACGGCAAGCGGCGCACCCTGATTGATGATGCGCTGCAACGAGACGAGCAAGCCATCACCGGTAAAGACAGGCACAAGGCGACGGTTTTCAGGTTTGCGCCAATGGGTGAGCAGGATGGCTATTCCCACAAGGTGCCCCACTACCGTCGCTGCCGACGAGCCCGTGATGCCCCAGTCAAGCCACTGGATGAACACGATATCGAGCAACAGGTTGACCACGTTGTCAACGATGACCGCCAGCGATACCAGCCGCGGGCTGCCATCAACACCCACCATGGTCGAGAGTCCCCACATCAGGATAAAAGCAGGATTACCGATGAGTAGCACTTGGATGTAGTCCTGGGCTAACGGCAGAATCCTCTCGTTGTCGCACATGAGGCGTGCCGTCTGGTTAGGGAACATCAGTCCCCCCACCAGTGCAAGCAGCAAGCCAAGCCCCACGCTCAACGACAGCGCCCGTGTGAAGAAGCTGCGTGCATCGTCAATCTTTTTCTGTCCTATCGCATAGGCCACCAGCATACCCGCACCTGCGTTGATGAGCAGGTGCATGGTGAAAATGAACTGGTTGATAGGCTTCGCCAGGGCAATGGCACTCACGCCATCCTCACTGATGAGGTTGCCCACAATGATGCCGTCCACCACATTACCCAGACAGCCCGAGAGGGCCACCAGGATATAGGCCCACAGGTAGCGGTAGAATTGAACGGTGATGTCACCGTCTTGCGGTCGCTTGTCCATCATTATAACATATCAAAGAAGCCCAGCGAGCTGATGGCAGTCAACATGCGCTCCACATAGTCCCACGACGTGGGTGACCAGGCGAAATTCAAACGGTAGAGCACCTGGGTCGTGTAGTCATTATCACGCTTCACGTCGGCAGTCTTTTGGCCGTGTGCCATATCCTGATAGGCCAGCAATGATGACATATCCTTGGCCTTGACGGGATCATTCTTGGCTTCTTCCATTTTTTGCTGGAATTCTTCCTGCTCGACGAACTTCACGCCGTCACCCACCGTGAGCAATCCCATGAGCACGTCGCCCAGGAACTGGCCGTGGATGTTGTAGGGATGGAAGACGGTGCATTCACGAGGAGTGGAACTCAGCAACACGATAGCATGGGCCACCTCGTTGATGGGCGAGAATTCCACCTGCTTGTTGCGCATACTGTATGGACAGCATCCCAGCATGTTATAGACCTTGATGCGACCCATGAACGAGTTAGTGGCAAAGTTGGCCTGGAACTCGCCGTCGGTAGAACGTGCCGCCAGGTTGCCAACGCGCATTATCTTGGCATTCAACCCCTTGTGGGCAACGGCGTCCAAAATCAAGCGCTCGGCCATGAACTTGGAGTAGATGTATTTGTTACCCAAGAACTGGCCCATGTACAGGCGTTGCTCGGTGAAGACGTCACTCTTGATCTCGCCAGCCCACAAGCCGCGGGTGCTGGCGGTGGAGACGTGAACCAGCTTGGCACCAGTCTTGAGACAGTAGTCCACACATCGCTGAGCACCGCCGATGTTCACATCCTCAATCTCGGTACCCTCGCTAAAGTGCTTCACGATGGCAGCACAGTTGAAGATGGTGTCCACCTGCAGCCCCTCGCCAAAGTCGCTTGTCACGTCGCCCAAGACAATGTGCAGACGCTTGCCGAACAGGTCCTTGAAGGCGTCGGAGAAGTAGTAGAACAGCAGGGTGCGCAAGCGTCCCTCGGCTGCCTCAAGGCTCTTACCGCGCACGAGGCAATAGATGTTCTGGGCATCCGAGTCGATGAGTTCGCGCAGGATGTGGATACCCAGGTAGCCTGTGGCACCTGTCAGCAGTACGTTACCCAGCTGCTGGCGCTCACCATTGCGGAAGTTTTCGAGCGTGTTGCGCTGCAACAGTTCGTTGATGGCCGTGTAATCAAATCCTGTTATCTCATCGGTACCCTCGTCGTCACTCTCGCCTGTGATGAGACGCGCCAACTGGCGAGGTGTGGGGTTGGCGAACACGTCGCCGTAAGCAACATGCAATCCCGCCTTGTCGGCCTCAATGATGACGCGAGTCACTACAAGCGAGGTGCCGCCCAACTCAAAGAAGTTGTCGGTCGCGCCCACCTTGTCCATTTGCAGGATGTCGGCAAAGATGCTGCAGAAGGTGCGTTCTGTGTCGTTGGCAGGCTCCACATAGGCCGAACTGATGGCCAGTTCGGGCTCGGGCAGTGCCTTGACATCGGTCTTTCCGTTAGGCGTCATGGGCATCTCCTTCAACTGCAGATAGGCCGTGGGCACCATGTATTGCGTCAGGCTCTTGGAAATTTCGGCCTTGAGGGCATCGGGTGCAATCTCGCGGTCGGCAGTATAATAAGCACACAGGTGCTCCTTGTCGTTGATTTTGCGGATGAGGATGACGACTTTTTTCAATCCCTCGACTTTGAGGATGACGTTCTCAATCTCGCCCAACTCGATGCGCAGGCCGCGCAGTTTGATTTGGTGGTCGGTGCGGCCCAGGATGACCACGTCACCGTCAGGCAGCCACTTGGCGTAGTCGCCCGACTTGTAGATGCGCGTGCCGTGGTAATCCACAAAGCGCTCGCAAGTCATCTCGTCCAGGTTGTTGTAACCATGCGCCACGCCACGACCGCCGATATACAATTCACCCACAACGCCGACGGGCAGTTCGTTGCCATCCTGGTCAACGATGTACTCGATGACGTTGAGCTGGGGCTTGCCGACAGTAACCAGGGCGGCATCGGTCAACTCCTTGTTGTTAGACGCCACGGTAATCTCGGTGGGACCGTAGCAGTTGAAGATACGGGCCTTGGTCACATTCCTGAGTTGGCCCAACAGCTGGTCAGAGAATTTCTCACCACCAGCACGCACGATGTTGATGCGGCTGATGGCATCGCAGAAGTCCTCGCTCGTGAGCCACGTCATCCATCGCGACGGTGTTCCCGATACCATATTGATATGCTCCTCGTTGATGAGCTGTGCCAGGTCAAGCGGGTTGTTGGCCTGCTCCTCGGTAGCGACGATGAGCGTCTTGCCGTTGAAGAAGGCAGTGCCGATGTCCTGCAGTGCGGCGTCAAACGAGATGGTCGTCACGCTGAGGATGCGCTTGGCATCGGTCATCACACCATTGGCAAACACATTGGCGGGATGTCCGTACAGGTAGTTGCAGATGCCGCGATGGTGCAGCATCACACCCTTGGGACGGCCAGTTGAACCGCTGGTGTAAATCAGGTAGGCCAGGTCATCGGGAGTGATGTCGGTCACGATGGTGCCGTCATTATCGTCGTTGATGAGGTCTTCCACGTCGATTGCCTTACCTTCAGGCACGGTGTCCATGCGGTCGGCAGTGGTGATGATGTAACGGGCCTCGCTGTCCTCGAGGATGAGTTTCACGCGGTCGGCGGGATACTCGGGGTCGCAGGGGATATAGGCAGCGCCCGACTTGAGCACGCCAAACAGGGCAAGAATTAGGCGGCTGGTGCGCGGCAACAGCAGGGCTACACGGTCACGCTCCTGCACACCACGTTTCCTTAATGCGGCTGCAATACGGCTGGTGATTTCGTCCATCTGCTGATAGGTGAATCTGCCATCGATAGCCACAATCGCCTCGTGGTCGGGCTGCGACTGGGCGAAGTGTCCGATACACTCGTGGAAGAAGGTGAAGGGCGCGTCGCCCGTCGCCGTCTGGCGCAGGTGACTCAATTCCTCCTCCTGACCAGGACTCACTATGGACAACAGGCGCAATTTGGCCTGCGGTTCAGCCATCATCCTGTTGGCGACAGCAACGATGCTCTCGGCCATGCCGCGTCCCACGCGCTCACTGTAAACCGAGTCGTCATATTGAACCACGACACCGCGTGACTCGATTTTGATATTGATCTTGAACTTGGGCACATTCAGTTCCAGCAATTCCTGTCTGATGGGCTTGCCGTCAACGGTGTACTGTGAAAGCACTCCCACCTGATAGGCGTAGGCGATGGCAGGACGGAAGCCATAGTCGGTGGCAATGCGGGCAAAAGGATAATCCTCGTGCCTGAGCGTCTGGTCAAATGTGTCGCTGGTCTGCTTCAGGAACTCGCTGACAGTCACATCGTCGATGCTCAAGCCCAGGGCTAGTGTGTTGACAAACATGCCCACGGTGTCAGCAATCTTGAGGTTGCTGCGACCGCTGCTCACGGTGCACAGATAAACGTCTCGGTTGTTGGTATAGCGCGAAACAACGTAGGACGTGGCAGCAAGGAACAAGTGGGCAGGAGTGATTTCCTGCTGGCGACAGAAGGCCTGAGCCTTGTCCAGGTCAGCCGGACAAACCGCCTCGCCGATGAAGCCTTGTTCGTCACTCTTGGGAAGATCTGCAGGAATCTCGCTGGCACCCTCACAGATCTGCAGTTTCTCGGCAAAGAACTGCTGAGCCTGCTTGAAGGCATCAGTATCCTCGGCAGCCTGCTGGTCGTTAACAAAATCCAAATAATTGTAGGATTCCCGCTCTACAGCCTTACCCTCGAGCGCCGCATTGAGCTGGCGAATGAGCAAGTCGGCTGAGCCGCCGTCAAACACCAAGTGGTGTACATCCATCAGCAGACGCACGCTGGCCTCGGTCTTCACGACCTCAACCCGGTAAAGCGGAGCCTTCTGCAGATTGAAGGGACGCACAAACTCGTTCTTGTATTTCGTCAAATCCTCTTCAGACATCTCGACGATATTCACTTCAACAGGCACACTGTCATCAAGCGTCTGGAGAATTTTCTCGCCCTCGGTGGTGAAGTGTATGCTCAACTCGGGATGTGCCTCAAAGACCCGCTTGACGGCATCGGCAAGGCGGTTGGCATCAGTACCCTCGGGATAAGAGAGCAGATAAGGGATGTTATAGATGGTCGATGCAGGATTCTTCAGGCAGTCAAAATAGACACCCGTCTGAGCATAGGACAGCGGGGCACTGGTAATGGCCTTGACCTGGGACTTGGACGCTTCGGCTGTGGGTTGGGCACCACCTGCGAGCATCATTTTCAAGATTTCATTCTCTATCGACTGGATGGTACCCGTTTTCACCAAGCTGCGAGAGTCGAGGGTCACGCCGTAGCGCTTGTTGACTTGTACGGCCAGCTTAATGGCCGAGATAGAGGTCAAGCCCGCATAGCCCAGCACCGTTGTAACACCAAAGTCGGTGTTGTTGACAATGTCGGCCACCATCTGATGCAGTTCCTGCTCCAGCACGTTCATCGGCACGTTGACATTTTCGACTTCTGATGCTTTTTTCTCGGGTTTGGGCAGGGCTCGCTTGTTGACTTTCTGGTTCTGGTTCAGGGGTATGGCATCGATCTGCATCGTCACGGCTGGCACCATATAGGGCGGTTTCTCGTCCATGATGAAGTTGTTCAATGCCTCGATATCCACCTGATTGTCGCTCACGATATAGGCAGCGATGAACTTGCCGCCCCCCTCCTCGTCAAAGGCTTGTACTGTGGCATCCTTGATACCGGGGAACTCGCGAATGATACTCTCGACCTCCTTGAGCTCGATGCGGAAACCACGGATTTTCACCTGGCCGTCGCGGCGTCCCACAAACTGGATGTCGCCCGATGGCAGGTAGCGCACGATGTCGCCCGTGCGATAGATGCGTGAATATTTCTCCTCGGTGGTGAACGGATTGGTGATATACACCTCGGCGGTCTTCTCGGGACGGTTCAGGTAACCGCGGCTCACTTGCGGACCAGCCACCCAAAGTTCACCAGCGGCGCCCACCGGCAGTCGATGACCTTGCGGGTCAACGATGTACAAACGTATGTTCTTGGGCGCCTTGCCGATAGGGATTTCCTTCATTTTCTTGTCCACAAGATAGTAGGTAATGAATACCGTTGACTCGGTGGGGCCATAGAGGTTGAAGAACTTGATGCCCTGCGGTGGCGTGAGCGATGCCAACTTCTCACCACCGGTCGAGAGATACTGCAACGAGTGGTTCTCGACACTGGTGGCAAACTGGTATGCCACCTGCGTCGTCATGAATGAGTGGGTGATGCCGTTCTGCTCAAAATACTCGTTCAACGCAATCAGGTCCAGACGCAGTTCCTCGGGGACAATATAAAGCGTCGCGCCACAAGTCAACGCGGGATACGTGTCCATCATGTTGGCGTCAAAACCATAGCTGGCATAAGCAGCAATCTTGTTTCCAGGCACGAGATTATACATGTGATGGTACCAATGGCAGAAGGCCACGAGATTGCTGTGAATCAACTGGCAGCCCTTGGGCACACCTGTCGAACCCGACGTATAGAGCAGGATGAAAAGCTGGTCGGGCTTGATGTCGACCTGGGGCGCTGCCGATGCGGGCAGTGCCATGATGTCCTTGGTAAGCAGCACGTCGCCCTGGTATTCATCAACGATGGGACGCAATTCCTCGTCAGCGATAAGCAATTTGGCACTGGCGTCCTGCATCATGAAGTTGAGGCGCTCCTTGGGGTAACTCGGGTCAAGCGGCTGATAGGCACAGCCGGCTTTCAGCACGCCTAACGAGGCGATGGGCATCCATTCGCAGCGGGGAATGATTACCGATACCACGTCCTCGGCACCCAAGCCCTTGCCGACGATATAGGCGGCTATGCGGTCACTGATTTCGTCAACTTGGGCATAGGTGAAGCGCTTGTCCAGATATACTACTGCAATGGCATCGGGTGTTGCCTTAACCTGCTGGCGGAACATCGACACGATGGTCTGACTGTTGTCATAATCCAGTTCGCCAGGATTGAAGCCGTCGAGAGTCGCTACTTGGCCAGCCGTCGCGATATTGATGTCGCGCAGGTACTCCTGGGTCAGGAAACCCTCCAGCACCGCTTCATAACTTTCCAGAATCTGGGCAATGAACTCACAGGAATATTCATTGCTATTGTATTCTGCCTTAGCCTGCACCTTGTCGTCCTTGATGAAGACCTTCAGGTAGAACGAGGCGTCCAGCGTGCTGTTGCCGATACGCACGGTCTTCATGGGCTTGTCGCCCATCGTCTCGTTGTCAAACAGCATACCGTGCCATGCGAACATCGAGTTGCTCTGCAGGTTCAGGTCAGTAACAATGTCGCTATAGTTATAGATGTCGTGTTGGCGGCAACCGCCCATTTGCTCCTGCCCTTTCAGCAGCAGGTCATGCACGGTGGTTTCGGGTGTGAATTTGGCATAGACGGGCAAGGTCTTTACCGTCATGCCCACCGAGTGGGCAAAGCGCTTGTCGTGGCGGCCATTGAACACTGTGGTGAACAGGCTTTCCTGCTCGTTGTTGAACTTCGCCAGCAGGAACGAATAGGCGCCCGTAAAGAAAGTGCTCTTGAACACGCCGTTCTGCTTGCAGTAGTCCTCTACGCGGTTCAGGTCAAGAGACAGCGTGCGCAGCAGGCTGTCCTCGCTGTGCTCGGGCTCTTCCACGTCGGGCATGAACTGGGTGAAAGTGTCGCCGCAGTCAAAGTTGGCGGCATACCACTGCTTGGCCTCGTCAAATGCTGGCGTCTCGCGAGTGGCAGTCTCGTCGATAGCGACATCCATGAGAGTCAACTCCTCGGGAGCGATGTCCTCTCCAAGATAAGCCTTGTCGATATCCTTCAGCATGATTTGCATCGAGGTGCCGTCCACAATGATGTGATGATAGTCAAGGAAGAGATAGTAATGTTCCTTGTCCCGCAACAAGTTGACGTGGAAAAGGCGGCCTCCGTAGAGGTCGAACGGCCTTACCAACCGCTGTTTTTCCTGCTCGATGTCTTGAATGTCCTCGATAGCCAGCGACCACTCCTCGCTATCCATATCGATGGTCTGGACGGGTTCGCCGTCATCAGCGAGAGCGATGCGGGTAAACAGCGTGGGATGGGCCTTGAAAGCCGTCTCGATGGCAGCAAGCAACCGACTGGCGTCAAGGCTGCCGTCAAGCACATAGATGTAAGGAAGGTTGTAATAGGGTTCACCAATGTGGCTTACACTTTCCACATAGATTCCATATTGGGATTTTAATAAAGGTGCCGAAAGTTTCATATACCTGTATTATTGATTAATTGATTACCATTTAGTTGAAAAAATACGCGGTGTGACGCTCAATGAAATCCAGCCCCAACGCAGCAGGTTGTTATTGCTGGAACGCTTGAGCCGCTCCATCGTTTCATCGCCATGCATCAATGAGAAGCCGAGCGACAGGTTCACGTCGCGGCTAAAGGAATAACGGCCCTGCAGTTCCACCTCGTGGCCCAAGCTCATTGCCATGTCCTCAAGTTTGGTGGCAGTGGCCAGGTAGTGGTATCCGCCACTGAGCGTGAGCTTTTGGATGGGTTTATAGACAACGGTAGCGTAAGCGTTCTGCAAGCCAGGGGTGAAACCGTTCAAGTAAGCGCTCACATAGAAGAAATCCATAGCGCCATAGAACTTGTGATGAGAACCATAGACGGTGCTGAAGCCCTTAATGACCTCATGCCTGATCACGCCGATACCTCCCCTGGGCGGTACAGCAAATTTCGAGTCACCGCTCAAGTAGTCAAAACCTACAGCAAAGCCCAATTTGGCATTTGGGTTGAAAGCGGCCTTGGCACTTGCCATCCAAGCGTCAATCTTCATGCCGTGCTCATTTTTGCCAAACTGGTGGTAATAGGAAAACTCGGTCTTCCAACGGCTCGGCGCAAATGACACATAACCACCCAGCAGATGCTGGAACCACGTGCGCCGAGGCACATCGGGGGCGCTCTGCATGCCGATGTTCATAAAGAGCAGGGAAGCGCCCAAGGGAATGCGGCTGAAATCATAGTGATACCAAAGGTCCTGCATCGTTTTGTAGGGCTGGGCACCGTTCTCGTAATAGGTGTCTCCACTTGTTACCACGTTAGTGTTCTGGTTGTAAGCGAGAATCACATGCGCCTTGTGGCCATGGCCCTCATAGCCTAAGCGGACCACGTCATGAGACTGTGCTGCCATAGCCCAGTCATCCGAGCCGATGATGCGTTCGTCATCATAGGACAGTGCCACCCTGCCGAGCTGCGCGAACATTCCAAAAGGAGCCGTTAGCCTTACCCAGGTTTCATACAGGTTGAACGAGCCCTTTCCCGACTGCCCCCACACACCTGCATGTTGCGGTGTGACACGGGCTTCGAGCCAATCACGGCGGAAGTTGATGGGCAACCTCGTACGGCCTTGCACAAAATTGGACTTTGCGGCCACTTCTTCATCCTCGTCATCAGTGGCTTCGGCAACCAGCCCGCCGTAGCGCGACTCACCGCGCGCCAGGAACTGCAGTTCAATCGTCAATTCGTTCTCCTTGGGGGGAATGCTGTCGGCATCAGCAGGCTGAGCTGCTGACGTCAGAACAGGAAACAAGACTGCAGATAGTATCCACAGTCTGATATTATTAAGTTTGCACATGGGAAGGTGCATCACTCAATGTCAAACAGATTGATTAATCCGGTCATCTTAAAGACATTCTTGATGTCGTCATTCATGTTGCGCAAGGTGACCTTGTTACCACCAGCCTTGGTGCTCTTGAGGATACCCAGGAGAATGCGCAAACCGCTTGATGCGATATACTCCAGTTTACCGCACTCAATGACGATATCGCGTCCCTTGTTTTCATACAGGGGTTGTAATTCCTTTTCCACTTCCATCGCCGCAGCGGTGTCAAGTTCACCTTCAAGCGTGGCAATAATCTTGCCCTCCATTTCCTCAATTCTTGTTTTCATTTTCTAATCACTTATTTATGGTTAATACTTTTCTTTAATGTTAAAATGTTCTTTCCGTCAATGCGCTCGTAATTGATGGAGTCCATTAATTCTCTTACAAGAAATATGCCAAGCCCACCTATAGGCCTCTCCTCGGCCGACAAAGTAGTGTCCACTCTACCGCCTTCAGTCGGGTCAAAGGCTTTTCCCGAGTCGGTGATGACAAATTTCAAGAAAGTGCCGTCGGATGCGGCATCAAGGGTGATGCTGCCCTGTGTGCCCATGGGATACGCGTAATTCATCACGTTGACAACGGCCTCCTCGACAGCCAGCTTGACTTGGCCTTCGATAGAGGCGTCAACATGCAAGCGGCTCAAGAATGACGTCACAAAGTTGTTGAGGTCGGGCACCTGACTTACGTCATTAGTCAATGTAATGGACTCGTGCGACACCAAGGTCTCACTCTTGGGGGTGTAGCTGATCACGAGCATCGTCAAGTCATCACTCTGATCGGCACCGTCAACAAAGGTATTTACCTCGTTGCGTACTGATTCCAGCATCTTTTCCAACGACGGGTTCTTCATCGCGCAATAGGGCATCAGGGCATCCATGCTGCGTTGAAGACCGAATTGCAGGTGTTCATCGTCCATGGCCTCGGTCAGTCCGTCTGTATAGAGGAACAACGACGAGTTGGGCTCAAGGATGATCTCCTGCACCTCATAGTTGAAGTCACCAATAATGCCAAGAGGCAGGTTGGCCTCAACAGGAAGCAACGAGAGCTGCTTCCCGATGATGATGGGGATTTCATGGCCCGCATTGCAATAACGCAGGCGGCCCGTCGGCAGATCCAGCACACCGATGAAGAACGTGACAAACATATTGCTATCATTGTTGCGCGAGGCGGTCTCGTTCAAGTCGCGCATGATGTATGCCGGATTACTCTCATGGCTGGAGGTCGAGTAGAACAAGGCATGGGCAATCGCCATCACAAGCGCCGAGGGCACTCCCTTGCCACTCACGTCGCCAATGGCAAAGAACAGTTTCTCGTCACGGATAAAGAAGTCGTACAAGTCACCACCCACCTCACGGGCAGGCATCAGCAGACCGCGCACATCAACGTCGGTGCGGTCGGGAAATGCGGGATACTTAACGGGCAGCATCGACATCTGCAGGTTTCGTGCGATGCGCAATTCACCACCGATGCGCTCACGCTCAACAGCGGCTCTGTGCAAGCGGCGCTCACTTCGGGCCGTTCTATAAACGATGAGTCCCAGCAGCCCCATTGCCGCCAGCATTGCTAACGACAGCATGAGGCGCATGCGCTTCAGCGGGGCATAAACTTCCTTTTCATAACATGCCACAGCCAGTTGCCAATGCGGCTTACCCTTCATGTTGGCATAGAAAATATAACCTTTTTCGCCATCGTATGGTGAACGGAATTCAATGATGGTGGTAATGCCACTTTGACTCTTGTGCCTGACTACAGAACTGTCATTAATCAGCTGATGGACCAGACTGACATCACCGGCATTGATATGAGACGCTTTGGGTCGGCAAACCAAGTCGCCCCCCTCTGTAAGGAGCAGGTCAAACGACGATGGATATGCATGGCGGGCATTGATGGTGTCGCTGAGCCAGTCCAACGAAACATCAATGGCAAACACGCCGGCCAGTTTGCCGTATTTGTCTATAATAGGCATGGAATGGGTGGTGATGAGTGTATCCTCCACGTTATTACTGGCCACATCAACGTATGGGTCAGCCCAAGTTGGCTTCCCTGTCTCTAATGCCTGGTTATAGAAGTCCAATTGGGTATAATCATGGCTTTCGTCCCCTAACTGGCGGCAGATTAGCTTTCCATTCTCGATCTTGGCAAACGGTTCATACCAATAACCCTTAGAGGGATAATAATTGGGCACAAACGCCATTCCTGAACTGAGAATTTCCCGATTATTGTCAACTAGAAAAGCTAATTCACTAGCCACTGAATCGGGGTTATCCAGAGCATCTATGATATCCCACGAATAGTCACGCAGCATCTGCTCTGTCTTTTGAAGCGTGCCTTTAATGAGTATGGCTTTGAGTGTCATCTCGGTCTCGGCACGGTGCTCAAGTTCACGCTCCAGCACACGGTGAGCGTACATGTATTGCAGTGCCGCTATCAACTCCAGCAACACAGCAGCCGTGATAATTAAAGTAAGTCCGCTCCTCAACTTGGATGACTTCAGAATTCTATTCAGCAAATTCTTCATTTTTACTCATTAATTTGGGCTTATCCAAAAGTGTGCAAAGTTACAACATATATTATTATGAACAAACAATTTACGCAAATTCTTGCTCACAAAACCTGCCTCGTGGGGGCATGATGAATGGCCGCATAGTTTTTAGAGAATGCCCCAGCAGGTGATATTGAAGAAAAAGCATTACCTTTGCGACATCAATAAAAACCATAAAGACCTTACAGAATGAGTCAACGTCCACTTCCACATCCTGCGATCGCGATAATACCCGTCGTGGTGCTCATCGCCCTGCTGGGTGTCGTCATCGCCCTGTTCGGCAGCGACTCGCTGAACGGTGGCAGCCAGATAGCCCTATTGCTGGGACTCGCCGTGTGCGTAACACTTTCCATGACCCTGTATCATGTGCCGTGGAAGGTGTTTGAAGGGCAGATGACCAAGACGATAGGTGATATGTCTGTCACCTTGCTCATCCTGTTGACGGTGGGCATGCTGTCTGGCTCGTGGATGATCAGCGGTGTGGTGCCCACCCTCATCTACTATGGCATACAGGTGCTCTCGCCGCAATTCTTCCTTGTGAGCGCCTGCTTCATCTGCGCGCTGGTGTCGCTGCTGTCAGGCAGTTCATGGACAACCATCGCGACCATCGGCGTGGCATTGTTAGGCATCGGCCATGCGTTAGGCATCTCCGAAGCCTGGACCGCTGGCGCCATCATTTCGGGCGCTTACTTCGGCGACAAGATGTCACCCCTGAGCGACACGACGATTCTGGCATCATCGTCGGTGCGTGTGGACATCTTCGTCCACATCCGCTACATGATGTACACCACCATGCCGTCGATTATCATCACGCTGGTGATTTTCCTCATCACGGGATTAGGCCATGGCAACGAGGGGTCGCTGCAGGTGGAGCAATACACCCAGGGCTTGACCTCAACCTTCAACATCTCGCCATGGACGCTGCTGGTACCTGTTGTTACCGGTGTGCTCATCGCCAAGAAGGTGCCGTCGCTGATTGTGCTTTTTGCCTCGTCGATTCTGGCAGGTATCACTGCTCTGATTCTGCAACCTCACATCCTGACACAGATAGCCAACGATGCCTCGTTGACCACCGCAGCCGCGCTGACTAAGGGGCTGGCCATCACCTTTTCGGGAGCCACAGCCATCGAGACCGGTTTTGACTCTCTCAACGACCTGGTTTCCACGGGAGGTATGTCAGGCATGCTCAACACCATTTGGCTCATTATCTGTGCGATGTGTTTTGGTGCGACGATGGTCGCCAGCCGCATGATTGAGAGCATCACCCGCGTTATCATCAGGTTTGTGCGCACCCGCACCAGCCTTGTTTCGTCCACGGTAGGGACCGGCATCTTCCTCAACTTGACCACCGGTGACCAGTTCATCAGTATCGTGCTCACTGCCGACATGTTCCGCAACGTCTATGACAAGGAAGGCTATGAGCCGCGTCTGCTGAGCCGCACAACCGAGGATGCCGCCACGGTCACGTCGGTGCTCATCCCCTGGAATACCTGCGGCATGACACAGGCCACGGTGCTCGGTGTCCCCACCCTCACCTATCTGCCCTACTGCTTCTTCAACATCATCAGTCCCTTGATGTCCATTGCTGTGGCAGCCACTGGATGGAAGATAGTCCGTCACGTCAAGCATGAGGAATGAGGAATGAGAAATGAGGGATGAGGAATGATTTCTACAAAAAAATAGGCTTTAGTTGGTGGATGCCAGCTAAAGCCACTTTTTTTTAAGGTTTAATCACCTAAAACCTAATGCCTAAAACCTAATGCCTAAAACCTAAACCTCACTGCATAAGATTGGCAGTGATTGTCGCTACCTCGCGAGAAAAGTCCTTCTCGATAGACATGCGCTGCTCGACCTGGGTACAGGCATGAAGCACGGTGGCATGGGTGCGGTCAAGACGTGCGCCAATGCTCGTTGATGACATCTGCGCCTCTTTTCGGGCAAGATACATCACCAGTTGGCGAGCGTCACTGATTTCACGCTTGCGCGACTTGCCGTAAATCAACTCGGTAGGCAGGTTGTAGTAATCGGCAACGGTCTCGGCGATGGATTCGAAGGTCAACTGCTTAGGGGTTACCTTGACAGTGTTGCCAATGACGGTGCGTGCCAGGTCGATGGTGATGTCCTGCCCCAGCATGGTGGCATGAGCCAGCAGGGCAATCATCACGCCTTCGAGCTCACGCACGCTCTCGGTGACATTGGCTGCGATAAAGTCAAGGACTTCGTCGGCAATGTTGAGGCCATCTTGTGCGGCCTTCATGGCAAGGAACTTGCGGCGCAAATCCTTGTCGGGCTTCTCCAACTGTACTGTCATGCCCCACTTGAAACGGGAGATAAGCCTGGGCTCCATGCCGTCGAGGTCACTCGGGCGGCAGTCGCTGGACATCACCAGTTGGCGCTGGTGCTGGTGCAGATGGTTGAAGATGTGGAAGAAGGTATTCTGCGTGCCCGGCTTGCCAGCAAAGAACTGGATGTCATCAAGCAGGAGCACGTCGATACTCTGATAGAAATTAATGAAGTCGTTGATTTTCTTCTGTTGTACGGCAGTCGTGTACTGGCTCTCGAACACGCGCGAAGATACATACAGCACCCTCATGCGCGGGTTATTCTCCTTGAGCTTGATACCTATAGCCTGCAACAGGTGAGTCTTGCCAACGCCGGTCTCTCCAAAGACGAACAAGGGGTTGTAGGTCTTCACCTCGGGGTGCTCGGCAATCGCTTGACCGATGCTCACGGCAAGCCTGTTGCTCATGCTGCTGCAATAGTTCTCGAAGGTGTATCGCGGGTTGAGTTGCGGGTCAATGTCCTCGAGCACATCCTCGCGCTCAAAGGGATTGGCGACACGCGGCTTGCGGATCTTGAGATCCTGCTTGAGCTTAACGCTGGAGCCTGCCTCGGTCTGCTCGACGGCACTGGCATCGTCATGGCCCACTACATTAAACTTATAGAAGAGCTTGACGTTCTCTCCAAACACCTTTTTCAAGGCAGCCTTGAGGATATTGAGATAGCGGCCCTCGATTTGCTCGACAAAGAACTGCGAGGGAACCCTGAGCGTCACACGGCTGTTTTCCTGGTCAAAGTCAACGGCAACAATGGGTGCGAACCAAGCATCAAACTGCTCGGTCGGCACATTAGCCTTGATGACGTCAAGGCAGCGGTTCCACTGTTGTGCAACGTTATACATTATTATATTTAAGTTGTCAGTTTTTAGTCGTCAGTTGTCAGTCGAAAGTGGTATTCAATAGTTTAGCATTTGGCCAATGGCTCATCGCTAACAACTAAACCCTAAAACAATTTTGTTAGTAATGGATGGTTTTTACAGTGCTTTTTAGCAGTACAAATTTCGGTCAATATTTTCTTATAAAAAAGTGCCGAAAAAATTTGGAAATCTCATTCTGAGTATAACGTTATTGAAAAACAAAGGGTTACATCTCTATTTCAAATTTTTTACATTTTAGGCCCCCTCGGTTTAATATTTCACCTGATAATCAGCGATTTACATATTATTGAATTTTTATCTATTTCATTTTTCAAACTCGCAAACGGCTGTAATTGCAAGGGTTTGATTTTGCAAATCCCGAAAACCATAATTTAAAAAAAAATCTCTATTTAGAATGATTCCAAATAGAGATTTTGATGTGGTCAAGAGGTGATTTTTTGTTATCCCGCAATGTGAAATACCGTATATGAGATAACAGGTAAAACATCGTTTAGAAGACCTTCACGTTGATATACCTCTTGGGATTGGCCTTGATATCTATCAGCAACGAGTCGAGGCTGGCGATGGCATGGTTGGCGTTGTCATAAAGCTCGTGGTCATTCACCAGTTTACCCAGGCTGGAGTTCTTGTCATTGAGCTGTTCACTCAGGGCCTGCAGGTTGGCGAGCGTCGTGTTGACCTTGTTGAGCGTCTCGTCAAGAGGCAGCTGCTTCAAGGACTCGGACAAGTCGGTGATATTGCTGGAAGCACCCGAGAGGTTGCTGGTGATGCCGTTCACATTGCTCATCACACCGGGGACGCTGCGGTTCAAGCCTGCCATCAGCTGTGTGAGTTGCTGGGCGCTGGCTTGCAGCTGGCGGGTGATGGCGTCAAGGCGTGTCAACGATGCCGCAAGAGCAGGATCGGACGTAAGCATATTGACGTTAGAGACAATGGAGTCCACCTTGGGCATCATTCCGCTCACCATGGGCATGACATTATCTTTCACGTTATCCATCAGTCCCGGCACATCGGTAGTGGGGATGAAACTGCCTGTTTCCATGGGAGCCCCGTTGCCCAGGTTAAGCACCATCGAGGCACCGCCCAGCAGGCCCGACACCATGTTGATGGTACTGCCGGCGGGGACCTTCATCTCCTTGTTCATGCCTATCATGATGGTGATTTTATTCTTCTGGTAGTCATACTTGATTTCCCTTACCTGCCCGACTTGGAAGCCATTGACAGTTACGGGAGCCGCCTCAAGCAGGCCATCGGCACTTTCCACTTCGGTATAGAAGTAGTTGGCCGGCGTAAACAGGTTAACACCCTTCAGGTAGTTGATGCCCCAATAAAGCAAAGCCAATCCCACCAGCACGGTGAGCGCTATCTTAACGTTCTTAGTGAAAATCTTCATCTTATAGAAATTATGATTTCGACTTGCAAAGTTACACAAAAATTTGTCAACAAGACTCAATTGATGCAATAATTGTACCAATTTATAACTATATTTGCAATCTCAAACCAATTGTTAACACTTGAGCAAGATGAAAAAACTGATATTTGTTATCCTGACAGTCATGGGATGCCTGACGGCAGTTGCAAGTGAGGACGGACTGACAAAATGGGTGAATCCCACCATCGGAACGGGCGGACACGGACACGTGTTCCTGGGTGCCAACGTGCCTTTCGGCTATGTGCAGTTGGGGCCTACCGAGCCCACGCGCGGCTGGGACTGGTGCTCGGGCTATCACACGAGTGACTCGATACTCATCGGCTTTGGCCATCAGCACTTGAGCGGCACGGGCATCGGCGACCTGGGTGACGTGGCGCTGCTGCCTGTCACTGGCAGCGACCAGCGCGAGGTGGTGTTCAGCCACAGCGACGAGACGGTTCGTCCCGGCTATTATGCCATCACATTGCGTGAAGGCGGCAAGCCCTATGTCAAAGTGGAACTGACAGCCACCCTGCGCACGGGCATGCACCGCTACACGTTTGCCCCCGAGCAACAGACCATGCAGTTGCTGCTCGACTTGGGTCAGGGCATCGGTTGGGACTCTCCCAAACAGATGAAGATGAAGCAGTTGTCACCCCGCATGATTGCCGGATACCGCTACTCATCGGGCTGGGCCAGGGACCAAAAGTCTTTCTTTGCCATGGAGTTCTCACAGGATGTGAAACTGGAAAAAATCAACGGCGACACGCTGGGCCTGATCACTACCCCCAACCATAGCCAACCTTTATTGGTCAAGACAGGACTGAGTGCAGTGAGTATCGAGAACGCCATCGGCAACCTGATGAGCGAGAATCCAGGATGGGATTTCCAAGCCATTATTGCCGCGGCAGATAAGGCTTGGAATGCTGAATTGGGAAAAATCGACATCAAGACCGGCAATGCCGATGACCGCACGGTATTTTACACCGCCCTGTACCACACGATGGTGGCGCCATCGGTATTCTGTGACGTGTGTGGCGAGTACCGCGGTGCCGACGGCGAGGTGCATGAGGGTGATTTCACCAACTACACTACCCTATCGCTATGGGACACCTACCGCGCCGCCCACCCCTTGCAGACGCTCATCCACCGCGAGAAGCAGCGCGACATGGCGCAGACGTTGCTGCACATCTTCGAACAACAGGGGAAACTGCCCGTGTGGCACCTGATGGGCAACGAGACCGACTGCATGGTGGGCAACCCGGGTGTGCCCGTGCTGGCCGACCTGGTGCTGAAAGGCTTTGACGTTGACGCCACTGCGGCATTAAAGGCTATGGCAACCAGCGCGATGCTTGACGAGCGGTCGATGGGGCTGCTGAAGCAGTATGGCTACATCCCCTACGACCTGGAGCCCGACAAAGAGACCGTGGCCCGCGGGCTGGAATATGCCCTCGCCGACTGGTGCATCGCCCAAGTGGCAAAACTCACGGGTGACCAAGAAAACTTCAGTTACTTCAACCAGCGCAGCAAGTCCTACCAACACTATTTTGACAAGCAGACGCACTTCATGCGCGGCAAGGACTCTAAGGGGAACTTCCGTGACCTCAAGGATTTTGACCCGCTATCGACCAAGCACCGCAACGACGACTACTGCGAGGGTAACGCCTGGCAATATACCTGGCTGGTGCCCCATGACGTGCACGGGCTGGTGGACTTGTTCGGCAGCGAGAAGGCCTTTGTCAGCAAGTTAGACTCGCTGTTCATCGTGGAGGGCGACCTGGGAGAAGAGGCCTCACCCGACGTGTCAGGACTCATCGGCCAGTATGCCCACGGCAACGAGCCCAGCCACCACATTATATATATGTACAACTATGTGGGGCAACCCTGGAAGGCGGCACAACTCGTGCGCCGCGTGCTGCGTGAGCAGTACCGCAACGACTTGGACGGCCTGAGCGGCAACGAGGACGTGGGCCAGATGTCGGCATGGTATGTGCTGTCGTCCATCGGCCTGTATCAAGAGGAACCCGCAGGTGGCAAGTACATCATCGGCTCACCCTTGTTCGACGAGGCAACCATTAACGTGGGCGACGGCAAGACGTTCACCGTCAAGGTCTTGAACAACAGCGACAAGAACATCTACATCCAGAGCGCCACCCTCAACGGCAAGCGCTACGACAAGAGCTACATCGACTACCGCGACATCATCGCCGGCGGCACCCTCACCCTCACGATGGGTCCCAACCCCAGCAAGTGGGGCACCACCCGCAAGAGCCGCCCTTAACCCCAAAACTAATATAAGTACAATAAATACTATGCTATCCAGCGCGTAGTTGGACTTTAACGACAAGAAAGACAAGAAGGACAATTATCTTGACATCCTAAAGACAAAATTGTCAATCGGGATTTACTATTTGTTTTTCTTGTCTTTCTTGTCTTCCAAAACACAACCGGCGGCAGATTGTCGTCAGTTGGTGGTGAGGATGCTTTGGACGATGATGTTGATGTCGCTGATGTTGACCGAGCCATCGACGTTCACGTCCATCGACGGATCGCCCTTGCCACTCAAAATGTCATTCACCACATTGTTAAGGTCGCTGATGTTCACCACGCCATCACCGTTCACATCACACGCATCTGTGTGGACATCAATCCCCACGATATTGATGAAATTCTTCCACCCGTAAGCCGTCATGTAATCTGACTCAGATCCTTTTGGCACATACAGAATTGCCTCGGTGTAATTATCCTCATCAAAGCAACTCACGTCTTCCAACACAGGTGGGATTGTCGCCAGACAAGTCACTTGGGTCAATGCTTTACAGCCTAAAAACGCATTCTCTTTTATTGTCTTTACGTTAGCGGGGATAGTGATGTTTGGCAAACTTGAGCAACCTGAGAAAGCATAACTCTCAATAGTCTTGACTCCACTACCGATGGTCACATCAGTAAGCGAGATACAACCATTCAAATATATATCTCCACTATCGTCAAACTCTCCAAATGCTCTATATCTGATTACTTCTGCTGAATTGGGGATGATGATTTTTCTCAGGCTTGTGCATGAGGCAAACATTTGCTCACCTATCACCTTAACGCCTTCACTAATGGTAACATCCGTTAAATTCTTATTCTCAGAAAAGGCCATACGGCCCATTTCCTCAACTCCGTTACCAATTATCACTCTTCTTAAATTGTCACAACCAATGAATGCGACATACCCTATATATTTAACTGAATTAGGTATAGTAACACTCATCAAACCGTCATCATAATTATCATCATATCCTAAATAGTTTTCAATAAAGAATGCACCTTCGCCAATGGCAAGGGTTCCATCTTTTATAACTAAGTCGGTGTTTGGTGGTACAGTGCCTTTATAATGCAGAGCCACCTGCCCTGCATAAATAAGTCCTTCAGGTTGATTCTTATACCATGTAGTGCCAGAGAAGGCATCTTCACCAATGTATCTAAGTGTATTCGGGAATTCAATAGAGACAATATTCTCGCATCTTAAGAAGGCATAAGTAACAATTCCTCTAGTGCCAGGCTTAATTTTAATCGAAGTATTCTCGGGCACATCCCCTTTGTATTTATATACAAAATACCCAGCATAAACCACCCCATCGGGCTGTTTTTCATACCATGGGGTGTCGTGAAAAGCATGATATCCAATTGCTATGACACTATTAGGAATATCAATACTTGTCAAACCAGATCCGCTAAAAGCCCAATCACCTATAGTTATAACGGAACTTGGGATTTGAATACTTGATAGACTACGACAATTACAGAATGTACTTGACTTTATTGCGGTAATGGTATTGGGTAGATTAACACTTGAAAGGCTAGTACATCCATAAAACGCATCCTTTTCAATGTTTGTAACAGTATTTGGAATATCAACACTGGTAATATTTGAAGAACTAAAAGCGGATTTACCAATAGTGGTTACGGTATATTTCATACCATTATAAACAATGCTAGATGGAATTACCACATCACCACCACAAGAAGATGTTTGGTATATGCCATCGTATGTTACAGTAGCCGTGCTATTCTTCAAATCATAGAAAATGCCGTCAATTTCAACATCGTATGCCAGCATTGAATTGGTAGCGAGAAAGGCAAACAGTAGCAGGGTGGCTCTCAAAAGGACGGTAGTCAGGTTTCTCATACTTGTGTTAGGTTGTTTTTGGTGTCGCAGTGGTCCCTCTCAACGGCGACTTGGTGGTAATAAAACGAGAAAACGTGGGGACATTGCCAGTTTATCAATCATTTGGATAAATCAAGAAACGCTTTCCATATAAAAATATGTCTTGAGCATCACGGATAAACCGAAACTCAACCACAAAGTTAGCAATCTTTCCTTTTTCCACCAAATTCTAGCACGATAAACCCATGTAAAGAAATTCAATTTTTACATAGGTGACCGCGAATTACTCATAAGTGATATTAATGGAAATTCGTGGGGATTTATGGGGATTCGTGTCTCTGATTTTTCCGATAATGTGAAATTTCGGGCAAAATTTACTCTGATAATGTGATTTTGCAGTATCTTTGCAAGTTAAACAATATGATGATGACCCTATGACGACCGGTAATTTGATACGTTTTGCTTGCATCCTGCTGTTGTGGCTGGCGCTGTGCTATTTGCTGTTGACGCGGGCCGCAAGAATTGACTTCATGGTGATTTTCACCATCGTGGCGTCAGGAATCATTGTGTTTGTACCTCTCTACAAGAAATATGTGAGAAAGAAAGACTGACCATGACTACAAAACCATACATACAAGAACATTGTCCGCTGCTGGCACAAATTGACAGCCCTGCCGACCTGAGGAAACTGGATATCGACCAGTTGCCACAGGTGTGCCACGAGCTGCGGCAATACATGATACACGAGCTGTCGAGCAACCCGGGGCACTTTGCTTCGAGTATGGGCGCGGTGGAGATTATCGTGGCGCTGCACTATGTGTTCAACACGCCCGATGACCGTCTGGTGTGGGACGTGGGTCACCAGGCCTATGCCCACAAGATCCTGACGGGCAGGCGCGACCAGTTTGACGACAACCGCAAATTGGACGGCCTGAGCGGCTTCCCAAGCCCCGCCGAAAGCGAGTACGACACCTTCACCGCCGGCCATGCCTCCAACTCCATCAGCGCTGCTCTGGGCATGGCGATTGCCGCCGAGCTGCAGCACAACTCAAGCCGCAAGGTGGTTGCCGTCATCGGTGACGCGAGCATCAGCGGCGGCCTAGCTTTTGAGGGCATCAACAATGCCGCGACCAACCCCAATAACCTGATTATCGTCCTCAACGACAACGACATGGCGATTGATGCTAACGTGGGTGCGTTGAGCCATTACATGAGTGACCTGCACACGTCACGCCGCTATAACAAACTGCGCTACAAGACCTATCAGTTCCTGCGCCGCCACAAGGTCATCAACGACAACCGCAAGGGCCTGATCATGCGCTTCAGCAACGCGCTGAAGTCGCTCTTCTCGGGGCAGCAGAACATCTTTGAGGGTCTGAACATCCGCTACTTCGGGCTGTATGACGGCCATGACGTGAAGAGGTTGGTGAAGGTGTTCCGCGAAATCAAGGACATGACCGGCCCCAAGCTGATACACGTGCGCACCGTCAAGGGCAAGGGCTTTGCTGCCGCCGAGGCTGACCCTGCCACCTGGCATGCACCAGGCAAATTTGACGAGGAAACCGGTGAGCGCGCCAAGGGCGGCAAGGGCGGTCCCATCAAGTACCAGGACGTATTCGGCAAGACCCTTGTGGAACTGGCCGAGAAAAACGATAAGATTGTGGGCATCACCGCTGCCATGCCCAGCGGCACCTCGATGTCACTGATGCTGGAGGCGATGCCCGAGCGCGCCTTTGACGTGGGCATCAGCGAGGGTCATGCCGTGACCTTTGCCGGTGGCCTTGCCAAAGACGGCATGCATCCCTACTGTGCCATCTACAGCACCTTCCTGCAACGCGGCTACGACTCCATCATCCATGACGTGGCCATCCAGGGCCTGCCTGTCACCTTCTGCATCGACCGCGGCGGCATCGTCGGCGAGGACGGCGTGACGCATCATGGCCTGTTTGACCTGGCCTACCTGCGCTGCATCCCCGGCATGACGGTGGCGTCACCGCTCAATGAGCACGACCTGCGCAACCTCATGTTCACCGCCCAGCAGGACGGCATGGGACCGTTTGCCATCCGTTATCCCCGTGGCAAGGGCGTCATCGCCGAATGGCGCAACGAGATGGAGGTGCTGCCCGTGGGCAAGGGACGGAAAATGGCTGAGGGAGAAGGTGTTGCTGTGCTGAGCATCGGCCACATCGGTAACGAGGTCATCGACGTGGTGAAGCGCCTGGCTGAACGCGGCATCAAGGTGGGCCACTATGACATGATTTTCCTCAAGCCCATTGATGAGCAGATTCTCGAGGAAGCCACCACCCGCTACCACAGCATCATCACCATCGAGGACGGCACCGTGGTGGGTGGCCTGGGGTCGGCCGTGGCCGAGTGGATGACACGTCACGACAAGACCAACCACTTGAGGATGCTCGGTGTGCAGGACGAGTTTGTGCATCAGGGTACTGTTGCCGAACTGTATGAGCGCTGCGGCATGGATGCCAAATCGCTGGAGAATGAAATCCTTAAACTTTTAGGGAAATAAAGATATGTAAAGAGACGCAAAATTTTGCGTCCCTAAAAGAGTACTAAAACAGAAAGACAATGAGAATCGTTATTGCAGGCGCCGGAGAAGTCGGGACCCATCTCGCCAAGATGCTCAGCAACGAGGAGCAGGATATCATCGTCATGGACGTTGACAACAAGAAACTCGAGCCCCTCGAGAACTACAACCTGCTCACACACCAGGGCAGCGCCATCTCGTTCAACGACCTGAACGCCATCAAGACGGGCGCCTGCGACCTGTTCATCGCCGTGACCAAGAGCGAGGCGCGGAACATCCTGGCAAGTTCCATGGCCAAGCGCCTGGGCGCCAAGAAGACTGTTGCCCGCGTTGACAATGACGAATTCTTCAACCCCAAGTGGCGTGAACACATCAGCAAACTGGGCATCGACCACCTGATCTACCCCGAGATGCTGGCAGCCAAGGAGATTTCCAGAGCGCTGAAACGCACCTGGGCGCGAAACTGGTTTGAACTGTTTGACGGAGAGCTGATTGTGGTGGGCGTCAAAATCCGTTCCAATGCGCGCATCGTGAACCAGACGCTCAGGGACGTGTCCAAAATCAGCCACTTCCTGCACGTGTCGGCCATCAAGCGCAACCGCGAAATCATCATCCCTCGCGGCGATGACCGCGTGCTGGAAAACGACATCATCTATGTGGCAACGACGCTCGAACACATCGACGAGGTGCGCGACGTGTGCGGCAAGACGCAGACGCCTGTCGAGAATGTGCTTATCGTGGGCGGCAACGATATCGCCGAGCAACTGGTCAAAAAGCTGGGCAAGAGTGTCGACATCAAGATTATCGAGAATGACATGCAGCGGTGCGACGAATTGTCGCAACGCTATCCCAACTGCAAACTGGTGCAAGGCGACTTCCGCGACTCGGAGTTGAGCGAGGAAGAAAGCGTGAGCTACTATGACGCCTTCATCGCCCTGGGCGAGAACAGCGCCGTGAACATGATGGCATGCATGATTGCCAAGACCAACGGCGTGCCCAAAACCATCGCTCAGGTCGAGGACATCCAGTTCATCAACGAGGCCGAAGCGCTCAACATCGGCACCATCGTCAACAAGAAACTGCTGGCGTCGAGCCGCATCTACCAAATCATGATTGATGCCGACGAGGACAATGCCCGTTGTCTGGCCCTCGCCGATGCCGAGGTTGCCGAGGTCATCGTCGAAGAGGGCGACCGCGTGACACGTGCCGACGTCAAGGACCTGAAACTGAGCCGAGACTTCACCATCGCGGGACTGGTGCGTGACGGCAAGGGCCAACTTGTTGACGGTAACACCCGCATCATGGCAGGCGACCATGTGGTGGTATTCTGCCTGCAGGGAGCAATCCACAAACTTGACAAATACTTCTCGTGATGCATAAACGCTCCAACCAAAATATCAATTTCCTCATCGTCTTGCGTATGCAGGGCTGGCTGCTACTCATCGAAGCGGCCTTCATGCTGCTGCCGCTGGCCGTGTCATGGTTTTTTGATGAGCACACGGCATTGCGTTCCTTCATTTACAGCACGGCCATCACTGCCGTGGTGGGTGCCGCCATGGCGTTTGGCATCAAGCCTCACAGCACATCGATGCACAAGCGCGAGGGCCTGATGCTCACCGCCATTGTGTGGGTATTCTTCTCGCTCTTCGGCATGCTACCCTACCTGTTCAGCGAGACCTTCAACAACGTGACCGACGCCTTCTTTGAAACCATGGCGGGCTTTACCACAACCGGTTCAAGCGTGATTCGTTACGTTGAGGAAATTCCGAGGGGCGTTCTGTTCTGGCGAGCCATGACGCAATGGATTGGAGGCATGGGAATCATCCTGTTCACCCTTGCGGTCATCCCCATGTTGAACCAGAAGGGCGGCATCGCCCTGTTCAATTCCGAGGTGACAGGCATCACCCACGAACGCTTGCGTCCGCGCGTGAGCCAAACGGCTAAGGACCTGTGGCTCATCTACATCGGTCTGACCGGCCTCTTGACCATTCTGCTTGTTATCGGTCCCATGGATTGGTTTGATGCCGTTTGCCATGCGATGACGACCACATCCACCGGCGGCTATTCCACCAAAAACATTGGCTTGGACTACTGGCAGTCGAGCTACGTGTTTATCGTTGTGCTCATTTTCATGTTCATCGGCGGCGTCAGCTTCTCGATCATCTCGGCCGCCATGCACGGCAATTTCAATCGTATCAGGCACAATAACACCCTGCGCTGGTATTGCATGACAACACTGATTACCACCGTGGGTATCTTCTTGTACATGATCTACATGAGTTTCCTGGACAACCACGGAGACCGGTTTATCTACAGTGCTTTTGATACATTGTCGGCCATTACCTCGACGGGATTCTCGACCTTTGACTACGAGAACAGCGGCGAGTTTGTCACCGTAATCCTGATGGTGATGATGTTCTTTGGCGGTATGGCAGGTTCCACCTCTGGTGGCGCCAAGATGGACCGTCTCATCGTGTTACTCAAGCACACCGCCAATGAGTTTTACCGCGTTTTGCATACCAACTCGGTGCGTTCCGTGCACATCGACGGCAAACCCGTCCCCAACCATGTGGTGAGCAAGGTGTTCACCTTCTTCTCCGTCTATATCCTTATTATTATGGTTGTGGCGCTGTACTTGACCTTCTACGGCATTCCCGTGTTTGACGCGATGTACACGTCGATGTCGGCCATCAGCAACGTGGGTATCGGCCATGGCGTGACCGGGTCTAACGGTTCTTGGGTAGCCTTGCACCCTGGTGCCAAGTGGGTGCTCGCCTTCGAGATGATGGTGGGCCGTCTGGAACTTTTCACCGTCCTGGTCATCTTCACCCGTTCCTTCTGGAAAAAGGATTAAGTCAATAAATCTCTTTGTATTAATAGCTTAGCGGCTTTGCGCCTTAGCGTGAGGTGCTATTGGCTGTATAGTGCCCTATATAGTCTATTTCGTAAGGAATTGCCTGTATCTTTCCCATTCGGCTTGAATGCCGTCATCGTGGTTCCCTAAGAAAAACTCCGCTTGTCTTTCATCTTTGAATGGTGCCCAGTTGCCGCAGATAATGCCGTCATGGGCGATGACAGGCTGGAAGATGCCGCTGTTGTTGTGCGCCTTGTGGCTGTAATCAGGCGACAGGACGATGTCACGGCTCTTGTAGCTAATCAAGTATTCGTCGTAAGGGGGAATCAACAGGTATCGGCCCTTGCGGAATCCGCGCGTGCGGCAATCATCGGTCAAGTAAAATGTGCGGCCGCTCCACTTTTCCTCATGAATCGAACTGCCCATGAGTTCAATTCCCCGACGGCAATCGCCGATGTTCAGCCCCGACCACCACACGAAATCCTCAAGTGTGGCAGGTTGGCGGCTCTGGCAATACTTGCGGGTCAACGTGTGCAAGGCCTCGTCACGATCCACCCGCACCGGGGAAGTCAATTTCTGGGCCGTGAGCGCATAAGTGGCCTTCATGGGCAACAGATTACCACTGCACAATGTGCCCGATAGTTCTGCCATGCGGATGTGATAGGACAAGCGGTGGTCATCCATGTGTATATCTCTCTCGGCCAATGCCTTGACGAAGTCTTCTTTCACGACACTTCCCTTGTCAGCGGTCGTCTTGACGAGGATGTCGCGGATGCTTGCCACCTCCTCGTCAGTTATGCTGATATGGTTGCTGTGCATCCAGCCACGTATCACTGCCAAGGCTTTGGGAGCGCACAGCGTGAGTAAGAGCCAGTAATCCCCGGCGGTCAGCAGCTGCCATGTGCCACGCATGAGATGCAGGCGGACAATCTCACCATTATCATAGGCATGCTTGAAGGCTCTCGCCGACGGCCGACGGGTGCGCATGGCAACAGCCCACCGCATCATGCGGTATTCCTGAGCCTGGATGGCACCCATATGGCTGACGACCTGGGCGGGGTCGCCGAACTGCGGGCTGATGAGCTGCTGATTGAGAAGTCTGATAGCTATCGGGTTCATCATGCGTGCAAAGGTAAAAGAATTTTTCAATGTGGGTTTAACGCATTCATCTCATTCTGCAGATAGTCCAAGAATTTGGCAGCATGTCCGCCGTCCATCTGCACATGATGGAACTGAAACGAAATGGGCAAAGTTCTCTTGAACAGGCCCTTGCGATATTTCCCCCACATCACCATCGGATTATTGAACATATCGGTGTACTGGTTGACGATGCAGTCGAGTTCTGTCGCTGTCATGGCCGAAGTGCCTATCACCATCGCGCCCTCAATGAAGCTACTCTCGCACGCATTAGCAGCCGACTCAGTCAACGTCACGTAGTCTGAATTGAAGGCCTCCAAGTCATCGGTATAAGGGATGTCGCACGAGCTGATGCCCCCATCCATATTGTTCACTATCACATTGATGGCCAGAGTGTCATACTTGAACAACTTTCCGCCTTCAGGCAACAAGAAGAACTCGTTCACCCTGCTTGCCGCCTTGCCGATGCACCAGCACAGGAGCATGTTCAACTTCATGCCCCGTCGCTTACTTATCCTATATATATGCGTCACGTCAAACGTCTTGGTGAGCGTCACCATGGGCATAGGAGCTTGCATCCACATCTCAAAGGCATGCGCCCGAGTCGTTTCTTTAGGGTTGATTTCCTGTTTCATGACTGTTTATCAGTTTTCAGGTGCAAATTTAGGCATTTCATTCCAATCCAGCACATTTCTGTGATATTCTGCATGAGAATGTGACGAATTGCAGTCCTCAATGCGCCAAAATCCCCATTCTATGGGCGATTTGGAGTATTTTGGATACAAAGCAAAAAAATGTGTCAAAAAATTTTTTGAAAAAAAAAGTTGGTTTGCGTTTGTAAACCAATTTTATTTTGTAACTTTACACCCTCAAATTTTATCGATAGCAAAATGAGCAGAAATCAAGGCAACCATCATAAGAAAACAAGTGAAAATCAGGACTTTTTCCATCCTGACATCAGTGGTGTTCAGAAATCTGAAGACTACCTGAAGCGACAAGAGGTCGAACAAGCCATCGACAATGAGAATGTGACCAAGTGGCAACGTTTCCTGGCATTCTTCCAGAACGGGCGACTACGCTTTGTCACGGGAATCTTGATGCTGATGACAGGTATCTATCTGTTGATCTCGTTCTTGTCGTTCTTTCTGTCGGCAGGAATGAGCGACCAGAACCGCATCACCAACTACTCGATGATCGAGAATGCCCAGGTACCGGACCAAATCCGTAATGCCGGAGCCGCTATGGGTGCGTCGTTAAGCGACTTCTTCATCGCGAGTGGCGTGGGTGTTGCCGCGTTCATCATCGTGGTGTGGTTCTTGACGTTGGGCATGAGGCTTGTGATGAAGGGCAAGAAAGCGCACTTCTTCCAGTACACCTTCGTCTGCCTGTTCAGCATCCTTACCTTCTCGATGATGGTGGGCGCTGCGACTTATTTCATGAAGCCCATCACCTTTTTCCCGCTGGGAGGCTACTTCGGTTTCTATGCCAACAAGTGGCTGTTGGGGCTGACAGGGGTATATGGCATGATTGCCGTCAACCTGGCGCTGTTCATGCTGTGGGTATTCCTCACCTACCAGACCCTCAAGGCCTTGTATGACCAGTTGCAGAAAGGTTTAGACCGCACGCGCTCTCGCAACAAGGAAAACGCCGAGAAGGTGGTTATCCAACCCGGAGAATCCACATTCTTGGGTGAAGAGCAGAAGGTGGCCGATGATACCCGTAAAGCCGACACTCATGAGAAAGTATCGCCCGTGAACCGGTTGCGCCGCGCCAAAACCAGAAACCAGCAGGCTGACACCACCAGAGGTGAAGCTGCCCATCTGAAGCCCATTGCCGCAAGCACCGACGTGAGCAACCCTCACGACCCGACGGGCGAATACCGCCATTACCGCTTCCCCACCCTGGACCTGCTGCAGGACATCCGCATGAATCCCAACAGCGTGGACAAGCAGGAGCAGGATGAGAACAAGGAACGCATCCGCGACACTTTGAGCAAATATGGCATCGAGATCAAGGAAATCATGGTGCATGTGGGCCCCACTGTCACCCTGTTTGAGATTGTGCCGCAAGATGGCGTGCGCGTGAACAAAATCCGCGGCCTCGAGGATGACATCGCCCTGAGCCTGGCGGCACTGGGCATCCGCATCATCGCGCCGATGCCCGGCAAGGGTACCATCGGCATCGAGGTGCCCAACCGCGACCCGCAGGTGGTTCCCATGCGCGAAGTTTTAGGCTCGAGAGCTTTCCAGGAGAGCCGTGCCAAGTTGCCCATGTGCCTGGGTTGCACGGTGAGCAACGACGTGTTTATCGCCGACTTGACCAAGATGCCGCACTTGCTCGTTGCCGGTGCCACTGGTAAAGGAAAATCGGTAGGCCTTAATGCCATCATCACCTCGCTGCTGTACAAGAAAGGCCCGTCGGAGCTGAAATTTGTCCTTGTGGATCCCAAGCGCGTCGAGTTCAGCGTGTATGCCGACCTGGAGAAATACTACTTCGCTAAAGCTCCCGGAGAGGAAAAGGCCATCATCACCGACACCGACCGCGTCATCAAGACGCTGAATTGCCTCGTCCAGGAGATGGAAGACCGTTACCGTGTGTTTGAGGAGGTAAGAGTGCGCAACGTGAGCGACTATAACGAGATGTGGCGCCGCGAGTTGCGTGAGGTGCGCGACGAGCATGGCGAGAAGAAATACCAGTATATGCCCTATATCGTGGGCATCATCGACGAGTTCAGCGACATGATCATGACCGCCGGCAAGGAGGTCGAGACGCCGCTGGTACGCATCGCCCAGAAGGCCCGTGCCGTGGGTATCCACATGATTATTGCCACACAGCGCCCGTCCTCCAAGGTCATCACCGGCCTGATTAAGGGTAACTTCCCAGGGCGCATCGCCTTTGCCGTGGCACAGCGCATCGACAGCCAGATCATCATCGACCGCACGGGAGCCCAGCAGCTCATCGGCCGCGGTGACATGCTGTTCCAGATTGACGGTGAGTTGACGCGACTGCAGTGTCCATTTGTCGATACGCCCGACATTGTGCGCATCTGCGACTTCATCAAGGATCAAGAGGATAAAGACCGCGAAATCAGCCACGAGGAGCCTTACATGCTGCCCGAGTACGTCGGCAAGGATGAAGGCGGCGGTGGCGATGCCAATGTGGGCAATGTCAAGGACCGCGACCCGCTGTTTGAGGAGGCTGTGAAATTTGTCGTCATGAGCAACACCGCCAGCACATCGTCGTTGCAACGGCGCTATGAAATCGGTTATAACCGCGCCGGCCGCCTAATGGACCAGATGGAGCATGCGGGCATCGTGGGACCTGCCCAGGGCAGCAAGCCTCGCCAAGTGCTCGTCAGTCCGATGGACATTGACCAGCTATTCACTTAACGACACCATGTGCCAGCCAAGCAGGTTGGCACTATTTTTGCTATTACACTATCAAGAGAATATCAAATAAATGAAACTATAATGACAATGAGAAGATCATTTATGGCAATCATAGCCGCCGTGGTGGCACTCTTCACCATGGCACAGACCCCTGCGGCAGCACTTGACAAGTGCGCTGCCGCCATCAACGCCGCCGGCGGTGTCACCGCCAACTACAGCATCACGTCGCCACAAGGCACCAGCAAAGGCACCATCGCCATGCAGGGCAACAAGTTCCGCATCAGCGGCAGTGACGTCAAGTGCTGGTATGACGGCAAGTCACAATGGTCATGGTCTCCCGTCACTGGAGAGGTGAACATCACCACACCTACAGCCGAGGAGTTGCAGATGACCAACCCTGTCGCCGCTGTGCAGCATTTCAAGGCCGCCTTCAACATGAAGAAAGCCAAGGCAAAGACCGCCAACACCCTGGCCTTGAAGCTTACCCCCAAGAAAAAGGACAATATCAAAACGCTGTGGCTGTACTTTGACACCAAGACGTCGCTGTTGCGCACTGCCCGGTTTGAAATGAGCGACAAGTCGGTCTATGTCGTTCACATCACCGACTACAAGCACAAAACGCTGACGGCATCGACCTTTACCTTCGACAAATCACAGGTTCCTGCAGGCACCCAGGTCGTTGACCTCAGGTAACCTGTCACCCCCGTAACAACACCCATATCATTATAGAATAATGTTCCACTACATTGTAGGTCCACTTGTTGGCGCAGTCATCGGCTACATTACCAATGACATCGCCATACGCATGCTCTTCAGGCCTCACCAGCCCAAGTACATTATGGGCGTCCACATACCTTTCACTCCAGGCATCATCCCTAAGGAGAAGAGCCGCATCGCCACATCCATCGGCAAGGCCGTGAGCGAGAACCTGATGAACCGTGAGGTACTGGAAAAGAGCCTGTTGAGTGACGACATGCTTGCCAAAATGGGAGCCGCCATCGACGAATTTGTCGCCACACAGAGCCAGAACCAAGAGACCATTGAGCAGTTTGCACGTCATTACCTGAGCGACGAAGACATCGACGCCATGCGCAATGACGTGACCAGCGGCATCGTCAAGATGATTACCGGCAAGCTGCAGGACAGCCGTTTGGGCGACAGCATTGCCCACATGGCCACCGAGCACGCGCTGGAAAAAACGCGCAACTCGCTCGCTGGTCGTCTGGGTGCTGACCTGCTGATGCAACCCCTCGCCCAACCCATCGAGAAACTGATGGCAAAGCATATCAACGAAATCCTGCAAAACAACTCGCAGCAGATGATCCAGAACCTGGTCACCGAGGAGTCCGACCACTTGATGGAAATGACCATGAGTCAGGTCATCACAAGCCACAGTGAGCAACTGGAGCAGGTCAAGAGTGGCATCTTCAATGCCTACCGTGTCATCATCACCGAGCACTTACCGCGCATCCTGCAGGACATCGACATCAGCGCCATCATCGAGGACCGCATCAACGAGATGGATATGGCCGAGGCCGAAGCCATCATCCTCGACGTGATGAAAAAGGAGTTGCGGGCCATCGTATGGCTGGGTGCCCTGCTGGGTAGCATCATGGGCATATTTTCAGTATTGGCTTAACGCCATCAGCTGCACTGAAATTGCCCAATTCTCATAAAGACACGTAAAAATAACTCTTTTTAATAAAAAAAAAGTCTGCTAAATGTGCTCAAATATAAAAAATAGTTGTAATTTTGCCACATGAAATTTAGCTCTTGATGCATTAGTAGTTTGATTTTCATACGAATACACATCCAGTAACAGGATTGACTCTCTCGACATTTATTGTTTCAGGTTAGTTAAATCTTTAGGTTGGTATTTGAAAAGCAAATAGTTAATGTGAATTTTGAGAAGAATTACATTTTTTATTAACTCATATTAATTAATTAATTTAAGTTTTATCATCATGAAGAAATTACTTCTTTCTTTCGCAACTGCTTTGGTAGCTATCGCAGCTATGGCATTTGAGGCTCCCGAGACCGGTTACTGGTTGGTTATGTACGACCAGTTTGGCAATGAGGAACCCTTCCAGCTGAACCTCGGTTCCGATGGTAGCTACACCACCACCGTTACTCTGAACTATGAGAAGTGGGGTCAGTTCTACTGGGATGAGAACCTGAGCGATGCTCAGAACGAGGCTAACCGCCCCGTCGTTCCCTTCTTCTTCGTTGTTAATGGTGTTCGCATGGGTGCCCAGACTGACTTGCAGGCTACCCTGATGGGTGAGTCCGCTCACACCATGTCCAACCCCCTGATGGAGACTGAGTACATGTACACCGTGCCCGTAGGTTACGCTTACACCCTCGGTGTTTATGTTCAGAACCCCTACACTGAAGAGGAGGCTTACTTCGTATACTGCGCTCAGGGTCCCCGCACCGGTATCGAAGAGATGAACGCTGACAAGGCTGTTGCTGGTGTTCGCTTCTTCAACATGGCTGGTCAGGAGATGCAGGAGGCTAACGGCATGACCATCGTCGTTACCACCTACACCGACGGCACCACCAGCGCTGTTAAGGTTGTGAAGTAATCATTCACCTTACAACATCACCCCTGTCATCAGGGGTAAAACAAATAGAGACGCAAGATTTTGCGTCTCTATTTGTTTTTTTCTTATAATTTGTTCAAAAAAACTTGTGATTTTGGTTTGTTTGTTCGTGATTATTCATTAATTTTGCAGCATTGTAGTTTTCTTAAAAACAACAATAACAACCGTAGCAGTAAACCCTATTTATCCTCAAGTAGAAAGACCTTTCATTATTATAGTATTTATTAACCATAAACTTTAAGTGACATGAAGAAATTCTTATCTTTACTCTTAATGTTGGCATTGGCTTCCACAGCCTTTGCCGAATGTGTCATGTATATCGATGACTTTACGGTGAAGAGGAGTGACATCGGCAGCAATGTCGAGATCACAGTTCCCATCAAAGCATCGTTCACGGCACGTCTGAACGGTTGGGATCTGTTGCTTCAATATCCCGAGCATCTGATTCCCACCTATCTCGAAGCTGGTGAAGACATGACTGTGACCTACTACAATGCCCGTGGTAGGGAAGCAACCGTCAAACCGCCGTTGAATGGCGCTATGGAGCCGTGGGATCACGTGCTCGCCTTTATTGGTGAGGCTGGTTTCTGGCAGGATCCCAATGGTGAGGATCCCACTGCATGGGTATCCTATGGTGCCGTGAAGTGGGAAGGCGGTGAGTATGATGAAATGTTGTTGCTCAGCTTCATTGTCGAGGAAGGCTTTGAGGGCGGTGACATCATCCTGAGCACCGAGTGCGCATCGGGTAACGACACCCGTGGCGGCACGATCCAAGAGAATGGCGACCACAAGGGCTGGCATGACCGCGTTTGCCACGTTTCGCTGCAACCCGTCACCGATATGCCCGAGATTTCCTATGTCATGGACGATGACAAGGCTGTCATCACCGCCACCGGTGAGGGCGAGGTTCTTCTCTATGCCAACGGTGAACCCGTTGAGAACCCCTACACTGTAGCTCGTGGCGAGGAGGATGTAGTTTATACCTTTATTGCTACCGCTCAGGGTGAAGGTAAGGAAATCAGTGAGCAGGCCAAGCTCGTGATGACCGTTCCCGCTAAGTTGCCCGCTGTTTATGGTGAAGGCCTGATGCAGATGTGGTCATTAAACAATATGCCTGCCACACTTCCCGTTGGAACCGCTGATGTACGTCAAGGTTTCGGTATGAATGGCAAGTTCTACATCAACAGCAAGAGCCACGTTCTTGACACTGTCACAAACACCTATACCACTGTTCCTACCGTTTATGTCATCGACGAGAACGGTATGGTTGAGACCACCTATCCCGGCGGCTTGAACTGCGGTATCACCCGCGATGAGGCCGGTAACCTGGTTATCAGTGATGCTCAGTTCCCCGCTGCATGGAACGAGGCTAAGATTAAGGTCATCAATCCCGAGACCAACGTAACCAAGGAATACACTGTTCCTGCCGAATGTGGTCTTGAGGGTCGCTGCGACTTCATTGGCTTTGCCAAGGGTAACCTCATGGAGGACGGAGCTCTCTACCTTGCTGGCCAGACCACCAATGGTGTAGCCATCCTGACCATCACTGGCGGTGAGGTGAACACCGACGAGTGCCGTGTTGCTCCTTGCGACGGCCTGAGCCCCACCAGCACCACCGTTGTTAACTATTACAAGAATGCCGAGGGCGAGGACGCTCTGCTGTATGTGACCCGCAATGCCGCTCCCGTGCAGATGACCTTCGACGGTGAAGACATTGTTCCCACTGCTCTCACCCTGCCCAAGAAGGGATTCAGCAATGGTGCATATCCCTTCGTTTGGAACGATAAGGAATACGTTCTCTATCCTTACAATTCTCCGGCCAATCCCACCAACTACTTGGATGGCTTCGCTATTGCCGAGATCGGTAGCAGCGAGATTCTCTACTGCCAAGAGCCCACTGTTGCTGCTGCTCCCAGTGGCAACAACCAGTGCAACTGGCTGAATGCCGAGGTTGACGAGGATGGCTTGACCATCTATCAGTACTACCTGGGTGGCTATGTTGCCGTTTACCGCGTTGGTACCTTCGAACGCACCCAGAAGCCCGTTATCACCTATGAGACCACCGAGGACGGCGTGACCATCACCGCTACCGGTAGTGGCGAGGTGAAGCTGTATGTTGACGGTCAGCCCGTTGAGAATCCCTACACCATCGCTCGTGGTGAGGAGGATATAACCGTTACCGTTACCGCCACCGCTCACCAGTCTGATAAGCTCGTCAGCGAGGTTGAGACCATGGATATCTTGATTCCCGCTCTGCCCGCTAAGACCGACATGCCTATCATCACCTTCAACACCACCGACGAGGAGGTTGTTATCACCGCTACCGGTGAGGGCGAGGTCAAGCTGTATGTGAACGGCGAGCTCGTTGACAATCCCTACACCATCGCTCGTGGTGAGGAGGATGTTACCATAGTTGTAACTGCTACCGCTCAGGAGGAAGGCAAGCGCATCAGTGATCCTGCAGAGCAGACGCTGACCATTCCCGCTATCCTGCCGAAGACCGACATGCCTGTCATCACCTTCAACACCACCGATGAGGAGGTTGTTATCACCGCCGAAGGTGAAGGTGAGGTTCTGCTGTATGTCAACGGTGAACTCGTTGAGAACCCCTACACCATCGCTCGCGGTGAGCAGGATGTTACCATCACCGTTACCGCTACCGCTCAGGGTGAAGGCAAGCGCATCAGTGATGTCGCTACTCAGGAACTCGTAATTCCCGCTATCCTGCCGAAGACCGACATGCCCGTTATCACGTTTGAGACCACCGACGAGGCTATTACCATCACCGCCGAAGGTGAGGGTGAGGTTCTGCTGTATGTTAACGGTGAGCTCGTTGAGAACCCCTACACCATCGCTCGTGGTGAGGAGGACTTCAACATCGTGATCACCGCTACCGCTCAGGGCGAGAACAAGCGCATCAGCGATGTTGCTACTCTGGAACTCAACATTCCCGCTTACCAGGTGACCGACGCTCCTGTTATCACCTTTGAGACCACCGACGATGCAGTGACCATCACCGCTACCGGTAATGGCAACGTGCTGTTGTACGTTAACGGTGAGCTCGTTGAGAATCCCTACACCATCGTTCGTGGCAGTGAGGACGTTACCGTTACTGTTGTTGCTACCGCTAAGGAGGATGGCAAGCTCATGAGCACCACCGAGACTGAGATCGTTATCCCGAAGAAGGACAGCGGCGTTGACGAGCTGTTCAGCAACAAGACCGTTGCCAACGTTCGCTACTTCAACATGGCTGGTCAGGAGATGACCGAGGCTAATGGTGTGACCATCATCGTTACCACCTACACCGACGGTACCCGTAGCACCATGAAGGTGATGAAGTAATCATCAAGTGAAAAACTGTGACTGGCTGTTACAGCCAGTCATACATAAAACCGACAGGCGGCCTCAACATTGAGGTCGCCTGTCAAGTTTTATGTGTTAATCGCGCTTAACGACGCGACTGACGCCATGTGTGGTAGCTTACTCTACATTCCAGGTGTCACCAGCCATAATCACGTCGTTCAGGCAGGTAAAGCCATGCATGGCAATGGCTTCATCGACCTGCTCGGCAACGGCCGTCTCATAGGTGGGAGCCTCCACAGCGCGGATTACACCCAGAGCAACAGGCAGGTCGGTGCCATCCATCATCGCCAGCATCTGGTGCAAGAAGGATTTCTCGCAGTGAGCGTCGTGGACGAGCACATCGTCGATGGTATAGCCGTCCTCGCCGATGGTCACTGCCTTGAGGCCAAAGCCGTCCTGAACGAGGCCACGGTTATTGTCCTTGCCAAAAATCATCTTCTCGCCATGCACCAGGTGAATGGTGCGGTCAGCGCGGTTCTCACGGTCAGTGATGTAGCTGTGAATGCCGTTGTTGAAAATCATGCAGTTCTGCAGAATCTCAACCACAGAGCAACCCTTGTGACGGGCGGCTTCCATCATCACTTCCTGGCTGATGTTGAGTTCAACGTCGAGACTGCGGGCAAAGAAAGTGCCACGGGCACCGAAGGCCAACTCTGCGGGAACAAAGGGATCCTCGGTCGTGCCATAGGGTGACGACTTGGACTTGAAACCGCGGGCACTGGTGGGTGAGAACTGGCCCTTGGTCAGGCCATAGATGCGGTTGTTGAGCAGCAACAGGTTAAGGTCCACATTGCGGCGCACCTCGTGGATGAAGTGGTTGCCACCGATAGCGAGACAGTCACCATCGCCCGAAATCTGCCAAACGGTCATGTCGGGGTTAGCGGTCTTGAAACCGGTTGCCACCGCACCACCACGACCATGAATGGTGTGGAAAGCATAGGTGTTGGTATAGTAAGGCAGGCGCGAGCTGCAGCCGATACCCGAAATGACGCAGGTCTTCTCGGTGGGAATGCCTAACTGTGCCATGGCCTTGAGCAGGACATTGAGCACGGCATGGTCGCCACAACCGGGGCACCAGCGCACGGGCTGGTTGTTCTTGTAATCGAGAGGCTTGTGAGCCACGGGCTGATTATTATTGTTCTGTTCCATTACAATTCCTCCTCCATCATGATGTTTTTAACTCCGTCAACGATTTCCTGAACCAGGAACGGCTGTCCCTGCACCTTGTTGATGTGGCAGATGTTCAGGTTGGGCACCTTGCTCTGCAGGTAATCGGCAAGTTGTCCGGTGTTCAACTCGGCAACAATCACCGTCTTGAAGCGGCTGAGCAGCTCAGCGGTGTTCTTGGGCAGCGGGTTGATGTAGCGGATGTGAGTCATCGCAATCCTGATGCCCTCTTCGTTCAAGCGGTTCACGGCATCGAGGATGTGACCGTAGGTACTACCCCATCCCAGGATGATGGTGTCGGCACCAGTGTCACCCTTGAGTTTGAGCTCGGGGATGCTGTTGGCGACGTTGGCAATCTTCCTGCGGCGAGTCTCCACCATGTGGGCATGGTTAATGGGATCGTTGCTCAAGACGCCCAGGTTATAGTCCTTCTCCAAGCCACCGACCACGTGCTCGAGACCGGGAGTGCCGGGAATGGCCCAATAGCGGATACCCAGCGCGTTACGCATGAACGGTGTCCATGTGGGTTTCACTGCCTCGGGGACATAGTTGGGCTTAATGACGGGATACTCACCCTCCTCGGGGATGCGCCATGCCGACGAGCCGTTGGCAATGAAGGCGTCGGTGAGCAGGATCACAGGCGTCATGTGCTCGATGGCAATGCGCGCTGCCTGGAAAGCCATCTTGAAGCAGTCGGTGGGCGATGCGGCGGCGAGCACCACCAGCGGGCTCTCACCACTGCGGCCATACAGTGCCTGGTTCAAGTCGGTCTGTTCGGTCTTGGTGGGCAGACCTGTCGAGGGGCCACCGCGTTGCACGTCAACCAGCACGAGAGGCAACTCGGCCATAACGGCGAGTCCCAAGGCCTCGCTCTTGAGGGCAAGACCAGGGCCTGATGTGGTAGTCACAGCCAGATGTCCGGCATAGGCTGCGCCGATAGCCGAACAGATGCCACCAATCTCATCCTCCATCTGGATGGCCTTCACACCGAGGTCACGGCGCTTGGCCAGCTCATGCAGGATGTCGGTAGCGGGGGTAATGGGATATGAGCCGAGGAACAAGGGGCGTCCGCTCATCTCCGAAGCCTTGATCAGACCCCAGGCGGTTGCCTTGTTGCCACTGACGTCGGTGTACACACCAGGACGCACGTCATCGCTCTGAATGCGGTAGGTCGATACCGTGGCGTGGATGTTGTGGCCATAGTTGTAACCACCCTTGATGACCAGCTCGTTAGCGGCATACACCTCGGGCTTCTCGGCAAACTTGGCCTTGAGGAACTTCAGCGGAGCCTCCATGGGGCGGTTGAACAGCCAGCACACCAGACCCAGCGCAAACATGTTGCGGCACTTGAGCTGTGCCTTCAGGTCCATGCCTGTGTCCTTGAGGGCTTCCTTCACCATCGTGGTGATAGGAGCCTCGATGACCTGTGCCTTGAGGTTCAACTCCTCGTAGGGGTCGTCGGTCGTGTAGAGCGCCTTGTCGAGCCCTGCCTGAGTGAAGGTGTCGATGTCAACAATCGCGGCACCGCCCTTGCGCAGGAACTGGGCGTTCATCTTGAGGGCTGCGGGATTCATTGCCACGAGAACGTCACACTCGTCACCGGGCGTGTGCACACCGTGGCCGATGTGAACCTGGAAACCAGAAACTCCACCCAGCGAGCCTTGCGGTGCACGCACCTCGGCAGGATAATCAGGGAATGTTGAAATGCGGTCTCCTAATCCCGCACTCACGTTAGAGAAAATGTTACCAGCCAACTGCATACCATCGCCACTGTCGCCTGAAAAGCGCACGACGATGCTCTGACGGAACTGGACTTTTGCTTTTTCTGCCATGTCTAAAAAATAAACTCTATTCTTTTAATGAATTTGAAATCCGCTGCAAAATTACAACTTATTTCTGTGCCATGTATACTTTTTGGAATATATTCTTTTTTAAACAGGGAATAACTGCTGAAAAAAAGGGGAAACTAACGTTGCACCGCATGGTAGGTATCATCGTCCAAGTGCTCGATAAAGCCCTCATCCACAAGGAAGGACAGCATGGCAATGACCTCATCGCTAGGGAAAGACAGGGTGTTGAGGAATTCCTCGAGGCGGCGCGGGCGCAAGCCAGCCATGTACAGGATACCCTGCTGCACATCGACAGGCTGATGGTCCTGACGCTTACGCCTATCAATACACAGGTCACAATGGCCGCAATCGTCACCGGCCTGCTCGCCAAAGTAGCCCAGCAGCTGGCGTTCACGGCACCCCTGCTCGCCATAGGCGTAGTTGATGACCGCCTCGATGCGGTCGCTCATGCGCTGGCGCAGGTCTTCATAGACGGCCTTGGGGATGAGCACATGGCGTGGCTCCTCGCGCGAGGTGGTGTAGATGATGTAAGGCGTGCGTTTGCGGGGCACATAATGCAGGATGTGCATCCGTGTGAGCTCGAGCAGCGACTTGTAGATGGTCTCTGGGTCAAGGCCCGTGCGAAAAGCGATGACATCCTCGTTGATGAAGACATAATCGGCAAACAGGCCCGTATAGAGCCTCAAGATAGCTTGTAGCACCTGGTCGGCCCCAGGCGTCACTGTGTCAAGGTCATAAAGTTCCTCTTTTCTTGCCAAAATCATCACACGGGATTGCGTCTCAATCTCCTCAACAAACTCGATATATCCCGCCTGAGTAAGAATCTTCAACGCGTTGTGGGTGGGCAGCACCGGCAGGTCAAACGTGCGGCAAAAGAGGGTGAAGTTGAAATCAAACATCTGCTGGTAGCCCTCGCCCAGACTCACACCGAGGAAATTGCCCACACGCTCATAGACGCTACGGATGAAGTCTTTTTCGGGGAAAGCCTCGGTGATATGGCGGTGCAGGATGGCCTGGTCGGTGTGCTTGACCAGCAAGACGGCATAGGAACGCTTGCCGTCACGTCCCGCACGGCCAGCCTCCTGATAATACTCCTCCAGCGAGTTGGGGACATCAACATGGACCACGAGTCGCACGTTGGGCTTGTCAATGCCCATGCCGAAGGCGTTGGTAGCAACCATCACGCGGCACTCGTCGCTCGTCCACTTGTTCTGCTTGTCCTCCTTCTCCTTGACATACAGGCCCGCATGATAATAGTCGGCATGGATGCCGCAACGGTTGAGTTCGTCGCTGATCTGCTTAGTACGTTTGCGCGAACGCACATAGACGATGGCAGTGCCGGGAACTGAACGCAGGATGCGTATCAGTTCTGCCTGCTTCTCCTCGCTATGACGCACGACATAAGACAAGTTGCTGCGGGCAAAACTCATCGACAAGACATTAGGAGCCTTGAAATTGAGGCAGCGCTGGATATCATCGACCACGATGGGCGTGGCCGTAGCCGTGAGTGCCAGTACAGGGACCGAGGGGAACAATTTGCGCACCTGGACAATGTGCAGGAACGAGGGGCGGAAGTCGTAGCCCCACTGCGAGATACAGTGCGCCTCATCGACGACGATGAGCTTCACGGGCATCTGCCGCAGGCGCTCCAGAAAGGAACGGGACTGGAGCCGTTCGGGCGACACGTACAGGAATTTGTAGTTACCGTAGAGACATTTCTCATAGGTGCGGTTCACCTCGGCGCGCGTCAAGCCGGCATACAGGTAAGTCGCCTTGATGCGCAACGCGCGCAGGCGGTCCACCTGGTCCTTCATCAGCGAGATAATGGGTGTAACAACAAGGGCCATACCGTCGATGGCCATTGTGGGAACCTGAAAAGTGATGGACTTGCCTCCGCCCGTGGGCATCAGCCCCAGCGTGTCGCGCCCCTCGAGAACCGACTCGATAATGTCTTGTTGCAGCGGTCTGAAGGCGTCATAACCCCAATATTTTTTGAGGATGTCAAGAATCGGCTTGTGAGGGCTCGGCATCGTTGTGCAGTTTTATCGCCTTCACCATGAGTTGCACCGAGGTCGTCATGCGGTGACGGGTCTCCTCGATGGTATAGCAGATATCTACCGGCTTGCCAGCCTTGAGCGCCTCGTTAAAGCCTGCCATGCCAAAGGCGATGGCATTGGTCATCGTGTTGCCCTCCTCGTCCTTGAGGTCGAGTTTGATGTGCTCCATCTTCTTGCCGACCACCTTGCTGGTGCCCATGTCATAGACCTTGCGGGTGACAAACAGGGGCTTGCTGTTGCCGGGGCCGTAGGGATTGAGCATGCGCAGGTAACGCAGCAGCGGCCCATTGATGTCGCTGAACTTGATCTCGCAATCCACGTCCATGGCAGGGGTGACCTGCTCGTCGTGGATGTGCGCCTCGACATACTCGGTGAGGCGGCGCCTGAACTCGGGGATATTCTCCTCCTTGATGGAGAGGCCCACCGCATTGGTGTGGCCACCGAAGGTCTCGAGCAGGTCTCGGCACGACTTGATGGCCGTATAGACGTCAAATCCGCGTACCGACCTCGACGAACCCGTGGCGATGCCGTCGGCATAATAGGTCAGCACTACCGAAGGACGGAAGTACAGCTCGGCAAGCCTTGCGGCAACGATACCGATGACGCCCTTGTGCCAGTTGCGGTCATAGATGACGATGGGCTTCTTGCCGTCAAGCACCTGTGCATGGCGGTCGATGATCTCGTTGGCCTCGACGGTCACCTGGCTGTCAAGTTCCTTGCGGTTGCTGTTATACTGGTCGATGCGCTTAGAGATTTCCATGGCGCTCTGCATGTTGCGCGACACCAGCAGCTCGACAGACTCCTGACCCGACTCCATGCGGCCCGACGCATTAATGCGCGGCCCGATCTTGAAGATGATGTCGTTGATCGTAAGCTCGTGACGGTTAAGGCCGCAGGTGCGGATGATGCTGCGCAAGCCGACGTTGGGATTGTTGTTCAGGCGGCGCAAGCCGTAGAACATCATCACCCTGTTCTCGCCCGTGAGCGGCACAATGTCGGCAGCGATGCTCACCGCCACGAGGTCAAGCATAGCCTCAAGGTTGTACATCGTCCCAAGCCCGTTGCTCTTGGAGAATGCCTGCATGAACTTGAATCCCACACCGCAGCCCGACAGGCCCTTATAGGGGTAGGTGTCGTCCACAAGTTTGGGATTAAGGATAGCGGCGGCATCGGGCAAGACATCATCCGGGACATGGTGGTCACACACGATAAAGTCTATGCCTTTTTCCTTAGCATAGGCGATTTCGTCAACTGCCTTGATACCGCAGTCGAGCACAATGACTAGACTCACCCCGATGGAGGCTGCATAGTCGATGCTTTGCAGCGAGATACCATACCCGTCGTCATCACGTGTCGGGATATAGTACACCAAATCGGAGTAAATGTTCTGAAGATACTTATACACGAGCGCTACGGCCGTGGTACCATCCACGTCGTAGTCTCCGTAAATCATGATCTTCTCTTTGGCCCCTAACGCCCTGTTCAACCTTGCCACAGCCTTGTCCATGTTCTTCATCAAGAACGGATCGTGCAGTTGCTGGAGCGACGGGTAGAGAAAGTCGTGGACCTCGTCCGCGGTCTTCAAGCCCCTGAGCACCAACAGCCGAGCGATGGCGGGGCAGTTGGGAAACTGTGCCGCCAGTTGCGTCTGGGCAATGCGTTCGTCGGATGTTAGAGGTAAGTAATTCCATTTACTTATCATTTATGTTAGTTTTTTTAATATACAAAGATAGGGGCTCATTACCGCATTGTAGTGAGCTAGTGGAGAAAATATATTATTCAAGTGAGGTTCAACAAGTTAAAGACGCGGTTTTCAATAAGCTCCGTCGATAGGCAGCCACCAATGTCTTCTCACCCCACTATTTAGTGCCACAAAATTACACTTTATTATCATTTTTTCAAAGAAACGCATCGACAAAAAACCAGCGTTTTCATGCTTTTTATGTTATTTTAACAACTTAAACCTGTCCATGCGTTACATCATGCCAAGCACACGACGATGCGAACAGTTAAAGTATCACTTAAACTTTTGAACCATGAAACCAGGGGGTTGGGGCATGAAATCGGGGGCTGGGGCATGCAGCCAGAGGGTATGATGAAAAAAAATCGCCAACCATGAGGCTGACGATTCTCCTGCTTGAGGTCGCTAGCGGACTCGAACCGCTGTGCCCGGTTTTGCAGACCGGTGACTAAACCACTCATCCAAGCGACCTTTCGTGAATAGCGGCGCAAAATTACTGCGACTTTTCGACCTGTGCAACTTTTTCGGCACATTTTTTAGCAGAATTTTTCTCGGGTTTCTGGCAAACATCCTTCAATTTGCATGAGCCACAGGCTGTTAGCACCGTTTTCTTGTTACGAGCGGCACGAACCATTGCCCTCACCGTCAAGGCCACAGCGGCCACCACGATGAGTGCGACCAGCGCATATTGAAAGACATCGTAGGTCATTTTTGAGTCGATTTGAAGTTCTTTTTCACCAGGCTCGCGAGCTTGGCAGGCGTCAAATCAGCTGGATACTCGGCAAAGGGCAGCACGGTGTGGCAACCGTTCCTGTATTCACTGCAGCCATAGGCGGTTTTGCCTTTCATCAAGTGCCCCTTGCCGCAAACTGGGCATGGTATCTCCTCAATGCTCTTGACTCGCGGAGCACGTGCCTTTTTGGGCTTTTCCTCCCCACCAGCGGCTGCCGGTGACTTGGGTTTTGCTGGTTTTCCCTGCTCTACGGCAATGCTGCCGCTATTGTTGTCGCGCAAAACGTTGAGCACGATCTCCCCTATCATCTTTTTGAGCTCGTCGATGAATTGCGCTGCACTGAATTCGCCACGTTCAATCTCTCGCAACTTTTTCTCCCACAGGCCAGTCAATGACGCACTTTTAAGTAAAGGTTCATGTATGGTATCTATCAGTTGGATGCCTGCCAGGGTGGGTGTGATACTCTTACGCTCCTTGCGGATGTAGCGGCGCTTGAACAGCGTCTCGATGATGGCGGCACGCGTCGATGGGCGGCCGATGCCGTTTTCCTTCATAGCGTCACGCAACTCCTCGTCATCGACCGTCTTGCCTGCGGTCTCCATGGCGCGCAGCAGGGTGCCCTCGGTGTAGAGCTTCGGAGGCTGTGTTGTTCGCTTGAGCACCGACGGCTCGTGAGGCCCGCTCTCCCCTTTCTCGAAGTGCGGCATCACGCCATTGTCCTCATCATCAGCCTTTTCCTTACTTTCATCATCAGCACTCTTATCCCCGGGCTTGTTGAACAGATCGCGCCAACCCGGCTTGAGGATTTCTTTTCCTGTCGCCTTGAAGCCGTACTCGCCCACCTGAGCCATCACCGTCGTCGTATTGAACTCACAGTCAGGATAGAACGCAGCGATAAAGCGCATGGCGATGAGGTGATAGACACGCTTCTCATCGGGCGTCATCGCCACCGTGGCTGGGTTGACGTTAGTAGGGATAATGGCATGGTGGTCAGTCACCTTGCTGTTGTCAAACACCTTCTTGGTCTTGGGCAACTTGTTGAGCGCCAGCAAAGGAGCAGTCAAGTTAGCATAAGGCACCATCGCCTGCAGAATGCCAGGCACCTGGGGATAAATGTCATCGCTCAGAAAAGTCGTATCGACACGGGGATAGGTCGTCGCTTTTTTCTCGTAGAGCGACTGGATGGTCTTGAGTGCCTCGTCGGCCGACATGCCGAACTTTTTGTTACACTCCACCTGCAGACTTGTGAGGTCGAACAGACGTGGCGGGGCCTCACGGCCTTTCTTGGTCTCGACCGAAGTCACCTCAAGTGGCAACTGCTTGATATTCTCTACGATAGCGCTTGCCTCGCTCTCGGTCTTGAAGCGGCCGCGAGTGCTGTTGAAGGTCACCCCACGGTACTTGGTCTTGAGTTCCCAATAGTCCTCGGGGACAAAATTCTCAATCTCGCGATAGCGGGCAACAATCATGGCCAGCGTGGGCGTTTGTACCCGCCCCACCGACAGGACGTCGCGCGAGCGCGAGTACTTTAAGGTGTAAAGGCGCGTGGCATTCATGCCCAGTATCCAGTCCCCGATAGCACGCGAGAGCCCTGCATAGTACAGGTTATCAAACCCTTTGGAGTCTTTCAGTTCCTGGAACCCCTTACGGATGCTCTCGTCGGTCAGCGAGGAGATCCACAGGCGCTTGACGGGCTTGTCACAGCCCGCCTTCTGATATACCCAGCGCTGGATAAGTTCACCCTCCTGACCGGCATCACCGCAGTTGATGACCTCCTCGGCGCCAGCTATCAGGCTCTGAATTACCTTAAACTGTTGCTCGATACCTTTATCGTCTTTTAGCTTAATACCAAAGCGTTGTGGAATCATCGGCAGTTGACCGAGACTCCACCATTTCCACTGGTCGGTGTAGTCGTTGGGCTCCTTGAGCTCGCACAAGTGACCGAAGGTCCATGTCACCTGATAGCCATTGCCCTCATAGTAGCCTTCGTGCCTGTCATTGGCACCAAGCAGGCGGGCAATGTCACGTGCCACACTGGGTTTCTCGGTAACACAAACCTTCATAGAGTGAACAGTTTATAGTGAAAAGTTAACAGTTAAAAGTTAACAGTTAAAAGTTAACAGTTTTATGCTAAAGTATAAAGTATTACTTTAAGAATATGCTCGTTATTCGCCGAGTTTTTGGGCCTTGGCTTCGTTCCACAAGGCATCCATCTCGGCGAGGGTGAGTTCGTTGACGTGACGGCCCTGCTCGTTAGCTTTCTGCTCGATGTAGTTGAAGCGGGCGATAAACTTGCGGTTAGTGCGCTCCAGGGCATTGTCGGGACGCACGTTATACAGTCGCGCTGCGTTGACCAACGAGAAGAACAGGTCACCAAACTCCTTCTCACGGTCCACTTCACTACCCTTCTTCAACTCAGCCTCCACTTCGTTGAACTCCTCACGCACCTTGTCCCAGACGTCCTCGCGCTGCTGCCAGTCAAAGCCCACGTTGGCGGCCTTTTCCTGCACGCGCTCGGCCTTAATGAGCGATGGCAGACTGCGGGGCACACCACTGAGCACCATTTTGTTACCGTCTTTCTCGCTCATCTTGATGAGCTCCCAGTTCTTGAGCACTTGGGCTGCCGTATCGGCTTTTTCCTCGCCAAAGACGTGCGGATGGCGGTAAATCAGCTTGTCACACAGGGCATCGCACACGTCGGCGATGTCAAAACGGCCTTTCTCGTCACCGATTTTGGCATAAAAGACGATGTGCAGCAGCACGTCGCCCAGTTCCTTGCGGATTTTATCGTCATCCTCGGCCATGATGGCGTCGGCAAGTTCCATGGTCTCCTCGATGGTGTTAGGGCGCAGACTCTCGTTGGTCTGTTTGCGGTCCCACGGGCATTTCACGCGCAACTCGTCAAGAATGTCGAGAAGGCGCCCGAAGGCCTCCAGTTTCTTCTCTCTGCTGTTGTTAGGCATTTCTTCTATTGATAAATTAAAATGAATGTGCAAAATTAAGAAAAAGATTTCAAACATCACACACATCTCCATCAACAATCCGGGCAAGAGCCGCCGCTCAGCGCAGTTTACAGGGCTGTAAACGTTAAGAAACAGCAGAAAAATCGCGTGGGAACGGAAATCGGGACTGTTTTATTTGGTGGTGGTGACAATAAGCAGTACCTTTGCAGCCGTTTTTTAAAAACCATATCACGAAAACTGTAATGACAAAGAAATCTATGCTGTTTGCCCTGTGCGCTACCCTATTGGGAATCAATGCCATGGCACAAGGTAACAACACCCGCATGGGTGGTGACGAGAATGATGACACCGAGTCGCTCGCCGAGCGCATCTTCAACTTGGAGAAGAAAACCGATGCCTTTAACTTCCATATCAATTTCGCCTCGAGCCTGATGGCCGAGGACGCCAATCATGGCGAGTGGGACACGAGGTTCATCTGTCGCGACCTGCGCTTGGACATCAAGGGCGACATCACGCCCAAGGTGTTCTACCGCATCCGTCACCGCTTCAACAGCAGCCAGGAGGCCAAAGGTCTGGACCGCTTTGCCAAGGCGACCGACATCATGATGGTGGGCTATCGTCCCAGCAGCAAGGTGGATATTGCCGCCGGTAAGCTGTGCCAAATCTGGGGCGGTTTTGAGTATGACCAGAACCCCATGGAAATCTACCGCTACAGCGACCTGATTGACATGATGGACATCTTCATGGCGGGTGCGATGGTGAGCTACCGTCCCGTGCCCACCCAGGAGGTCGCTTTCCAGATGACCAACAGCTATAACGGCTCATTTACCGAGGACTTAGGTCCGGACCCGCAGATTGTCACCAGCAACCTGCAGCAGCCCGAGAAGTTGAGCCGCAGCCGCGCCCCGTTCACCTATATCCTGAACTGGAACGGCAACTTCCTGCAGGACCAGTTGCAGACGCGCTGGGCATGGGGTATCCAGACGCAGGCCAAGCACAAGTACTCGCGCATGATCACCCTGGGCCAGCGCCTGAACCTGCCCAATTACCAGTTGTACTTCGACTACTTCGGTGAGTGGGACGACGTGGACCGTCTGCACTATGCGACGACCGACCTGAAGGACATGATTGCGCCGGGATCCACCCACCTGGGCAAGGTACACAGCCACACCTTCATAGCCAAGATGAACTGGCAGTTCGCACCCAAGTGGAACCTGATGCTCAAGGGCACCTACGAGACCACGAGCATTGCCAAGATTGAGGACCTGCACAACTACCGCAAGTCAATCGGCTATCTGGGCAGCATCGAGTACTGGCCCGTCGAGAAGCTGGACTTCCGCGTCTTCCTCGCCTACCTGGGCCACAAATATGACTTCAACACCTTCAGCGGTCTTGAGGACTACAACACCAACCGCGTGGAACTGGGCTTCATGTACCGCATCAAGTGCTATTGAGGCTATTCAACGACGGCGGCAAAGCCGCCGCCCACGGGACAAGACTCAACGACAAGGCTGTAACGCGAGTATTATTTGATCACATGACCACAAAGGGCTGTCGCGAGTGAGCGATGGCCCTTTTTACATGGGTTTTAATAATTATTTTGAGTTATTATTTTATAATGTGAGGAATTTACTCTACTTTTGTGGGTAGTTTAGATAGACATGATGAAATACCTGAGTCTGCCTGACAACACGACGCGCATTCTTCCGTTCTATTTGGCAATGGAGGAGTATGCAGCACGCATTATTGGAGAGGATGACATCTTCTTCATGTGGCAGGTGGAGCCGACGGTCATCTTTGGGCGCAATCAACTGATTGCCAACGAGGTGAATGTGGAGTATTGTCGTGAGCATGGCATCGCGTTCTACCGTCGCCGCAGTGGTGGAGGTTGTGTGTATGCCGACCACGACAACATCATGTTCAGCTACATCACGCGCAGCGACGAGGTGCAGACGACCTTCACACGTTACACCAGCGCTGTGGCCGAGATGTTACGCGGCTTGGGGCTCAATGCCAGCGCCAGCGACCGCAACGATGTGCTCATTGGCAACCGCAAGGTGAGCGGCAACGCGTTCTACCACGTCCCGGGACGTAGCATCGTGCACGGCACCATGCTGTTTGACACCAACATGGAGCACATGCTCAATGCCATCACGCCCTCGCGCGAGAAGCTCACGAGCAAAGGGGTGGAGTCGGTACGCAGCCACATCACAACGTTGCGAGAGCACCTGTCGATGGACATCGAGGATTTTAAGCGCCACGTCCGCGAGACACTGTGCGACGGCGAGATCCGCCTCACTGCCGCCGATGTCGCCGAGATAGAACGCATCACTCAGGCCTATCTGGAACCGTCGTTCCTGATGGGCAAGAATCCGCGCCACGAGGTGGAATGCGGTGGACGCATCGAGGGTGTGGGCAGCATCCACGTGAGCATGGAACTGCAGCACGGCGCGGTCCGCGACCTGCACTTGACGGGTGATTTCCTGCCATTGTGCGACCAGGTGGACAAGGTGATGCTCGACAAGCTGTGTGGCGTGAAACCTGAAGCCGACGCCCTGCGTGCCGCCCTTGACGGCTGTGACGCGGGCCAGTGGATACTAAATTTAACTAACGAACAATTAATCAAGCTGTTAGCTTTTAGCCATTAGCTATTAGGCTTTAATCGATTGTCATAAAAACTTAAAACTTATATATTAACTAATTAAAAACCATTTTAAACCGTGACTGAAGAAATCAAAGTTACCTGTCTGCATGACAGGCACGTGGCGCAAGGCGCTCTCATGTCCCCCTTTGCTGGTTACGACATGCCCATCCAGTATGTAGATATCACCACCGAGCACAATGCTGTTCGCCAAAAGGTGGGTGTTTTTGACGTGTCGCACATGGGCGAGGTGGAAATCACCGGCCCCGATGCCGCCAAGTTCACCAACTACATCTTCACCAATGACATCAATGCCATCAAGGCCGGCCAAATCCTGTACGGCATGATGCTGTATCCCGACGGCGGCACTGTTGACGACCTGCTGGTTTACCGCGTTGACGACAATGACTACTTCCTGGTCATCAACGCTGCCAACATCGACAAGGACGTGGCTTGGATCATGGAGCAGGCCAAGAACTTTGACGTGAAGGTTGACCACCAGAGCGAGCAG